>CAZAYP010000008.1:0-102434 GCA_964489425.1 uncultured Verrucomicrobiota bacterium | reverse complement strand
GCCGGGGTTGCGGACTGCGGCCCGGGGGCGGCCGGCGCCGGGGCGGGCGCGGGCGCCGCGCCCTGGTAGGGATCGCTCAGGTGCAGCGCGTTGCACGCTTCCTGCAGGAGCCGCTCGCGGGAGGGCGGCTTGACGATGTAGCCGTTGATGCCGTGCTGGCTGCATTTTTGGAACTGGGCGCGCGAGGAGCTGGACGTCAGGACGATGATCGGCAGATCGCGCAGGGCCGCGTCTTCGCGCGCGATCCGCAGCAGCTCGTCGCCGGGCTTGCCCGGCAGGGTGATGTCGAGGAACACGAGGTCCATGGACTGGCCCGCGGCCTGCGCGGCGCGCAGCTTCTCCAGGCCGGTCTCCATGTCGCGCGCCTGCTCCACGCGCGCCTTCTCGGCGTTGAAAATGTAGACGACCATGTTGCGGATGGCCGCGTTGTCGTCGATGGTCAGGATGCGCTTGCCGGCCAGGGGCTTGCCGGGAACGGGCGCGGGCGGGGCGGTCATGATTTGCGCCTCCGCGGCGCCGGCGCCGCGGAGCGCAGCAGGCGGGCGAGGCCGGTCTTATACGGCGGCCGGACGATGCCTTTTTCGCAGACGATCGCGGTGATCAGGCGTGCCGGCGTGACATCGAAGGCCGGGTTGTACACCTGGGCATCGCGCGGCGCAGTGCGGCGGCCAAAGCCGTGGATGACCTCCTGCGCATCGCGCTGCTCGATCGGGATATCCGCGCCGCTGGCCAGGCTGAGATCAAAGCTGCTGCTGGGCGCCAGCACGTAGAACGGCAGGCGGTGGGCGCGCGCCAGGGTGGCCAGGCCGTACGTGCCGATCTTGTTGGCCGCGTCGCCGTTGGCCGCGATGCGGTCCGCGCCCACGAGCACCGCCTGGACCCAGCCGCGGCGCATCACGTCCGCGGCCATGTTGTCGCAGATCACGGTCACGTCGATGCCGGCCCGGCCCAGTTCCCAGGCGGTAAGGCGCGAGCCTTGCAGGAGGGGCCGGGTTTCGTCCGAGAACACCTTGATGCGCATCCCGCGCTCGTGGGCGATGTACACCGGGGCCAGGGCCGAGCCCAGTTCCGCGGTGGCCAGGCCGCCCGCGTTGCAGTGGGTCAGCACGCCCCACCCGTTCCGGAGCAGGGTCACGCCGTGGCGGCCGATGGCCTCGCACATGCGGGCGTCCTCGTCGCGGATGGCCACGGCCTCGCGCGCCAGGCGCTCGGCCAGCGCGGCTGGCGGCTGGTGGGCGCCCGCGCGCGCCGTGGCCCGCATCCGTTCCAGCGCCCAGAACAGGTTGATCGCCGTGGGCCGGGACGTGGCCAGGTAGTCGGCCGCCGCCAAGGCCGCGGCCACGAGCTCCGCGCCGGTGGCCGCCGGAGCGGACTGGGCCGCGGCCGCCACGCCCATGGCGGCGGCCACGCCAATGGCCGGGGCCCCACGCACCTGGAGGGTCTTGATGGCTTGCCAAATCGTTTGGAGATCGTCGGTTTCCAAGTACGCCAGCTCCTCGGGCAGGCGGGTCTGGTCCACCATGCGCACCTGGCCGGGCACCAGGCGGCCGGGCTGGCGCGGCACCCAGTCGACCGTGCGCAGGCGGCGGGCCGGGGCGCGGGAAGGGCGGGCAGGAGCGCGGGCGGATGGGGTACGGCGGGGCATGGCGGGATTCCTTGGCTTATTCGCTGGTGTAGGTGATGCGGTCGACCTCGCGCAGGGTGGTCAGGCCGCGGATGGCTTTTTTCAGGCCGTCGTAGCGCAGGGGCTTGAACCCCTGGACGCGGGCCTGGGTTTCGATCTGCATGATCGAGGCGCCGTCGGAGATCAGCTTGCGGACCTCGGGCGTCACGACAAATATTTCGTGCACCGCCAGGCGGCCGGTGTAGCCGGTCTGGTTACAGCGGGCGCACCCGGCGCCGCGGTACAGCCGGAGGGGCTCCGCCGGCGGGTCGCCGGTGAAGTTGTCCGTGATTTCCGCGGCCGCGGCCGCGTAAGACTCCTTGCAGTGCGGGCAGATGCGCCGCACAAGGCGCTGGGCCATGAGGGCGATCAGCGACGGGGCCACCAGGAACGGCTCGACGCCGATCTCGATCATGCGGCTGACGGCCTGCAGGCAGTTGTTGGTGTGCAGGGTGGCGAACACCAGGTGGCCGGTGAGCGCCGCCTGGGAAGCGATCTTGGCGGACGCCACGTCGCGGATCTCGCCGATCAGGATCACGTCCGGGTCCTGGCGCAGGAACGCGCGCAGCGCCGTGGAGAAATCCAGCCCGATCGTGGGGTTGACCTGGATCTGGTTCAGCCCTTCGAGGCGGTACTCCACCGGGTCCTCGATGGTCATGATGTTGATGTCCGGCTGGTTGATGCTCTTGAGGATGGAGTACAGGGTCGTGGTCTTGCCCGAGCCCGTGGGCCCGGTGACGAAGAACACCCCGTTGGGGCTGTGGCTGACCATGGCGATTTTCTCGCGCACGGACACGGACAGGTCGAGCGTGGCCAGGTCCGGCACGCCCTTCATCGTGTTCTGGCCGAGGATCCGCAGCACCACCTTTTCCCCGTAGATCGTCGGCACCGTGGAGAAGCGCAGGTCCACCACCCGGCTGGGCAACTCGAGCTTGATCCGGCCGTCCTGCGGCTTGCGCCGCTCGGAGATGTCGGCGCCGGCCAATATTTTCAGGCGGCTGACCAGCGCGTTCAGCAACTGCGGGTCCAGGGTGAGCTGCTCCTGGAGCAGGCCGTCGATGCGGAAGCGGATGCTGAGGTGCAGGTCGCGCGGCTCGATGTGGATGTCGCTGGCGCGCTGGCTCAGCGCCAGCATCAGCAACCCCTGGGCGAACTTGATGATGTACTCGTCGCCCGCCTGGCGGCGCAACTGCTCGACCGTGACCATCTCCTGGCTCAGCGAGCCGTCCTCCAGGGTGACGGCCTTGAGCAGCGCGCTCAGCTCATCGCGCGTCTGGTAGTGGATGGCGATGGCCTCCTGGATCTCCTCCGGGAACGAAAACACCTGGCTGATGAACAGGTGCAGGGTGTTCTGGATGCGGTGTTCCAGGTCCGGGTCCCCGGGGGTGGCGGTGGCGATGGTGACCACGTCGTCGAACTCGTAGAGGGGCAGGACGCCGTAGCGGAGCGCGAAGTCGCGCGGGATCTTCTGCAGGGTGTCCGGGTGGACGATGCTCGTCTGGAGGTTCACGTAGGCCACGCCCAGCTGGTCGCCCCACAGCTTGCCGAGCGCCTCCTTCAGGTGCGGGGCGTCGTGGGCCAGGGTGCGCACCAGCGCATACTGGTCCCCGTTGCAGCGGCGCGCGCGGGCCTCGGTCTCGGCGGGCGTGAGGCGCGCGATCGCGGCCAGCTGCTCAAGAAAGGGTTCGGTCTTGGTTGCGGTCACGGTCAGGGGTTCCGGACTGGCGGTTGCGCAGCAGAAACTCAATGTCGCCCTGGGATACCAGCACCGGCGCGGTGGACTGGTCGGCCTCGTCGCGCTGCGCGTCCCGGAGCAATTCCGCCAAGTCGTATTTTTCTTTCATGCCGGCTGCGCCGCATCCAGTTCGCGCAGGCTTTTGACGAGCATGTCTTTGATTTTCGGCAGGGGGTTGTCTTTCAGGATGTAATTGCGCGCGCCCAGGGCGATGCATTTCCGGACCGTGTTCATGTCGGCCACGGAGGTCAGCATCATCACGTAGGCCGCCGGGTTGATCTTGAGGATTTCCTCCAGGGCCTGGTCGCCGTTTTTGCGCGGCATGTTGATGTCCAGCAGGATCAGGTCGGGCTGCTCGCGGGCATACAGGGCCACGGCTTCCTCCCCGGACCCGCCCTCGCCGGCGACCTCCACCTCCAGCAGTTGGCACAGCTTCTTGAGGGCGAAGCGGATGTTGGCCTCATCGTCAACGATCACGATCTTGCGCTTGGGCTTTTGCTCGCTCATATCCATGCACCTTTCACCAGCTTCATGGGCTGCCATCCTTACGGTTTGATCCATAGACGGCCGGCCCCGGACTGTCAATGCTTTTAAGGCCGCGCCGCCCCCGGCCGGCGGCCCCCATTTAAAATAGCCAGTTGACGCCCGGGCCGCGGCGCGGTATAGAATGCCCCGGTTTATTGTTCATTATTAACAAGCGACGCAACCCGCGCAACCGACAGGAGAAGACCGCATGGCAACGGTGGCTGATGTGCTGGCGAAAAAAGGGACGGCCGTGTACTCGGTGGGGACGGAGATCAACGTGGTGGACGCCATCCGGGTGATGGCCGAAAAAAGCGCCGGCACCGTGCTGGTCATGGAGGGGGACAAGATGCTGGGCATCCTGTCGGAGCGCGACTTCATGCGCAAGGTGGTCCTGGCCAACGGCGACCCGGTCCGGATGCAGGTCAAGGACATCATGACCCGCAACGTCATTTTCGTGAAGCCCGACACCACGATCGAAGATTGCATGGAGCTGATGACCATTGAAAAAATCCGCCACCTGCCGGTGCTCAAGGAGCACAAGGTGGTGGGCATCCTTTCGATCGGCGATCTCGTCAAGTACATGGTCAACGAGAAGGACGAGTTGATCAAGCACTACGAGAAGTACATTTACGAAGGTTATTGATCCGGACGCCTCCGGGTCGGATGCCCCGGGCCCCGGGCGCGACCGCCGCCACGGCGGATGCGGCGCCGGCGGCCGCGCAAAAACGGCAACCCCAAATTTCACAAGGAGCCCCCATGAGCGCGGAATGTGCGGCATGCCAGGCCGCGGCAGCGGATGAGAAGGAACTGTACGCCCGGTTGGACGAACTCATTGCCGAGTACCGGGACCGGCCCGGCGGCCTGATCCCGGTGCTGCAGATGGCCCAGGCCATCTTCGGCTACCTGCCGGACCAGGCCATCCGGCGGATCAGCCTCGGCCTGGACAAGTCGTACAGCGAGGTCGCCGGGGTGATCGGGTTCTACTCGTTCTTCTCCACCCGGCCGCGCGGCAAGTACCTGATCCGCGTGTGCCTGGGCACGGCCTGCTACGTGCGCGGCGGCAAGCAGGTCCTCGACGCGCTGACGCGCCGCCTGGGCATCGGCGTGGGCGAGACCACGCCGGACCGCATGTTTTCCATCGAGGTCGCGCGCTGTTTCGGCGCCTGCGGCCTGGCGCCCACCATGTCCATCAACGACGACGTGTTCAAGCGGGTGCGGCCGGTGAAAATCAACGAAATCATCAAGCAATATTTAGACCGCGAGCCCAAGGTCGCGGGAGGTGCCGCATGAGCAAGACCCCGACCAGCGAGGTCATCCGGTCCGCCGGCGACCTGGAGCGGATCAAGCAGGCCCAGGCCGCCGTGATGGCGCTGCGCGAGTCGCCCGCCGCCGAGGCCCCGGCGGACGGCCGGTTCCATGTCATGCTGTGCTTCGGCACCGGCTGCGTGTCGTCGGGCGCGCCCGCGGTCAAGCGCAAGCTGCTCGACGCGCTGGCGGCCTATGGGCTGGCCAGCCGGGTGAGCGTCGTGGAGACGGGCTGCAACGGGTTCTGCGCCGGCGGGCCGATCGTGGTGGTGTACCCGGGCGGCCATTTTTACTGCCGGGTCACGCCCGAGGACGTGGAGGAGATCGTCGCCCAGCACCTGAGCGCCGGGCACCCGGTCGAGCGGCTCATGTACCGGCACCCGGTCACTGGCCAGGTCATCCCGCGCTACAAGGACATCGAGTTTTTTGCGCGCCAGCACCTGGTGGTGCTGCACAACAAGGGCCTGATCGCCGCCGACAGCCTCGAGGAATATATCGCCCGCGACGGCTACCAGGCGCTGGCCAAGGCGCTGACCCAGATGACCCCGCAGTCCATCTGCGAGGAAATCAAGAGCGCCGGCCTGCGCGGCCGCGGCGGCGCCGGGTTCCCCACGGGCATCAAGTGGGAGCTGGGCCGCCGCGCCAGCGGCACTCCCAAGTACATCCTGTGCAACGCCGACGAGGGCGACCCCGGCGCGTTCATGGACCGCTCGCTGATCGAGTCCGACCCGCACGCCGTGCTGGAAGGCATGATGATCGGCGCGCGCGCGGTCGGCGCGTCGGCCGGCTACATCTACTGCCGCGCGGAGTACCCGCTGGCGATCAAGCGCCTGGAGCACGCCCTGGCCGAGGCCCGGCGCCGCGGCCTGCTGGGCACCCGCATCATGGGCACGGACTTCAGCCTCGACATCCACATCGCCCAGGGCTCGGGCGCGTTCGTGTGCGGCGAGGAAACCGCGCTGATGCGCTCGATCGAGGGCCAGCGCGGCGAGCCACGGCCGCGCCCGCCGTTCCCGGCCAACAAGGGCCTGTGGGACAAGCCGTCGGTGCTCAACAACGTCGAGACCTTCGGCAACATCCCGCTGATCATCCGTAACGGCGCGGCCTGGTTCCGCTCGTTCGGCACGGAGAAGTCGCCGGGCACCAAGATCTTCGCGCTCACCGGCAAGGTCAACAACGTGGGCCTGGTGGAAGTCAACATGGGCGTCCCGCTGGGCGACATCATCTACGACATCGGCGGCGGCATCCCGGGCGGCAAGAAGTACAAGGCCGCGCAGATCGGCGGCCCCTCGGGCGGCTGCATCCCGCAGCAGCACCTGAACGTGCCCGTGGACTACGAGGCCATCGCCCAGCTCGGCGCGATCATGGGGTCGGGCGGCCTGATCGTCATGGACGAGGACTCGTGCATGGTGGACATGGCGCGGTTCTTCCTCGAGTTCACCCAGGACGAGTCGTGCGGCAAGTGCGTGCCGTGCCGGGTGGGCACCAAGCGCATGCTGGAGATGGTCGAACGCATCTGCCGCGGCGAGGGCCAGGAGGGCGACATCGAGCGCCTGATCGCCCTGGGCAACGACATCAAGGAAACCGCGCTGTGCGGCCTCGGCAAGACCGCGGCCAACCCGGTGCTCTCCACGATCCGCTATTTCCGCGACGAGTACGTGGCCCACATCCGCGACAAGCGCTGCCCGGCCGGCGTGTGCCCGGACCTGACGCGCGCGCCCTGCCAGAGCGCCTGCCCGGCGGGCGTGGACATCCCCGGCTTCGTGTCGCTCGTGGGCGAGAAGCGCTATGCCGAGGCCCTGCGCCTGCACCGCGAGCGCAACCCCTTTGCCGCGGCCTGCGCGCGCGTGTGCTTCCACACCTGCGAGGACCGCTGCCGCCGCGCGTCGCTGGACGCGCCGGTGTCGATCCGCGGCGTCAAGCGCTTCATGGTGGACCAGGAAGTCACTGTGCAGGTGCCGGACGTGCGCGAGAACCCGGCCAACGCCAAGCGCAAGATCGCCATTGTCGGCGCCGGCCCGGGCGGCCTGGCGTGCGGCTATTTCCTGGCCCGGCTCGGGTACCGCCCGGTGGTGTTCGAGGCCGAGCTGCGGCCGGGCGGCATGATGGTCCAGGCCATCCCCGCCTACCGCCTGCCGCGCGAGATCCTCGCGCGCGAGATCCGCATGATGGAACGGATCGGCGTGCGGATCGAGACCGGCCGCCGCCTGGGGCGCGACTTTACCCTGCCCGGCCTGCGCGAGCAGGGCTTCGAGGCGGTGTTCGTGGCCGTGGGCGCGCCGGACTGCGTGCGCCTGGGCATCCCCGGCGAGGACGCCGAGGGGGTGACCGAGGCCCTGGCGTTCCTGCGCCAGTACAACATCCGCGGCTCGGTGCCGGTGGGCAAGAACGTGGTCATCTGCGGCGGCGGCAACGCCGCCATCGACGCCGCGCGCACCGCGCTGCGCCTCGACGCGCAGACCGTCACCATCGTCTACCGCCGCACGCGCGACGAAATGCCCGCGTACGCCGAGGAAATCGAGGAGGCGGAAAACGAGGGCGTGCAGCTCCAGATGCTGACCCAGCCGGTCGCCATCGTTACCCGCGACGGCCGGGTCACCGGCGTGAAATGCCGGCGCATGAAGCTGGGCGATTTTGATCGCTCCGGCCGCCGGCGGCCGCAGGAAGACACCTCCTCGGAAATCGTGCTCCCGGCCGACCAGGTGATCGCCGCCATCGGCCAGTCGCTCAACGCCGCGGCCATGTTCGCCGGCGTGGACGTGCCGCTGAAGAAAAACGGCTTCATCGAGGTGGCCAACCCGGTGACCGGCCAAACCAAGGTGCCGTGGATTTTCGCCGGGGGCGACGCGGTCAACGGGCCGGCCTCGGTGATCGACGCGGTGGCGGCCGGGGAAAAGGCCGCGGTGGGGATCGACCTGCTGTTCACCGGCGAAAAGCACGCCTTCTGGCGCGAGCAGAAGCCGGTGGCGGCCGCCTTTGATCCGGACGCCGACCCGTCCATGGAGCCGCGCGAACAGATGCCGCAGATGGCCGTGGAGCGGCGGCGCAACAACTTTGACGAAGTCGAGCTGCCCTGGGACGAAGCCACCACGGTGCACCAGGCCCATCGCTGCCTGCGCTGCGACTATGGCAAGAAGATCGCGACCTGGTGACCGGCCCGCAAGCCGCAAGGAGATCAACGCTTATGAAACTGACCATCAATGATGTGCCCGTGGAAGCCCCGGACGGCGCCACCGTGCTCGAAGCCGCCAAGCTGGCCGGCATCCACATCCCCACCTTCTGCTACCTGGAAAAGATGCACGGCATCGGCGCCTGCCGGGTGTGCCTGGTGGAAGTCGAGGGCATGCGCGACCTGGCCGCGTCCTGCGTCATGCCCGCGGTCGAGGGCATGAAGGTCCAGACCAACAACCGTCGCGTGCGCACCGCGCGCCACACGGTGGTGGAACTGCTGCTGTCCGAACACAACGGCGACTGCCAGACTTGCAACCGCAACGAGGATTGCGAGCTGCAGGCCCTGGCCCGCGACCTGGGCATCAAGGAAATCCGCTACCAGGGCGAGAAACCGCCGCCGCACGACGACCAGAGCACGCCGGCGCTGGTCCGCAACTCGGCCAAGTGCGTCCTGTGCCGCCGGTGCGTCACCGTCTGCCAGCAGGTCCAGAGCGTCGGCGCCCTGTTCCCGCAACACCGCGGGTTCCGGACCACGATCGGCCCGGCCTTTGCCTCCGATCTGGCCGACGTGGCCTGCGTGCAGTGCGGCCAGTGCGCCGCGGTCTGCCCGGTCGGCGCCATCTCCGAGCGCGACCAGGTGGACGAGGTGTGGGCCAGCCTCGACCAGCCCGAGCTGATTACCGTGGTCCAGACCGCGCCGGCCATCCGCGCGGCGCTGGGCGAGTGTTTCGGGTACCCGCCCGGCACCCAGGTGACGGGCAAGATGGTCACCGCGCTGCGCCGCCTGGGCTTCAAGGCGGTGTTCGATACGGACTTCTCCGCGGACCTCACGATCATGGAGGAGGGCACCGAGCTGCTGATGCGCCTGAAAAAGGCGCTGGTGGGCAAGGACCCCAAGGTGGCGCTGCCCATGTTCACCTCGTGCTCGCCGGGCTGGATCTCGTTCGTGGAATACTTCTATCCCGAGTTCCTGCCCAACCTGTCGAGCTGCAAGTCGCCCCAGCAGATGATGGGCGCCCTGGTGAAAACCTATTACGCCAAGAAAATCGGCAAGGAGCCCAACGACCTGTTCATGGTGTCGATCATGCCGTGCACCGCCAAGAAATTCGAGGCCGCCCGCGCCGAGATGAACGCCAGCGGCGTCCGCGACGTGGACGTGGTGCTCACCACGCGCGAGCTCGGCCGCATGATCCGCCAGGCGGGGATCGAGTTCCGCGACCTGCCGGACGGCGAGATGGACGCGCCCCTCGGCCTGTCCACGGGCGCGGCCGACATCTTTGCCAACACCGGCGGCGTCATGGAAGCCGCGCTGCGCACGGTCTGGGAGATCGTGACCGGCAAGCCCCTGCCGTTCGACAACCTGCACGTCGCGCCCGTGGCCGGGCTGCAGGGCGTCAAGGAGGCGGCCCTCAAGATCACCGGCACCCAGCCGGACTGGAAGTTCCTCGAGGGCGTGGAGGTGCGCGTGGCCGTGGCCCATGGCCTGAGCAACGCCCGCCGCCTGCTCGAAAACATCAAGGCCGGCAAGGCCACGTACCATTTCGTCGAGGTCATGACCTGCCCCGGCGGCTGCATCGGCGGCGGCGGCCAGCCGCGGTTCACCACGGACGCGGTGCGCAAGGCGCGCATCGCCGCCATCTACCGCGAGGACGAGGGCAAGAAGCTGCGCAAGTCGCACGACAACCCCCAGGTGCGCCAGCTCTATGCTGATTTCCTCGGCGTGCCGCTGGGCGAGATTTCCCACAAGCTCCTGCACACCCACTACCATCACCGGCCCAAGGTCTGAGCGGCCGCCGGATACACGCCCGCGCCGCCGGGCAGATCGGCCGGGTGCGGCCGCCGGCGGCCTTGTTTTTCCGGCGTTTTTCTCCGTGCGCTCCGTGCCCCCGTGAGAGAATATAGGTGGCACATGGTTTTTGATCGTCCAATGCGCGCCGGTCTGATGGTGGTCCTGGCCGCCTTGGCCGTGGCAGCCTACTGGCCGTCACTGTCCGGCGGCTTCCTCTGGGACGATGACGGCAATGTCACGGACAATCCGCTGCTGCGGAGCGCATCCGGGTTGCGGCAGATCTGGTTCAGCGCGGCCAGCATCGAATATTACCCGGTTTACTACACCTCGTTTTGGCTGGAATGGCAGGTGTGGGGCGCCCGCCCGCTGGGATACCGGGTGGACAACCTCCTGCTGCACCTGCTGAACACGGGGCTGCTCTGGCTGCTGCTGCGCCGTTGGCGGGTGCCGGGCGCGGCCTGGATCGCGGCATTTTTCGCGCTGCACCCGGTGCAGGCCGCCACGGTGGCATGGGTCACGGAACGCAAGAACACGCTCGCCATGCTGTTTTATCTCCTGGCCATGCTGGCGTATCCCGCCCCGCCGGCCGCGTTGCGCGGCGGGCGGTACTGGGCGGCCTGGGGTTGCTTCCTCCTGGGCCTGCTGACCAAGCCGACCCTGGCCCTGTTGCCGCTGGTGCTGTGGGTGGCGGCCTGGTGGCGCGCGGGAGCATCCGGCGCAAACCTGGCCGCGTATTGGCGGGACGCGGGGCGGCGGGCGGCCCTGGCGCTGATCCCGTTCCTGGTTTTGGCGGTGGCGGCCGGGGCGCTGCGCATCCTCTGGCACCCGGCGTATGCCGGCCCGGAAGTCTCCCCGCGCCTGGGGGGGACGGCATTCCGCGCGGTGGTGGCCGGCAAGGCGTTCTGGTTTTACCTTGGCCAGGCCATCCTGCCGATCCACCTGGCCATGATTTACCCGCGGTGGGTCGTCCAGCCCCAGGCCTGGACCGCCTGGCTGCCGCTGGCGGCCGCGGCGGCCACCGGCCTGGGCCTCGGCGCGTGGCGCGCGCGCGCCTGGGCGCGGCTGGCGCTGTTCGGCCTGGTGTTCTATGCCTGCGCGCTGTTCCCGGTCAGCGGGTTGTTCGACAACAACTTCTTCACCTTTGCCTTTGTGGCCGACCACTGGATGTATGCGCTGCTGCCGGGGATCCTGGTGGCGCTGGCCGGCCTCGGCGACCTGGTGCCGCGCGCGGGTCGCCCGTGGGGTTGGGCCCTCCTCGCGGCCGGACTGCTGGCATGCGGCGTGGCCACCCGCCACCAAGCCGCGCTGTACGCGGATGCCGAAACCCTGTACCGGGCCGCCCTGGTATCCAATCCGGACAATGTCGTGGCGCACCACAACCTGGCCAACCTGCTGTTAGAGCGCGGCGCGGACCGGGAAGCGCTGCCGCATTACCTGGCCGCCGTGGCGGCGCATCCGAACTTCTGGCAGGCGCACCTGCAGGCGGGGAAGATTTATGCGCGCCAGGGCGCCGTCACCAATGCAATCCACCACTACGCGCGGGCGCTGGACGTCTCGCGGGACAACCCCGAAACCCTGTTCTATCTCGGCACCCTGCTGGGGCAGATCGGCCGGCACGCGGAAGCGGTCACAACGTTGAGCCGGGCCATCGCAGTCAATCCGGTTGAGGATCCCGTGGCGTTGTTCAACCTGGGCGTGGCCTGCTATTCCGTGGGGGATCTCGTCCGGGCCGAAGCGTGCTTCGCGCGGGCGCTGGACGCCCGGCCGGATTATGAGCAGGCGCAACGCAGCCTGGAGCTGGTGCGCGCCAGGCTGCGATCCGGCATTGGCGCGCCGCCGGCCAATTAACCCCGGCCGGTTACTGGGCGGGCGCCGGCGCTTCCGGGGCCGGGACCATCTCCGGCGCGGAATACTCGAGGGCCTGGAGGCCCCGCTGGGCCGACTCCCTTTGAAAGCGATCAAGCCAGGGCGGGGTGAAGTTCGTGCCCATCTGGTCAAAGTCATTCAAATCCAGATAATCGCGGGTCACGCAGTGCGGATCCGGCGCCGGGGACAGGCCGAAGATGAATCCAAGGTTGCGCATGGTTATGCGCTTGAGGCGGCGGAAATATTTCTCGTCATCGTCGCACAGGAAGACCGGTGCATTGATCACGGCCAGGGCCTGTGGCGGCTGGATTTCATAGTGCATGGACTGGGGCGTGCTGGGCGCTACGAACGCCACGATGCATGCGTCATGGACGCCCTTGGCAGCGCTGAGCGGGTCAACAAAATCGTTCAGCGTCTCCTGGGGATCGAGCGTGAGCGCCCGGACCTCTACCGGCAGGCTCAGCTCTTCCTCAACGGCGGTGCTCACCCGCTCCATGACGGCCGGGTTGACGGCGTTGTCCACGTTGGCCAGCACGATCCGCTTGAGGGGATCGGTGGCGGCGGCGGGCGGCGTTTCGGCCAGGGCCGTGGCCAGGGTGGCAATCAGACACAAGCTGAGAATCGTTTTCATGCGCATAACTCCTTCCAATGTCCAGCATGGTGTACCCAGCACCGGAACCCGCGTCAAATGAAAAACGGGCGCTGAAAAAACGGGCGCGGTGTACCGCCGCGGTTGCAGCGGCCCAATCGGCTTGCTTTCCGCGGGTGTGGGGGGTAGGTTCGCGCCCATGTTTTTACGCAGGACCATGCGCTATGGCGCGGTGCTGAGCCTCTGCCTGGGCGCGGCGGCGGCGGTCGCGGTGCGGGCGGACGTTCCGGACGAGCGGATCCCGATCACGGTCATGTCGGCCAATCTTTCCAGCAGCACGAGCCAGGAATACGAGGAGCCAGCCATCCGCATTTTCAAGGCGCTCAAGCCGGACGTGGTCGGGATCCAGGAGTTTAACTACCGCGATGGCGGACCGGCCGCGCTGGTGGCCCGGGCGTTCGGGCCGGAATACCATTACTTCTGCGAGAAAGGCGCCGCGCTGCCCAACGGCGTCATCAGCCGCTGGCCCATCCGCGCGACCGGCTCGTGGCTGGACCCCTACGTGAAAAACCGCACCCTGGTCTGGGCCACCCTGGAGATTCCCGGACCCCGGCCGCTGCACGTGGTCAGCGTGCACCTGGTCCAGAACCGCGCCGAGCGCCGCGTTGCCCAGGCCCGGTTCCTGGCGCAGAAAATCCGCACCACCTTTCCCGCGGACGATTACCTTGTCCTGTGCGGTGACTTCAACATCGCCACCCGCGCCTCCATGGCCCTGGCGGAGCTCACCGACCTGCTGTCCGACGAGCACCAGCCCGCCGATCAACACGGCAACCCCGGCACCAACACCAGCCGCGACCGGCCCTACGACTTCGTGCTGCCCAACGCCCGGCTGAATGCCTGCCATGTCCCGACGCGCGTGGCCAACCGCGTCTTCGCCCAGGGGCTGGTGTTTGATTCCCGCGTTTGGGATCCGCCGCCCGCGCCGGTCCGGACCGATGACACCACGGCGGACAACATGCAGCACATGCCGGTGATGAAAACCTTCGCCGTGCCCGCGGCCGCGCCGCAGGATACCCGCGTCTCGCGCGTCAGCCGCGTCAACCGCCGGCCAGGCGCGCGCGCAGGGTGGTGATGCGGCGCTGGGCCTCGGTCTTTTTGACCGCGATCGCCAGGGCCTTGGTGGTGCCCACCAGGACCACCATTTTCTTGCCGCGCGTGACCGCGGTGTACAGCAGGTTGCGCTGCAGCATGATGAAGTGCTGGGTGTGCACCGGGATCACCACGCAGGGGTACTCGCTGCCCTGGCTCTTGTGGATGGTGACGGCGTAGGATGGCATCAGCTCGTCCAATTCGTTCAAATCGTAGATCACGTCCTCGCCGTCAAACTCCACGACCAACTGCCGCTCCTCCGGGTCGATCTTCCGGATGCGGCCGATGTCGCCATTGAACACGTCCTTGTCGTAGTCGTTGCTCTGCTGCATGACCTTGTCGCCGGCGCGGTACAGGCAGCCAAACCGCTCGATCGCCGGGCCGTCCGGGTTAAGCGCGGCCTGCAGCACCGCGTTGAGGTTGTGCGCGCCGAGCGTGCCGCGGCGCATGGGGGTCAGCACCTGGATATCCGTCACCGGGTCGAACCCGAACTTGGCCGGCAGGTTCTCCTTGACCAGGCGCGCGATCAGCGGGGCCGCCTTGTCGGGATCGTCGGCGGCAATAAAATAGAAATCGGACTTCTCGCCGGCCGCGGGGATCTCCGGCATCCAGCCCTGGTTGATGCGGTGGGCGTTGGTGATGATGGCGCTCTGGGCGGCCTGGCGGAACACCTGGGTGAGGCGGCACACCGGGAACGCGTCGGAGTCGATGATGTCGCGCAGCACCATGCCCGGCCCGACGGACGGCAGCTGGTCCACGTCGCCCACCAGGAACAGCGCGGCATGCGGCGGGATGGCGCGCACCAGCTGGTACGCCAGGGGCAGGTCGATCATGCTGGTCTCGTCCACGATGAACACGTCGCCGGCGAGCGGGTGCTGGTCGTCGTGGCGGAACCGGCCGGAGCGGGCGTCGTACTCGAGCAGGCGGTGGATGGTCTTGGCGGTGCGGCCCGTGGTTTCCGCGAGGCGCTTGGCGGCGCGGCCGGTGGGCGCGCACAGGACCACGCGCAGCTTCTTGACGTGCAGGATGCGGATCAGGGAATTCACCAGCGTGGTCTTGCCCACGCCCGGGCCGCCGGTGATGACCATGACCTTGGAGCGCACGGCGGTCCGCAGGGCCTCGCGCTGCGCCGGGGCCAGCTCCAGCCCCACCTGCGCCTCCACCCACGCGATGGCCTTGTCCATGTCGATGGCCGGGCACGGCGGCAGGCCGGCGGCCAGGGCGCGCAGGCTGCGGGCCAGCTGGGTCTCGTCGTGGTACAGCGCGGCCAGGAAGATGAGCGGCGTGTCGTACTCCGGCCGGGTCTCGGCCACCAGGCGGCCCTGGGCCAGCCCGTAGTCGATGGCGCGGCCGATGATGTCGTCCGGGATGGCGAGGATCTCCCGGCTGCGCGCCACCAGCAGGTCGCGCGGGCAGGCGCAGTGGCCCTCGTCGGTAAGCTCGGCCAGCACGTGCTCCACGCCCGCGCGGGCCCGCAGGTCGCTGGTCTTCTCGATGCCCATTTTTTCGGCCACCACGTCCGCGCTCTTGAACCCGATGCCGCGGATGTCGCGCGCCAGGCAATAGGGATCCTGCTGCACGGTGGGGATGGCCTGGTCGCCGTAGGTCTTGTAGATGCGGAACGCGCGCGCGGTGCTGACCCCGTGGCTCAGCAGGAACGCCATGATCGCGCGCACGGCGCGGGTCTCGTTCCAGCTCTCCTTGATGCGCGCGCGGCGCACCCGGCCGATGCCGTCCACCTGCTCGAGCTGCGCGGAGCTCTTCTCGATCACGTCGAAAATGTCTTTCCCGAACTTGGCCACGAGCTTGGCCGCGTACACCGGCCCGATGCCCCGGATCAGCCCCGAGCCCAGGAACTTCTCGATGCCCTCGATCGAGTCCGGCGGCAGGGTTTTCAGCTCCGCGGCCTGGAACTGGCGGCCATGCTCGCGGCTCATGACCCACTGGCCCCGGCCTTCGACCCACTCGCCGGGCACCACCTGGGGCAGGTGGCCCACCACGGCCACCAGGTCGCGCTGGCCGCGCACCTGCACGCGCAGCACGCAGAAGCCGGACTCCTCGCTGTGGAACGTCACGCGTTCCACGGTCCCGGTGAGCTTCTCCGGCGCCGGCGCGCGCGCCGCCTTGGGGTTCGGGGTCATGCGGATTCTTTTTCCCCATCCTAGCGTTGACGGCCGCGGGAAACCGAGCTAAAAAATTACCATGGATCAGGCAACCGCAACCACGCAGAGGGGGAAGGACCGGATGGCGTGCCCGCCAACGGACTGACCCTGCCGGCCCAGCATTGTTTTTGCGCCGGCCGGCGCGCCCTGGTGGAGCAGCTCCTGGGGCGCCTGGGCGACGATCCCCTGACCCACGAGGTCCTGCGCCACACCTTCTGGAGCGCGGCGTGGTGCAACGGTTCCGGCACCCCGACCTTCATCTTTCCATTTCCTTACGGGCCGCTGTTCCGGTTTGAGACGATCGGCTTCGGCCCCGCCCCGGCCGGCATCCAGCGCATCCCCCCCCGCCACCTGCGCCTGCCGGTCACCACCAACTGGTTCCTGGACCTCGCGGCGCAAGCTGCTCCGGACGACTATCTCGCGGCCCTGTCCGCCAAGACGCGCAAGCAATACCGCTGGCTGCGCAACGCCTACCAGCGCGAGGGGGTCAGCATCGCCCCGGCCCGGACCGCGGCCGACTTGGCCGCGTTCCTGGACATCTATGCGCAGCAGCGGCCGGACAGCCGCTGGCTCGCCAAGTGGCGGCCAGGCTTCCTGCGGCTCTACGCGGAGTTCGAAAAAATGGGCGCCAACGCCAGCCTGCTCATGCGCGACCGCGAGGGACGCCCCGTGGCCGGCGCCATGGCCTACCTGACCGAGGCGGCCATCAACCTGCACCTGCTGGCGCGCTGGCCCGGCCGCCTGGACAAGCTCTCGCCCGGCAACTACCTCGTGTTCGACCTCATCAACCGTGCGCTGGCCGGGAAAACCAGGCCGGGCCTGTTCCTGGGGCCGGGGGAGTACGACTACAAGAAGATGTTCCTGGGCCAGCCCCTGCCGGTATATCGCTACGAGGTGCTGTCCGTGCGCAACCTGGCCGGCCTGGTGAAGCTGTATCACCGCGCCTGGAAAAACCGCCGCGCGGCCCAGGCTGCGGCGGAAGCCGCGGTGGATTGAGTTCAGTCCTGGTCCGGCATCCGGCGCAAGTAGAGTTCCCGCTCCACGATGCAGTCTGAGGCGTTGCCCAGGAACAGGCCCTTGAGGGTTCCGTTGGTCGGGTCCACGGCCGCCTGCCAGATCCACAAGCCGATGGCCTGGTTGGTTTCCATGTGGGGGAACGCCACGGAAAGATGTTCCCCCAAGGCGACCCCCTCGCCGGAATACGTCGTGTCCCGATCCCACAAATCAACTTGCACCCGCTGGCCATAATGGTGGATCCGCGCGCTGACCGGGCCGGCCGGCGTGACGAAGCCCTCGGCCGGCGCCGCCACGGACACCAGGGCCACGCGCAGGTTCTCCGTGTAGGCCCCAATCCAACGGCCGGCCAGCACCCCATCCGGCTCGTTGGCCATCGGCGGCGGCAGGCGGGGCCGCGCGGCGCCCGTCGACGGCTGGGCCGGGCGCGGGGCCGGCCGCCGGGCGGCCTTGATCCGATAGGTCTGCGCATGCTCGGCCGCAGCGCCCGCGGCCAGGATCACCGCGACCTGGCCAGCCACGAGGCACTGCCGCCAAGCCATGGACCGGACCGTCTCGCGGCCGGATTGCGGCGTGCGGAACAGCATTTGATCCGTGCCCGCGGTCTGGCTGAACAGCTTCGCGAGCAGCGCCTGGGCTTCCGGGCTGTTGACCGTGAAAAACGGGCCCTGGCCCTGCTTGTACAGCAGCGCGCCGTCCGGCGCCATGATCTGCAGGCCGTCGCCGTCGCAGAACTCCAGGCCGGCAAACGTGGCCGGCTCGAGCTTGGGCGCCGATTCGGCCGTGACGCTGGCCACGGCAATGCAGGCCTGCTCGCAGAGCTGCGCCAGTTGGTTGGTGGCGGGTGCGGCCGCCGGCGTCCCGGCTTGCGCCGGCCACGCCAGGAGCGCCGCCGCCATGCATCCCATCCCCCATGCGTTCATGCCACCTCCTTGGTCCTCGGTTGGATCGCGCGCTGTTCCCAGGCCGCGCCCCAAAAGCGGATTTCCGGCGCCAGGACCACGCCGAACTTTTCCCGCACGGCGTCCCGCATGGCACTCATCAGCGCGTAGACATCCTCGGCCGTGCCAGCCGGATCATCCTTGATAATGATGTTGGCGTGGCGCTCGAACACGCGCACCCCGCCATGGCGCATGGCCTTGGCGCCGGCCTGCTCCAGCAGCCGCCCCGCGGCGGCGCGCGGTTGGCCCGGCCCCTGGTCCAGGTTGCGGAACACGCTCCCGGCGCTGGGCCATTGCCGCCAGTCCGGGTGTTTTTCCCGGCGCAAGGCGCGGATCCGTTCGCGCTCCGCGCGCTCGGCCGCCGGCTGCGGCGCCGGCGCGAGCCGGAACCGCGCCTGCAGCACAATCGCCTGGCGCTGCGGCAGGCCGGAGGCGCGGTAGCCCAGGCCCAGGTCCGCCGCCGGCACGGCCTCCGCGCGGCCGGCGGGGGTCAGCAGATCCACGGATTCGAGGCAGTCGCCCACCTGCACGCCAAAAGCGCCGGCATTGCCGGAGATCGCGCCGCCCACCGTGCCGGGGATGCCCGAGAGCGCGGTCAACCCGGCCAGGCCCAGGTCAAGCGCCATGGCCACCAGCGCATCCAGCGGGGCGGCCCCGGACACCGTGAGCCGCGGCGGGTTCCATGCAGGCTGCGCCTGGTCGGCGCGGAACCGGATCACCACGCCGGGCAAACCGGCCTCCACCGCCACGATGTTGGATCCGCCGCCCAGCACGCGCCAGGGCAAGCCCTGGTCGACCGCATACGCCAGGGCCGCCGCCACCTGGCCCGGCGTGGCGCAGTCCAGCAGGTCCACCGGGCCGCCGACCTGGAAGGTGGTGGCGGCCGCCAGGCGCGCGCCGGGCCTGGCCACCACGCCGGCGCGGCGCAATTCATCGTGGAACGCGGTATGCCCGGCCAGGGTCATTTCATGAAGTCCAAGTCCACGGCGGCGGCCGGCCGCGCCGCGGGCGCGAGCTGATAGCTGACCCATCCGGCGAGGCTGCCGCCGGACGGCGGCAGGTCTGCTTGCGCCACGCTCCAGGCCGCGCCCAGCACGACCGGCGCAGGGTCCGGCTCCAGCCCGAGAAAATGGCGGCAGGCCACGGTTTCGATCAGCAGGGCCGCCTGCCGGTCAGCGGCGCCGCGCTGCTCCTGGTTAAGCACGGTGATCAAGCCCTGGCCAGTGACCCCCACCAAGACCATGACCAGCAGCAGGGCCACCAGCACCTCGACCAAGGTGAACCCGGTGCGCTTACTTTTCATCCACGGCGCCGCTGCTGGAAATGTCGGCGTTGTCACCCTCGCCTCCGGGTTCACCATCTGCGCCATAGCTGATGATTTCGAAGCTCTCGCCATGGCGGCCGGGAATCAGGTAAACAAACTCGTGCCCCCAGGGGTCGCGCGGCAGCACCAGCGTATCGAGGTAGCCGTCCTGCGGGTAGTTGGCCGGGATGGGATCCGTGGTGGGCTTGGCCACCAGCGCGTCCAGCCCCTGGGCCTGGGTGGGATAGTTGTGCTGCTCGGCGTAGTAGAGCTTGACCGCGTTCTTGAGGTTCTGCACCTGGGCTGCGGCAGCGGCCACGCGCGCCTGGCCCGGGTGGCGCATCACGTTGACGCCGACAATCCCGGCCAGCACGGTGATGATGATCAGCACCACGAGGATTTCCATCAGCGTGAACCCGGCCCGCGCCGCGCGCCGGCGTTCAGTCATCGTCTTTTTCATCGGCGTCTGCGCCCCCTGGGGTGGTGAACTTGTCGTACAGCGCGTCCAGCTTGGCCAAGTAATAGGCGATATTTTCGTCGCGCTGGTCCGGGTTCCAGTCGGCCACCAGCCGCGCGCTGCTGTGCACGGAAACGCTCTTGCGGGTGCCGGTGACGTAGTAAGACACCTGGTCCCCGGCCTGGTAGTCCCGGCCGGAGCGCAGCGCCAGCTCGTAGGCGGCGTTGCGGCCGCGCGCGCTTTCCTTGATCCGCGCCAGGTAGGCCGCCGGCGCGTCCTGGAGGGTCTCGGTCTTGGCCAGCATCTGGATCGGCCAGGTGCGCTGGAAAATGGCTTGCGCGTACTTCTTTTTCAGCGCCGGGAGGCTGGCTTCGCGGCCCTCGAGGCGCGCGCGCAGCAGGTCGCGCAGGAACTGGCGCTGGAACGGTTCCAGGCCGCGCGACTTGAGCGCCGCGCCGCGCAGGACGAGGCTGCCGTTGGCCTGCAGCAGCGCGTAGTTCTTCATCTTGTAGCTGAACATGGCCGGGTACTCGCCGTCGAAATCGATCTCGATGCCTTCGGGCAGCGCGCGTTGGAAATCGTCGCGGAACGCCTGGCGGGCGGCGGCGTCCGGCAGGTCGGGCGGCATGAAGTAGATGCCGTCGGTGTCGATCTCCACCGGCCGGGCGTCGCGGGCCCGCAGCCAGTCCAGCATGCACTGCATGAGGTCGCGGCCCGCGGCGGTCACGCGGGCGGCCGCGGCGAAATCGTTGAAGCGCGCCTGGGAAAACCCGAGGTACCCGTAGAACGAGTTGATCAGCAGCTTGAACGCGCTTTGCAGCGCGTCGAGTCCGGTGCGCTCGTCCGGGGTGGCGGCCTTTTGCATCCGCGCGCGCGCGTCCAGGCGGAAGCCGCGGAGGTAATCCAGCAGCGCCAGGAACACGCCCAGGTCGTCGGTTTGCGGCCCGATCCGGTCCTTGAGCATCAGCGAGGGGTACAGCGACCGCACGTCGGCGTGGTGCACGTTATGGCACAGGCCGGTCACGAAGACGTCCGTGTAGCCGCCGGCGAACTCGCGCGCGGCCGAGGGCTGGGGCAGCGCGTGGCGCTGCCGCAGGTACTCGCGCACCAGCAACGCGTCGATCTTGGCCGCCGGGCCGCGCACGCAGATGTCCTGGTACGCCAGCGGCAGCAGCTGCGCCTGGGCCCAGTACACCGGCGCCAGCAGGTCGCCCAGCGCCCGGGTTTCGCGGACGTCGTCGCCGGCATAGGCCATGAGCCGCTCCGGCTCGCGGTCGAATACCCGCGAAATGTCCGCGCCTTCGACGTAGGTGCGGTTGGCCGGGGCCAGGCCGAAATGCCGGGCCACGTCCTTGAGGCCCAGCCCGTCCAGCTCGCGGTGGCTGAGGTCGTAAAACTGGGTGAGGAAATAGGTGTCCGCCACGTGGCGGCCAAAAATCTCCGCCTTGGGGTAGGAGATGGTCAGGTCGCCGAACGTGACCCGGCTGGAGTGGCTGGCCGGCGCACGGCCGTCGCGGCCGATGGCCAGCTCCACGCCGCAACGCCGCGCGCGCGCCGCCAGGTAGGGCAGGTCGAACTTGAAAATGTTGTGGCCTTCGATCACGTCCGGATCCCGTTCCCGGAGGCGCTCCACGAACGCCCGCAGCAGGGTCGGCTCGTCGTGTTGGGCCCCGGACAGCACCTCCACCCAGCCGGACTGATCGGCCATGGCAATGGCGATGATGCGGTCGCCCGGCCGGTCGGCGTTGGGAAACTCGTAGCCCGCGGTGGTGTAGGTTTCGAGGTCCACCTGCATGCGCCGCAACCCGGCGAACGGCAGGTTCTTGAACAAGGTCTGCCCCGACAGCAGCAGGTATTGCTGGACCGGATCGTTCACGAAATGGAACGGCGGGCTGCCGCCCGGCCGGCTGGGCCGCGCGTTTTTCTTTAGAAACTGGACGGCCTTGACGGTCGCCGCCCAAGTGCGGAACAGCGCCAGGCACCGCAGCTCGCCCGGCCCGGCAAGCTCCTGGTACTCCGCGGCGATCCCGGCCGGCGCCAGCAGGTCGGGCGCGGCCAGCCACAAAAACGGCGTGAACGCCGCCCGGCTCATCGTCCGCCCGCCGCCATCGTCCCGGACCAGGGCCACCTCGTCCGGCGCCCCGCCGCGGCCGGCGACATGCTCCACAGCCACGATCCCGGGCGTTGGGTCCTGGCCAAAGATGAGCGTGTCATGGGCCGCTGCTTTCATGCCCGGCATTATAGACAGGCCGGCGCGGGTGACAATGCCAATCCCGAGGCCGGCCCGCGCCCGGCCGGAGCTCAGAGTCCGTCGGCCCATGCGTTGAGGTGCAGCGTGGCCAGCATGGCCAGGAAATCCCCGGGCAGCGAGGCCGTGGCCCGGATCGGGCGGCGGCTCACGGGCGAGGTGAACCCGAGGGCCGCGGCATGCAGCATCTGCCGGGGCGCGGCCCGCAGGGCGGGATCCGTGACGCGGTCGGTGAGATACACCTTGTCGCCCACCACGGGATGGCCGGCCTGGGCGAGATGCTTGCGGATCTGATGCGTGCGGCCGGTGGCGATTTCCAGCTCCACGAGGCTGGCCCGATCGTTGCCTTCCAGCGCCCGCACGCGGGTCAGCGCCGGCTGCCCCTCCAGCGGCGCGCGGATTTCCCAGGCCTTCCCGGCCGCCACGCGGCCCTGGACCAGGGCCAGGTATTTTTTGTCGATTTCCTGCCGGCGGAACAGCTCGATGATGGCGTGGCGGGCCTCCTCGTGTACGGCCAGCAGCAGGCATCCGGAGGTGTCGCGGTCCAGGCGGTGCGCCGCGGCCAGGCCCGGCGCCTGCAGTTGCGCCCGGATCGCAACCTCGACGCTGTCCGGCCCACCGCAGGCCAGCCGGCCGCAGGGCTTGTCGAGGACCAGGTAGTCGGAGTCGCGGTACAACACCGGGAGGTCCGGCTGGGCCGGCTGGGCCGCCGGGCACTGGACCTCCACGCGATCGCCCGGCCGCAGCAGGTGACGCGCCATCCAGACCCGCCGGCCGTTCACGAACACGCGGCGCTCGTCCAGCAGGCGCTTGGCAGCCCGGCGCGCCACGTCCAGCCGTTGCGCCAAAAGCTCCTGCAATCCCAGCGCGTTTTCGGCCGGCGTCACGGTCAACGTTTGCACTTCGGTTTGGGGCTTGCTCTTCGCGCTCATCCAGTCTATAGTATCCAGCATGAGGCGGTTCATAAAGCGGAAAAGCTTGCTCGCGCTTGCGATGGGGTTGGTCGCTGTTGGCGCCATGGCCCAGACCCCGTCGATCTACTGGTTCAACACCTCCAGCAACAAGGTCACCTACGCGGGCGGCGTGCTGGGGTTGAAAGCCTCAACCAGCGCGGCCACGGGCTCGTTCCTGCAGTTGATTTGGGCCGGGCCGGACAAGACCAACAACCTCGCCCGCACCGGCCTGAGCTGCAACGGCAGCAGCGGCGACGATGAGGTGCACGACGTGGGATTCTGCGGCCGCGGCACCACCGCCGGGCCGCCCAACCCGACCACCGACGGACTGATGCAGGTGTTCAAGACCTGCTTTGTGACCAGCCATGCCTCGGGCGATGTTTTTTTTGTGCGCGCCTGGTCGGCGCCCGCCGCGCGTTACGACGAAGCCGCGCCCGCCCAATCCTACGTGCCGGTCGCGCCCACCAATTTCTACGGGGACTCGGCGCTCTACGTGTTCCAGGACCGGCCCATTGGCGATGACTTCAACTTCGGCTCGCAGGGCGGCCGCGTCGGGTGGCAGGCGGCGCTCCACCCCAACGCCGACTCGCACAGCAACGGCATCCCGGACTGGTGGGCCTGGCAGTATTTCGGCACGCTGGACGTGTCGCCGACCAACGACCCGGACGAGGACGACTACAACAACGGCGACGAGTACGTGGCCCTGACCGATCCCACCAACGCCTTGTCGCACTTCCCCTACCTGCTGGTTTCGGCGGTGACCAATCTTTCCGGCGAACTGGCGCTGCAGTTGGAAATCAACCCCACGTCGCCGCAGCGCGTCTACGACCTGTTCTGGGCCACCAACCTCATGAACCAACCGCAGGCCTGGCCGGCGCAGGGTATGTCCGTGACCGGCCTGGCCAACGGGCTGAAACTGACCGTCACCAACCGCAGCGGGCCCTTCTTCTACCGCTCCGGCGTGCGCTTGCCTGATGGCGAATAGCCTGCCGGGTCGCGGTTTCAAACTAGAAAGAGCAGATGAACTACGAAACACGCGAATCACGCGAATGGATCCCTTTGACTCTCTGCTAAAGATGTACGGCAATGGATCGAATCCGTCCTTCGCCCAACAGGTGAACGATGTTATTCTCAACTTGTGCCCGCCCCTGTTTCTGCGGCAACGAGTTTCGCGTTATTCGCGTGTTTCGTAGTTAATTCAAATGCTGCATTTAGGTTCAAGCCAGGTAGTGGGTTGCGATCGCAGCCCGGCGCGGGTTGCGCCGTTTCAGTAACAGGTGGTCCGAAAGACCGGCTGGAACAGGCGGGTCTCGCGGGCGCAGACGGAGCGCAGCGGGCAATCGGCGCACACCGGTTCGGCCATTTCCGGGCAGCGTTTGCGGCTCATGAAAAAGAAGTAATCCACGGCGGCAACCGACAGGCCGGACTCGCGGATGAGCAGGCGGACAGCCTCGAACGTGGCCGCGCGAATGGCCTGCTCTTCCCCGGCGGTCACCAGCCGGCGGGCCACCAGCTTGTCCCTGAGCCCGGCATCGTTGATCCGGACCAGGCCGGTCCGGAGGGCGCTGCGTTGCAGATGATAATCGATGATGGGCGCGTACGCGTCCGGGTCGGTCACACGCAGAAAATGCTCCGGCCGATTTTCCAGGATCATGGCCAACAGCATCAGCTTCTTGCGCAACGGATCTTCCCCGTATCCCGGCATGTCCGCCAGTTGGCCCAGGAATGTGGCGAGCGGCGCCGCGCTGCGCTGGCTAGCCTTGAGGATCCCGGTCGGCGTCACCTGCCGATCTTGGAACCACCGGGTGTACCCATAAATGAGCGCCAGTCGCTCCGGCCACATGGGCAGCGGATTGTGCCCCTGGTCATCGCAAAACACCCGGGCCCATTGCGCATCGTTCATTTGGACCAACTGGTCCGGGCAAAAGAAATCCGGCTGCCGGGTCCACGCCCGCGTCGCGCAATGGAACATGTAATCCGAGCCCTTGTATTCTTCGCCGTCCAGGCGCCCCAGCATTGGGCCGGCGTAGCGCTCGCCATCCAGGCGCCAAAACCCGAATTGCTGCGCCGTGCAAAAGAAAAAACATTCAACCACGCCCGGTCGGTTCCGCGGCGGGAAAATGACGCCCTCGCTGGCGGAGCAAAAGTCGAACGGACGCACCCCGCCCGTCTCGCGGAAAAAACCGGCCAATGCCCGGACCCGTTGCTGAGAGACCTCAACCATGTGGCCAGTATACCACCCGCGCAGATGCCTGGAAGCCGAATTCAAGCCGCGGCGAACGCTTCAATGACGCCGGCGGAGCAAGTTGCCGAGCGGACGCTCGGCGTTCCCAGGAACGCCTATCGCCTGATTGGCCATAGACTATCACGGGCCGCCAACCTTGATGCCACGCCGACACACCTGATGCCACTTTTGCATGAGGATCGGTACGTATCTGGGCTCCCCGCCTTTACAAGGCGGGGGGGACCCGAAGGGTGGGGCGGTTGATGCGGATACCTACCACCGCGGACTTGGGGCGCGGACCATCCACAACCACTGTACGCACTGATCCTTTTTCCGCACCGTGACCCCGGGCGATCTTCTACCCCCCTATCAGCGACCAGCCCCGCGCCAAATTGTGAAGACGCGACCCCGGTCACCTGCGCCGCCTTGGAGTGCGGCGGCAAACGAAGTGCGACGCCGCTTTCACGCGTGGTCTATGCCTGGGCGCGCGCACCCGGCCCGGCAACGCCGCGGCCGGCAGAAAAGCGGGGTCGCGGCCGGGCGGACTCGGCCTTGCCCCCGCACTCCAAAATAGAGGCGGGACGGCAGAGGCGATGGACCCATTCAGGCATTCAAGGCTTCGTCATTGACCGCTCGTGATTTTTTGGCGCATTTCGTAGTTGTTTGAAATGCCGCAGGTAGGGTAATAAGGGCTTGGCGTTTACCGGGGTCACAAGATGCGTGATCAACGGGCTTCGGCTGTGGCAGACGATAGCTATGGATTTTGAAGGCATATACCAGACGGGCATGGAGGCGCAGGCCGCGCCATGAGCGACACCTACTACAAGACCATCCGCGCCGTTTCCCGCTGGGCGTTTGTCACCTCCAGCCGGCCGACCGTGCTGGGCCGGGAAAACGTGCCTTGCAGCGGCCCGGTGCTGCTCGCGTCCAACCACGTCTCGTGGTACGACATTCCCCTGCTGGTGGAGCACTGCCCGCGGTTGGTGGACTTCCTGGCCATCACCGAATTGTACCAGCGCCCCATATCGCGCTGGTTTTACGACGGCATGAATGGGATTCGGTATGACCGGTTCAACCCGGACTCGCGCGCGGTGCGCGAAGTGTTGGAACGGCTGGGCCGCGGCCGGCTGGTGGCCATCTTTCCCGAGGGCCAGTTGTGCAAGTACGAGGCGTCCGTGTTTACCGGCCACCCGCTGCGCCCGGGGCTGGGCCGCCTGGCCATGGCCGCCCAGGCGCCAATCCTCCCCGTGGTGCTCCTGGGCACCGATGTCTTCCGCCGGGTCCGGTCGTGGATGCCCCTGCGCCTCACGCGTTACGGCGTCATGTTCGGCCCGCCCATACCGCCCCCGCCCACGGGCCGGGCAGCCGACCGACCGGCTGCGGCGCAGCGTTTCGAGGACGAGTACCGCCGCCGCATGTGCGAACTGCGGCGCGAGTTGGTCCGGGCCATGCCATGGCTGCCGGAGACGGAACATGCCCGCGGGTCCTGACGCCGCCGCCAAATACCTGCCCCGGGCGGAGCAGGACGAGTTGCAGGCGCGCCTCCTGCAGCGCCAGTTGACCTACGTGCTGGAGCGCTCGCCGCACTATCGCCGGCGCTGGCCGGACCTCAAGCCGCCGGCCACCCCCGCCGCGGCGCTGGCCCTGCTGCGCGACCTGCCGCCCACCACGCGCGCCGACCTGGCCGCGGACGACGGCGGCTTCCAATGCTGCCCGCCGGGCGACGTGCGCGACGTGGTCTGCACCTCGGGCACCACCGGCCGGCCCATCGCCATCCCCCTGGCCGCGGCGGACCTCGACCTGCTGGCGCGGACCGAGGCGGACGCGTTTTGCACCGCCGGCGTGACCGCCGCGGACACGGCCCTGCTGTGCGTGACCCTCAACGCCCTGTTCATGGCCGGGCTCGCTTATTACCTGGGCTTGCAGCGCATCGGCTGCCGCGTGCTGCGCCAGGGGCCCGGCAGCCCGGACTGGCAACTGGGCCTGGTCCGGCGCTTCGGCGTGACCATGGTCATGACCACGCCCTCGTTCCTGCTGGCCCTGCTGCGCGCCGCGCGCGCCGCGGGGCTGACGCCGCGCGAGGTCCCGCTGCGCCGGGCGGTGCTGGTGGGGGAAACCCTGCGCACCCGCGACCTGCAACCCAACGCCATGGCCCGCGCCATCCTCGGGCTGTGGGACCTCGAGATCTACGGTTCCTACGGCAACACCGAGATGTGCGGGTCCATGGTCGAGTGCGCCGCCGGCAGCGGACACCACGTCCACCCGGAACTGGTGCTGCCGGAGATCCTGCGCGAGGACGGCACGCCCGCGGCGCCCGGCGAGCCCGGCGCGCTGGTCGTGACCCCCTTGCAGCCGCGCGGCGCGCCGCTGCTGCGCTACCGGACCGGGGACATCAGTTTCCTGATTGAAGACCCCTGCGCCTGCGGCCGGACCTCGCGGCGCGTCGGCCCGATCCTCGCGCGCGAGGACCAGATGCTTAAAATCCGCGGCACCAAGGTGTACCCGGCGGCCGCCCGCGACCTGGCGCTGGCCCACGACTTCGTGATCGACGCCCTGCTGGTGGCCAGAACCGACGCGCACGGCAGCGATGCGCTCGAGGTGCTGGTCGCCGTGGCGCCCGGCGCAACCGCCCGCGCCGCCGGCCTGGCCGATCGACTGACCGACGCGCTGCGCGTGCGGCCGGAAGTACGGGTGGTACCGGAAGCTGAGCTGGCCGCGCTGGCCGCGCCCGCGCACTACCGTAAAAAACGCTGGTTTGTGGATCAGCGCCAGCCGCCGGATGGCAGCGCTTGACCCTCTTGGTTCCGTCAGATACCGTGCGCCCATGAACACGCTGCTCTGGCTGGAGCGCGGGTATATTTAAGTTGCACCATGGACATGCGCAAAGAGATTCGGCAGGGACGGACGCGGCACGGCGTGCAGGCCGGCCGGCCCTGGGCCTGGTACGAGTTTTCCCCCGGGTTTTCCGGGTTCGATGGCCATTTCCCGGGGCAACCGGTGCTGCCCGGAGTATGCATGTTGAAGGCGGCGGTGGTAACGCTCGAAGAGGGCCATGGGCGTGGGGTTCGGGTGACCGAGGTGCGCAAGGCGCGCTTCCTGTCGCCTATCGGTCCGGGGCAAACGCTGGAGGTCAAGTGCACGCGGCTCGATCCGGGCCCGGACGGATTCACGGCGCATCTGACCTTGCGGGGCACGGGCGATCGCAAGACCTCCGAGTGCATCATCCAGTATACGCTGGCCGAAACCGGCACGCCATGACGCCAAGACGCCACCAGCCCAGCCCGGTCGTCCCGGGCGACCCCGCGCCGCTTGAACGCACCCTGGTCCGAACCATCCACTTTCACGAGGTGGACCCCATGGGCATCATGTGGTTCGGGAACTACTGCCG
The DNA here is from genome assembly GCA_964489425.1 of uncultured Verrucomicrobiota bacterium. GTDB lineage: Bacteria > Verrucomicrobiota > Kiritimatiellia > RZYC01 > CAZAYP01 > CAZAYP01. The sequence continues at coordinate 73,952 of CAZAYP010000008.1, read as the reverse complement.
GCTGATGGATGAGGCGGGCGCGCATTTGCGGGCCAAATACGGCCTGGCGTTCGATGATTTCAAGCAAGCGGGCGTCATGGCGCCGGTCAAGCGCATGGAAATCGACTACCAGCTTCCGCTCGTGCTGGGGGACGAGGTCCGCGTCGTGGCCCGCATGCCGTGGAATGACGCCATGCGGATCGACACGGAGTGCACGATCTTCAAGCCGGACGGGCGGGTCGCGGCCACGGGGTGGATGGTCCAGCTCCTCGTGGACGCCACGGACATGGCGCCGATTTATGTGGAGCCGCCGTTTGTCCAGCGCATCCGCGAGCGGTGGCGCAGGGGTGAGCTTTCCGCATGCCGCTAGACGTCATGGTGGCAGATTACGGGCTGTGCACGGCCCTGGGGCCGGATGTGGCAACGGCATGGCCGCGCCTGCTGGCGGGCGAAAGCGCGCTGGCCCGCAACCCGCGGCTCCAGGATCGGCGGCCGGACATGACCTGCCCATCAGCCGTCTGTCCGGGGATCGGCTATGCGCCCACGTCCCTGGCGATGCAGATGCTGGCTCCGCTGCTGAAGCCCCTGGCGGAGCGGCTGCCGCCGGACACGCTCCTGCTGCTGGCGACAACCGTGGGCGAAGTGGACCTGCTGGAACAGGCGCTGCTCGACGCGGACGGCGATCCGGACGCCGGACGGCTGGACCGCTGGCTGCCGCGGGTGGCGGCGATGCTGGGCCTGGCGCGGCCGGGCGCCATCGTCTCGGCGGCCTGCGCGTCGTCGTCCATGGCGTTGGCTTTGGGCGCCAGCCTGATCCGGTCCGGCCGCGAGGCGGAGGTCATCGTGGTCGGCTGCGACGCGGTCACCGAGTTTGTCCTGGCCGGCTTTGCAAGCCTCATGGCGCTGGCGCCGGATCCGGCGCGGCCCTTTGACCGGCAGCGCCAGGGCCTGAGCCTGGGGGAAGCGGCCGGCTGGTGCTGGCTGCGGGCCGCCCCGGCGGTGGGCACGCGGCCGGGCACCGCGCGCGGCCGCCTGCGGGGATGGAGCTGCCGGGCGGACGCGCACCACATGACCGCGCCGGCGCCGCAGGGCGACGGGCTGGTTGCGGCGATCGCGGACGCCCTGCGCATGGCCGGCGCAACCCCCGCCGAGCTGGGCGCGATCTGCGCGCATGGCACAGGCACGCGCCATAACGACGAGATGGAAATGAACGCCTTTGCGCGCATCCTGGCGCCGGATCCGGCGTGTCCGATCTTTTCGATCAAGGGCCAGATCGGGCACACACTGGGCGCGGCCGGCCTGGCCGAGGCCGTGTTCGCGCTGGAAGCGGTCCGGAGCGGATCCGTGCCGCCGACCGTCGGGTGCGGCGAACCCGAGCCGGCAGCCATGCCCGTGACCCGCGGCCGCACCCCGATCGCGCGGCCGATCATACTTTCCACGAATTCCGGCTTCGGCGGCATCAATACCGCCCTGGTCTTGGACGGGCATGTGCCGGGCGGTGCCGGCCAGGATGCCACGGAACGCCGGGTGGCCGTGGCCGGGCTGGCCTGGGCCAACGCGGCGGAGTTGGGCGTGGCAGCCCCCGGGCGCACGACCCGCCTGCCGCTGCCGGCCATGGATCAGCCAGACCGATTTTTCCCTGGCGGGTACCCGAACTGGGGCCGCGTGGGGTCGCCCGCCCGCCGGCTGGCCTGCGTGCTGGAGTTGGCGTTCCGGGAACTGCGGCTCGGGGCGGGGGCGGGCCGGCCTTCCGCGTGGGGCATCCTGGGCCTCAACGCAACGGGCTGCCATGACGAGAACCGGGCCTTCTTCAGGGATTACCTCGAGCATGGCCGCTCGTTGGCGCGCGGGGCGCTGTTTGTCCAGACGCTGCCCAGCACGCCGGTGGCGGAGGCGTCGATCCACTTTGGGCTCCGGGGCCCGGCCGGCCATCTGGTGGATCCGGACCTTGACTTCTCGCGCGCCGCCGACTGGTGCTGCGCGCTGATCGCGGAAGGGGATGCGCCCGGGCTGATTCTTGCGGCCCTGGCGGATGACCGGGTGTGGTGCGCTTTCCTGCAGGCCGCCGCCGGGCCGGGCGCGAAGGCGGGCCTGGGATGGGCGGCAGACTTCGTGCGGTCCCTGCCGCAGGCCGGGCCCGGGGCGTGGCTGGACCGCTGCCGGGAGATGGCCCAAGGCGAGGAAGGAACCGGATGAAAATCAAGATCGTGTATCCCCGGTGGCCCAAGCTGCCCAACCAGCCGGAATTCCATTTGCCGCCCCACGGGCCGGTGGTGTTTGCCGCCGCCATCCGCCGCGGCATTGACGTTGAATTTTGTGACGAGCATGTGCAGACGCTGGATGTGAGCGCGCCGGCCGACCTGGTGTGCATCTCGTGCATGCTCACCTGCCAGATCCCGCGCGGCTGGGAAATCGCCGACGCCTGCCGCGCGCTCGGGCGTACCGTGATCTTCGGGGGCATCGCGACCATGCTGCACGCGGACGAAACCGCGGCGCACGCGGACGCCGTGTTCCTGGGCGAGGCCGAGGGGCATTTTGACCAGGTGTTGGACGACGTTGAGCGCGGCGCGCTCCGCAAAGTCTATGACTTCAGCCGGCAATGGCCCGACCTGTCCCTGGTCGGACCCGCGCGGCGCGATATCCTCCAGCGCGCGGCCTACAACTATCGCGGCGTCCAGATGGTGGACCTGGTGCACTGCTCCCGGGGGTGCCGGTTCGACTGTTTCCCGTGCTGCACGCCGTTCCTGGGCGGGCGGCAGTTCCGCCCCCGGCCCATGGCGCGCGTGGTCGAGGAGTTCCAGTCCATCGACAACAACCGGCTGTTCATTGTCGACAACTCGCTGGCCCAGGACGACGAGTGGGAGAAGGAACTGTTCCGGACCATCGCCCCGCTCAAGAAGAAGTGGGTGTCCCACCCGATCCGGGACAAGGCGGAAATCCTTGACCTGGCCGCCGCGGCAGGGTGCTGGTACGTCTACCAGGCGGTCTTCGACACGTCCGCCACGATGCGCGACCGGATCCGGAAATACCACGATCGCGGCATTGGCGTGGAAGGCACGATCATCCTCGGCCTGGACACGCATGACGCGGACTACATCAAGCGGCTGGTGGATTTTCTTCTGGAGTGCCAGCTGGATCTGGCCGAGTTCACGGTGCTGACGCCGTTCCCGCACACGCCCATCCGGGCGCAGCTCGAGAAGGAGCACCGCATCCTGCACAACGACTGGCGCCGCTACACCGCCGGCGAAACCGTGTTCCGGCCCGCGCGGATGTCCGTCGACGAGCTGAACGCCATGTACCAGTACGCCTGGGACACGTTCTACCACGCGGAGCCCAAGGAAGTGAAGATGGCCCGGCTCTATCGCAAGGTGCTCGACAAGGAAATGGCCGACGGCACCTTCCGCTCCGCGCGGCTCTCGCGCGCAAAATGGGGGGCGGCGCGCGCATGAGGGTCCTGGTGGTCTCCGCCAACGTCGCCACCGCGCCGTACCCGGTGTTCCCGCTCGGGGCCGCCGTGGTGGCGCATGCCCTGCGCGCGGCCGGCCACGCGGTGGAGTTCGTGGATTGGCTGGCCGAGGGCTGCTCCGCCGGCCAGCTGCGCGCGCGCGTCCTGGCTTTCCAGCCCGAGCTGGTCGCGGTGGCCATCCGCAACATCGACAACGCCAACAGCGCGCACGAAGAACGCTACCTTGACCGGGCCGCCGAGGTCATGGCCCTGCTGCGCGCCGCCAGCCCGGCGCCGATTGTCCTGGGCGGCGCCGGCTTTTCGTTGATGCCGGAGGCCATCCTGCACAAGCTCGACGCCGACTACGGCATTGCCGGCGAGGGCGAGCAGGCGCTGGTGGAGTTCGTGGACTCGTTCCCGGCGCGGCGCCCGCCGCGGCACACGATCGTGCGCTCCCAAGAACTGCTGGTCCCGGCCGCGCTGGGCCGCGCCGATTACCAGGGCCCGTACACCGACTATTACATCGCGCGCGGCGGCATGGTCGGCGTGCAAACCAAGCGCGGCTGCCCGTACCAGTGCGCCTACTGCACGTACCCGCTGCTCGAGGGCCGCGGGCTCCGGCCGCGGGCCCCGGCGGCCGTGGTGGACGACATCCGGCAGCTCGTGGATCGGGGCATGGCCTACCTCTTTTTCGTGGACGCGGTCTTCAACGACGAGCAGGGGCTCTACCTGGACGTGATCCGGGAGATGCGGGCCCGCAAGCTGCACGTGCGCTGGATGGCCTATTTTGCCCCCCGTGCCATCTCCGACGAGCACTGGGCCGCCATGCGCGAAACCGGGCTGTCCGCCGCGGAGGTGGGCAGCGATGCGGCCACCAACGAAACCCTGCGCGGCCTGCGCAAGCCCCACGCGTGGGAAGAGATCGTGGCATTCAACGCCGCGCTGCGCCGACACGACATTCCCGCCGCGCACTACTTCATTTTCGGCGGCCCGGGCGAAACCCCCGCCACGCTCCAGGCCGGGATGGCCAACGTGCGGTCGCTTGAGCACACGGTGCGGTTCATCTTCTCGGGCGTGCGCGTGCTGCCCGGCACGCCGATGGCCGAGATCTACCGGGACGCGGACGGCCGCGCGCCGTCGGAGGCGGCCCTGGTCGAGCCGCACTACTACTTCTCACCGGCGCTGCCGCGGGAAGAGCTCGAAACCACGCTGCGCGCCGGGTTCGCCGACGACCCGCTGTGCCTGTACCCGCCCGAAAAGGGCGCGGGGAAAGAGACCGAGCTCCACGCCAAGGGCTTTTGCGGACCCGCCTGGAGCATGATGCTGGGCCGGCGGCTGCCGCGGAGAGTCCGCCGGCATGCATAGCGCGAAACCCGCGGGCGGATGGCGCCTGCTGAAAATCGTTCCGGGCGCCTTGCCCGGGGACCAGCCGCCCGCCGCGCCCGGGCCCGCGGTCAGCTCCGGGTCGGTGGCGGCGCTGCTGGCGGCGGCGGACAGCTTCACGCACGTCCTGCTGGAGCCCGCATCCGGGGCGGCCGACCCGGCGCTCGGTAGCTTGCTGGTGGCGGCCGCGGAACGCCATCCGGACGCGGTCATTATCGGATGCCAGGACCATGCGCAGACCCGTCTGGCCATGATGGAGCGCATGTGCCTGCGGCTGGAGGCCGGGGTGGATGTCGCCGATCCGCACAGCCCGTACCGGGTATTCCCCCTGGCGCCCCTGCGGCGCCTGCCGGCACGGCGCCAAGGAATCAGCTTGTGGGACAACCGCCTGCTGGCGCACCTTGCCTGGGGCGGGGTGCCGCTGCACACGCTGGCGCTGCCCGGGCCAGGGGCGCCAGCCAACAAGCCGCGCGGCGCAGCCCGGACGCTGCTGGGCCACGCGGGTCTGTTGCTCCGCCGCCTGGCGCCCTGGCCGCACCCGCGCCTGGTCGATCAGCCGCCGGAAAAGATGCCGGACTTCTGGCACCCGCTGCGCCTGCTGCGCCAGGTGCTGGCGGAGCACGCCACGCCACGCGACCTGGCGGTCGCGGGATTCGTCGGCGTCTTCCTGGGCGCCCTGCCGCTCATCGCCTGCCACACCGTGGTCATCCTGTACGTGACCACGCGTTTCCGGCTCAACCGGGGCATGGCCGTGGCGGCGCAAAACCTCTGCGCGCCGCCGGTGGTTCCGGTGGCGTGTGTGGAGGTCGGCTACTTCCTGCGGCACGGAGGGTGGTTGACGGAACTGAGCCGCCAGACGCTGCTGCGGGAAATCCACCAACGGCTGCTGGACTGGTTTCTTGGCTCGCTGATCGTGGGACCGCTGCTGGGGCTTGTTACGGCATTCGCGATCCTGGTCTCGGCGCGGGCGGTGGCGCGTTGGTCCAGCCGCCGCAAGGCCCAAACCCGGATCAATGATCGCCGGCGGGGCAACCGGCCGGGGTTCCTGTCGTTCGCGGTGGCGCTGCGCCTCTTCGGCCGCCGCGGGGCGCACGGGCTGTTGTCCGTGGTGGCGCTGTATTACCTGCTGTTCGACCCGCTGGCGCGGCGCCTGGCGCGGCCATACCTGGGCCGCCGCTTTCCCGATCACGCCGGGTGGCGGCGATGGGCCGATCTGTACCGCCTGATCTTCAGCCAGGGCGTGTCCCTGATCGACCGGTATCGCATGCTGGCCACGCCACAGGTGTTCCGGCAGCTCACGGCCCGCTACGAGCTGGTGCGGCCGCTGGTCGAAGACCGGGCGCGCGGCTTTGTCCTGCTGGTTTCGCACGTGGGCAACTGGCAGGCCCTGATGCTGGCGCTGGCGCGGATGGACCGGAACATCACGCTGCTCATGAAGCCGGAAGAAAATCCCATCACCCAGGACTACCTGCGCTTCCAGGGAGGCGCGCAGGCGCTGCGTGTGGTTTCGCCGGAGCTGCCGATGGGGGGGGTCATTGAGCTGACCCAGCGCTTCGAGCAAGGCGACCTCATCGCGATCATGGGGGACCGCGCTTACGCCGCGGCCACGCTGGAAATCAACTTCATGGGCGCCCCCGCGCGCTTCCCCTGCGGGCCGTTCCAGCTGGCCGCGGCCTGGGAGTGCCCGCTGGTCGTGATGTTTGCCGCCCGGACCGGCGTGGATGAGTACACGGCGGACATGGTGGACATCATCCGGGTGGCGCGCGGCGGCGACCGCCGCGCGAACCTGCGCCGCGCCATGCAGGCCTATGCGGACCGCCTGCAGGAGTTCGCTCAACGCTATCCCTACCAAGTGTACTTGTTCGAGGACGTGTGGCGATGAGGGACGGAGAAGGATGGGCAACCTTCCCAAGGCGGGCATCGCCCGCAATCCAATTGGCGTCGGGATCGCTATCGGGATCGAAAGCGATGCACATCCCGACCCCGGCCCAGAAAAAGATGCACGCACTTGCGTCTTATGTTTCGGCGGACCAAGGCAGCTGGGTTCTGGGTGCCTTGTAACCGAGATCTACTCACAGACAGACAAGGCAAATCCCGTTGTTATCCCGTTGTTATGCTGTTGAAAAACACCGGGGCCAAAGGTATCATCGCCCCATGCCTGAACTACAGATTTCTCGGAATTGTGATCGGCATCTTTCCGCGCGAGCATCCGCCGCCGCATTTCCACGCGGTGTATGGCGAGTTCCAGATCACGGTCGATATACAGAGCGGAGTCGTTCATGGGGATTTCCCCAAACGAGCGCTTCGTCATGTTCTGGAATGGCTCGATCTGCATCAACCGGAACTGCTTGAAGACTGGCATCTCGTTCAGGCCAGTCGTCCGGCGAACAGGATCGCACCACTGGAGTAGGACCATGATACCGAAAGTAATTGAAGCCAGGTACGAACACGACTTCGTGGTATACGTCCGCTTTGCGGACGGAACAGAAGGTGATGTCGACTTGAGGGACGAACTCCACGGTGAGATATTCGAACCGCTAAAGGATGCATCCGTCTTCAAGACCGTCGCCGTTCATCCCGAATTCCATACCCTGTGTTGGCCAAATGGAGCCGACTTTGCCCCTGAGTTTCTGTACGAGAAGGTACAGGTTCCGGCTTAGATGAGGACGTGTGGCGATGCTGGGCGCAGAAGCGGGGCGTATCCGGCCGGCCTGGGTTGATCCTTCAAGCAACGCCCGATAGTGAAACGGTTCGGCCGCGGGCCGCGCGGGTGCGGCCTGCGGATCTCGCCACGGGCTCACGCCCGCGGCTACGCGGCGCGGCGGCGTCTTGCACTGCTGTAACCGCCCGCTCGGTTGGGGCGTCTGCCCCGCCCCGGTGTCTGCCAGAAGCAGACTCGTAACGCCTGCCCGACCACGGAACAGCGATTGAGCAGCGTGGCTGCATCGCCGGACAGGCGCGCCTCTTTAGTAATCCCAGCTCGCGCCCAGCAGGCCGCGCAGCGAATTGATCGGCACGTTCGGGTCGGCGGTGTTCATGTTGGAGATGTGGTGGTACCGCGCCTCGACATGCAGCGCCCAGCGGCCGAACGGGAACCTTGCGCCCACGCCGGCCTGGTAGTTTCCGCACAGGCGCGACCCCATGCCCGGAATGTCGGCCTCCACGTACACCGGGCCGCCGCCAAGGGTCAGGTAGGGCTGGCAGGTTGCGTAGCGTTCATAGATGCTGCAAAACAGAAAATTCATGCTGTAGATCGGCGCGTGGTCCGGCGCGTAAACCCAGAAAACGGGCAGCTCGATCCACAGCTGTTCGCGGAGGTCCAATGCGCGCGGGCCGAAGCGCCGGTTGATCAGGCCGGCGTAACGCAGCGTCAGGTCGACCGTCTTGACGCGTTCGGTGGTGGCCCCCCACCCGGGGAAAGATTCCCCTGCCCCGGCGAGCACGGCCAGGTGGCCGGGCACCTTGGCTTCTTCCGCGCGGGTCGCGGCCATGCCCAGCAGCATCGTGGCGGCCATGGCCAGGCGGACCGCGGTGGTCTTCATCCTAAATTCAGCATTTTAATTAACTACGAAATACGCGAATAACGCGAAACTCGTTGCCGCAGAAAAAAGAACGGTCGAACAAGCTGAGAATAACATCGTGCACCTGTTGGGTGAAGGAAGAATTCGAGCCATTGCCGTACATATTTAGCTGAGAGTCAAAGGGCTGCATTCGCGTGATTCGCGCGATTCGTAGTTCATCTGCTCTTTCTAGGTTCATGGCGTTATCCATAGCGGGTCCACGCCGGGCCGGTGGGTGTGGCACAGGATGCTCCGGCTGGCGCGGGCCGGCAACCCGAGCAGGCCGGCGGCCAGCGCCAGGCCGGTACCGCACGGGAAGCTGCCCCACACATCGTTGTGGCAGGCCAGGGGCCGGCCCCGGAGGGCCGCGGGGAACACCGCGCCCGTTGACCAGAGCCCGTCGTGGTCCAGCCAGACAAGTTCCGGAATCTCGCCGGGCGGCCCGGCGCGGCGGATCTGCCCGCGCCGCGGTCGGCCGGCGTCCGGCCGCGCGAGCAGGAAACAAGCCGCACCCTCGCCCGGCACGATGCCGATGGGCTGGTCGAGCGTGCGGGTTTGCAGCACGCCGTCACCGGCGATCATGCCGCGGGCGGCATAGATGGCCAGCAGATAGGCGCCCAGCTCATCCACCGCGCCCAGCAGGACATGGTCGCACGCGCCGGCGGCCAGCCAGAGCCGGGCGGCGTCGAGCCCCTGGTGCAAGGGGGCGGCAAAGTGCGCCAGGGTCAGGACCGGGCCGTGCGACCCGGTCATCGCGGCAAGGTAGGAAGCCGCTGCATTGTGCACCGAGTGCGAGAAAAGCGTCGGCGATCCCTGGTCCATGCCGTATTCCAACAGCCCCTCCACGAAACCGAAATTATGATCATGCGCGCCCATGCCGGTCACCAGGATCAGGCCCAACCGCTCGCGGGCGGACGCGTCGAGCGCCGCCGCCTGGAGGCAGTCCGCCGCGGCCAGCATGGCCATCTTGATGAATCGTCCGGCGCGCCGCGCGGGGTGGAGCAGCGGATCCTGAAAGAGCGTGTCATCCACCCGGCGCACGGGCACGCTGGTTCCAAGGCGCGGCAAGGTGCAGGTGCCGGGCGGCGGAACCGGGCCGGCCACGGCCGCGGACAACCGCGCCGCGCCGCGCCCAAAGGCGCCCATGACCCCCAGGCTCAACACGTCGAGCGTCACGCGGGCCGCCTTTCTTTGCCGTTGTACCGGATGACGAGCGCCGCGTTGCTCCCGCCAAACGCCAACGATGTCGACAGCGCATGCCGGCCGTTGATCTGCGTCGGCGCGGATGGCGGGCTGAACGGGATGTCCGCGTCCCGGTTCTCAAAGCCAATGTTGGCGGGAATCCAGCCCTCCACAAGGCCCAGGGCAGTGAATACCGCCTCCATGCCGCCGACGCCGCCCAGCGCGTGGCCCGTGTAGCCCTTGGTCGATACGGCGCACAATCCCTCGCCGAACACGCGCACCAGCGCCCGGCCTTCCACCCGGTCGTTATCGCGCGTGGCCGTGCCGTGCGCGTTGATAAAGGCAATGTCGGCCGGGACGATCTGCGCCGCCGTCAACGCGCGGCGGATCGCCAGTTCCAGCCCCAGGCCGTCCGGATGCGGGGCCGTCATGTGGTAACCATCGCCGGCACAACCGTAGCCTGCGACGAACAGCGCCGGGTCCCGGCCACGCCGGGCGGCGGCCGCGGCCGGTTCCAGCACCACGATCCCGGCGCCTTCCCCGAGGTTCAGGCCGGCCCGGTCCCGATCAAAGGGCCGGCAGGGAACCGGGCTGACAATGCCCAGCGCATGAAATCCGCAGAGCGAGACCGGGCTCAACTCGTCGGCGCCACCCGCGATGGCAATGTCGCAGCAGCCTTGCCGGACCGCTTCCGTGGCCATGCCAATCGCATCCGTGGCCGACGCGCAGGCATTGGCGATCACCCAGCGCGGACCGGGCGGCAGGTTGAGGCGCCGGGCCACGCGCTCGGCAAGGTGGCCGGAGAAATAGCGGTCCGGGGCTGCTGGCCGCACCTCGCCGGTGGCGCGGTAGGCGCGCTGAAACTCAAGGTCGTTGAGCTGGCAGGACGTGGTCGACCCAAGGAAAACCCCGACCCGGGCATCCCGGGGCGGGGTTTCCAAGCCGGCATCAGCCAGCGCCTCGCGCGCGGCCTTGAGCGCCAGCTTGGCGACGCGCATCTCCTCCGGCGTCGCGGCCAGCGTGGGATCATCGACCGCGAAAACCGGGTAGGGATTGGCCGGCCCAACCGTGGTCCGGGTAACGCACAGGCGCTCGCGCTTGCGCAGGCCGTGCCGGTGGTCATCCACCGTACCGCCGGCGGCCGAGACGCAGCCCATTCCGGTGATGGCCACGGCATCAGCCATGGCGCCTCGGTTCCCGGGCGGGCGGGCGCGGCGCGAACGCGGCGGTCACTGGGTGCGGTTCGCCTGGACGTACTCGGCCAGCGTATCGATGGAACTGAAAATCCGGCGCCCGGTTTCCGAGTCCGGAACCGTCACGCCAAAGTGGCGCTTGAGCATGACGATCAGTTCAACCGCGTCCAGCGAGTCGAGCCCCAGCCCTTCGCCAAACAGGGGGGCCTCATCCCGGATGGAGCCGGGCGTCACGTTGACCAGCGCAAGGTGCGAGACGATCAGCTCCTTGAGCTGCGCCTTCAGTGCGCCAAAATCCGGCTGCGCTTCCTGCATGCGAGCGATCCGACCTACTGCTGGGCAGCGGGGGCAGCGGCTGGGGCGGCGGCAGCTTTCTTGAGCGTGAACGTCTTATCAATATTCAACTTCAACGCGGTGACCCACTTGTCGTAACTGGGGTGGATCTTGGTGCCATCGTAATTGAGGTTTGTGCTGTCCTTGTAAGTGATGGTGTATTTTTCAGTGTCAAAAGTGATCGTGACCTTGGCCATGTAGTTGCGGTCGTAAAGGGTCCCGACGATCTCGCCATCCTTCACTTTTTCAAACACCCATGTGACGGTTCCGCTGCCGTATATGGCGGCGGGGGTATTGGCCGTCATCATCACGTCCGTGACTTCCTGCAACGTGGGCAGGCCGGTTGTGCCCTCGTAGGTCTTGACCGGCGCCTCGCCCCAGGCAAACGCGGAGGTGGCGCTCAGCAAAGCCACCAGTAGGCCCACGGTCAGCTTGTTAATATTCATCTCACATCTCCTATGTTGGGTGGTCCGCGCGGCGTATGCCGGTCACAGGCCACCATGTTGTTACACGATACCAACCAACTTCAGTCATCTTGCCACCGGCGGTTGCTGCGTGCAAACGAAAAAAAGGCCCCGGCATCGGCGGCAAACCGCCGCCAGCTGTCCGGCGACTTCCAGAGCATGGTGAAGTACCCCCACGCCGTCCGCGGCCGCATGGCGTGGCGCTTGTAAAACTCCATGAACAGCGCCTGCATGCGCGCGGCGGTCAGCCCCTTGGGGACAAACAGGAAATGCATGCAGTCCATGCGGTTCCAATCCTCGTCGAACGTGCCGTGCTGCCGGATATCTTGGTACAGCGGTGTGCCCGGGAACGGCGTGAACTTGGCGACGTTCAAGTCGTCGATCGGCAGGCTGTGCACATACCGCATGCTGCGGCGGATCGAGTCCTCCGTCTCGCCGGGCAACCCGAGCATGACCAGGCCCTTGGCGCGGATGCCCGCCTGGTTGATCAGGCGAATGACCGCGGCGAGTTGGTCCAGGTCGCCGTGGCGGCGGTGGCGGGCCAGCAGCTCGGGATCGCCGGTCTCGATACCGAGGCTGATCATCCAGCAGCCGGCCCGCTTCAGCGCCGCCAGCAGTTCGGCGTCCAGGCGGTCCGGCCGCGCGGCGCAGTTGAACGTCATGCCGAGCGGCTCGTCGGCCAGGCGCTGCGCCAGCTCGGCCACCCGGCCGCGGTGGAGCGTGAACTGGTCATCGTAAAAGTTAAGGTGCCGGACGCCGAACCGGTCGCGCATGTGGCGCATGTGGCGGTACACATAATCGGCGGAGTTGTAGCGGAACTCGGCGCCGAAGACGGAGCGGTCGCAATAGCTGCAAGCGCAGGGGCACCCCCGGCTGGAAATAAAGCTGGCGTTGGGGGCTTTCGGGTAATTGAAGATGGGCAGCGTGTAACGGTCGGGATAGCCGGGCAGCTTCTCGTAGGCCGGGAACGGCAGGCGGTCCAGCACGAGGCCGGGCTCCCGCCGCCCGCCGCAGCGCACGGCGCCGCCCTCGCGAAAGATCAATCCCGCGCGGTCCGCGGGGTCGCCCTGCATCAGCACGCGCAGGGTCTCCTCGCCTTCGCCCCACACCCCGTAGTCGAACTGGGGATAACGCGCCAGCGCCTCCTCGCGGAGCGCGGAGACGTGCGCGCCGCCCACCACCGTGACCGTGGCGGGCGCCCACGCCTTGACCTGCTGCGCCAGCCCGGCGGCGTCGAGAAACGCGGACGTGGTGCAGCTGAACCCCACGAAGCCAGGAGCGGTGGCCCGCACCTGCTCTTCCAGGCGCGCCTCGCTGGCGGGATCGGCGTTGAAGTCGAGGATGTCCGCGCGCAGCCCCGCCTGCTCCAGCCAGGCGGCGATGGAGGCCAGGCCGATCGGCGGCATTCGGTTGGCCTTGCGCACGATGTCGGAGGCCGCAGCGTGCTTGTGGCCGCCCACGGGGTGGATCAGCAGGATGCGCTTAGGGTCCAGCGGCATGGTCGGTGGGTCCCGGGTCGTCGCTCCAGCGCAGGCTCTTCAAGGCCAGGGTCAGGCGGCACCGGGGCCGGGCGCATTCAATCCTGACCCGGCCCGCATACGCGCGGTCCGCGTGGTGGCGCGCCTCGGCCAGCCGGATGGCGTACCGGCGCCGGCCGGCTTCGCGCACGTCCAGCCCGGCCAGCGCCCCGTTGGTGGCCAGCGCCAGGAACCGCGCCTGGGCCGCGCCCTGCATCGCGCAACCCGCGACCTCGTTGCCTTGCCGCACCCAGTCCGTTACAGGCGCCTGGCCACCGGCCGCAAGGCCCCACCACAGGCCGCCCCACAGGGCCGCGCCGTACGGTTGCAACCGATCCGCCGCAGGCACCGCCACCACGCACGCGTGCGCGCCCGGCGCGCCGTGCATCTGCATGATCTTGACGCCCGTCGGGCTGAGCACCGCCACGGCCAGGCTGGTGCCGCCCGGCGGCACGGCGACATACCAGATGGCCGAAAAGGAATGGAACCAGATCCGCAGTTCGCCCTCGTAGACCGCATGGAATCCAGCCTGGGCGGCCTGGACCGCGCCCAGGTATCCCGCGGGCGGCGCCGCGGGTACCGCCGGCGGCCGCAGGCTGGCGCACCCGGTCGCCAGGACCACCGCCAGCAGCACGGGCAGCACAACGCGCCAGGATGGCCGGGGGGATGCGGTCATGCCGGCCCCTGGCTCCGGGTGGGCACGCGCAGCACCGCGGCCGCCGACCAGAGCACCCACCGCGCGGTGACGTAGCCGCACGTCACGCCCACCGTGAGCGCCAGGCCCGTGGCATAGAGCACCGGGTGCTGCGCCACCAGCAGCAGCGCCGCCCCGCCCGCCGTCGTGAGCCATGCCAGGTAGACGCCGCGGCCGATCTCCTCGCGGGCGTTGCGCCGCCACGCCTCCAGCATGAAGACCCCGTAGTCGAAGCAGTTGCCCGCCAGCAGCAACCCCGCCATCATGGTCACGGGCGAGAGGGGTTGCCCGGCCAGCCGCAGCCCCGCCAGCATGCCCACCACGCCGGCGATCGGCGGAATGCTGATGAGCAGCATGGCCCGCGCCTGGCGGACCAAAACCACCACGAGGATCCCGATCAGGGCCAGGCCGACGATCGCCTGGCGGGCCAGGTCCCGGATGACGCTGCCCGCGAACGTCGCCTGCAGCCCGCGCCGCGAGATGCACGCGTACTGGGCCGGGACGTCGTGGAGATCGGCCAGCGCCCGCGCCACAGCCGGGCTGTCGCAATAAAACGACAACAGCATGAACCGGTCGGCGTTGGCGCGCACGAACTGCTGTTCCAGCATGGCCAGCAGGCGATTGGTCGCCGCGAACACCGCCGGGTCCGTGCCCGCGCGCAGCGAGTCGAAGAACGGATCAAATGCGTTGGTGGCGAACCCATAGCCGGGACCGAGCCGGGCCAGCTCCACCCGGACGTCGGCCGCGTGCCGGTCCCAGAAATCCCGCCAGCGCGCGGCGTTGGCGGCGCGCGTTTTCTCTGAGGGGCAGACCGCGGCCAGGCTGAAGAATGCGTTGGAGGTCGCCCCCATCGCGCTGACCTGCTGGTAGATGGCGTCGTTGGCCTGGCGGGCGATCTCCGGGTCCGGGTCCCATACCGCGACAATGCCCATGCTGGCCGGCCCCGCGCCCCAGCGTTCAAAAAAGGATTCCTCGTCCCGCAGGATCGCCGGCTCGGTCCCGTCCAGCCGCGCAAAATCAAGGTCCACCTTGATGGTCGTGGCCGCGACAATGGCTCCGGCCAGGCAGACCAGGAAAAGTAACACCACCCGGCCCGGCCCGGGGCCGGGCCGCGCGCGCGCCGCCCCGCGCGGCGCAGGCGCAGGCACCGCCTTCAGCGCCTTGGGAAAGAACAGCGGCATAACCCGGATGGCCAGCAGCAGGGAGAAAAGGAGCGTGGCGCTGGCCAGGAGCCCGAGCTGCCGGTAGCCGGGAATGGTCGAGAGCATGAGCGCGGCGATCGGGGTCATGGTCGTCAAGGCGCTGAGCCAGAGGGAGCGGTGGATCAGCCGCACGGCCGCCTCGCGCGACCGGTCGGCTTCCGGCCGCGACAGCGCCACGTACACGTGGATCCCGTAATCAATGGCAATGCCCGCCAGCATGCCGCACATGCCCACCACGATCGCCGCGACCCGCGCGCCAGTGATCCCGATCACGGCGAGCCCCATGAGGATGCCGAGGGTGGGGATGACAAAGATGATCACGGAGCGCAGGTCGCGGTAGTAGATCAGGAAAAACGCGCCAAAGAAAACGCTCGCCAGCATTCCGGTCCAGCCGATGTCCCGCCGGATAAGGCGCTGGTTGCTCAGGGTGTGGAGATGCCCGGCGATGATGGACCCCCGGAGGCCGGCCGGCAGCCGGGCCAGCCCCGCGCGGATGAAGTCCATCAACTGGGAGGACGCCGCGTGGTCGGTGATGCGCACGGGCGTCTCCAGGATCAGCATCGCGGCCTGCTGGTCCTCGCTGAAAAAGTGACCGTCGGTGATCGCCAGCCGGAACCCCATGGCCTTGCCGAGCGGCTCCAGGGGCTTCAGGGCGGTGGCCCGCGCGCCCAGCGGGTCCCGGCGGAACCATTCCGCCAGCGGCAGCGAGTGGGGGCTCATCATGGTCCGCCGGATGGCCTTGAGCGCCTGGTCGACACCCTCGGCGCCGAGGCGCCGCTCCAGGTCGTCGTAGGACGCCGGGCCCAGGAGCTGGGGGGCGAAGGTCGCCAGCTCACGCACATCCTCCGGCGTGGGCATGGCGGCGGCCGGCGTGATGACCTGCGCGACCAGGGGCGAGTGCAGGTCGGCCGCCAACTGGTCCAGGGCGGCGACAAAATCCGCGTGCGGAAAGCCGGATGCCTCGGCCTGCACCTGGACAATCACCCGCCCGGAAAGCTTCGCGTCCTCGAGCACGCGCATGGACTGCAGGAGCACGGGATCCTGGGGCAGCATGGCGTCGAGCCGATCGTCGAGCGGCCGGAAGACAAGCAGCCACACGCCCCCGCCGGCCAGCAGCAGGACCAGGGCGATTTCAAGGCAACGGAGGGCCTTCATTCGCCCACGGGGGCCCCGGCCGCCGTCGCCGGCAGGGCGTTGGTCGCAAGGACCTGGACGTCCCAGGCCGTCGCCGGCAGGTCCTGGTTCAGCACCGTGTTGGTAAACGTGATGGCGGTGCTGTCGCCGGAAAGCTCCGCGATCCGCACCTTGTCGAGATAGTGGCCGTCCGGGCGCAGCCAGACTTGGACCGTGGCCACGTAGCCCGCCGCCGGCGAGCCGGCGCGCGGCGTGAAAAGGAATGAGACCGGGTGCTCGGCGGCGAGCGCGACGTCATAGGTATTGGTCAGGCCCTCGTACTGGCCCGAGAACCAGGCCGACATTTGCGCGTGGATGACCGAAGCCGCGGGGTTGTCCCGCATCGAGAACGTCTGCACGCGGCCGGTCTCTTCGTCCCACTGGCGGATGCGGCCGTCGGCGACCACCAGCTTGTAGCGTACCGGCCAGTGGGTTTCCCAGGCAAACAGGCCGTTGGTCGCAATGAACAGGCAGCCGCGGATCGTGAGGACATCCTGGAAGAGCGCCAGGCGCTTTTCCTGGACAAAATCGCTGGCAATCGACGAAACCTGCCGGAGCCCGGCCTGCCAATCGGTCAGCGCCTCCCGCAGCGGGTCGGCCGCCGGCGCGGCGGCGGCGCCGGCGGTGGATGCGGCCGACAAGCCCGCGCACAGGACCGCAACGGCCAGCGCGGCGCGCACCCCGCCCCCCGTGGTCTGAAGCCCCGGGGTCATGCGGGCCCCAGGTAGGGCGCCAGGTCCGCCAGCAGCGCGGTGGAGAACAGCTTTTTGCGCATGGCCGCGAGCACGTCGTGCATGACGCGGGTATTGTCGTAAACCTGGAAATCCTCCGCCAGCAGCGCGCGCAGCTTGCCGGTGCCGTAGCCCAGGGGGCCGGTGGGCTTGAGCGCCAGGGCCTGGAGATCGCACAGCACCTCCAGCGTGAGCACGTGCTTGACGTTCCGGACCAGCTGGAACGCCCGGCGCGCCGCAATGGTGCCCATGCTGACGACGTCCTGGTTGGACGCGTTGCAGGAGATGGAGTGGATGCTGACGGGATTGGCCAGGTGCCGGTTCTCCGCCGTGGCGGACACGGCCAGGTACTGCGCGCCCATGAACCCCATGACCAGCCCGGCCTCGCCGCCAGCCACCAGGTGCTCGGGCAACCCCTCGTTGAGGTGCTTGTCCAGCAGCTTGTTGATCCGGCGCTCCGACAGGTTGCCCAGCGTGCAGACCGCGATGGCCAGCATGTCCATGGCAAAGGACAGGCTCTGGCCGTGGAAGTTGCCGCCGTGGAGGATGCCCTCGCCGGGGATGACGATGGGGTTGTCGTTGACCGAGTTGGCTTCGATGCGCACCGTTTCCCGGGCGGCGGCGAGCGCCTCGACCGCGGGCGCCAGGACCTGGGCGGTGCAGCGGATGGAGTACACGTCCTGCACGTTGACGCCCGCCTGGTAAACGCTCTGCGCGAGATCGCGCTCCGCGCCGATCCGCCGATGGATCTCGCCGCGCTGGGTGATGTTAGCCGATCCGTGGTAGAGCCGGCGGATGGTCCGGGCGGCCGCGACCTGGCCGGGGTGGGGCTTCAGCGCGTGCAGTTGTTCGTCAAACGCATCGTCGATGCCGCCGAAAATCTCCATGGCAAAGGCGGCGGTCACGTGCGCGATCCGCAGCGCCTTTTCCGCGCCGAACAGCGCGAAGGCCGCCAGCGCCGTCATGGCCGCCGTGCCGTTGATCAGCGCCAGCCCTTCCTTGAAGCCCAGGGTAACGGGCTGGAGCCCGGCCCGCGCGAACGCGGCGCGCGCCGCCATCCACTCGCCCTGGTAGTGTACCTGCCCCTCCCCGATCAGCCCCAGGGCCAGGTGCGCAAGGTGCACCAGGTCCCCGGACGCCCCGACGCTCCCGCTCTCCGGGATGTACGGCGCGATGCCCGCGTTGAGCATGTCGCGCAGCGCGGCAAGCAGCTCCACGCGCACCCCCGAGAATCCCTTGAGCAGGGTGTTCAGCCGCAGCGCCAGGACCCCGCGCGCGATGTACGGCGCGATCGGCGCGCCCAGTCCGGCGGCGTGGCTCCGCACCAGGTTGACCTGCAGCGCCTCGATCTCGTCGTGCCGGATGATCTTGTTGCACATCGGGCCGAAGGAGGTGTTGACCCCGTAGAGAATCTTGCCCGCCCGCACTTCTGCCTCGAGAAAAGCGCGGGATTGGCGGCACCGCTCGAGCGCCGCCGGATCCAGCTCAACGGGACGGTCGCCCACCCCGATCGCCACGATGTCCTCGATCGTCAGGTCGTTGCCGGTCAGCCGCACCGGGGATGCATCAGGCATGGGTTGGCCTTTCCGGGTCGCGGCCCGGTTGGGGGCGGTCGTCCCGCCAGAACGTGAGCGCCGCCGTGGCGAGGACGGCGGCGCCGCGCCGCAGCTCGCCGTCCGTGACAAAGAAGCCGCCAAACTCCGCGGCCTTGCGGATGTCAATGACCAGGTCGTCGCCGGCCCGGACGTCGCCGCGCACCCGGTACTGCCGCACCTCGGCCAGAAAGCACACCGGCGGCGCGGCCGCGCCAACCGGCGGGGTGATCCCGCTGACTGCGGCGGCCGCCTGCGAGATCAGCTCGATCCCGGCCACCTCGTCCCAGCGCCCGTCGTCCCGCATGTACCAAGCTCCGGGCTGCGCCCGCAGCGCGACCTGTCCCGCGCCGGCCTCGGCGCACAACACCTGGTCAACCGCCAGCATGGGCCGGGCGTGGGGCGTGAGGGTGGCCGCGGCGATGGGGAACGCGAGGGTCCGCGCGGCGCCGGATCCCGGCACCGCCGGGGGGCAATCCCGACAAGCTGTCATTTCGGTCATAACCTCGGCCATTCCCACGGGTTGCAACATGCGTTACTGAATAATGTATTTGTAACCCCCAGCCTCCGGCGCGGTCAAACGCGAAATCCGCGGCCGAGCAACGCCGGGCGCATCTGCGATCCGGTGCACGCAGGCTGCGCCGCCCTTCCGGGAAGCGCCGCCCTCGCGAAGGGCACGGGGGGCGAATCTGGAACTCAAGCAATCCAGGAAAACCATGCCGATCCATGCCGGTCTACGAGGATCGCAAACTCCGTTCCCCGCTTCCTTAGTTCCAGATGGATAGTCTGCTTATGGAACGGCCAACCCGCACCGAATCACAGCTGCGCCCCGCAACGCCTTCAGGCTGGCGCGCCGGGGCACCAGCATCATAGAGCCTGCAGTGCCCATGTTCGGCGAAGACGGCCTGGTTCCATCGGCGAGGGTCGATGCCGCGACCCCGCCCCCGCCGTTCGGCACGCTTACGCAGGATGCACCGCAGGCGACGCCGGCTGGACAGAGCAGGCCAGCATGCCAACCAGCAACCGCGGGCGGTGACCGCAACCAGGTAGCGCGGCCGGGAAACGGTCGGCTTGCTGCGCACCCCCGGGGGGTGGCTCGAGGGGCGGTACCGCCCGCCCTGCCGACTATTCCTTGCGCGTCCAGACGCCAACGGCGACCACGGTGTCGCTGGCTGACACGTGGCGGTAGATGATCTGGATCGTGTTGGCATCGATGATCGTGCCGTCGAAATACCCGTCCGTGTCCGCGAAGTAAAGCCGGTTGTCCAATCCGATGGCGCCCACGAACGGTTCCTCGAGCTTCGGCGACTTGAAAACGCCGTACAGAACCCGGCCGTTTTGCTCCGTCACCGTCAATTCGCCTTCCAGGACGGTCTGCTTCGGCTCCCAGTGCGTGGTTTTGCCCGGCTGATCAGCCCGCAACAGCAGGCCACCCTCGGATTTCGTGGCCCATTTTCCCAGCAGGGAGGGCACGTCCGACCCGGCGCTACACAGCGCCACGCCGCCCAGCAGCAGAACCAGGGTTGCAAGTGTCAGACGCTTCGTCATGGGGCTGCTCCTCTTTCTTGTGTTGTTACGAGCCGCGGCTTACGTCGCGGCGATATTGACCAGGCGGCCGGGCACCACCACCACCTTCTTGACCTGTTTGCCCGCCAGCCACTTTTTCACATTCTCGTCGGCCAGGGCTTCGGCCTCGATCGCGGCGCTGTCCGCACCCGAGGCGACCATGATCCGGCCGCGCACCTTGCCGTTGACCTGGAGCACCATCTCCACCTCGGCGCGGCACAGGGCGGCCGCGTTGACCTGCGGCCAGGCGGCCTTGAGGATGCCGGGCGCGTGGCCCAACTCCCCCCACAGCTCCTCGGCGATGTGCGGGGCGAACGGCGAGATCAGGATGACAATGCTCTCCACGACCTCCTTGACCAGCCGGCGGCGGCCCGGCGCGCTCCGGGCGTCCACGGGCACGCCATCCAGCGCGTTCATCAGCTCCATGATCTGGGCGATGGCGGTGTTGAAGTGGAAATCGCCTTCCAGGTCCCGGGTGATCTTCTGGATCGACTCATGCAGCTTGCGGTACAGGTCGCGCTCGGTGGCGTCCATCTGCTCGAGGTCGCAGGGACCGTCCGCGGGCAGGCGCAGCCAATCCACATTCTGGTACACGCGCGTCCAGAGCCGCCGCAGGAAGCGGAACGCGCCTTCCACGCCCTGGTCGTTCCACTCGGCGTCTTTCTCCGGCGGGCCGATGAACAGCGTGTAGAGCCGTACCGTGTCCGCGCCGTACTCGCGGATCAGTTCCGCGGGGCTGACCACGTTGCCCTTGGACTTGGACATCTTGTAGAGTTGGCCATCCTTGGAGCTGCGCTTGCAGATCATGCCCTGGGTGAACAGGTGCGCGAAGGGCTCGGAAAAATGGATCAGCCCGATGTCGTAGATGACCTTGGTGAAAAAGCGCGCGTACATGAGGTGCAGGATGGCATGCTCGATGCCGCCGATGTACTGGTCCACGGGCAGCCAGCTATCGCAGGCCTGGGTATCGATGGCCTTGAGGCTGTCCTTGGGCGAGAGGTAGCGCAGGAAGTACCAGCTGGAGTCCACGAACGTGTCCATGGTGTCGCTCTCGCGCCGCGCGGGCTTGCCGCAGCGCGGGCAGGTCACCGCCATGAACTCCGGGCAACGCGCCAGGGGCGACTCGCCGGTGGGCTTGAACTCGACGTTGTCCGGCAGCAGCACCGGCAGGTCTTTCTCGGGCACCGGCAGCATGCCGCAGTCCGGGCAGTAGAGGATCGGGATGGGCGCGCCCCAGTAGCGCTGGCGGCTGATCAGCCAGTCGCGCAACCGGTAATGGACCGTGGCGGCGCCAAACTTTTTCTCCTCCGCGTGGCAGGTCATGTGGCGGATGGCGTCGCGGTTGGGCAGGCCGGAGAACGGCCCGGAATTGACCGTGACGCCGTCCTCGACATAGGCGTCCTGCATGTCCGCCAACTCGAGCGTGCCGGCCGGATTCTGGATGGAGATGCGGATGGGCAGGCCGTACTTTTTCGCGAACGCCCAGTCGCGGGTGTCGTGCGCCGGCACGGCCATGACCGCGCCGGTGCCGTACTCCATGAGCACGTAGTCGGCCGTCCACAGCGGCACCTTCTCGTTGTTGTATGGGTTGATCACATGGCGGCCGGTGAACACGCCGTTCTTTTCCAGCGCGTCGTCGGTGCGGTCGGCGCGCGAGCGGCTGCCGGTGCGCGCGATGTAGTCGGTGACGCTTTTCTCCTCGGGCAGGCCCTTGACCAGCTCGCGCAGGCCGGGGAACTCCGGCGCCAGCACCATGTACGTGCAGCCGTAAATGGTATCCACGCGGGTGGTGAAGCAGGGCACCGTGGCGATGGGATCCGGCCCGCCGCCGGGGCGGGGCGCGAGCTTGAACTCCACGCGCGTGCCCGCGCTGCGGCCGATCCAGTTTTCCTGCATGGTTTTCACGCGCTCGGGCCAGCCGTCGAGCGTGGCCAGGTCGTCCAGCAGCCGCTGGGCGTAGGCGGTGGTCTTGAAGAACCACTGCTCCAGCTCGCGGTTTTCCACGGTGGCGTCGCAGCGCTCGCAGTGGCCGTTGACCACCTGCTCGTTGGCCAGCACCGTGGCGCACGACGGGCACCAGTTGACCGGCGCCTTGGATTTGTAAGCCAGGCCGCGCTCGTAGAGCTTGAGGAAAAACCACTGCGTCCAGCGGTAATAGTCGGGCAGGCACGACGTGACCTCGCGGTCCCAGTCGTAGCCGCAGCCCCAGTCGTAGAGCTGGCGCTTGATGACCGCGATGTTGTTGAGCGTGGACGTGCGCGGGTGGGTGCCGGTCTTGATGGCGGCGTTTTCCGCGGGCAGGCCGAACGCGTCCCAGCCCATGGGCGCGAGCACGCGGTAGCCTTGCATTTTCTTGTAGCGCGCCACGGCGTCGCCGATGATGTAGTTGCGGCCGTGACCCACGTGGAGCGTGCCCGAAGGGTACGGGAACATCATCAGGCAGTAGTACTTCTTGTCCTTGCTCCGGACATCCACCTTGAACAGGCCCTGCTCCTCCCACCAGGCCTGCCACTTGGCTTCGATTTCCGCAAACGGGTATTTCTCTTTCATGACGGCACGTCCTTTTTGCAATTCCGGGGGTGTTTTATAGCGCACGGCCGGTGCTGATGCACGCCCAAACTGGCCAGCAATTCACATTATGACGGCTATATGGGATGAAATTCTCAGTACCCATGCGTTTGCGTTCACGTCAACGATTACGAACACGACAACGATTCGAATACCACATCCAAGACGGCCAGCCGTCGCACCCGGCTTCAGGGATATTCCCGCACGCGATAGAACAGCACCGGCTCCGGCGGGGCGTCGGTGTAGCAGTTCTGGGGCGCCGCGGCCGGCACGTTGGTGAAGCCGGCGAACGCCGGCAGGCTGGTGCCGATTTCCACGCCGTAGGTGCGGCCGGCGACGCTCGGCCAGCGCAACACCACGTTGCTGCCCGCCACGACCACGTCATCCAACAGCAAGGGCGCCTCGTCCCAGCGATAGGCCGTCACGGTGTCCGTGGACCGGCCCTCGTACAGGGTGAAGGCGATCACCTGGCAGTCGCGCGGCACCAGGGGCATATTGGTCCACACGGTGCTGAAACCCGCCACCGCGCCCGCGGTCAGGTTGGAGAAGTCGCAGCGGAAGTCGGCGACCAGCGCGCCGGCAGCGTCCTGGGCCTGGATGACGATGGTGCCGGACACGGCGCTGTCGCCGCTGTTGCTGAACGCCGCCGCGAGGGTTACGTTTTCGCCGCGCCGGAACTGCGCGGGCGCCAGGCTGGTGGCGAGGGTCTGGCCCTCGACGCGGCCGACGCGGAACTCCAGGGTCCGGCGGTCCAGCACGACGTTCTGATCGGTCAGCAACTCCACTTCCAGCGCGTAGTCGCCGCCCGGGAACCCGGCGGTGTCCCAGGCCAGCCGGCATTCGCCGTATCCCTGCACGCCGCGCAACGTGCGCAGGGGCAGGGTTTCGGCCGCGTACAGGTTGTTCGAGACCACCTGCGCCGCGAGGATCACGTCGCGGGGTTGGGCATTGGTGCCATGGACGTAGACGATGAAGTTGACGGTGTCGCCGACCTGGTAGCTGTCGAAGTCCGTCAGGATGCGGTTGACGGTCACATCGGACGCGGCGGAGGCGATGGCAACGCTGTAGTTGGTGTAGAAGACGGCGGCCAGGGTGTTGCTGTCGTAGTAAAACGGGTACAGGGTCAAGTCCAGGCGCGTGCCGCCATCGGATTGCGGCGTCAGGGCCCAGTCCAGGTCGCCCTCCGGCCACCAGGTGGCGGCCGGGGCCTGCGGGGCCCGCAAGGCCGGATCCCCGCGCTGGTCGACCAGGGCCAGTTCGTACACCGGCAGGCGCAGGCCCTGGCTGGCGGTGGCGCCGTCGCGCCGGGTGAGGGTCACGCCCTGGACCACGCAGCCGGCGGGGAACAGGATCGACTCGGTGTACATGGGCACCATGGGCTGGCCCGGCTCACAGATGTTGTCCTGGCCGGGGATGGTCACGTAATCCAGGTTGTTGGTGGTGTCCACGATGTAGAACGGCACCTGGATATCGAGCGTCGAGACCGGGCCGGTGCGGGGCGCGAGGGGGGATCCGCGGCGCTCGCCGCCCGCGGCCGCGCGCCGCGCGTGCGCGCCCTGCAGGGCCAGCTTGGGATCGCCAAAGTAGTGGGCAGAGGCGCTGTGGTAGCGGTTTTGGATCTGGTAGCTGTACCGGCTGCTGCTGCCCAGGCGGGTGTTCTTGGCGTCGCGCAGGGCATGCCCGACGCTGCGCAGCAAGTCCAGGCGGTTTGCGAAATCGTAAGCCAGATATTCGCTGAATCCGCCGAGCGTCACCTCGGTGGATCCGATATAGGCGGCTGCGCCGGCCCGCAGGCACGCCTCGGCAATACCCCGGCCGGTCGGGTAGCGGCCGGTCAGGCAGGAGGACGCATAGATCACCGGCCGATGCGAGCGCCATTCCGCATGGGCGGCAATATCGATTTGGCTAAAATAATCCCATAAATCCCAGTTGCCGTGGCCAAACCACAGGATGGCATGCTTGCTATTCTGCGCCTCCAGCAGGGCGAGCTTGTTGTAATCCGGGGTGTACCGGACCGCGCCGGTGAACCCGTTGGCCATCAGCTCCGCCTGCCCCCGCATGGCCTCGGACCAGAAGCTGATGTAATCGCTCAGCCCGTTCGGGGCGCGCTCGTACCCCGCCAGCGCAATGGAATTGCTGGCACACAGGCGGGCGGGATTGTCGATGACCGCCAGGGCGGCGTCCAGGGGGGCGTTGATATTGGCCGTGTAGTTGCCGATGATCCGGCCCATGCCCAGTTCCGGGGAGTTGTTCTCGTCCGCGGTGGTGCTGGCGTAGTTGCGATCCGTATAATCCACTTTGCCGCGGGCGGTGTACCAGAGGTCCCAGCTGGTGGAAAAGGTGGGGATGATTTCCGTCTCGCCCACGATCAGGAGGTAGCCGGAGGAACTCCATGTTGGCGCGAGCTGGCGGGCCCAGGCGCCGCCGGAGTCCAGCAGGTCGTCCAGCGTGGCGGCGCCGCCATTGTCGGAGCTGGGATAATGCGAGAGCGTGACCGTGCCGGCCGGCGTCCCCGCGGCGGCGAGGCCGTGCAGGATCACCAGCAGATCCTTGGAGCTGTAATACATCCGGCCGCAGGCCAGCTGGTCGCCGGGCGCGAGCGTGAAATCGAATGTGCGCAACTCGCGCAGGCGCCCCGCGGAATAGCCATAGAACGTGCAGTTGCGCCGGTCCGGCCGAACCACGACGATCTCGTCGCAGTTGTCGCCCCAGACATCCCCGACCGTTACGATATCGTTGCTCGCCAGCGCACAGGCCTGGGTGACGACCGAAGCCAGGCTGCCGGCGCGATAGGCAATGACCTGGATCATGTCGAACGCGCGGCTGGCCACCACGGCCTGGTCATTGGCGTCAGACCACAGCCGGGCAGCCAGGAGGGTATCCCCGGCCCGGAAATAGGTATCGTCGAACGAGTCATCCGACAAGCCGTATGCGGAGAACAGCTCCAGGCGCCCGGTGGGCCGCGCCACGATCACCTGGTCCTTCATGTACCCCCCATTGTCCGTCATGATCCGGCCGACGGCTACGGCCGAGTTCGTGCCGTAGCTGGTGTTCAAATACCCGATGACATTGCCGCCCGAAAGGTAATCGTAGCGGTACGCGCAGGCCCGCCCCGCCTCCGCGCCATGCGCCGGGCCCTGCACGATGATGATTTGATCAAAGAATCCATTATTGGTGTGAACCTGCTGGTGCAAGTCGCCGGTGAGAAGCGCGTCGCCCGGTTGCAAGTCGAAGGCGAACGGGACGATGTTGGACGAAATGATCACCTCCACGCTGCTGTCATAAACGCGGACCCAGCCCTCGTCCATGTCGCCCACCACCAGTTCATCGCGCCAATCGTTGAGCGTGTCGCCCGTGGCGAACAAGTTGCCGGGGGCATACACGGTGGGCAGCGGCTGGTTATAGTAGAAGTACCCCAGCACCCCGAGGCGTCGGGTGGCCAGCTCGGCCATTTTGGCCATGACGTCATTAGCGTTGTTGCCATAAAAGCCCAGCAGGTTCAGGGGATTGGTGACCAGGATGTAGTCCGAGGTGGCGATGGCGCCGCGCACGGCATCGCTCAGCGCCCAGGGCACCACGGAACCCGGGCGGGTCACCCAGCGGGCCTCGTTGGAGCAGGCCAGGGTGACATTCGAGCCGCCCAGGGCGTGGTACACGATCTGCCCGCCGGCCCCGCCAATGCCATAGGTCGCCGGCCCCATGGTCAGGTACGGCACCACGCAGTACGAAATGATGCCCGTGGCCCCGGCCGCCAGCGTCGCCGTCTCGGGAAACGCCAGCGCCACCGAGTTGCGCTGCGTTTCGAGGGAGAAGCTGTAGTTGGTGGTCGACGGCCACGGCGACGCCAGCCGCGTGGGCTGGAACCCGGTCATTTCCTCGCGAAACGACCGCAACACCGCCGGCCCGTCGCCGCGGTTGCGCAGTTGCCATTGGACCAGGAAATAGTTGGTCATCCGGTACACGCTGCGCAAGGCCAGGATCTGCGCATTGAAGTTTTCCACGTTGACGTAGACCACGTCGCTCCAGACGCAGTCATTGCTCGTGTACGCCCGCGCCGTGAGCCGGTGGCGCCCCAGGGCCAGATCGCGCAGGTTGTACCAGCGGTGCCAGGTGTAGGGATCCTCCGGGTCGCGGCCCGCGATCTGCCCGGTCGGCACGCCGTCCACCTCGAAGTCGATCCGCGCCACCGGGCCATAGCGCACCAGCCCCGGAAACGGATCCCGCGGCCCCAGGCCGTCAAAGCTCTTGTCCCGCTCCGGCGGCGTCAGGCGCTCGCGGGCAAACACCGTCACGCAGACGTTCGAGGCCTGCGCCACGGTGCCGGTGGTGTAGACCGTCAGCCCGTGTTCCGGGTACACGAACTCCACGTCCATGGTGGAGCCGCAGTCGTCCAGGTAATCCAAATCCGTCACGCATTCCCGCACGCTGCCGTCGGCGCCGTAAATCACCGCCCGCACCTGGTGTCGGCCGCGCAGCGCCGCCATGTCCAGGTCCAGCATCCGCGGGTCCAGTTCCCCGTTGAAGGGCGGCGAGAACGACGTGAAGATGTGGCGGCCGTCAAAATAGTACATCACCCGCTCCACCTCGCCGCTGGTCTCCAGGGCCAGGTCCATGGGAAACGCGAACCCGCCGTCCAACGTGAGGTTGGTCGCCGTCGGCGCCCCGCCGCCGCCGGCCGCGGTCGTGAAATACGCCGGTGAGCTGGTGGCGGCACAGCCCGCGTTGGCGCGCGAAATCGAAATGAAATGATACGTGGTCGAGGCCGTCAGGTTCGTCAACGGCACCGCATGGTTGGTGGTCCACTGGCTGTCGCTGGCGGTCCAGGTGTAGTCAAAGGCCTTGACCCCGTAGCGCACCTCGCTGTCGCCCGGCCGATCCGTCTGCCAGCGGATCGTGGCCTGGGTGGCGGCGATGTTGGTGGCCCGGGGACCGTCCGTGAACCGCAGGCAGGCTTGCGGCCCCCAGTGCGACAGGAAGGCGTCCACCTGGCCCGTGTTGGTCTGGCCGTCGAACCCGCCGGATGTGAACCCGGCCACGCACAGGGCCTGCGGGCGGCCGCCGGCGTCGATCAGGGCGGCCACGCCCTGCCCGGAGGCGTTGAGCGCACCCCAGCGCCGGCTCCAGCGGTTGGTCCCGGCCGCGTCAAAGGCCGTCACGAATATCGACGCCTCCACGTTGGTCTGGCCGTCGAAGTCCGCGCCGCCGGCCATGCCGGTGACATACACCGCGTTGGTGCCGGCCACGGCCACGCCCAGCCCGGAGTCAGCCGCCGGCGATCCCCAGATGCGCGCCCACCGGCAGGTGCCCTGGTGGTCGTAGCGGCACAAAAACGGATCCGGCTCGCCCACCTTGGGCTGGTCGCCAAAGGGGCCGCCGTAGCCGGCCACGTATACGCGGCCGGCCGTGTCCACCGCCACGCCCATGGCCTGGTCCTGGCCGGAGGACCCCCACATCCGCGTCCACTCCCGCGTCCCGCCGGCGCCGTGCCGGGTCAGAAAGGCGTCCATGGTGCCTGAAAAAGGCTCCTGATCAAACGCGGCGTAAGCGTAGCCGGCCACGTACACGCCGCCCTGGGGATCCACGCCGATCCCCTGGCCGCAATCTTCCAACGGCGAGCCCCAGATCCGGCTGTAAGCGCGCGTGCCGTCAGCCTGGAACTTGCTGAAAAACACGTCACGCTGCCCCACGCTGGCCTGGCCGTCAAAGTTGCTGCTGCAATAGCCGCACACGTAGACCCCGCCGGCAGTGTCCGCGGCCACCCCGCAGGCGCCATCTTCCAGCACCGATCCCCAGATGCGCGTCCATTCCCGCTGGCCAGCGACGGAGAACTTGGAGAGAAACAGGTCGGCCTGGCCCACGGCCTGCTGGCCGTCAAATCCCGATTGGGTCTGGCCGGCCACGTACACCGCACCCGTGGAATCCACGGCCACGGCGTAAGCGTAGGTCGTGTCCGGCGCACCCCAGATACGGGACCAGGCTTTGGCCCCGGCCGCCGTGTAGCGGGTCAGGAACGCGTTGCACACGCCCTGGTTGGTTTGGCCATCGAACGCGTCCCAGGTGAATCCGGCCACGTAGAAGTCGCCGTTGGTGTGCGCGGCCACCGCGTACCCGTAGTCGCCCATGGGCGATCCCCAGATCCGGCTCCAGTCACGCTCCCATTCCTGGCCGGAGGCCACCGTGGCGATGAGCGTGAGGACGGCAGCATCCAACCAGAGATTACATTTGCGCATCGGGCCCCTCCCTTTCCTGCGGCCGCAGGCTCCAACAGAGTTTGGATCACGCCCGCGGCATTCAAGCGCGAATTATAAACTGATCGGGAACCAACTCAATGACAAAAGCACCGACAAAAAACGCCGCCGCGGCCATCACGCCCGCGCGGCGTCGCGCAGAAGATCGTTGAGGATCTCGTAGGCCAGGCCCTGGGCCCGGCCGCTGTTGACCAGCTCGTCAAACGGTTGCTCGGCGGTCGCCGGGCCGACCGGTCCGTCGAGGATCGCCATGGGCACGGGCTCGCGGGTGTGGCCGCGCACCCGGACCGGGGTGCGGTGATCGGT
This sequence comes from uncultured Verrucomicrobiota bacterium, assembly GCA_964489425.1. Taxonomy (GTDB): domain Bacteria; phylum Verrucomicrobiota; class Kiritimatiellia; order RZYC01; family CAZAYP01; genus CAZAYP01. The sequence goes on along the minus strand of CAZAYP010000008.1, from coordinate 44,816 downwards.
GCAGATCACCAGGCGGTAGGGCTGGCCGGCCGCTTCCAGGGCCATCCAGATGGGGGCCACGACGCGCTCGTCGAACGCCTCCATGGCCTGCACTTTTTTTACCGCGTCGCCCATGTGGCCGCACTCGTCCGGGGCCTCGATGTGCACATACACGAAATGGTCCTGTTCCAGGATGCGGAGCGCGGCGTCCACCTTGCCGGCGTAGTTGGTGTCCAGGAACCCGGTGGCGCCGGGGACCCTGGGCGCCTGCAGGCCGGCCAGCAGGCCCAGGCCGCGCACCAGGTCCACGGCGGAGATCACCCCGCCGCCCAGGCCGTACTGCTGGGCGTAGGTCGGCAGTTCCATGCGCCGGCCCTGGCCCCAGAGCCAGATCTGGGTGGCGGGCTTGGCGCCTTGCTGCAAGCGCGCGCGGTTGACGGGGTGACTGGCCAGGATGGGGATCGACTGGTCCATGAGGGCGCGCACCTCGGCCTGCCGCTCGCCGGCGGGCTGGTGCTCCGCCACGGGCTTGCCGGAGAACTCGTGCGGCGGGATGGTCTTGACCGCCAGCGGCCCGTTGCTCCAGATCAGCAGGTGCCGGTAACTGACCCCGGGGTGAAACCGGCAGCCGGGCCGGCCGAGCTGCGCGTCCACGGCCGCGACCAGGTCGCGGCCCTCGGGGGTGGTGATGTGGCCGGCGGAATAGTCGTCCATCCGGCCCCCGGCCACGGTGACCAGGTTGCAGCGGAAGGCGACATCGTCGGCGGCCAGCGGCAGGCCGGCGCCCACGGCCTCGATCGGCGCGCGGCCGGTATAGTAGAGGGCCGGGTTGTAGCCCAGCAGGCTCAGGTTGGCGATGTCGCTGCCCGGTTCCAGCCCCGCGGGCACGGTGTCCACCAGCAGGCGGCGGCCGGCGGCGGCGATCCGGCGGATCGTGGGGATGCGGGCCCGTTGCAGCGGCGTGGTGTTGCCGTGCGCGGGATCGGGGTAATCGCCCATGCCGTCGCCCACCAAAACCACCATCTTTCTCATGACTTCTGCATCCCTTGCGGTTGTATGCTTGCTCAAACGATACAAAACGCTATGCTACCGCGAACCATGAAAAATGACAACATGGGAAACACGCGGACGCCTTTACCGGCCGACCTGTACCCGCTGCGGTTCAACCCGGTGTACAAGAACTACATCTGGGGCGGGGACAACATCCGGCGCTACTTCCAGCGCGCCGCGCCGCCGGGGCTCTACGCCGAGTCGTGGGAGGTGACCGACCGCTCCGAGGGCGAGAGCGTCGTGCTGGACGGCCCTTGGGCCGGGCACTCGTTGCACGAGATGCTGGCCGCCTGGGGCCCGGCCCTGCTGGGCTCGGCCGTACCGGGCGACACCTTCCCGCTGCTGGTGAAGATCCTTGACGCCCATCAGCGCCTGAGCCTGCAGGTGCATCCCGACGATGCCGCGGCCCGGCGCTTTGGTGGCGAGCCGAAAACCGAGCTGTGGTACATCCTGCGCGCCGCGCCCGGCGCGCGCGTCTGGACCGGCCTGCGCCCCGGGGTGACACCCGCGGACTTTGACCGCGCCCGGACCAGCGTCGATTACGAAGCCATGATTGCCACCTGGCCGGTGCACACCGGCGACGTGGTGTTCATCCCCGGCGGGCGCGTGCACGCCCTGGACGCCGGGTGCCTGGTGCTCGAAGTGCAGCAGAACTCCGACACCACCTACCGCATCCACGACTGGGGCCGCCTTGACCCTGACGGGCACCCGCGGCCGCTGCACGTCGCCCAGGCGCGCCAGGTCATGGCGTGGGACGACACCCGCGACCCGCGCATCCCGCTTGGGCCGCCGCTCAAGAAGGATGGCCACACGGTCGTCCCGATCATCAACAACACGTGGTTCCGCATCCAGCAGCGCGTGCTGGCGATGCCGTGGCAGGCGCGCGGCCCGGGAGACTCCTTCGCCATTTTGTTCGTTAGCGCCGGCCGCGTGGAGGTGACCTGGCCGGGCGGCGCGACGGCCTGCCCCGCGGGGAGCACGCTGCTGGTCCCGGCGGCCCTGCCGGCCTTCACGGTCAGCCCGCAAGCCGGCCCGGCCACGGTGATCGACATTCGCGCCGGCCTCCCCGGCGGCTGAGCCTGCCGCCGGCCGGGAAAAAATAAAAAAACTTGTGCTGCCCGGCGGGCCGCGGCTAAGCTGCCGTGGCAAAACAACAACGCTCAATGAAAGAGGACCAGCCATGACCAACAGGATCTCCGCCGATTTCATCCGCCGGATACCCAAGACCGACCTGCACGTGCACCTGGACGGGTCGCTGCGCCTGCCGACGCTGATCGAGCTGGCGAAACAGGAACAGGTGAAGCTGCCATCCTACGAGGCCGCCGGCCTGCACGAAACCGTGTTCAAGGACCAGTACCAGGACCTGCCCGACTACCTCAAGGGGTTTGCCTACACCTGCGGCGTGATGAACCGCGCCGAGAACCTCGAGCGCGTGGCCTGCGAGCTGGCGCAGGACAGCATCGCCGAAAACGTCCGCTACATCGAGGTGCGCTACGCCCCGCAGCTGCACATCCACGAGGAGCTGGAGCTGGCCACCATCGTCGAGGCAGTCTGCCGCGGCCTGGAGCGCGCGCGCCACGACCACAACACGTCGGCCGCGGTCAAGGAAGGCCGCGACATTCCCTTTCATTTTGGCGTGATCTTGTGCGCCATGCGCTGCTTCAACCAGTACATGTCGCCCTACTACGCGCAGCTGCTGCGGGCCATGTCCTACGCGCCGCGCAAGGAGACCTTCGCCGTGGCATCGCTGGAACTGGCGCGGTCGGCGGTGCACCTGGCCCACGAGCGGGGGCTGCCGGTCGTGGGCTTTGACCTGGCCGGCGAGGAGGCCGGCTACCCGGCGATCGACCACCGCGAGGCGTACCAGTACGCGCACCGCAACTTCATCCGCAAGACCGTGCACGCGGGCGAAGCCTACGGCCCCGAATCCATCTTCCAGGCGATCACCGAGTGCTACGCCAACCGCATCGGCCATGGCACGTTCCTGTTTGCCGCGGACATGATCCGCAGCCCGGCGATTGACCAGCCCGAGGCGTTTGTCTCGTACCTCTCGGAGTACATCGCCAGCCAGCGCATCGCCATTGAGGTGTGCCCGACCAGCAACCTCCAGACCATCCCGCAACTGCAAGACCTCAGCCACCACCCGCTGCGCCAGATGCTCGAGCACAACCTCTCGGTCACCATCTGCACCGACAACCGCCTGGTGTCCAACACCAGCGTGACCCAGGAGATCGTGCGCGTCACCGAGGCCCTGGGGATCAGCCCGCGCCAGTTGCGCAACCTGGTCGTGGCCGGGTTCAAGGGCAGCTTCTTCCCGGGCAGCTACAACGAGAAACGGTTTTACGTGCGCCAGGTGCTGGACATGTACGACCGGATCGAAAAAGAGTTCGCCGCGCGCGGCGAACTCGAGAAGCCGCGGGCCTGAGCCATGCGCGCCCTTGCTGTTTGGCTGTTGCTGGCTGGCTTGGCCGTGGCCGGCGACCCGCCCGCGGATGACCCGCAGGCCCTGGCCGCGGAGCTGCTGGCGGCGCTGGACGTCCGCGCCACCGTGGAAAGCTCCCTGGACATGATGAAGCAGATGCACCTCGACCAGTTCATCCGGTACCAGCCCGCCTCGGCGGACGAGATCCAGGCCCTGGATCAGCAGCAGCGGGTGATGGAGCTGATCAGCTCCGAGATGGCTTGGGACAGGGTCAAGGACCGGTTCGCGGCCATCTACGCGGCGACGTTTACGCTAGACGAGATGCGCGGGCTGATCGTATTTTTCAAGACCCCGCTCGGCCGGGCCTACGTCCAGAAAAGCCCGCTGATCATGGAAAAAACCATGGATCTCAACCAGCAGATCATGATGGAACTGGCCCCGCGCATCGAGCGCATCCTCGGGCCCGGCGGGCCGGCGGCGCCGGCCGCGCCGTTCGAGATGCGCCCCTGATCCTTGACCGGCCGGGCCCAGGCCCGGGCGGCCTCAGCCTAAATTCAGCATTTGAATTAACTACGAAACACGCGAATAACGCGAAACTCGTTGCTGCAGAACGAGGAGCAGGCGAACAAGTTGAGAATAACATCGCTCACCTGTTGGGTGAAGGAAGAGAATTCGATCCATGCCCGTACATGTTGGGCAGAGTCAAAGGGATTCATTCGCGTGATTCGCGTGTTTCGTAGTTCATCTGCTCTTTCCAGGATCAGTTGGCCGGCAGCCAGGGGGCCAGGTGCCGGACCGTATCCGCCATGACCCCGGCCCGCGCCTGGACCACGGCGCCGGCGCGCGCGCCATAGGCGGCGCGCCGCGCCGGATCGGCGAGCAAATCGCGGAGCGCCGCGCGCAGGGCGAGCGCGTCCGCCACTTGGACCAGGGCGTCCGCGGACAGGAAATCCTCCATGACCCCGGGGAAGTTTTCCATGTGCGGGCCGACCACGATGGCCTGGCGATAAAACGCCGGCTCGATGATGTTCTGCCCGCCGTGCCGGGTCAGGCTTTTGCCAATAAAGATGACCGCCGCGTGCGGGAAAAAGTGGCGCATCTCGCCCGTGGTATCCACCAGCAGCACGTCCGGCGCCTGGCCCGGCATGCCTGGCGCGCTCTTGCGCCACACGCTCAGGCCACGTTGTTCGATTTCCGCGAGGACCGCCGCGCTGCGTTCGGCATGGCGCGGAATCAGCACCAGGAACAGGCCGGGGAACTGCGCGCGCAAGTCCCGGTAGCTGTCGAGCAGCGCCGCCTCCTCGCCGGGCCACGTGGATCCGCCCAATAGGATGGCGCGGTCGGCGTCGATGCCGAGGGCCCGCAGGTAATCGGCCGCCCGGGCCTCCCCGGCGGGCTCCGCCTGGATCACGGCATACTTGGCGCTGGGGAAAACGCGCACCCGCCCGGCCGGGGCCCCGAGGCTGATCAACCGCTCGGCGTCCTGCCGGCCCTGGGCGCAGAACGCGCTGACCATGGGCAGGAGGCGGCGCGTAAAAAACGCCAGGCGCCGGTACCCGCGGAACGAATGCTCCGAAATCCGCCCGTTTACCAGCATCACCGGGATGTTCTGGGCGTGAGCCACGCGCACCAGGTTGGGCCACAGCTCGTTTTCCACCAGCAGGATGGCCGCCGGCCGCACGCGCCGCAGCACGCGCCGCACCACCATGGGCACATCGAGCGGGAAATACAGCAGCACGTCGCGCGGGTCGATCTGCCGGGCGGCCACGGCATGCGCCGTGGAGGTGTTGGTGGTGATGACGAAGCGGGCCGCCGGCCGCACGGCCCGGATCTCCGCGACCAGGCGGAACGCGACGTACATCTCCCCCACGCTGACCGCCTGGATCCAGAGGAATCCGCCGGAGCCCAGGGCCTGGCGCACCGGCGCGGCGTAGCAACCCAACCGCTGCAGGAAATGCCGGCGGTACCCGCCGCGCCGGGCCATGCGCCAGACGAACCGCGGCAGCAGCGCCACGAACCCGATCACGAACAGGATATTGTAAACAGCCCAGATCATAAGCCGCCGGCGTTCATGCGCGGGGGTGCGCCTGGTGGTACACTTCCTTCATGCGTTCCACGGAAATATGGGTGTAGATTTGGGTCGTGGACAGGCTGGCGTGGCCCAGCAACTCCTGCACGCTGCGCAGGTCGGCGCCATTGTCGAGCAGGTGGGTGGCAAAGCTGTGGCGCAGCACGTGGGGCGTGATCGCCGGGTTCAGCCCGGCCTGGATGGCGTACTTTTTCAGCATCCGCTCAATGGACCGGCCGGTCAGGCGGGTGCCGCGGCAGCCGAGGAAAATCCCGGCTTTGGCGCGCGCCGTGGCGCCGCCGCCCAGATCGCGGCCGAGGGCCGCGCGCCGCTCCAGCACGGCCTGCAAGGCCCGCGTGGCTGGCGCCCCCAGCGGGCACAGGCGCTCCTTGCCGCCCTTGCCCAGCACCCGGACCACGCTGGCCAACTGGTCGACCTGGTTCTCCCGCAGCGTCACCAGCTCGTTCAGGCGCATCCCGGTGCTGTACAAGACCTCCAGGATCGCCGCGTCCCGCGCGGCGGCATACTGGGCCCAGGCGTCGATCGCCGCCCCGGCGGGTTTCGGGGCGGACAACGGGGCGGTGACCAGGCGCGTGACTTCTTCCACGGACAAGACCTGGGGCAGGTACTTTTCTTTTTTGGGCAGCGCCAGCCCGGTAAAGGGATTGTCCGCCACCTGCTCCTCCCGCACCAGGAACTTGTAGAATGAGCGCAGCGCGGACAGCTTGCGCGCGGCCGTGGTTGCGGACCCGCCGTCCTTGCGGATGTGCGCCAGGAACCGGCGGCCCGAGAACCGGTCTGCGGTTTTCCATGGCCATGGCGCAAGGGTGTCGGGCCAGGTAAATCGGGCAAACTGCGCCAAGTCCCGGCCGTAGTTTGCCAGGGTGTGCCGGGACGCGTTTTTCTCCGCGTTCAGGTGATCGAGAAAACCTTGCAGCGCCGGATCGCTGGCCGGCGCTGCAGCGGGGCTGGGTTCAGGCGCCATGCAGCCGGCCGCCTTTATTCCTGTGGCTGGGCGGCAGCCGCGGGGGTTTTGCGCTTCAGCCCCAGGGCTTCCGCATGGGCATCAAAATCCGCGATCTGGTCGGCGTACTGGCCCAGCAACTTTTTCAGCGCCGCTTTCTGCTTGGGCGACAGCGTCTTTTTCTGCCCGAACTGCTGCTTGAGCGACGTGAAGAACCCCTGGTCGTCCCACTTCATTTTCCCGCGCATGAAAGGCTCGCGCCACACCTTGACCTGGGCCAGCATGTCGAGCAACTGCGGGCACTCGACGTCTTCCTCCGCGGGCGGGCGCTTGGCTTCCATCTGGGCCAGCACGGGCGAGCCGCCCAACTGCCCGGCGTAGCGGTTGAGCAGGCGGTCCAGGAATTCCACCTGGCGCTCGGTAAGCTGGCGGCCATTGTCCACCTGCTGGCAAAGCGACAAGTAAAACGCGCGGTCGTCAAATGTGCGCTTGCCGATCCGGCGCGGGCCGTCAAACTGCACGCTCTTAAGCACTTCCAGCTTCTGGGCAACATCTTCCGCCGGCGCGGCCGGCGGTGGCGGCGGCACGGGCTCGACAGCCACGGCCAACTCCCCGGCGATGCGCGGCCAGTCGGGAATCTGATCCCGATAGTTGGCCCCCAGGCGCGCCAGCGCCTCAAACTGGCGGGTGGAAATGCTCCGGGCCTGCTCGACCTGGCGCGCGATGGATGCGGTAAACTTCTGGTCGCTGTAGGTGCGCGCGCCGCGCTTCTGCTCCGGGGCCCAGGTTTTCACGCCCTCGAGGGCCTTCAGCAGAACCTGCACCTTGCTGGTATCGGCGGCCGGCCCCTTGGCTTTCTCCACCCACGCGGTGAAGTCCTGGTAAAACTTCTGCAGCATGGCGGTCCATTGGACCGTGCCCTTTTCGATCTCGTCGAGCGATTCCTCCATGCCGGCCGTGAAATGGACATCGAACAACTCGTCCAGGTGCGCCACCAGGAACGTGTTGACGCTTCCGCCCAGCGGCGTCGGCTTGAGGGTTTTCTTGAGGCTCAACACGTACTTGCGGTTGATGATGGTGCTGATGATCGTTGCGTACGTGCTGGGACGGCCGACCCCGTTCTCTTCCAGCGCCTTGATCAGCGAAGCCTCGGTGTACCGGGGCGGCGGCTGGGTTTCTTTTTCCTGGGTGGTGATGTCGAGCCGTTCCAGATCCTCGCCTTCGCGCAGCGGCGGCAGGTTGTCCAGTTCGGCGCCCTCCTCAGGCTCCTCCTCACCGTTTTTCTTTTCCATCCCGGTGACCTTCATGTAGCCGGGGAACAAAACCTGCGAGGCCGAGGCGCGGAACAGGTAGGCCGGCGTGCCGGCCGTGGCGGGCACGGCGTCCACGTCCACGGTTTGCTGGGCGATGCGCGCCGGGGCCATCTGGCTGGCCACGAACCGCTGCCAGATCAGGCGGTACAGCTTGAGCTCTTCGGGGGACAGCTGCCCTTCCAGGGTTTCCGGCCGGCGGTTGACATCCGTGGGCCGGATGGCTTCATGGGCCTCCTGGGCCGACGCGCGGCTCTTGTAGAAATTCGGCTTCTCGGGGCAATATTCCGCGCCCAGGGACTCGGTGATCATCTTCAGGCAGGCCTGCTGGGCTTCCTTGGCAATGGAAAAAGAGTCGGTTCGCATGTAGGTAATCAAGCCGACGCCGAAATCACCGCCCTCGTACAGTTTCTGGGCCAGGCTCATGGTGCGCGCCGGCGAGTAGCCAAACACGCTGGACGCCGCCTGCTGCAGGGAGCTGGTGATGTACGGCGGCCGCGGCCGGCGGGCAATCTCGCGGCGGGCAATGGTCTTGACCCGGAATGCGCGCTGGGCCAGCTCCTGCACCATCTGTTCGGCCAGCTCGGACTTCTTGATGTCCGCCTTTTCCCCGTCCACCTTGAACAGGCGGACCTCGAACGGGTCGCGCGGATCCTCCAGCTTGCGCAGCCGCGCGCCCAGCACCCAGTACTTCTCCTTGACGAAGTCCGTGATGAGCTGTTCGCGCTCGCACACCAACCGCAGGGCCACGGACTGTACGCGGCCGGCGCTCGAACCGCCCGGGATGCGCCGCCACAACAAGGGGCTCACCTTGTAGCCCACGATCCGGTCCAGGATCCGGCGGGCTTGCTGGGATTCGACCCGGCGCATGTCGATCTTGCCCGGATTCTCAAACGCATGCCGGATCGCCGGCGCGGTGATTTCATTGTAGGACACGCGGAAGAACTGGTCGGCAGGCACCTGTTTTTGCAGGACTGCCTGCAGGTGCCAGGCAATGGCTTCCCCCTCCCGGTCCGGATCAGGCGCCAGGTAGATGGCATCCGCGTCGTCCGCAGCCTGACGCAGCTCCTGCAGAACCTTTTGCTTGCCCTTGAGGGTGATGTATTCTGGCTTGAACCCGTTGGCGATGTCCACGCCCAGCTTCTTCTCCGGCAAATCCCGGACATGCCCAAACGACGCTTTGACCACGAAATCGTCGCCCAATATCTTGTTAATGGTCTTGGCCTTGGCCGGCGACTCCACGATAACCAGTTTTTTGCCCATGGCACACCTCCAGATGTATCAGCAGGATTGATTGCGTAACTTTATGGACGACATTATGGCCAGAAAAACGAGCCACACAACGTTAATTTTCACTTGTCAACACAACGCGCTCTACAACAAGGGGTTGCCAATGCGGCTTTCGCGCGCGATCCCGCGCAGGGGTGGTGGTGCCTGAATGTAACGGCCGCCGACTTGGGCATCGGCGCCACGGCCAACCAACTCAATGCCGGTCAGGAGTCGCCGGCGCCGCCCGCGTAGTCTTCGCCGGCATAGGTGTCTTCCAGCTGAATTTGGCGGGCCCGGTAATAAATCCGGCGATACCAGCGGGCTATGGCGTAGATGATCAACAGCGGCAGCGCCACGGCCACGCAGGCATAGTTGGCCAGGGAAACCAGATAATACAACGGGGTACTGAAATCGCCCGCTATGCCCCTGGCCCAGGGAAGATGAAAAACCGGAACCCGGGCGTAGGCGTTGATATTCCACAAAATGATGGCCATGGACAGGTAGTTGACCATCTGGTTGGGGAAGGCGGCGCCGGACGTGCACCATTTCCAGCCCGGCGACCGCAACTTGGTGAACGGCGGGAACAGGTTGGATCCAAGGTACCCGGTCTGGTCCACGAACACATGGCTCCAGAATGCCAGGATGGCGATGAAAAAGGCGTTGATCGCGTAGGAGTTGGCAAACGCCGACCAGTTGCCCTGGAACAGCGCCGACCAGTTGGCAAACAGCGCAAACCCGATCGGACCCAGGCACAGGCCCAACGTGACGCTGTGCGTCCAGCGCCGATGCCAGGGAATGAAATCCACCCGCACCCGGCCGTCTTGCTGGAGCAGGAACTCGTAGTCCGGGCCGGAGAAAATCCCGATCTCCGTGTCCATGTAATAGGTGTTGTTGATGTCGGCCTTGAACGAGGCCACGTGCGAGATGGTGCCGGGTGGGATGGTGTCCGGCAGGCTGGGCGCCTCGCGCGCAATCTTTTCCATGACCGCGGCCGGGCCGTCGGTCTCGATCGCCCGCTTGCGGGACGCTTCCCCGGGCATGCTCTCGCCGCGGCACATAACGTGGCTCATGGTTTTGAGCGGGCCGATCGTGCAGGTCACCTGCTTGTGCTGCGCGTCGATCTGCACCGCGTAGGTCCGGTAGTAATTGGTGGACACGCGGATGATGTCGAGCTTGATGTGCACGGGCTTGCCCGTGGCCGCAGCCTCGTCGATCGCCTTGGCAACGGCCTCGGCCGGGATCTTGGGGTCCAGGTTGTCCTCGGTCAGGCGCACCCGGTAATTGTGTTTCCAGAAGTAGCGGGCAAACTTGAAGTCCAGGGTGTCCGGCAGGATGCCGCACACGCCGCCGAGCACCATGAGGTAGGACTTCTCGTCGTAAGCCGTCTGGATGGCCAGGGGGAAGCAGGAGGCCGTGGCGACACCGGTCAGGAAATGGGTTATGCCTTTCATCGCATGCTCCCTTTAACGGAACCCGAGCAGCGTGGCCACCTTGTACCCCACCCCGGCCATGTTGAGGCTGACCGGCACCAGCAGGATGGCCAGCAGCGGGATGCGCCGGGTATGCCACAGGTTCGGCACCAGGCCCAGCGCCGTGGCGACAAACATCAGCACCAGACCGCGCCACCCGGTCACATACCAGACAATGGCGATCAGGAACACCGCGGCGCCGGCGTTGATCGGACGGAACCCCACCGAGCGGGTAAGCAGCGAGCAGGCCCGGGCAAAAAAGGGCAGCAGCAGCAGGGACACCGCGCCGCTCAGGGCGATGACCCCGGAGATCAGGTAGTACTGCTCCACGGTCTCCGGCACGAAAAACAGGCTGATGTTGATGGCCGCGCCGCCGCGGCGCATGTACACGTCGGGCATGAAGAAGAGCACCAGGGCGCCAATGTAATACAGCACCCGCGCCGCGCCGCCGCCCATGATGAACTGTTTTTCGCCGGACGACGCGGTGGCGTGCGCGCTAATCAGCAGCGCCGGGCCCGGGGTCAAGCCGGGCGTCAGGCTCGAGAACATCCCGGCCACCAGCCCGGTCAGGCTGCCGCGCACGATGTCGTGCGGCGCAGCGTCCACGGTGGGGGCAAAATACTGGGGCGGGATATGCGCGCGCGACACCACGGTCATGACCTGGCTGGAGAGCGCAAACAGGCCAATGAACACCGGCATGAGCGACTGGAACGCGCTCTCCACCGGGATGATGGTGTTGTAAAAGATGAACATGCCCAGCACGGATGCCGCCACGAACACGAACACTCCCATGCCCAGCTGCACCCAGCCATCCGCCAGCCGCTGGCCCACGGTCTGGCCCACGCCGTGGTCCTTGGGCCACTCGCTGATCAGGATGAACGCGCTCACCAGGCCCAGGATCCAATAAATATGCGGCCGAATCAGCTCGCGCAGGATGCCGATGCCGTGGGTCATGAACGGGAACAGCCCGGCGATCAGGATGAGGGCGATCATGGACCCGAACCCGCTCAACATCGCGGCCTCGAAGCCCCGCCCCTCGAACAGGAACCGCTCGTGCGGCAGCATCATGGATCGGTAGCTGTCGTCGCATGGCTGGAAAAACTGGCTGGATACGGTGAACAACACGGCAAACCCCACCACCATGCCCATGATAAAACAGGTGGTCATCATCGGGTCCATGGACTTGAAAATCTCGATGGCAGCGAACGCCAGCAGCATGGTGAAGGCAATGACGTTATAGATGTGCAGGCCGGGGATCATGGAGAACACCGCGGCGACAGCCACGCCGATCAGCGCCGCCAGACAACAACCTATGACCAAGGTGAGCTCCATATCATCCTCTCATTGGCCCGCGCCAACCGGGAAAGGCGCAACCGCCTCTTCACGTCCCCGGGCGGTCTTGATTTCCCAGTAGCCCTTCTTTTCATAGAAGATGAACTGCCCGTTAACCCGGACGGTCATTCCCGTGGCCAGCGGACGCCCCTCGTACCCCATCACCACCAGCTCGTTGGTCTGGCCAGGATCGTGGATGCGGATGATCGGCCAGTTGGTGGCCACGTTGCTGATTTCCACGGGCGCCACGGTCACCCACCGGTCGCGATACGTTTCCGGGGCCGCCAGCAACTGGACCACGCTCAGCACCGGGGCCGCCGGGCGGGCCGCTACCGAACTTGCGACCGGCGCCGGCAAGGCAGCCGCCGGATTGGCCGGACGGATGGCTTCCATGTCGCCGCGGCGGGGCTTGATTTCCCAGTAGCCCTTCTTTTCATATAGGATAAACTGGCCGCGGACGCTGACCGTCATTCCGGTGACCACCGGCTTGCCTTCATAGCCCATCACCACCAGCTCGTTGGTCTGGCCAGGATCCTGGATGCGCACGATGGGCCACTGGGTGGCCACATCCACGACAATCGCCTGCGGGATGGTCACCCACTGGTCACGATACTGTTCCGGCGTGGCCAGCAATTGGGCCACCGTAAAGGTCGGCTGGTTGGCCGGCTCCGGCACGTTAAACGCAACCGGCGACCCACGCTCCAGCACGCGGATGAACTGCACCCCGCTGGCGCTCAGGTGCCGGAAATCGTCGCCCGCGTACAGGGATGCGGCCACGTCAACCAGGTCGCCGGCATTGATCGGCGTCTCCATGCCGAGGTAATCGGCGGCCGGTTCGCCTTCCAGCTTGATGGCGATGGTCTGCTGCGCCGCGGGCAAGTCCACCAGCTTCTCGGCCTTGATCTCCAGCCGAATGGTGCTGTTGCTGTAGCGATCGCGCGACACCTTGACGTCCGTGACCCGGCCCAGAACTCGCACCCGCGCGAAATTTTTATCCGGGGTCAACTCGTGGATCGCGGTGTAGTCCGGCCGGTGGCTCATGGACAGGTAGATATGGATCAGCGCGATCCCCACAAGAATCAAAATGCCCAGATACATCCAGCGCAACGAGATGCGCTCTACCATCGAGGCCCCGCAAAAACGGCACAGTTTGGCATCCACGGGATTGGGCCGGGCGCAGCTCGGACAGTTAATTTGGTTGGGTTCCGCCATTTTCCTTGTTCCAAGTCTGCTCGTCGGCAACGGTGATGTCCGCCGGAGCAGCCGGCACCAGCACCCATGACGGTCCTTTGCGGCTCTTTGACCAGTCCAGCGTGCCGACGCACGTGATGTAGTTATCCTTGGCGAGCATGTCCGCGATATATTTATCCGGATCCAAGCCATACGCCTGGAGCAGGCTGGGCGACAGGCTGACCGGCGCCTTGCGACCCTGCGGGTCTTCGAGCCAGACCTGTATCTCGAACGCGGATTCGATGGCGGACGTGATCCGGCCGGCAACCTTCACCCGCCTAAACTCGCTGATGCGGATGTCGTTCAACTGGTTGATGGGCGTGTAGGTGGCCGGTTGCTGGCGTTCAATTTGCACATCGTCCGGCGAGCCGAGGATCATAAACTGCCGCTTGGCTTTGAACTGGTAGTTGCCCACCACGGCCACCCGGTCGTTGAACCCCGGGATCTTGCCGGCGGCCAGCAGGTTCTCGTAGGGCTCCTCGTAGCAGCGCACGCGAATCAGGCCGGTGCCGTCGTCCACCTCGAACTCGAGGCTGCTGGACCCCATCAGGGATTCCGGGTCTGCGGCGTGGAACCGGACCTCCTCGTTGACCCGGCCCTTGATCTGCACCTGGGCGAAGTTGGTCTTGCGGCCCAGCGCGGCAATTTTGACTTCCGTGATGCCCTGCGTGCGCCCCATGTGCCCCAGCAGGAGGATGCCCAGGATCGTGAGGATCGGGGTGCTATATTTAAGGAGCCGGATGATGGGCCGCTTGGGATTGAAATGCCGACAGAACGGGCACCGCTCCCAGGAGGCGATGAACCGGCCGCAGGACGCGCAGGTCGTTTCTGCGGTATTCTGGCTCATGACAATGGCCGCGCGCTCTGGATCCAATTTAATAAGCCGGAACTCCAACAGGAAGGTGGCTCATGACTCTATGGCTGCACAACATGGCGCCGCTTCTAACAGAAACAGGACCGGCAAGGCAACCCTATATTTTTTTTGATAATCCGGCCGATACGGGTCAGGCTTCACGCGGGTGGGCGAGCCCTGTGTTCTGGCGCTTCATGAACCGCACAATGACCACCCGCGCGGCGGCGTCCATGCCGGCAAAGGCGCGCAGCATGTGATCCAGCGCTGCATCCGGATCGAACGACCCCGAGCCGGCACCAATCACGGGAAAGGCCACGGACGCAAACCGCCGACTCGTCACGATGTGCATGGCACTGGCCACGGACTTCTCGATGGAGTTGCGCGTCGCGCGCCACAGCATATTGATGCCGGCTACGTGGATAATGCCCTTGTACGGCAACCGCCCCGCGCCGGTCAGGATCGCGGCGCCCAAGGGCATGGGGCCGTGCTTGCCCAGTTCCCAGAAAGGCCCCAGGCCGGCGCGCGCCTTGATGGCGCCGGAGACCCCCTGTGGCAGGAGCAACCACCACGGGATGATGTTGCGATTCCAGGCGTTGACAATGACTTCAACGTCTTGGTCCAGCAGGTCGCCATGGACGATTTCCGGTTTCATGGGTGACATGTCATGTTGCCGCAATCCACCGTGACCTTCGCCCATGTCTTCGATGGTGTCGAGCACGATTGCGGCCGGTTTCTTCAACCACGTGTTGGTGCGGTCCGTGGCCTTCTTTGCGGCTTGGCGCCGTGGCGGGAAACGTATCCGGAATATTCTCTCGCCAAGACGCGAAGCCGCCAAGGATTCATTCCAGGAAACCCATCCGGAATATTTTCCCATGCCGCCGGATCGTGCGCGCGGGCCGGTTTTCGTTGACGGAGCGGGCCGGTTCTGGTCCAGTGGACGCCGCGTGCAATCAATGCGCCATGGAAGGAGAATGGACCGTGCAGACACCCGTGACCAGTTCCCGGACCGTTGACCCGGCGGCAGCCAGGCTTTTCCAAACATTGGAAACTTTTCGGGATGTTTTTCCAAACATTGGAAAACTTGTTTTGGGGCTGGCCCTGGGGCTGGGCGGGCCGGCCGCCGCCCGCGGGGCGGACCTTGAGTTTACCAACACCCGCGCGATCTGCTCGGCGTATATCACCAACCTGATGGCGCAGTATGCGATCCCCGGGGTCACGGTGGCGCTGGTCGAGAGCCAGCGGGTGGTTTGGGCCGCGGGGTTTGGTTGGGCGGACCTGGCCAGCCAGCGGCCGGTCACCACCAACACCGTGATGATGATCGGCTCGGTGTCCAAGTTCATCACCGCGATCATGGCCGAGCAACTGGTGGACGAGGGCGCGCTCGATCTCGACACCTGCGTCGACCACTACATCCCCGAGTTCACGCTGCGCGGCCGGTTCCCGGGCGAGCCGGAAGCCTGGACCGCCCGGCGCATGCTCAACCACCATGCCGGCCTGCCGGGCGACCTTTACAACGGCGCGTTCGGCATCACCCAATACTGGCCGGGCTACATCGCGTGGCTGATCGATTATTTGCAGGACGACTACCCGCTCTACCAGCCCGCGCGGATCGCCAGCTACTGCAACAGCGGGTTCAACATCGTCGGCGAGATCGTGACGCGCCACGACGGCGTGGATTTCTCGGCGGCGGCGGAAACCCGCATTTTCGGCCCGCTCGACATGCCCTACTCGTCGTTCCTGCCCGACAAGCCCCTGGTCGCCGCCAACCTGGCCACGGCCTACCAGGGCGGAGGCGCGCCCGCGCCCTTCATGATCGGCAACATGGCCGCCACGGGCGGCGCCTGTTCGCGGCCGCTGGACATGGCGCAGCTGATCATGATGATCCTGGGCGGCGGGCAGTTCCGCGGGTCCAACGTCCTCACCCAGGCCCGGCTCGACGAGATGGCCCGGCCCGCCAACGCGCCCATGGATCGCGACAATTACTTTATCCCGGGGCTGGGGCTCGATTCGGTGGCCGACCCGGTGATGAGCTATGCCGGCGCCACGTGGGCGAAATCCGGCGACACCGGCACCTCCACCGCGTTCCTGGAAATCCTGCCGGACCGGCAGCTGGGCGTCTTCGTGAATTTCAATGCCAGCCATTACAGTTGCATGGCCGTTGGCCGGACCATGCTCCAGAACGCCCTGCGCGAGCGCGACGGGCTGGAACCCCCGCCCATCCCCGCGCTGCCCGAGACGCCGGAGACCCAGTGGCCGTACGCGGAGTTGCAGGCCATCGAGGGGTATTACAACACCGGCACGGGCGTGGACCGCTTCATCGCCGAAACCAACGGGACGTTGTCCTGCATTCGCGACGCGCAGAACAACACCGCGGTGACCGCCGTGTACCAGCCGCACACCAACGGCCGCTTTTACCCGGCCGGCCAGACCAACCTGCAGTTCGCCTTCACTAACATCGCCGGCCACGCGCTGATCCTGAGCTACGGGACCGATGGCGGCCTGCGGGACCAGGCGATCTATGGCGGGTACGCCGAGAAAATCAGCGCCAGCCGCTGCATCCTGGCGCCCATTTCCGCGGCCTGGTCGAACCGCGCCGGCATCGCGTGGGTGGCGGACAACATGTATTACGATGACTGGATCTACGGGGCCGGAACCTTGCCGGCGCAGGCCATTCTGGAGGGCAACGGCATCCTGGCGCTCGCCGGCACGGCCGTGCTGGAACCGGTCAACGACCGCCTGGCCATGGTCGGCGGGCTCCTGACGCGCGCGGACAGCTGCGTGCGCATCGAAACCAACGCGGCCGGCCGCGAGTTCCTGTGGTTCGGCGGTTATCGGTTCCAACGCTACAACGACCTGCCGGCGCTCACCAACGCCGTGGCGGCGGCGGGCGTGGCGGCCGCTCACACCAATGCCCTGTTCACATATGAGCCGGCCGCCGCGGGCCAATCGGTCGTGTTCCTGCTGTCCACCAATGCCGCGGCTGCCGTGGTGCGCGTGTTCAACGACGAGTTCCGGTGCGTGGCCACCGGCACCGGCCAGGTGGAATATGCATTTGCCGCCAGCGACCCCGTGGTGGTCTCCGTGTCCGCGCCCGATCCCGTGCGGTTCCAGATCAAGGCCGTGGACGTGACCGAAACGCGCGCGGCCATGCAGCGCACGCTGGTCCAGTTCCCGTTCATTCCGGGCTTTGGCGTGGCCGTGCAGGAGCCCGGGTTCCCGGCGATCGTGCTGGCCGAGGGCTACGCGCGCATCAGCCCGCCCTCGACCAACGGCTCCGTGCTGCTGGCGGGCCATGAGCGGTTCCATATTGCCAGCATTTCCAAAACCTACACGGCCGCGGCTATTTTCCTGCTGCAGCAGCGCGGGCGGCTGAACATCGCCGACTGCATCACCAACTACGTGGCCGAACTGGACGTGCCGCGCGGCCGGGATATCACGGTCGAACAACTGCTGGAACACCGGTCCGGCCTGCCCGACGCCAACAATACCATCTGGATCGACGACAAGATGGAGGCCGACCCCCTGCTGGAGTTCACGGTGGAAGAGATTGTGGATGTCGCCGCCTACATGTATCCCGACCTCATGTTCGAGCCCGGCACGGCGTACCATTACACCGATACGGGCTACAACATTCTCGCGCGCATGGTTGAAAATGTGAGCGGCACCAACTACCAGGCTTTCGTGCGCGACCATATTCTCGCGCCGCTGGGCCTGGCGGACACGGTTGTTCCGTACAACAGCCAGGCCACGGTTCCCGCACCCGCCGTGAACACCTACATGCTGCTCCACGGCGCGTTCCAGGACCGCTCGGTCTGGTGCCCGTCCGCCGAGTTCGGCTGCGGCAGCATCGAGGCCACGCTGCAGGATTTGCTGGACATGACCCACGGTTTCTTCCTGGCCACCAACCTGCTCACCGCCGCAACCCACGCGCAGATGATGGATAGAATCAGCCCGACCGGGCAGGATTACTACGGCCGCGGCTGCAGCCTGATGAACGGGCTCGGCTGGGGCCACGATGGCATCATGTGGGGGGCCCTGTCCACCGCCCACGTCGACACCAACACGGGCGTCCGCGTTTCCGCTGTCCTCAACGGCCAGTACGATGACGACCGCCTGCCGGCCTCGTTATACACCCTGCGCAGCGCCGGCGCGCTCCTGAAAAATGCCATGGGTTACGCCGCCGGGACGCTGGGGCGGCAGCCGCCGACCATCCGCCCGGAACTTTGGCCCACGCGCCAGGGACACGACTTCCGCTTCCAGCTGTCAGCCTGCAACTTTCCCACCCACTGGGTCATCACGGGCCTGCCGGCGGGCATGGGCTACGATCCGGCGTTCGGCCAGATCACCGGCGTGACCTACGCCATCGGAATCCATTCCCTCACGGTCACGGCCCAAAACGCTTACGGGACCGCCACCAACGTGATTTCGTGGGAAGTCGAAACCGGCTACACCAACACCATTGCCTGCGTGTCCGCCTGGATCGCCAATCAAATGGCGACGGCCGGGATTCCGGGCGCCGCCATCGCCCTGGTGGACGGCCAGGAAATTGTCTGGGCGCAGGGGTTCGGCTGCGCCGACGTCGAAGCGCAGCAGCCGGTCACGACCAACACGGTTTTCCATATCGGCTCGGTCTCGAAGACGTTCACGGCGGCGGCCGCGCTGCAATACGCGGAAAAAGGATGGCTCGACATCGAGGCGCCGTTCACCAACTACACGCCCGGCGTTGGCTGGAAAGCGCGCAACCCGGGCGCGCGGTCCATCACCACGCGCGACCTGCTGGCCCACCATTCCGGCCTGCCCGGCGATCTCCTGCGCGGCGCGTTCCTTACCCAACCGCTGGGGCTGGGCTATGGGAACGTCACCAACGATCTGGCCCAAACCTATCCCATCTTCGAGCCCGGCACGATCGCGTCCTATTGCAATGCAGGCTTCGTGTTGCTGGAGGGCATCATCGAAGAGGCCGCCGAACGCGCTTCCGGTGACCGCCATCCCTTTGACCAGGTCGTCAATGACAACATCTTCGATCTGCTCGGCATGCGCGCCACGTCCTACAAGTTCGACAAGCCGGCGATCTCCAACAACCTTGCGCCCTCCTATATCGGCGGCCAGCGGGTACCGCACGAATACGTGGAAATCTACGGCACCGGGAGCATGTACAGCCGGCCCACGGATATGGCCAAATTCATCAGCGCCCTGTTCGCCGTGCCGTCGCCGGTTATCGCCACCCAGACCCTGGCGGCCATGACCGCGGGCCAGGCGACAAACTCCCTGTATGACCCGTTCACTACGGATAACATGGGGCTGGGTTGGGACCAGGTCGGCGACCCGCAGCTCAACTACGCCGGCAGAAACTACTGGAAAAACGGGGCTACGGTTACTTACTCAGCCAACCTCGCCATCCTGGCCGACCATGAGCTCGGGGTCGCGGTGGTCGCCAACTCTACCGGCGAACTGGCCGATCCGGCCGCCATCCTCGCCCTGCAACATGCCTTGCTGGACAAGACCGGCATCACCTGGCCCACGAACCCGGCCGTTTTCCCGACCAATATCGCGCCGGTCACGGCGGAACAGCTCGCGGCGCTGACGGGCGTTTACGCCGGCAGCACCGCGTTCGACCTGGTGCGCGCCGACACCCATACCCTGACGCTCACCTACCAGATGGATGTTCCGCACAACGGACGCGCGCTCAGCAACCTGGTCTGCCGCACCGACGGCTGGTTCATGGCCGATGCCGCGCCGACGGTCGCGCTGGCGTTCACCAACCTTCACGGCCGCGACGTCGTGCTGTATCGCCAGGCCAGCCCCGCAACCGTCAGTCAACACGTCTTGTCCGACCGCTTCCAGCCACCGCCCGTGCCCGCGGCTTGGTCCAACCGCGTCGGCAACACCTGGATGTTGCGCAACTTGCCGGCCTACGACTTTCTTCGCGCTATCGGCGTGCCACCCGATTTGCACCTGCGCCAGACCAACGGCGTTCTTTACGTGGAAACCGGCGGCTACGTGGTTTCCCGAGCCGTGGCCCCCGTCAGCGACACCCTCGCCTGGATCCCGGGCCTCAACAACCGCGGCGACTCGGCCTTGCAGGCGGAAACCATCGGCGGGCAGGAACACATTCGTTACGCCGGCTACCTGTTCGGGCCGGCGCCCGAAATCGTTATGTCGGCCACCACCATCACCGGCGCCATCAACCAGCCGGGATTCGCCGCCTGGTACCAGGTGGCGGTGGACACCAACCAGGTGGTCGGCCCGTACACCCTGGCGTTTGCCAACACGCCCGCCACCTTCATTGTCCGCGTGTATGGGGCGGATAACGCCACCCTGCTGGCCGAGGGCACGGCCGCCGCGCCCCTGACCTTCACCACCGCCCAAAGCCCGTATTACATCTGCATTCTGCCCGCCACGACGGGCGCGCAAACCGGCGCTTTTGCAATGACGTTGCAGTTCCGCACGCGCTCTGGCGGGGTCCCGGCCGCCATTTCCATCCTGCTGCTGGAATGATATAAGGCCGGATTCGCCCTGCAGACCCCGCCCCGGACTGGTTGGTCAGCGGGTACCCCGGCGGCGCCGCCGCGGCCCTGATGGCGCCGGTGCAAACGCCGCAAGCTTGTCAGGGACCTGTTCCTTGGTATGATGCGGCGGCATGAAGGTCACGTTTGTTTATCCGAAGTTTAACAAATTCCTCGATAGCCACCCGGGGCTGAAGGATGAGCTTCCTGGCTACTTCCTCGGCAGTTTCACGACCCCGCCGTCGCTGGGCATTCCAATGCTCGCGGCGCTCACGCCCCCGGAGGTCGAGATCGAATTTGTGGATGACAACAGCGGCGACCCGCTGCGGCCCGAGGCCGAAACCGGCCTGGTGGCAATCAACTGTTTTACCCCGCAGGCCCGGCGCGCCTTCGAGATCGCGGACATCTACCGCGCCCACGGCCGCAAGGTCATCATGGGCGGCCTGTTCCCGAGTTTCCGGGTGGCGGAGTGCCTGCAGCACGCGGATGCCGTGAACACGGGCGAGGGCGAGCCGACCTGGCCGCAGATCCTGCGCGATGCCGCCGCCGGCACGCTGCAGCGCGTGTACGCCGGCGGATGCCGCTATGACCTGGCGCAGATGCGGCCGGCGCGGCGCGACATTTTTTACAGCCGCAGCCACTACGACTGGGACGAGGACTTGGTCCAACTGACCCGCGGCTGCCCGTTCTCCTGCGTCATGTGCGCGCTGCCCGCCCACATGGGGAGCCACATCCGGTTCCGGCCGGTCGCGCAGGTGGTCGAGGAAATCCGCGGCCTGCGCTTCGAGAACGTGTACCTGGCCGACGACACGCTCTTCCTGGAAAACCGGCGCATCCGGGCTTATACGACCGAACTGTTGGGGGCGCTCCAGGGCCTCGGCAAACGCTACTTTGTCTCCTCGACGCTGGCGCTCAACCGCGATCCCGCCCTGGTGGACCTGATGGCCAGGGCCGGGGTGGCGAACTTCTATTGCACGATGAACGTGGACCCGGTTTCCAAGGCGGCGCTGGCCGGGCGGGGCCCGGAACGGCGCCTGCTGAAGGACCTGGTGCGGCAGCTCGACGACCACGGGATCCGTTTCTTCGGCTCGTTCGCCGTCGGCCGCGACTGGGACGATGCGTCCATCGCGGACCGCATCCTCGAGCTGTCGGCCGAGGCGGGAATCCATACCGCGGAGTTTTTCCTGTTCACCCCGTACCCGGGCGGGTTGCACTGGGACCGGATGGAAAGCCAGCAACGGATCATCGATCGCGATTGGAGCCACTACAACGGGGCGCACGTGGTGTTCCAGCCGGAACAGATGACCCCGGACGAGCTCATGGAGCAGTTCCTGCGCGTGTGGAAATCGTTCTACCGCGCCCAGGCCAGCATCGCCCGGCTGGAGCCGTCCACCTGGAAGGACGGGGTGCAGGTGGTGGGGAAGCCGCTGGACCGGCAGGGCGTGGCGGGCCAGGCGGCGATCGTCGGCCTGGGCGTGTTGAGCCCCATCGGCAACGATGGCGCAACCATGCTCGAGTCGCTCAAATCCGGACGGGACGGGCTGCGCCCGATCACGTGGTTCGACACATCGTCGTTCCGCACCCCGCTGGGCGGCCAGGTCGAGGTGGCCATGCCCCCGCCGCTGGTCAGCGCCGCGGAGGCCGCCCGCTACGGCGACATCTACCTGGTCTGGGCCATCGCGGCGGCGCGGGCGGCCCTGCGGGACGCCGGGCTCCTGGGGCCGGACGGCCGCGCCACGGAGCCGCTGGCCATGGTGCTGGGCACCTGCAACGGCGGCCTGCTGTCCGCCGAGGAGGAGTACCGCTGGCTGCACGGGCAGTCCACGCGGGTCTTCACCGCCCTCGACAACCTGCGGAGCCAGTACTACGGATTCCCCAAGGCCATGGCTCATGCGCTGGGCATCCGCGGCGAAACCTGGCTGGTGACCACGGCTTGCTCGACAAGCACCGCGGCTCTTGGGTTGGCCGCCGATCTGATCCGACGCGGCGACGTGCGGCGCGTGCTGGTGGGCGGTGCCGATACCTTGTGCGTCTCCAACATGGCTGGGTTCGACGCCCTCAAGGCGACCTCCACCGGCCGCATCGCCCCCTTTTCCCAGCCGCCGGGCATCAACATCGGCGAAGGCGCCGCGTTCTGGGTGCTGGAAGACCTGGAGCAGGCGCTGCTGTCCGACCACCGCTGCCACGGCCGGCTGCTGGGCAGCGCCAGCACGTCCGACGCCTACCACCCCACCGCCCCGGATCCGCGCGGGGAAGGCGTCACCCGGACGCTGCAGCGGGTCCTGGAGGACGCGGGGTTGAGCCTGGCGGAGGTCGGCTGCATCAACGCCCACGGCACGGGCACGGAAGCCAATGACGCGCCGGAAAGCCGGGGTATCCTGCGGTTTTTCGGCGGCCAGCCGGCGCTGCCGGTGGTCTCGCTCAAATCCTATTTCGGCCACGCCATGGGGGTCACCGGCATCCTCGAAGCCACGGCGAACCTGCTGGCCATGAATGCCGGGTTCATCCCGCCGACGCTGAATTTCACCACGCCCCGGCCGGGCTGTACGCTCGATTATGTCCCGAACCGGCCCCGCCCCTCCGCGTACCGCGTGTTCCTCTCGGCCAACTACGCCTTTGGCGGCAACAACGCCGCCATCGCGGTTTCCACGACGGATTTTCCTGCCAGGGTACCGCCGGTCCAGCGGCAGCGCGTGGTCATCACCGGCCTGGGGACGGTCAGCCCGCTCGGGCTCGCGGTCCCGGCGCTGCTCACCGCGCTGCGCGCGCGGCAGCGCGGCATCGGATCGGTGGCGCGCCTCGGGGTGTCCGGGATCGCCTCGGGCCGCGCGGGCCTGGTGCCCGCGTTCCGGTCGACCGACGTGGACCGGCGCCTGGATTTCGCGGGCATGAACCCCATCACGCGCTATGCCGTGTCGGCGGCGCGCCTGGCCTTGAACGCGGCGGGGTTGCGGGTCGGGCCGCGCAACGCGGACGGCGTGGGCGTGGCGCTCGGGCTGTGCAACGGCACGCCCGAATCCACCTACATGCGCTCCGTGTTCGCAACCCCGCGCGGCGAGGCCAGCGCGGTGGCGTTCCCGCAGGTGGCGCCTTCGTCCGCCACCGGCGGCATCGCGGAAGCCCTGTGTTGCCGGGGCGTGAACATCACCCTGGCGCCCGGCCCGCACGCCGGGATCGCGGCCGTGGCGTACGCGTACCGGGCCCTGGCCGGGGGACGCGCCCAAGCCATGCTGGCGGGGGCGGCGGACGAGGTCTACGACCAGATGTACTGGAACTACGACTACATGCAGTACCTGTGGCCGGACGCCGACGCGGACAACTACCGCCTGCGCTCCGACGACGCGCTGCGCAAGGTGGTGGGCGAAGGCGCCGCCATGCTGGCCATGGAGCCCCTCGACGCAGCCCGCGCCCGCGGCGCCGCGCCCCTGGCCGAGGTGCTGGGATATGCCATGAGCATGGACGCCGACGGATTCGAAACACCGTGCCTCGCGCCGGAAGGCCTGCACGAGTGTTGCCGGCAGGCGCTGGAACGCGCCGGCCTCCCGGCGCAGGACATCGACTTGCTGGTCTGGGCGCCGCAGGGCAACGCGCAGGACGACAAGATGCTCGCGGCGCTGCGCGCGCTGCTGGGACCGGACCTCGGCGGGATCCCGCTGGTTACAACGACGTTCAACACCGGCTACCTCGAGAGCGCGTCCATCCTGGTGAGCCTGGCCGCGGCGCTGGCCGCGCTGCGCCAGGACGGGGGGCTCTGGCCGCAGGTGACCGGCGCGGCGTGGATGGACGACCGGGCCCCGGCCCGCCCCATCCGCCACCTCCTGGCGCTGGGCTCCACCGATATCGGCGCCAACAACGCGCTGGTCTTGCGCGCCGGGGAGCCGGCATGACCGCGCGCGTCGTGGTGACCGGCTTGGGCGTGATTTCGAGCGCGGGCCCGGACGCCGCGGCCCTGCTCGCGGCGGTGACCGCGGGCCGCTGCTGCCTCGCGGCGGTGCAGGATCCCCGTTACCGGCCGGCGCTGCGCGTCATGGCCGGGTTAGTGGCCGCCGTGCCGGCGGCGGCGCCCGGCATGCCGGCCGGGTGGCCGAAACCTGACCGGTTCGTGGACCTGGCGCTGGCGGCGGCCGGACAGGCGCTCCGGCAGGCGCGCATCGATCCCGCCGGCCTGGGCTGCCGCATGGCGGCGATTCTCGGCACCTGCTCCGGCCCCACGACGCTGCTCGAGGAACATTACCGGGCCGCGCTCAACGGGACCCCGGACCGGTCGCCGGCGCAGGCGTTTCGCCTGGCCTACGAGTCCGCAGTACGCACGGTGGCGCGCGCGTTCGGCGTGGGCGGCTTCACGGGCACGGTGACGACGGCCTGCTCGGCCGGGTTGATGGCGATCGGGACGGGCGCGGACCTCATTCGGTCCGGCCTGTGCGATGCCGTGCTGGCCGGCGGCGCGGACGCCTACAACCTTTCGACCCAGCTCGGATTCGACGGCCTGAAGGCGCCGAGCGACGGGCCCTGCGCGCCGTTCTCCAAGCCCGTGGGGCTCTGCCTCGGCGAAGGGTCCGCCTTCCTCGTGCTGGAGCGCCTGGACTGCGCCCAGGCGCGCGGCGCGGCGATCCTGGCGGAAATACTGGGGTTCGGCACGAGCAACGACGCCCATCATTGCTCCGCACCGGACCCGTCCGGGCAGGGTCAGTCGCTGGCGGTGTTGCGCGCCCTGGAGAACGCGGGCCTGGCGCGGGAATCCGTGGCCTATATCAATGCGCATGGCACGGGCACCCTGGCCAACGACAAGGCGGAAACCAAGGCGATCCGGCGGGTGTTCGGGCCCGACGCCGCGCACATGCCGGTCAGTTCCCAGAAAGCGGTGTTCGGCCACATGCTGGGTGCCGCCGGCGCGGTGGAGTCGGCCGTGACGCTGCTGTGTCACCAGGCCGGGACGTTGCCGCCCACGGCGAATTTCGCGGGCGGCCGCGAAGGGTGCGATTTGGATTACGTGGCGGAGCCGGGCCGGCCCTTCCCCCAAGAGCGGCCGTGGCTCAAGGAGAGTTTTGCGTTCGGTGGGCACAACGCGGCGCTGGTCATGGGGCCGCTGGCGCCGGCGGCCGGGCCGGCGGGCGGGCGCCAGCCCCGCGTGTGCATTGCGGGCATGGGGTTGGTGACCTCGGCCGGCGCGGGCCGCGCGGCGTTTGGTCAGTTGCTGGCAGGCTCCGGGCCGGCCCTGCGCGACTGTGCTCCGCCGGGCCATGCCCCGATCCGCGCCGCCCTGGTACCCGACGTACTGGACCCGGCCCTGGCGCGCCGGCTGGGGTTGCAGCGCATGGACAAGGCCGGGTCCATGGGCACGGTGGCGGCCCACCAGGCGCTGCTCGATGCCGGCCTGGCGCTGCGGCCGGAGGTGGTGACGTCCGTCGGCCTGTTCCTGGGCCATGCGTCCGGGTCCAACGCGGCCGAGGCCGCGTTCCTGCCCGACCTGCTGAGCCATGACTATGTGATTCAACGCATCGCGGAGTTCACGCTGGTGGTGCCCAATGCCACGGCCGGCGCCATCTGCCGCGCCCTGGGGTTGCGGGGTCACAATGCGGCGTTCTGTTTCGGCGAGGGTGCGGGGCTGATGAGCCTGGTCGCGGGGGCCAGCGCGATGGCGAATCGGCATGTCCCGTTCTTGCTGGCCGGAGCGGTGGACGTGCTGACGGAGCGGGGCTGGGGCCATCCATTGCCGGGCAGCGCGCCGCCGCCCACGGAAGGGGCGGTCTTCTTCCTGCTGGAGGCGGAGGACCATCTGCGGGCACGCGGAGGGCGCGCGCTGGCCGTGATCGATGGGCTGGCTGTCGCGACGGATGCGTTGGCGGACTGGGATGCGCGGCCCGCGGACCCGGTGGCGCGCGCGGTCGCCGCCGCCGCGCTCGCGCAGGCCGGCCTGGCGCCGGACCATCTTGCCCCGGCCCCGGACGTGGCCGCGCGGGTGGGGGCGGCGGAAGCCTGCGGGCCGCTGTTCAACATCGCCGCGGGGATCCTGGCGGGCGGGCGGGACCCGGGGCTGGATCGGCCGCTGCTGAGCTCCATTTCTTCTCGACAGGGCGTGAGCGCTTCGGTAGTACTGGGCGCCTTCGGAATGGATAGGGAAAACATGGTTGAGAGGGAAACGCATGACGCCACTTAATCAGCAGGCGATCGACGCGCGCAAGCCGATCGTCGACCGCCTCAAAACCGAGTTGATCAAGCGCCTGAACCTCCCTTACGAACCGGGCGACATTCATGAAGATGTCGCCCTGCTGGGGTCCGGCCTGGGGCTGGATTCGCTGGATGCGCTGGAGATCGTGCTCTGCGTGGAAAACACGTTCCAGGTAAAAATACCCGATTCGAACATCGCGGTGCTGCGCTCCATCAACACGCTGGTGGACTTTGTGCTGGAACAAACGGGAGGCGTGGCCAAGCCATGAGAACTACGCCGTTGCACGACTTCTTCGCCCGGGCCGGGGCCCGGTTCCGGGACCGGTATGGCAGCGAGACCGTCGAGAGCGTGGCGACTCCGGAACAGGAGTACGCGTGGGTGCGCGATGCCGCGGCGCTGTCGGATGCGTCCTACATGCAGGTGTTCCGGATCCCCGAGGCGGGCGCCGTGGATATCCTGGACCCGTTGCTGGCCGGCAACGTGGCCCGCACCCGCTTTGGCCGCCTGCTGCACACCTTTCTCGCGGACGAAGCCGGCCTGCTGGCGGCGGACTGCTACGTGGCCAATAACGACGACGAGTTCCTGCTGATTTGCGAGGGCATCGTGGACGACGCGGGCCTGCGCGAATTGTTCATGAGCAGCGGCGGCCGCGCGGCCGGCATGGAAGACCTCGCGGCCACGCACGCGCTGCTGAGCGTGGACGGCTACAAGGCGTGGGCCGTGGCCCGGGAAGTGTTCGGGTCCGATATCCTGGGCCTGCCCTACCTTTCGGTCGAGACCTGCTCCTTCGACGGGGACAAGGTGCGCCTGTTCCGCGCCGGAAAAACCTCCGAGTTCGGCTACCTGGCGCTGGTCCCGTGCGCCAAGGCGGCGGCGCTGGCCGCCGCGCTGGCCGCCGCGACCGAACGCCAGGGCGGGGGCTTGTGCGGCTGCGCGATTCACAACGATCTGCGGCTCGAAGGGCGGTTCTTCAACATCTATGCCGAAGGCGCGGCGGTGCGCGATCCGCTGCCGCTGGGCATCCAGTGGATGATCGATTTTGAGAAGCCGGCCTTCCGCGGCGGCGAGGCGATCCGCCAGCGCCGCCAGGCGGGCCTGGCGCAAAAAATCGTGGGCGTGCGCGCGGCCCCGGGCCAGGCGCTGGCCCAAGGCATGCCCGTGTTCGATGCCGGCGCGCAGGTCGGGCATGTGGTGACGGCCTGCACGTCGCATGTATTGGGGTGCCGGATTGGCCTGGCCCTGCTGGCGGCCGACTGCGCCTACGCCGGGTTGACCTTCCGCGCGGAACAGCCGGCGGGCCCGGAGCTCGCCACGATCTCCATGCCGCCGATCATGCCCAAGAGCCTCACCGTCAAGCTCGACGAAGTGTGACGGCCGGGAACCCGACCATGACCGAGACTGCCCACCGCGGCCGGCTGATCGTTCACAAAATATTGATCGAGCCCGAGTTCCACCAGGTGGACGTCATGGGCATGGCGCACAACGCGGCGTACTTCTACTGGTTCGAGAAAGGGCGCCTGGGCATCCTGTGGCAGATCCTCCCGTTCGACGAGGCCGTGCGCCTGCGCGTGGGCGTGCCCGTGGTGCGGCATGTCTGCGATTACCGGAAAGCGGCGCGCTACGGGGACCGGCTGATGCTGACGACGACGCACGAGCTGCTCCCGCGCTACGAAGGCCGTCTGGTCTTCCGGCATTCGCTCATGCACGAGACGAACAAGGCGGAGATCGCCGAAGCCGAGACGACCCTGACCATTATGGACATGCAAACCGGGCAGCTCATTCGCGAGTTTCCTCCGGACGTGTGGCAACGCTACCAGGCGTTGAAATAGCGGCGGCCGCCGGCTGTAGCCGGGGCCCGAAACCAAAAGCAGGCGAACATGATGTTACAGGATCAGGTGGCCATCGTGACGGGCGGCTCGCGCGGGATCGGGCGGGCGGTGGTCGCCGAACTGGCCGGCCAGGGCGCCCGCGTCTTCTTCACGTACCACGCGCACGCGGAAGCCGCCGAGGAAACGGCGCGCGCCACCGGCGCGACCGCGTTGGGCTGCGCCCAGGAGGATGGCGCGGCCGTGACCCGCACCGCGGAGGCAGTCCTCGCCCAGGCGGGCCGGATCGACATCCTTGTGAACAACGCCGGCGTCCGCGCCGACAAGTTCATCATGATGATGCCCGAGTCCGACTGGCAGAAAGTGATCGATGTCAACCTCAGCGGGGCGTGGCGCTGGGCCAAGGCCGTGAGCCGGCCCATGCTCGGGGCGGGCCGCGGGGCGATCGTGAACATCGCCTCGGTCGCCGGATCCCTCGGGCTTCCGGGCCAGACCAACTACGCGGCCGCGAAAGGCGGCCTGATGGCGCTGACGCGGGCCCTGGCGGCCGAGTTTGGGCCCAAGGGAATCCGCGTGAACGCCGTGGTGCCGGGCTTCATCGAGACCGACATGACCGCCGCCCTGCCCCGCGACATCAAGCGGCGCAACATTGAAAATCTCGTCCTCAAGCGGTTCGGCCAGCCCCGGGAAGTGGCGGGCGTGGTGGCGTTCCTGCTGTCGCCGGCGGCCGCCTACATCGTGGGCCAGTCGATCGTGGTGGACGGGGGCCTGAGCGCCGCGGCGGCGATGTGACCGTGTCCGCGCTGGCGTTCCTTTTCCCCGGGCAGGGCTCCCACGAGGTGGGCATGGGGGCCGACTTGCTGCGCTCCGATGCGTGGGCGCGCGACCAGGTGCGCCGGGCGTCGGACACCACCGGCGAGGACCTGGAGCGCCTGTGCCTGCGCGGCCCCGAGCGGAAGCTCATGCGCGCC
The DNA here is from genome assembly GCA_964489425.1 of uncultured Verrucomicrobiota bacterium. GTDB lineage: Bacteria > Verrucomicrobiota > Kiritimatiellia > RZYC01 > CAZAYP01 > CAZAYP01. The sequence continues at coordinate 15,398 of CAZAYP010000008.1, read as the reverse complement.
GCCTTTGTACAACCGCTGATGACGATCATCAGCCTGGGCTACTGGCGCCGGTTGACGGAGCGCGGGTTGCAGCCCGACCTCGTGGCCGGGCACTCGCTGGGCGAGATGGCCGCGCTGGCGGCCGCGGGCGTGATCACCCCGGAACAGGCCGTGGCCATGGCGGCGCAACGCGGCCTGCTGATGGACCAGGCCGCGGCGTGCGCGCCGGGCGGCATGGCGGCCGTGTTCCTGCCGTTGGCCGAAACCGAAGCCTTGATCGCGCGCGCCGGGATGGGCGGCCGCGTGTTCGTGGCCAACGACAATGCCCCGGCCCAGGTCGTCGTGGCGGCGGCAGCGGAAGCGCTGGACGAGTTCACGCGCCAGGCCCATGAGATGCAGGCCGGTTGCTGCAAGCCGCTGCGGGTTTCCGGACCCTGGCACACCCCCCTGCTCGCCGCGGCCCGCGCCCAGTTTGCCGCGTGGCTGGAGGGAACACCGTTCGCCAGCCCGCGGATGCCCGTGGTCTCGAATGCCACTGCCGGCGCGGACCGCGATCCGGCCATCCTCCGGTCCAATGCGGCGCGCCAGCTGACCGACCGCGTCCGGTGGCGCGAGAGCATGGCCGAGCTGCGCACGCAGAACGTGCGCCTGCTGCTGGAAATCGGGCCGCGCCGCGTGCTCGCCGGCCTGGCGCGCCTGAACGGGTTCGGCGATGAAACCGCGGTGCGCGGAGTGGACAGCCTGCGATCCGTCGACCAGGTGTGCGCCGATCATTCCGCCGGCGGCGGGAAATAGCGCGGGAGCCGCCGGAACAGGTCCCGGTCGCCCTCCAGGTGCAGCTCGGGATGCGCCGCCAGCTGGGAGCCGGGGATGGTGCGTTGGATGACGGCGGACCACAGCGCCGCGGGGCAGCGCACCAGCAAATCGGGGTGTTCGGTTTCGCCCTCTTCGATGGTGCAGGCGCCGCGCGCGATCCGCAGGAGATACTTCCATCCGCGATCCGGAAAAATAAACTGCAGGTTTGCCACGACATTGCGCGTGGCCGCCGGGTTGACGTTGCGCGCCATCTCGTACATCAGGATGCGGATGTCGTCGCCGGCCTTATTCCCGGCCTCGGCGCATTCGTCGCGCTGCGCCAGCGCATGTTCCCAGAAGACCGCCGAATAGCGGACAAAGTGGGGCAGGTCCGCCAGCAGCGGGCCGGAAAACGCGCGCAAGAAATCAGCCGGGATCCGCTCCTCCCGCACGAACGCCGCGCCCGCCCGCTCGCACGCCGTGAGAATGGCCCTCATCCGCAGAGGCTTGGCCTGGGGGAACCGCAGCGCGCAGGCCTCGGGGCGCACGAGGATGCCGGAGCAGGTCATGCGCATCTCTTTCGCATAGAGCTGCAGCATGTCGATCGCGGGCTGGGTGATGTCGGGGGTCAGGCGCCCGGCCACCAGCAGCCCGGCCATGCGCTTCGGGCCCCGGCCAGGGTAGCGCCAGCGGTTGATCTCGATCCCGTCAGGGCCAATCTCGGCCCCGGGGCTCAGGATGGTCAGGGTGCGCTCCATGAACTGCTTGGTGGAGGCGCTGACCGAGAAGGCGTAGATCGGCGATGCCATCAGCACCAGGTCCGCGGCGAGGAACTCCACGAGCAGCGGCGCCATCGCATCGGCCTGCACGCACCGGCCCGGGGTCTTGGTCCAGCACGCGTAGCAGCCGAGGCAAGGGTGGATGTCGGCGGTGGGCAGGTGCACACGCCGGATCTCGGCGCCCGCGGCCGTGGCGCCCTGCAGGAACAGGTCGGTCATGTGGGCCGTGTGCCCGTCCAACCGGGGATAGCCCAGCAGCGCAAGGAGCTTCATGCGCCCTCCCCAACCAGGCTGGAATTCATGATGTCGTTCATTTGACCAGGTACTGGCGGTCCAGGTCCGCCACCTCGGCGGCCATCCGGCGCGACACGGCGTCGGCGAGCCGGACCGGATCGTCCTTGGTTGAAGTAGTTACGGGCTCAAGAAATCGAATGCGGTACTGGACCATCTGTTTGGGAAAATAGCTCCCTTTCTGCCGGTTGAGGAACGGTTGGTCGGAGTGCACCACCACCGGGACGATCGGCACGCCGCGCGCGATGGCCAGCCGGAACGCAAAATCGGCAAACGGCATCAGCGTGGTGAACGAGGCGCGCATGCCCTCGGGAAAGATGAGCAGGTTCTGGCCGGCAGCCAGGAGGTCGCGGCACTTGTCCATCGATTGCCGCAGGCTGGACAACGCGCCCGCCGCAATCGGGACAAAGTCAAAGAACCGGACCATGCAGGCGTACCCCAGCTTGCGCGCGTGGCGCGCCTTGATCACCAGGGAGGTCGGCGGGAGCAGGGCCAGCAGCAGGATCGCATCGATCGAGCTCCGGTGGTTGGCGACGTAGATGGCGGGCCCGCCGGCCGGGCGACCGCCGCGGCCAGCCACCTCCACGACGCGGCAGGCGCGGCACGCCGGCAGGTAGTGCAACGCGAAAAACCCAAGATATCCGCGCAGCATGGCGCTGGACACCCGCCGCCGCCAGCGGGGAAACGGGGCCAGGGGCAGCAGGACCAGGCCGCTGACCACGACCAGCAGCGCCAGTGTCACGAGGTAGCCCAAGTGCCCCGCCAGCGCCAGCGGGAACTTGAGCAGGGACGCCCCGGCCGATCGCCGGACCGCCGGAGCCTGCGGCGCACGCTGGTGGGTTGGTTCCATGCCGATGGGGTGTTCCCGCCCTCGCCCGTTAGCTCATGGCCAGGCCGCCATTGACGCTCAAGACCTGGCCGTGGATGTACATGTCGGGTTCCGCGCAAAGGAACTGCACCAGCGCGGCCACCTCCTCGGGCCGGCCGGCCCGCCGCAGGGGGATCAGGGGCAGTAGCGGCTCCAGCCCCACGTGTTTGCTCATGTCCGTTTCAATGACGCCCGGCGACACCACGTTGACCATGATGTGCCGCGGGCCGACCTCCCGGGCCAGGGCCTTGACCGCCCCAATCAGGCCGGCCTTGGACGCCGAATAGTTCACCTGCCCGGCCTGGCCCACCTCGCCCGAGACAGACGAGATGGCCACGATGCGCCCCTGGCGCGCGGCCAGCATGGGCGCCAGCACGGCCCGCATCACGTTGTAAAAACCGCCCAGGTTGGTGCCCACGACGTCCGTCCACTCGCCCGGCGTCATCCAGAACAGCAGGTTGTCGCGGGCGATGCCGGCGTTGAAGACGACCGCGTAGGGCGGGGTCGCGGCCGCGCGGTCGGCCAGGGCCGCCTGCGTGGCCTGGTGGTCCGCCACGTCGAAGCCCAGCAGGTCGCACGCGCGCCCCAATCCCAGCACTTCGGCCTGGACCTGCTCGGCGGCCTCGCGGTTTGACCGGTACGTCAGCCAAAGATCAAAACCAGACCGTGCCAGGCGCAGGGCGATGGCGCGGCCAATGCCGCGGCTGCCTCCGATGATGAGCGCGATTTTGGCCCCATTTTCCATGGCGGCCAAACTACAGGAATGCGTCGGCTGGAGTCAAAACCAAACTCGCGGGAGCGCGCCGGCGACCCGCAGCCTGCAAAATGCCGCCTTGATACCCAATATTATTGGCCCTATGGTTGTCCGTGAACTGTGTCGCTATTTTGAAAGCCATGGAAGACAGGGAGGCGTTTTCGTGAAAAATGAAGATTGTGTGCGGTTGACGTTGCCCAACGATCAAGCCTACTTGTCCATGGCCTTGAGCTTTGTGCGCACGGCGGGCAGCACCATTGGTTTGGCCGGCAGCGCCCTGGTGCAACTGGAAATGGCCGTGGAAGAGGCGGTCACCAACGTCATGAAACATGCCTATGACGGCGAAGAGAATCGAAACTTCGAGATCCGTTGCGAGAAAGTGGCTGGCGGCATACGCGTGGTGATTCACGAACGGGGGATCCCCTTTGACCCGGCCAGCGCGCCCGTGTATCAGCCCGGGCCGCGCAACCTCGAAGAGCTGGATTCCGCCGGGCTCGGATTGTTCCTGATGAAGAACATGGTGGATGAATGCGCCTTCCGCAACCTGGGGCCGGAAGGCAAGGAAACCGTGCTGGTCAAATATGTCGGCGATACCCAGCCGGACGCGGATCCCGAACCCGCGGCGCCGGTGGCCACGCCCGAAGTGATCAAGGAACGCATCCCTTACGAGGTCCGCCGCATGACCGCGCGCGAGGCCATCGAAGTCTGCCGCTGTGCGTATAAATCGCACGGGTACACGTTTTTTGACGAACACATCTATTACCCGGAAAAGATTAACGAACTGAACGAATCCGGCCAGATGGTGTCGGCCGTCGCGGTCACCCAGGACAACAAGTTCATGGGCCATGCCTGCCTGCTGCACCAGGAGCCGACCGACCGGATCGCGGAACTGACCTTCGTGTTTGTTAATGTCGAGTATCGCGGCCAGGGCGCGTTTACCCGCCTGTTGGATTTTCTGGTCAGCACCCCGAAAGCCAAGCCGCTGGACGGGCTGTATGCCTATGCGGTCGCCAATCACCCTTTCACCCAGAAAACCATGGCGCGGGCCGGCATCAACGATTGCGGCATTCAGCTGGCAACCAGCCCGGCCAGCTGGAAATTCAAGGGGATCGATGGCGATACATCGCAACGCATCAGCGTGGTGATGAGCTTCAAGTATTTCCAGCCGCCCAAGCGCCTGGTGTTATATCCCCCGGCCGGCCATCGCGCCATGGTGGAGAAGCTGTTTCGCAACGTCGGCGCCCAGCATGAATTCCGCGAGCCGGACGGCCGGCAACCGCCGGTGGGGACGGGCGCGTCCGTGATCCAGGCGCTGGAAAATCCGGCCGAAGGCTGCACGGAGGTGTTCGTGGAGCGGTATGGCGCGGACCCGGTCATGGATCTCCGGCGCCTGTTGCGCCGGCTCTGCCTGAACGGCATGGCGGCCATTAACCTCTTTCTGAACCTGGAAGACCCGGCGACGTATTTTATCGCGCCGGCCATGGAACCGTACGGCTTCTTCTTCGCGGGCATCCTGCCGCGCGCGCGCGTGGGCGACGCCCTGATCCTGCAGTATCTCAACAACGTGGATGTCGATTACGGCAAGATTTGTGCCCATACCGAGGTGGCCCAGGAATTGCTGGCCTACATCCGACAACGCGATCCCAATGCCGCCCTGTAGGTGCGCGGTCCGGCGCCGCTGAACCTGCCATGCTTTTCCCGCAACTGGCCAACGCCCCCCACGGCCACATCCAACTCGACGAAGAAGCGCGGCAATGGATGGCGGACCACCCGGCCGACGGCCGCGCCGCCGCGGTCAGCCCATTTTTGGATCCGGCCTATTGCCTGGACATCCTGACGATTTGGCACCGCCAGCGCGGCTGGGAATGGTCGTACGGTGGCTACCTCGAAGACCGGCGCCATCTTTGGGCCGGCAGCTACCTGGACCGCTCCCGAAATTATCTCCATCTTGGCCTGGACCTTAACGTGCCCGCCGGGACCCTGGTGGCGGCCGACTGGCCGGGCCAGGTGATGCTGATCGACGACGATCGGGACGAACACGGCGGATGGGGGATGCGGATCATTTTGCGCCTGCAGCCACCGGAACCGTCCGGGTTGATCATGATTCTCGCCCACATCCGCAATGCGCGCTGCCGCCCCGGTCAAGCCATAGGCCCCGGCGATATCCTGGCCGAGGTGGGCGTCCCGCCCACCAATGGCAACTGGTACCCGCATTTGCATGTGCAGCTCATGCGCGAAAAAGATTTTCTCGCGGTGCTCGAAACGCGGTTCGCCGAGTTGGACGGGTATGGGCACCCGGACCAAATGGAATCCTTGCGCGCCCTGTTCCCCGACCCCACCCCTTGGCTGGGGCTGGCCGCCCCACGCCCTGGCGCTGGCCAATAGCGTCAAGGTAGGCTATGCTGCCACGAACCGTATGACCCTGAAAGAGACCATGCATTTATGGCGGCTGTCGTGGGGTGATTTCCGCACCGCCCTGCCGCAGTTTGTGGGCTTTGAAATCCTGATCAAGTTGCTCGGGCTGGTGCTCATCACGCCGGTGAGTGTCGCCATAACCGGAAAGCTGCTCGAATACGCGGTCGGCCCCGCGGCAACCAACTACGAGTTGATCGCCTTGGCGCTGAACCCGCTGGGCTGGCTGACCGCGCTCGTCGGCGGGGCCTTCCTGTTCCTCGGCTTCTATCTCGAAACCGCGGGGCTGGTGTTGATCGCCGCCCGCCTGCAAGAGCAAACGCGCTTGTCGAGCTTCCGGGCCATCGGGCTGTTAATCAAAAAGCTGCCGGGCCTGCTGGCCACGGCGCTGGCGACCTTCGGCTGCCTGCTGGCCTGGGCCGCGCCGTTCCTGGCCGCCGGGGGCGCCACCTATTGGCTCCTGACGCGCGCGCATGATATCAATTACTACCTGACGGAACAGCCGCCGGTCTTCATCGGCGCGGCCATATTTGCGGGCGCGCTCGGGGTGGGGCTGTTCGGCGCCGTAACCCGCGCATACGTGATGTGGGTGTTCGTTGTGCCGGTGGCGCTATTTGAGGGCCGGATCGGCTGGGCGGCCCTGCGGCGGAGTCGCGACCTCGTGCGCGGCGCGCTGCGGCGGACCGTGGCCACGCTGGCCGCGATCGTCGTGGTGGTCGGCATGGTTTCCGCGGCGGTCGCTTCCGGCGTCGGCGTGCTGACCGGCATGGCGCTGACGACCGTGGACCACCGCCTCGCGCTCGGCGGGGTGGCGCTGCTCCTGGTCTGGGCGCTCCACCTTGTTTTGTCTGGATTGATAACACTGATTTTCGTTCCGCTGACCACGGCCGTGGTCACGCGCCTGTACTTCGAGTTGCGCCAACGGACCGAGGGCCGGGCGCCGCCCCTGAATATATTCGCGCAGGTGCCTGGCCGGGCGTCCGGAGAGCCCATGCCCATCTCGCGCTGGCTGGTGTATGGCGCGGCGGTGCTGCTGCTGGCCGCCATGGTCGTGGTGGGCGCCATCCTGGCCGAAGCCGTCTATATGACCGACTCGTCCAAAGTGATCGCCCATCGCGGCGATTCCGCCCGCGCCCCGGAAAACACGCTCAGCGCCTTGCGCAAGGCCATGGAACTGCATCCCGACTATGCCGAGATCGATCTCCAGGAGACGCGCGACGGCGCGATCCTTGTCCTGCACGACAACGACCTGATGAAGGTGGCCCGCGTGCCCAAGGGCCTGTGGCAATTGACCTTTAACGAGGCGCGCACCCTGGATGTCGGCAGTTGGTTCGCGCCGGAGTTCAAGGGCGAGCAGTTGCCAACGCTGGACGAGGTGATTGATTTGGTCGACGGGCGGATGAACATGATTTTCGAGCTTAAATACAATGGGCACGATCGCCGCTTGCCGGAACGCGTCGTGGACATCATCCGGCGCCGGGGGTTCCAGGACCAGTGCATCATTTCCTCGTTGAACTACAAGGGGCTGCAGCGGGTCAAGGAGTTGGACCCCACTATCCGCACCGCCTACATCCTGTTTGGCGGCGTCGGCCATATGGCCCAATTGAACGCCGATGGCATCGGGATGCCCGCGATGTTCCTGACGGCTGACTTTGTCGACAAATGCCATGCACACGACAAGGAAGTGCTGGTCTGGACCGTCAATGACCCGGCGGATATGGACCGCTTCATCGAGATGGACGTGGATTACATTTACACCGACAAGCCGGCCGACCTGATCGAGGTGCTCCGGCGCCGGGCCGCGCGGTCTCCGGCCGAGAAAATCAAGGACATGTTCAGCACCCTCCTCTGATGGCCTGGGTCAGGCGGCGGCTGGTTTGCGGCCGTACACCAGGTAGTAGGTCACCGGGATTACGATCAGGGTGAACGCGGTGGACATGAACAATCCGAAGATCAGCGCCCAGGCCAAGCCGCTGAAGATGGGGTCCAGGGTGATCGGCCAGGACCCCAGCAGGGTGGTGCCGGCGGTGAGGAAAATCGGCCGGAACCGCACCGCGCCGGACTGAATAATCGCCTCCTTGATCGGCAGGCCGTCGCGCACGCTCGACTTGATGAAATCGATCAGGATGATCGCGTTGCGCACCACGATCCCGCCGAGGGCAATCATCCCGATCATGGCCGTGGCCGTGAAAAAGACCGGGTTGGCGAAGCCGCCCACCGGCCGGTCCATGATCGCGTTAAGCAGCCAGAACCCGGGCAGGATGCCGATCAGCGTGAGCGGGATGGACATCATGATGATGCCCGGCAACAGGTACGAGCGGGTCTCGTAAACCAGCAGCATGTAGATGACCAGCAGGGCAATGGAGAAGGCGATCCCGAGGTCGCGGAACACGTCCACCGTGATCTTCCACTCGCCTTCGCCGCGCCAGTTCACGCGGATCCCGGCCGGCAGGGGGTGCGCGCGGAAATGTTTTTGCAGCTCGAAGACCGCGTCGGCCGGCCCGCGGCCAGCCATCTCGGCCAGCACGTAGACCACGCGTTCCATGTTCTTGTGGTGAATGGTCTGGTCCTCCACGCCGTCCCGGAACTGCCCCAGGTCGCCCAGCGCCACGGCCTGGCCGGAGCGGCCTTTGACGAGGATGGTTTCCAGCAGCGCCTTGTCCGAGCGCCGCTCGCGCGGCAGGCGCAGGACGATGGGCAGCTCGTTCTGCTCGGTGGGCGCGTGGACCGTGCCCGCGGCCTGGCCGTCGAGGGCCAGGCGCAGGGTCTGGGCGATGTCCGCGGTGGCGATGCCGTTGAGGCCGGCCTTTTCGCGGTCCGTCTGGAAGAATATTTTATGCACGGTCGCCTCGCCGGAATCGTCCACATCCACCATGCCCGGCGTGGTGTCCATGCGCGCGCGCACCGCGCGCGCGGCGGCGAGCAGATCCGCATACGTGTGGCGCGGCTGGCCGGACACCTCCGCGACCACGGTGGCAAACACCGGCGGGCCGGGCGGCGACTCGACGAGCTTGAGGTCCGCGCCGGTCCGGCGGCCGATGGCGGCCACGGCCGTGCGCAGCCGCAGGATCAGGGCGTGGCTGTCGGCCTGCCGCTTTTCGCGCGGCAGCAGGTTCACGCGCAGGTCCGCCACGTGCGGACCCTGGCGCAGGTAGTAGTGCCGGACCAGGCCGTTAAAGTCCAGCGCCGAGGCGGCGCCCACGAGGGTGGTGAAGTCCACCACCTCCGGCACGGTGCGCAGCAGGTCTTCGACCTGGCGCGCCACGGCGTCGGTCTGTTCCAGGGTGGCGTGTTCCGGCATGTCCACCACGACCTGGAACTCGTTCTTGTTGTCAAAAGGCAGCATCTTCAGCGGCACCCGGCCCATGGCGGCCAGCAGCAGGGAGAGCCCGAAGAGCACGGCCACCACCGCCAGCAGCAGCCCGGCCTTGGCCGGCGACTCCACCAGGGGCTGCACCAGGCGGCGGTACATGCGGTAGGTGGGGGTGCGGGTCACGTCGTACGGCGTGGCGTCGGCCGCCGGCGGCTTCAGCAGGTGGGCGGACAGCCAGGGCGTGATCAGGAAGGCGACGAGCATGGAGGTCAGCATGGTCAGCGGCACGTTGAGCGCCATGGGCCGCATGTAGGGGCCCATCATGCCGGTGATGAAAAACATGGGCAGGAACGAGGCGATGATCGCCAGGGTGGCCATGATGATCGGCTGCATCACCTCGCGCATGGCGTCGGCCACCGCCTGCATGCGCGGCGCGCGGCGCAGGGACAGGTGCCGGGCGATGTTGTCCACGCTGACGATCGGGTTGTCCACCAGCAGGCCCAGGGCCAGGATCAGGGCAAACAGCGTGACCCGGTTCATGGTGTAGCCCAGCAGATAGTTGAACAGCAGCGAGAGCGAGTAGGTGATCGGCACCGTCACGGCCACGATCAGCCCCTCGCGCCAGGTCATGCTCACGGCGATCATGCCGATGACCATCAGCACGGCCGTGGCCAGGCTCATGACCAGGTTGTTGACCTTGTCGTTGGCGGTGGCGCCGTAGTCACGGGTAATGCGCCAGTGAACGTCGTCGGGCAGGAGCCGTCCCTGCAAGTCGCGCATGACGGCGGCGACGCGCCGGGCCACGCGCACGGCGTTGCTGCCCTTTTTCTTGGCCACGGCGATCGTGACGCAGGCCTGGCCACTGCCCAGCGCCGCCGACGCGCCGGCCGGGCCAAACCCGATCCGCGAATAGGTGGTGGCTTCTTCCGGCCCATCCTGCACCGTGGCCACGTCGCGCAGGTAGACCGGCTGGTCCCCGTGCAGGCCCACGAGCAGGTTGCGCACCTCCTGGACATCGCCCAGGAACGGGCCGGCTTCCACCTTGACGATGCGGTTGTTCTGCTCGAACGCGCCGCTGGCGAGCTGGACGTTGGACATCTGCAGCGCCTGCGCGATCTCCATGGCGGACAGGCCGTACGCCGCCAGCCGCTCGGTATCCAGCTGCACCTGGACCACCCGCCGCTCGCCGCCGTGGATGGTAATCCGCCCGCTGTCCTCCACATGCTGCAGGCGGGCCACGGTTTCCTCGGCCACCCGGTACAAGGCATGCGTGTCGTACCGGTCGCTGTACAGGGCGATGTTGACGATGGGCACGTCGTCAATCTCGATGGGCTTGACGATCCAGCCGGCGATTCCCGGGGTCACCTTGTCCAGGTTCTGCTGCAGCTTGCTGTACAGCTTGATCAGGCTCTTCTCGCGATCTTCGCCCACGAAAAAGCGCACCGTGACCACGGCCATGCCCGGCCGCGACATGGAGTACACGTACTCCACGCCGTCGATCTGGTAGAGCATCCGCTCGAGGCGCGCCGCCACCATCCGCTCCACCTCCTCCGCGCTGCCGCCGGGGTACATGACGATCACGTCCGCCACGGGCACGGTGATCTGCGGCTCCTCCTCGCGCGGCGTGGCGTACAGCGCCAGGCCTCCGGCCACCAAGCTGACCAGCATGAACAGGATCGCCAGGTTGCCGTGGAGAAACGTCTCCATCAGCCCGGTTAAAAAAGACTTTTGGTTATCCATGGATCATCTCCCCCGGGAAAAGCCGCGGCGTCAGCCCTGGATGGGCGTGGCCAGGATCACGTCGCCGGCCTGCAGCCCGGCCAGGATTTCGATGCGGTCACCGTAGACCGCGCCGGTTTTGACCAGGCGGCTCACGGCGCGGCCGGATTGGATCACCTGCACCATCTCGAGCTGGCCCACGCGGTACACAGCGGTCGCCGGCGCAAGGATCGCGGGCCGCGGCGCATCCGCCACCCACACCCGGCCAAAGGTGCCGGGCAGCACGTCGCCCTGCACGCCTTCCAGCTGGATTTTAACCCGCTGGGTGCGGCTCTGGGCATCCACCTCGCCGACGATTTCCACGACCTTGCCAGCAAACGGAAGTGACGGCCGGTCGAGGGTTACTTCCACCGCCTGCCCCAGGGGCAGCTTTTCCACCAGGCGCAAGGGCGTTGGCGCTTCCAGGCGCATATTGGCAGGATCGTACACCGCCAGCAGGAATTGGCCCGGGTTGGCCAGGTCGCCGGCTTCGATGCGGCGGTCCGTGACCTTGCCGTCGATCGGCGCGCGGATCTCCGCATAGGTCAGCATGACCTTGATCTGGTCGGCCTGGGCTTGCGCGCCGTCGAACGCGGCCTGCGCCGCGGTCATGGCCTGGTCCGAGGCGGCATTGGCCGCCACCAACTGCCGCATGCGCTCATACTCGGTTTGCGCCTGCTGGCGCTGGGCCTCGGCGGCGGCCAGCTGCTGGCGCAGTTCGCGGTCGTCCAGGGTGAGCAGCACCTGGTCGCGCTTCACCGGGTCGCCCGCGGAGACAAAGACTTCTTTGACGTAGGCCGGGATCCTGGCGCTGAGGTTGATTTTGTTGGCCGACACCGCGGTGCCCACCACATCGATGCGGGGTGCGATTTCCTCGGTCGCCAGGGTCACGGTGGGGGCGTCCGCGGGGACCGGCCGGCCCGCCGGCGCGGACACTTCGCCTGGCGGAACTTTGGTTTGGAAACACCCGGCCGACCAGGCCACGAGAACGGCCATGGCCACCACGCCGGCCACAGACTTCAAAAGTACAAACGAAACGGATGCTTTGCTCATGCGAACCTCCTGCCGTACGCTTATTGCCAACGCCGCCGGGCCCGGGGCCTTGCGCCGCGCAGACCGGCTATGCGAACCGTTGAACCAGGGTTACGGATCAGAACTTGATGGCCTTGAACTTGTCCTTGATCTTCTGCTGCCAGAACCCGTCCTTGTCATCGGCGGCCATGAACCCCTCGAAGACCTTTTTCGGCACGCCCTCGTAATCGAAGACGCCTTCTTCAAAGGTCACCACCGTGAGGGTCTGGATGGGTTCGTCGTATTTGACGCTATAGATGGCGTCGGAGTTAATCTTCTGGTATCCGCCAGGGCTGTCGGTATCGGCCGGCATGGAGCCCGGGCTCGTTGTTTTTCCGCATCCAGCAGCCCACAGCATGCCGATCCCCAGGGTCAAAGCCAGTGCGCAGGATTTGATCATTTGGCCACTCATCACACGCTCCTTTCGTTTATATGGATGCTAAAGCTCTCCCGTGCGGCTGGCAATAGAAAAAGAGCCGCCAGCGCAACGCCGCGGTGACGCAGGGCAAGACTTGCGGCATCAAAGTTTGCAGATGATGATTAGTCCATGCCAATCAGACGATTGGCGTTCCCGGGAACACCGAGCGTCCGCTCGGCAACGGATCTCCCCGCGTCACCGAGCATCCTGCAAATACGGGTTCATCCGGGAAGTTCCTGTCTGCCGCGTGATCATCACCGTTCAGCGCAACCCGGCGCAGAGTGCTTGATTGGATAGGCAATCTCGCCCTGTTTTGGAACCGTCGAAATCATTGCAGAATCATTGCACCGCGAAGGTCACGAAGACCACGAAGAAGACCGGGATACGCGCCAGAATCCTTAATATCGCCAACCGGCTCTGTTTCTTGAACTTCCTGCTCATCCTGTCATGCTTTTTTTATTTCTGCCTCTGACTTTGTAACCTTCGTGTCCTTCGTGGTGATAGATCCGCTCTGTAGAATCTGGGAACCAGCCCGAGGTGGACGCGGTTATCGTCAGGTCATCCGGACAGGAACTTGTCGGATGAGCCCAAATACGCCTATCCGTGGCCGAAGACGAAAAAAACCGCAACCACCCGCGTTAGCGGGTGATTGCGGCTTTTTTTTAACCAATCGAACGATCTTAGTAGTTAGCCAGCGAGCCCTGCTCAATGCGATAGTTGGTCGTCACAGGATCCGTGTAGCAGGTCATGCCCTTGCCAGTGCTGACAGCCGTGAGCACGGTGGCCAGCAAACGATTCTGCAGGGTGGTGTTCGAGCTCGAGGACAACAACGCTTGATACGTGGTCGCATCGCCCGTCACCTTGTACTGCAACACGATATCCGAGCCCTGCGGGGAGATCGTCACGACCGTGCAATAGTACCAGCCCACCGCCCCATAGGCCACGCTAGACACCGCCAACATCGCGCACACTACCACCAGCCATTTAACCGCCTTCATCTCTCGTTCTCCTTTCTTGGGTTTTCACCCGGTTTCTTCGCCTCTCTGCCATGCAGAGAAAGCAACACATCCTCTTCCCTAATTTATTGACCAACTCATATGCTCCGGCAACGGCATCGGATTTGCAAGCACAATTTTATCCACCGGATCCATGTTCCGCGGCATGATCGCCTTGGATGACTTGAACCCGGCCACCGTCATGTCTTCAGGCCGGGGCATGGGGTTGGCAGCGACCACGGGGTCCACCGGCAGCGGATCAGCCGCCGCCGCAATATCCGCGCCTTTCATGAACCCGCCGGCCGCGACCACCGCCGCGGGCTCCGGCGCAGGATTGGCCACCACGATACCCGACACGGGATCCTTGTTGCGGAACACCTTTTCGTAGGGGTTCTCCTCGATCAGCTTCCCATCCGCCATTTCCCCGGGCATCGGCAGGGGGTTGACCAGCAGCACTGGGTCTGGAGGATCGTTGTTGGCATAATCTTTTATGTACTCATCATCCCGCGCCACCAGGCCCGCCTGCAAGTCTTCGGGGGTGGGCGGCGGGTTCAGCAACAGTAGCGCGGGCACCGGCTCCTTGTTCACCAGTTCATCGGGGAGCGCCGGCCGGTTCTGGGGAACAAACGCCAGGACCTTGATGTTTTTGGCGCCTTCCACGTCCCGGTTGGCCGCGTTAACGGAAACCAGCAGCCGGCCCTGGGGGTCGCGCTCAAAGACGATCGCGTAGCTCAACCCCTTGAGGATCTTGTCCAAGGCTCTTTCCAAGGTGGCATTGCGGAACGCGGTATTGACCATGATCGCATCGGAAATGGGCAACGAACAGCGAATTTCCACGCCCGAGGCGTCGGCTAACTGCCGCAAAGCATCGGTGATGGGCATGTTGTGGGCCGTCAGGGTAATCGGTAGCCCGGGTTCACCTGAAGCCGTCATGCTCATTCCCAGCACACCTGATATCAAGCAACAGGCGTACGCCATCCCTCTTTTCGCTCGTCTGAACATATGCCGTGTTTGGTTAATCGTTGTTAACCTTCATATATTTATTACCCATAGCAACTGGGGGCGTCAATGTGTTTTTCACTTTTTTTGGCTCAGCCCTCACGCTGGTGATACACCACGAGATCCGCGAAGGCGCGCACCGGCAGGCCGTGACGCCGCGCGAACTCGCAGATCGTGTAATGGTCGCTGAACGAGTTGGCCGGCCCGGCCTGGTTGCGCGCCACAATGTCGGCCGGCCAATCGAGTTGGTTGGCGATGAAGTGTGCGGTGGCCGTGACCAAGTAGCAGCAACCCACAGAATCGAGATCGAACACCGGGCCGACTTGGTTGAAATAAGGCGGCACGAAGCGCGCCCAGCGGCCTTCCTCGGAGAAGCCGGCGATGTCGTAGAAACGGCCGGGCCCGAACCCGTCGGGATTGCAGGGCGGCTCGCGCACGTCGCCTTCCATCAGCACCAGTGGCGCGGCAATGCCGCCCTCGGCGCGCTCGATCAGCTTCAGCACCAAGTCTTCGTTGTAATCCACGATGTCCACGTCCACCCAGAACACCCAGCGTTCGGCGGCCAGATATTTATCAACCATGTTCTGCCGGATGCGCGCCAGCGGCGGCAGGCGGTAGGGGAACGATGTGCCGCGTGGCGGCGCTTCGCCGGACAAGTCGAACACCACCCGGCTGCCGGGCAGGTGCGCCAGGGCGCGACGGGCCAGGGTCTCGGCCTGGTCGCGGATGGCGACCGGCAGGGTGGGCTTGATCGGGATCAGGACCAGCACCGCTCCGGCGCGCGGCGCGACCGGTCCGGCCGGTGGCGTGGGTACTGCCCTTGATGGCATCATTGTGGCCGTTGGCGCCGAAGGAGCGGCGCCATCCAGTCTCGAGTCAGGGCTCCGGCTGGTGCGAACTTCAGACATCCCGATCTCGACGATCACCTGCAGAGGACGGGCGCCATGGCAAGGAAGCGGTATTTAC
>CAZAYP010000007.1:0-108572 GCA_964489425.1 uncultured Verrucomicrobiota bacterium | reverse complement strand
CGCCCCCGGCCAGCGCGCCCGCGGCCGAATGGGCCAACCGCCTGGCCGAGGCGCACCTGCTGGCGCGCGACCGCCTGCTGCGCGCGCACCCGCGCCTGGCGCGGCGCTACGCCCGGCGCGCGTACCGCGCCCTGGATGGCGCGTTGCAGTACAACGCCACGGCGGACGAGGGCCGGATCAAGCCGGTGCTGGAATACATCATCAACCTGCTGGCCGCGGCCGGCCGCCGGGGTGGCGCGTACGCCGACATCGGCTGCTCCGTGGCCACGGGCGCGCGCAACACGGTGCTGGCCGCGGACATGCTGCGCGCGCACGGGGCCTGCCTGGCGGTCCACGGGGTGGACATCGTGCCGCCGCCGCGCGACCTGGCCCGGCGATTGCTGCGCGAGCACCGGGTCCTGCTCTATGCCGCGGACGCCGTGCGCCGGCCCCTGCCCCGCGCCTACGATGTGCTGTTGCTGGCCAACGTGCACCGCCACCTGCCCCGCGCGCTGCAGGAAAGCCTGCTGGCCAACCTGGGCGCCTCGCTGCGCGACCAGGGCTGGCTGTTCGTCAACTGGCGGTTCGGCCGCGGCAACAGCCCGACCCTCGCGCTGCGGAAAAATGACCACCACCTCGAAGTGCTCGGCGAAGCTGAATGCGGATGACGGGCCGGACGCCGGCGCTCACCGTTGCAGGGCCGGATCCCGGTAGGGCTGCCCGGCGGCATAACCCCGCGCCCGCGCCATGACCTGCCGCGCCCACTCGGATTGGCCGGCGCCGGCCGCGGCGCGGCCGGCCGTGGCCGCGGCCTCGGGAAACTGCCCGGCCTCGGCATAGGCGGCCGCCAGGGTATCCAGCATGGCCGGCGTGACCGGCCCGAGCTGCAGCGCCGTTTCAGCCAGCCGCACCGCGTCGGCTCCGTTCCGCACCGCGGGGTCCGGATGGGTGGCCAGCAGCCAGGCCAGGTCGTTGGCCGCCTCCACGTTGAACGGGTCCAGGCGCACGGCATCGCGCAACGGCACCACCGCCTCGGCGCCGCGCCCGCGCTGGACCAGGGCCTGCCCCAGGTTGTGGTGCGGCTTGGCCAACTGCGGCCGCAGGCGGATGGCCGCCTCGAATTCGGCCATGGCCTCGGTCATTCGCCCCTGGCGCGCCCGCACGCGGCCGAGATTGTTATGGGCCTCGGCAAATCCCGGCGCCAGCTCCACGGCGCGCGCGTAGGCCGCCGCGGCCGCGGCCGGCTGGCCCTGCTGCAAACGGAGATACCCCAAAACATTGAAGGCCTGGGGATAGTCGGGCTGGATGGCCAGGGCCTGCTGCAGCTCGGTCTCGGCGCGGACGCCGTCGCCCTCCTCCGCGGCCTGCCAGCCCAGCAACAGGTGCAGCTCGGCCGCGAAGTTGACGCCGTCCGTCGGGGCGTGGATCGGGGTGTTGGCGAAAACGGCCGCCGCCAGCACCACGGCCAGCCCGCCGGCCAACGGCAGCCGGGCGCGCCGCTGCTGCCAAAGCCATTGCAGGCCCGCGGCGGCCAGCACGATCAACAACGGGACCAGCACCACGCGGTACCTGGCGCACACGAAAAACAGGATCACGGAAGCGCTGTAGAGTAACACGAAACCGGCCATGAGCCCCAGGCCGGCGTCACGCCGCCGCGCCGCCACCAGCAAGCCCAGCAAAGCCAGCGGCGCCACCACGCCCCACGGGAACGCGAACGGCCCGATGCGCCAGACCAGCAGGCGCAGCCAGGATGAATACGCGGCGTGGGCGTAGAGGTCCGTGTTGCGCGGCAGCTCGCGGGCATTCCAGAACCAGCGGGTCTTGGCGGCCAGGCCACGCAGAAAATCCACGGGCTGCGCCAGCATGTAGCCCGCCACCTGCTTCTTGAAGAAACGGTCAGCGCCCGACGCGGTGCGTACACCGTGGCGCACCGGCAACCGCTCGAGGTCCGACCAGTCGGCATCGGGCCGGATGGCCATGGTACGCGCCGCATCGGCATTGTTGCCGATGAAGAGGTTGATACCGCCGTTGGCCGAAACCGGAACCCACTCGCCCGACACCACGGCATTGCGCACGGCGGCGGGCGCCACCCCCAGCGCCATGCCGAGCAGGAACGCCGCCAGGCCGCGCAACGCCGGCCGCCACTGGCGGGATGGCGCCGCGCGCCAAGCCAGCGCCACCGCCACCAACAGCGGCATCACCGCCAGCAGGTTGGCCACCGCCAGCGCCGCGATGCCTGCCGCAAGTCCGCAAGCCAGCCACGCCGCAAGCGACGACGATGACCAGGCGCGCAGCAGGAGCCACAGCACCAGCAGGTCCAGGAAGCACGCCAGCACCGGCGGCAGCAGTTGCAAGTTGTAAAAGATCAACGGCCCATACAGCGCGGTGGCCAGGCCGGCCGCCACGGCCCAGCGCGGCGGCAGCACGCGCCGCGCCAGCACCACGGTCAACAGGCAAGTGGCCATGCCCAGCAGCATTTGCGCACCGCGGGCCGACGCCCGGCTGCCATGCTTGACGGCGTAGTTCAGCCCCAGCCACCAGGCATACAGCGGCGGCTGCCAGTACGGGATGGCCGGCGCCGCGCGGCCGGCGGCCAGGTCGTGAGCCTGCAGCTCGTAGGTGCGCGCATCCACCAGCGGATGATCAAAGCTGGGGTCATGGCGCGCCTGGTAATAATAAAGCCCTTGCGCGGCCAGGGAAACCAGGGCCACCAGGACCAGCCCGAGATAGCCGGATCGGTCGGCCCGGAAGGCGCCTGACGAGGATGGGATTTTCTTCGTCAACGAAAATGGCTAGGGCCGACTGCGCACGCGGTAATAAGCCTGGGTCCACGCCGCCGGCAGCGTATCGCTCCACACCGCGGCCCCGTTGGTGATCACCAGGTTGGTCACGGTGCTCCAACTCGTGGGCGGCAGGATATAGGTACGTTCCAGGTAGTTCGTAACCTTGTCCGTGGCCGGGGTAATGCTCAGCTGGATGGTGTTGTTGCTGCAGCTGACCGGCCCCAATTCCACGGGAGGAATGCCGGGGGTCAAGGTCACGTTGTCGATCGCCAGGCTGGCCGGACCACCGGCCCCGTCGTCCACCCGGAAGGCCACGAACAGGTAGGTGCGGTTGGTGATCGACGCCGGCACTTGGATCCACTTGCTGAAATGCTGCCACGCCGGGCCCGCGGGCAGGGCCCAGTTGGTCAATCGAACGCCGTTGCCCACGGACGATGGATCACCGAAATAGGTGATGGTGTTGCCGTTGTTCTTGCCGCCCACGTACACGTGGCAGTACGAGGAAAACGGAAGCGGTTCCCAGTAATCGAAAGCCAGCGTGTACCGGCCCGTGGGCGCCATGGAAAATATCTGGGAGAAATTCAGGCCGCTGAGCTGGTTGCTGGTGGCGTTAAAGATATAATAGCCGTTGCTGTTCCAGTCCCACAAGGAGTTGAGAATTTCGCCCGCGTACCAGAGGTTGGCATTGGTCTCGGCGATGGTGACGCTGATCTGCTCCATATCCCGGGCCACGGCGCTGGAGAAGTCGCCGTCGGTGATCAGGTTGGTGCGCGCGCGCTCGATCAGCAGCACGGGCTCGTCGGATCCGGAACTGTACAGGCGAAGATAGGGATGGGTGACGGTGATCTCGGGCGACTGGAGCGTATGCAGGCCGAAATAGCTCCAGGCGTTGGTCACCGCCGCGTTAAATGCCGCGGTCACATCCATCTCCCGCACCTCACCCACCGCGGGCGTGGTGTTGCTGTAAATCACGCCCAGGGATTGCAGCGAGATGTTCGTATAATCGTAACCATTGACCGACCCGTTGCCATCGAAGCGATACCCGTAGAGATAGTACACGTTGCTTAATGCGCCGGACTGGGCCTGGACGGTCCAGCGCACCTTGGCCGAGTAAACCTGCGCCGGGTAGTTGCTTAAAGGAAACTCCACGGTGCCCCGGTAATACATCCAAGTGCCCATCAAGCCCGGGTCATAGCCCGTCTCCACCGAATCCGTGACTCCCGAATACAGGAACGTGTAGGCGTACCGTGACGTCCCGGCGGCCGCCGGCCGCAGGGTTTCTACGGCCCCTGCCCAACTGGCAGCCAGCACCAATCCCACGCCGCCCAGAATCGCCGATATTTTCATTTCTTACCTCCCGCTTGACGGTGCGTCGCGACCTCGGAACTCATGATGCGCTGTCGGCGCGGCACCGTCAATCAATTACAGCCTGGTTACTTTCAGGTTGAAATATTTATGCAATTCAAGAAGATGTCGCAACGATATGAATAGCAACCACAGGGCCCTGCTTTATCGGAAGGATTGATCATGCGGACTCCAATAGTTTGCGGAAACGCGCGGTTCACGGTGTACACGCCGGGTTGCGTGCGGCTTGAGTTCTCGTGGGGCGGGCACTTCAGCCCCTACCCCTCCGTGCTGGTGGGCCGCCATGCGCCGGAACCCGGCGATGCGGACGTGCGCCAGAACGGCCAGACCTGGCATATCAAGACGGAACAACTCGAGATCGTGTACCAGCAGGACGAGCACGGGTTCACCGCCGACAACCTTCGGATCATTCACAAAAACAGCACCGGCGGCCGTGAGGTGTGGGCGCCGGGCAAGACCGACCGCGGCAACCTGGGCACGGTGACCCGGTCGCTGGATTTCTGGAAGTGGTGCGGCGGGCCGCAAAAATACCCGGTGGAAGGCATCCTGAGCACCGAAGGCGGCCATTTCCTGGCCGACGAGCCGCGCGTTTATTGGAATGCCAAGCTCAAGTGGCCGGAATGCCGCAGCCACCAGGTGGCCTTCGACGGATACTTTTTCGCTTACGGCAACGACTACAAAACGGCCCTGCGCGATTTCATCAAGGTTTTCGGGCCCATCCCCATGATCCCGCGCTGGGCCCTCGGGTTCTGGTACTCGCGCTGGAACGCCTACAAGGACACGGAATTCGTCGAGCTGGCGGAGCGCTATCGGCAGGAGCAGATCCCTTTCGATGTCATGGTGGTGGATACGGACTGGCGCGATCATTGGGGCGGCTATGACTGGTCCGCCAAATATTTTCCCAACCCGCGCCGGTTTTTCAAGGCCATGCAGAAAATCGGCGTGCATTGCGGCGTCAACGATCACCCGGGCTACGACAACTACGACGCCTTGCCGCCGGACGACAGCCACATTCCGGCCATCGCCCGCCGCCTCGGCCCCCTGCCCCACCAGGGCCAGTGGGCCTGCGACTGGTCGCGGCCCGACGCCGTGCAAACGTGGCGCGACAGCGTGCTGGGCCCGTTTTTCGATCAGGGCATGGACTTCTGGTGGGTGGACGGGTGGATCAAGTCGCCGTTCGGCGGCGTGGACAGCCAGCTCTGGGCCAACCAGCACTACTACGAGCTGGCCCGCGAACGCACCGGCCGGCGCGGATTGATCCTCTCGCGCTGGGGCGGCATCGGCTCGCACCGGTACCCGGTGCAATTCTCGGGCGACACGCATTCCGAATGGGAAACCCTGCGGCAGCAGATCGGGTTCACCGCCCGGTCCGGCAACCTGGGCGCGGTGTACTGGTCGCACGACATCGGCGGGTTCATGGGCCGGGAGATCGACGAGGAGCTGTTCATCCGCTGGTCCCAGTTCGGCGCCATGAGCCCGATCTTCCGCACCCACAGCGACCACGGCACGCGCGAGCCGTGGAAGTTCAGCGCCAAGGCGTG
The DNA here is from genome assembly GCA_964489425.1 of uncultured Verrucomicrobiota bacterium. Lineage (GTDB taxonomy): Bacteria > Verrucomicrobiota > Kiritimatiellia > RZYC01 > CAZAYP01 > CAZAYP01. The sequence goes on along the minus strand of CAZAYP010000007.1, from coordinate 102,904 downwards.
CGGCCTGTTCCGCAAGCAGGCCCGCATCCGCGCCGCGCTGGCGCCCTACCTGTACAACCTGGTCCGCGAGGCGCACGTGTCCGGCCTGCCGCTGGCGCGCCCGCTCTACCTGGAGTACAACGACAACGACGGCGGCGCGCGCGGCCGCGAGCAGCAGTACACCCTGGGCCGCGACCTGCTCGTCATCCCGGCGGAAGGCCCGCTGGACAAGGCCACCGGCTGCTACCGCAAGCGCGCGTATTTTCCCAACGGCCGCTGGTTCGGCCTGGAAACCGGGGAAATGTACCGGGGCTTGGACGACCGGATGCTGGACATCCCGCTGGACCTCATCCCCACGTTTGTGCGCGAAGGCGCCATCCTGCCTTGCGCTCCGGTTGGGGCCGCCATTGGCGCGCGCGTGGGCAAGGTCCTGTACCTGGATTATTATCCAGCCTTTGACCAGCGCTCCGCGTTGGACCTGTACGAGGATGACGGCGAATCGCTGGACTGCGAGCGCGGCAAGTTCTCAGTCACCCGCGTGGAAGGCTGGCGCGACGGCGCCGCGATCCACATGGTGTTGCATCCGCCCAAGGGCAAGTATCGGGGCATGCCGGCCAAGCGGCGTTACGTGGTGCGCGCCCGCCTGGAGCCCGAGGACCGCCTGGTCAAGGTCGAGGCCCGCCAGGGCCGTGGCCCATGGCGCAAGATCCAGGGAACAGAAACCAGCACGTGCCTGGCCGGCGAGGTGACGTCGCGGCACCGGTTTGCCGAGGCCCAGGCATCGCAGGCCGCGACGGCCACGGAAATCCGCTGGGTTCTCAGCTAACCGGCCGCTACGGGAGCAGGTCCCGCGCCGCGCGCCAGGCCATGTCCGGCGTGATGGCCGCCATGGAGGGCTGCACCAGGTACTGCACCCTGGCCCGGGGTTGGTAGGGCCCGGTCTGCCGCGGATCCGTGGCGCCAAACAAGCCGACCATGGCAACCCCCCGCGCGCAGGCCAGGTGCAGCAGCCCGGTATCCGGCGTGACCAATACGCACAGCTGGTTCATCAGGGCGGCGGTGGCGGCAAGGGATAGCGCATTGACCGCGTAGATGCAGTCGGGCGCAGCCCGGCGCAGGTGGCGCGCGAGCCGTTCCTCGCGGCCATGGCCAAACACCACCAGGCGGACGCGCGGCTGATCCGCGCGCGCCAGGCGGGCCAGCTCGCACCAGGCCGCGACCGGCCAGGCGCGCTTGTGGACCAGGGGCCGCCAGAACTTCCACGTGCGATGCGCCAGCCGGCCGCACCCGGGCACGCATCCCACGAGCACATCATGCCCCGGCCGGTATCCCTGCTGGAGCAGGAGCGTTTGGGCGGCGGTGGTGTCCGCCTCGGCCACGTCAAAGCGATAACCGGGGGTGCAGGGCGCGGCCGCCAAGCCCAGCGCCCGGACGATGAAATCCACCTGGACCTGGGCCTGGTGCGATGTCCGGGGCGCGCCGGCCGCCGGCGTGGCCACCGGCAGGCCGAGGCGGGTCAAGGCCGGGTAATCGGGATCCGGATGCGTGTGCAGCGCCACCGCATACTCACGGCGCAAGCGATCCGCGTCCGCGCCGGGCCATGCCAGCACCTGGTTGGCGCGGGGGTTGTGGCGGTACACCTCGGCGGCCACGGGGGACAAGGCCAGGATATCCACGGACAAATCGGGCCGGGCCGCTTTCAAGACGTCCAGCGCCGGCGTGGTCATCAGGGCGTCGCCCAGCCGTTCCGGGATGACGCTGAGCAGGCGGCTGCCGGCCGGCAATTCCGACAACGGATCCCCTGCGGTTAGCTTGGCTTGGTTCATTATTGGATGGCCCAGCCAATCAGGAATCCGCCGGCCATGCAACTCTATTGCATGCGGCCCGCGCCGATTTTTAGCACCGATTTTTAGCATTGCCGCGCCGACGCTTCAATATTATGGTGGGCGCTGGTATTTGGCTGTACGCCGTGGACCGCATCATCGAAAGGAAGACCATGAAATCCGTCGGTATCGGAACGGTCTGGAGGGGCGGGCTGATCGCGGCCTTCCTGGCAGCGGGCAGCGCGGCCGTTGAGGCCGCGAATGACGCGGTCCTGCGCGCCGGCTACACCCCGACCTACCCGCCGGTGGTCTTCGTGCAGAACGGCCAGCCGGCAGGCATCGAGATCGACCTGGCGCGGCAACTGGCCGCCGACCTCGGCATGCCCCTGCGCCTGATTGAAATGGAATGGGACAAGCTCATCCCCGCGCTGGTGGCCGGCGACATCGACATCATCATGGCCGGCATGACCATTACCGACGCTCGCCGGGTACGCATGGACTTCAGCCGGCCCTACCTGCGCACCGGCCAGCTGGTGCTGATGCGGCGCTCGCGCGCGCACCTGTATCCCACGGCCGACGCGGTCCGCGCCACCAAGGAAGCCGTGGGCGTGATCAAGAACACCACGGGCGACGGCTACGTGCAGGCCTGGTTCACCAATGCCCAGCGCCGCGCCTACAACACCTCCGAGGACGCCGCGCTCGAACTCTCGCGCAAGCGCCTCGACCTGTTCGTTGACGACGCGCCGTCCATCTGGTGGCAGGCCTCGCAGCACGAAGCGGACCTGACCGTGCTGGCCACGCCTTTGACCGAGGAATACCTGGCCTGGGGCATTGCCCGGACCAACCCCACCCTGCTGGCGGCCGTGAACAAGACCCTGCGCCGCTGGGAAAAGGACGGCACGCTGCGCCGCATCCTGCAGGCGTGGATCCCCATGGACCGCGCCCAACCCGCCGCCACCGCCACCCCCCCAACCCGGAGCACCCATGACGATTGAGCCCAACCCCCAGCTACAGGCCCTGGTCAGGGCCCTGATCCCGGACCTGGATGAGCGCATGCCCCACTACCAGGTGGACACCAGCGACGTCGACGACGAACTGCTGCAGCTGTTCATCGGCCAGATCGAGACCAACCTCAAGGCCATGGACGCCGCCACGGGCGCCGGCAACTGGCAGGAAACCGGGCGCCAGGCCCACTCCATCAAGGGCATGGGCGGCACGGCCGGCGCGCCGGAGCTGTCCGTGCTGGCCGAGGACGTGGAGCGCGCCTGCAAGGCGCAGGACACCGCGCGCTACCAGGCGTTGTGCACCGTCCTGCACCAGTGGCTGGACGGCTTCCGCCGGACCCTGCCGGGTTGATATTCGGATGACCGACGGCGACGAGACCGCGCGCATGGTCGGCGCGCCGGCCGTGGAACTCAGCGGCCAGGTGCTGATCGTCGACGACGAAGCCCCGAACCGGCTGTATATCCGGAAACTGCTGGGCAACCGCGGCTGCCAGGTGATCGAGGCGGCTGACGGCTTGGCGGCCTGTGCCTTGGCGCGCCAGCACCTGCCGGACTTGTTGCTGGTGGACGTGGTCATGCCCGGCATGGACGGGTACGAGGTCTGCGCCCGCATCAAGCGCGACCCGCTGACCTGCGACATTCCGGTGATCATGGTCACCGCCAAGACACGCATCGAGGACTTGGAACAAGGCTTTGACCGCGGGGCCATGGACTACATCCGCAAGCCCTTCAACCCGCGCGAACTGGTGGCGCGGGTCCGCAACGCCCTGCTGCTGAAGCATGCCAACGACGCGCTGGTGCGCTGGAAAAAAATCATGTCCCACGAGCTGGAGCTGGCCGGCACGCTCCAGCAGTCGCTGCTGGCCATGGAGCCGATGTTCACCCCGGAGATGGAGATCCGCAAGGCCAACCAGCCCTGCCTGCAGGTGGGCGGCGACTTTTTCGGCCTGCACACCCTGCCCGACGGCCGGATCGCCATCTACATGGGCGATGTGTGCGGCCACGGCGTGGCGCCGGCGCTGGTCACCACCTTTCTCAAGGCCTCCATGGCCGAGGCCATCGAACTGCACGCCGACAAGGGCCCGCACATGATCGGCAACGCGCTGCACGCGCGCTTCATCGCCAACGTGGTCAACCCCGCTCAATATGCCACGCTCTTCCTCGGGCTGTTTGATCCGCGGGAGCTGGTCTGGCGCTGCCTGAGCTGCGGCCATCCCAGCCCGATCCTGCTGGATGCCGCCGGCCATCCGTGCGACGACGTGTTCGAGCGCGGCGGCGGCAGCGCCATCGGCATGATCACCCGCACCGAGACGCCGTTCCAGCTTGAGGACGAGGTGGCGTTCACCGCCGAGCCCGGCAGCCTGCTGTTCATGTTCACCGACGGGCTGATCGAGGCGCCCGCGCGCGACTCGGACGAAGAGTGCGGCCGCGAACGGCTAACCGAGATTGTCGGCGCCGTGGCGGCGGACGAGGCCTCGTTCGACACCCCCGGCGACGTGCTCAAGAAAATGCAGGAACAGGGTTACGATACCAGCCGGGACGATTGCAGCGCGATTACCGTGCACTTCTACACGCCGTCCGAAATTGCGTTCCAGCGCTCGATATCGGCCAACATGGCGGACGTCAACTTTGCCGCGGCCGCCGCGGAGGCGGCGCTGCTGCAGCACGGGTGGCCGGACGACATGGCCGCGGCCCTGCAGTTGCTGATTATCGAGCACTGCTCCAACATCGTGCTGCATGGACGCTCGATCCAGCACCAGCCGATTTTCCTGCAGATCCTGCTGCGCGGCGCCACCTGCCGCGTCCGCTTTGTCGACAGCGGCCAGCGCTGGGACGCCCAGCGCGCGTTCGACCGCGCCGACCTGCCCGAGCCCACCGCCGAGCATGGGCGCGGACTGCCCATCCTCAAGCGCCTGACGCGTTACATGGAACACTACCGGCGGGACAACCGCAACATGGTCCAGTACATCATGGACAAGAATTGCGCCCGCGATGCCGCCCACGCGCCGGACTAGCCGGCCCGGGACGCGGCTCATACCATGTCCGCATGAGAACAACCATACGAGCTCCCCTCCTTTGCAAGGAGGGGTGGCCGCAGGCCGGGGTGGTTATGGATGATCCGCGCCCAGATATCACGGTGGGTGGAACCCGGGTTCATCCGGGAAGTTCCTGTCTGACGACCGATCACAACGGCGTGGCCCAACCCGGACCAGAATTCTGGACAGGATAACCAACTGAACAGGATGCCCGAATCTTGCCCTGTCCAAGATCCGTGGAACCATCTCGGAACCCAGGTGCCACCCGTTCAAGACGCGGCCTGAGGCCGCAAACCAAGAGAATAATTTGAACCACGGATGCACGCGGATTAACACGGATATTTCAGGGCAATCCGCTATCTTCCCCGATTCACATCCGCGTCCATTCGTGTCCATCCGTGGTTGTTTGTCTGCTTCCATTCGCACCTGCTTTTTGAAATCCAGACAGGCACTTGTCGGATGATCCGAAACCCGGACCAACCGCCCCACCCTTCGGGTCCCCCCCGCCTTGAAAAGGCGGGGAGCCCAGATTCGTGCCGATCCTCTTGCACAAATGGTATCACTGGGCGGCCGGCAACGGCTCGGTCTTCTTCAGGCGACTGATGCCGGCAACGCCCTCCACAAAATAGCGCGGCCGGGCGCGCACATCGTAGTAGATGCGGCCGATATACTCGCCCAGCAGGCCCATGCCCACGAACTGGGCGCCGATGAAGATGAACAGCAGGGCGAACAGCGTGAAGACCCCTTGGGCCGCCCACTCCGCCCCCCGGATCAGGCGCATGATGAACAGGAACACGCCGAACCCGATCCCGGCCAGCGAAATCAGCACCCCCAGCACGCTCAACAGGCGCAGGGGAAACGTCGTCATGCTGGTCAGGAGATCAAACTGCAGGTTGATCAGCTTCCACAGGCCGTACTTGGAGCCGCCCGCCGGCCGCGCGGCATGCGCCACCGGGATCTCCGCGGGATGGCGCGCAAAGCTGTTGGCAAGGATCGGAATGAACGTGCTGCGCTCGTGGCACTGCAGCATGGCGGCCACGATGTCCCGCCGGTACCCGCGCAGCATGCAGCCATAATCGTGCATGTTGACGCCCGTGGCCTTGCGCGCCACGCGGTTGACGATGGCTGACGACAGGCGCCGGAACAGCGTGTCCTGGCGGTTGGTGCGCACCGTCCCCACCACGTCGTGCCCCTCCCGCATCTCGCCGACGACGTCCGGGATTTCTTCCGGAGGGTTCTGCAAATCGGAGTCCAGGGTGATGATGAAATCGCCGCGCGCCTGCGCCAGGCCGGCCATCACCGCCGCGTGCTGGCCATAGTTGCGGTTGAGCTGGACGGCGACAACCTTGCCGTAGTGCTGTTCCGTGGCGGCGGTCATCATCGCGAGCGAGCGGTCGCTGCTGCCGTCATCCACCAGCACGATCTCGTACGGCATGGCCAGGGCCTCGCCCACGGCCAGCGTCCGGCGCAGGAACTCCGGCAGGTTCTCTTGTTCGTTGAAAACCGGGACCACGATCGAAACGGACGGTGTCTCGTTCATGCCCGCATTGTACGCGGGCCGGGCCGGTGGCCGCAACGGAAAACGGCGGTCAGGCCCCGGGCAGGCCCAAGCGGCGGGCCACCGCGGCCGGCGCCAAGCCCGCGATCTCCACCACCTTGTGGCGGCTGGCGGCCCCGGCGCACAGGCGCACCGCGCGCGCCGGGCAGTCGAGTTGGTCCGCCAGGAACCGCACCAGCGCCGCGTTGGCCTTGCCCTCGACCGGCGGCGCCGCCAGGCGAATCTTCACCGCGTCGCCCAGCAGCCCGTCCACCTGGTTGCGGCCGGCGCGCGGCACCAGGCGAATCGTGATGCGGCATCCTCCGGCCGACGCATGGATCCATGCCATGGGGCCAACATGCCGCAGGCGGGCCGGATTGTCAACGGGCCGGTGCAACAACCAGCCTTGCCAACCCGGCCGGCAGGGCTTACAAATCAGGCATGGACTTTTTCATCAAGGAAGCCCTGACCCAGCCCGTGTTTTATGGGTCGTGGGTGCTGGTGGTGGTTTTTTCGATTTGCTGCCACGAGTACGCCCACGCCGCGGCCGCGCTGCGGTGCGGCGACGACACCGCCGCGGCCCGCGGGCACCTGACCTTGAACCCGCTGGTGCAAATGGGCGTGGCGTCCATCATCCTGCTGCTGGTGATCGGCATTGCCTGGGGCGCGGTGCCGGTCAATACCGCCAACCTGCGGCCGCGCTGGCGGCGGGCGGCCGTGGCTCTCGCCGGGCCGGCCACCAACCTGCTGCTGGCCGCGGTGTTCGGCGCGGGAGTGGCCATCGTCAGCGTATTCTTCGGCGGGCGCGACTCGCTGGGCGTGCTGTTCACGTTCCTTGCCACCGGGGCCGTGGCCAACAGCGTGCTGTTCGTGTTCAACATGCTGCCGGTCCCGATGTTCGACGGGTGGTCGGTGTACGCGCTGGCCGTGCCCGCCATGGACCGCATCCCGCCGGCCCAGGCCGCCTCCTGGTCGTGGTTCCTGCTGGCGGTCATGATGTTCAGCCGGCTGTTCAGCTGGGTGTGGCAGGCCGGGGAATGGCTGGCCGTGCTGCTGATCGGCAGCGTCACCGCCATGCTGCGGCTGCTCGGGTTTTGACAGGTACCGCCCCAACGCGCCGCTTGTCGGCGGCCGCGGGTTCCTCTATATTGCTGCCATGCGGACGCGGGATACCTTTGATGTCATGACGGCCCTCATGGCCATGGCGGGCGATGCCGTGGCCATCTTTGCCGGGTTCCAGGCGGCCATCTGGATCCGCTTCCACTCGGGCGCCATCCCCCTGCTGCACGAGGAACCCTCGTCGCGCATGTACACCTACGGGGCGCTGATCGCCACGGTGATCATGCTGTTCATCTTCCGCAACCTCGGGCTCTACAAGCGGCCGCAGCTGGGCGCGTTCATCGACAAGATCCCGCGCCTGACGCGCGCCGTGGGCTGGGGCATCCTGATGGCCATGATGCTGGGGTTCATGATCCGCACGGAACTGCCTTTTTCGCGCACCACGGTGGCCATGTCTTTCGTCACCGTCCTGGCCGCGGTGCTGCTGGAGCGGATGATCCTTTTCCGCCTGGAGTCGCGCCTTGTGCGCCTGAACAAGAGCGTGCGCCAGGTGCTGATCATCGGCACGGACCACATCGCGCTGCGGCTCAAGTCGGCGCTTGAAAAAGAGCCGCACCTGCGCACCGAGGTGCTCGGGTTCCTGCGCGCGCCGGGCGCGGACGTGCATGCCGCCATCCCCGCCGCCCTGGTCCGGGGCGAGGTCGATGCCTTGGATGCGCTGCTCGACGCGCACCCGGTCCACCAAGTCATCCTGGCCGACATGAACCTGCGCAGCACCGCCATGGTGGGGATCATTTTGGCCTGCGAACAGCGGCTGGTGAACTTTCAACTGGTACCCGACCTGTTCCGCGTGCTCACCAGCGGCGTGACCGTGGACAATATTGACGGCATCCCGGTGCTCGGCGTCAGCAAGTGGCCGCTGGACATTTTCTGGAACCGGTTCCGCAAGCGCATCGAAGACATCCTCGGCGCCTGCCTGGGGTTGATCGCCGCCAGCCCGATCATCCTGGTGGCAGCCGTGCTCATCAAGCGCCAGTCGCCCGGCCCGGTTTTTTACAAGCAGGAGCGCTGCGGCGAGGGTGGCCGCGTATTCAACCTGTACAAGCTGCGCACCATGCAGGTGGATGCGGAGGAGGAAACCGGGCCGGTCTGGGCCGCGCCTGACGACCCCCGCCGCACGCCCATCGGCGCGTTCCTGCGGCGCCACAACCTCGACGAGCTGCCCCAGTTCTGGAACGTGCTCAAGGGCGAGATGAGCCTCGTGGGGCCGCGGCCCGAGCGGCCGCACTTCGTGGAGCAGTTCAAGGAAGATATCAGCCGCTACATGTGGCGCCACCGGTCCAAGCCGGGGCTGACCGGCTGGGCCCAGGTCAACGGGCTCCGCGGCCAGTCCAGCCTTGACGAGCGGATCCGCTACGACCTTTTCTACCTGGAAAACTGGTCCATCGCCTTTGACCTCAAGATCCTGCTGCGCACCCTGGCCGCCCGCGAAAACGCCTACTGAAGCTGTTTAACTCCGGGTGGCGCGGCCAGCGCGTGGGCTTGGGCTACTCCCGGAGCCGGACTTGCTCGGCCATCCGGGCCGGGTTGACCACGTTGACCAGCAGGCCCTCGCCGAACTGGCCATATCCCTGGAGCTGCGGGCGCAGCTTCCAGGTGCCCTCGGCCGGCGCGGTCCAGGACACCCAACTGCTTTTGCCGAACTGAACTTCGCGCACGGGGACCGTGGTCACCGCGCCATCCGGGCTGGTCACGCGCAGGGCCACCGCGCCCGGCTTGGCCGCCGTGGCGGCGGCCCACGTGGCCGGCCCCGTGTTTACCAACTCGAGGCGCACCACGTCCCGCACGCCGGCCAGCACCGCCGCCCCCGGGGGGCGCACCCATTCGCGGCCGTTGATTTCCACCTGGCCCCACTCGCTGTTGGCGCACTCCAGCGGCGCCGGGGCGGTGTACTTGGCCCCGCCCACCGCGACCAGCAGCATGGTGGCCGTGGTTTGCGACCAGCCCAGGGGGCGGATGCCCAGCATGTCGCCGGCGGCCAATTCGCGCGCATACACCGGCTCCCACTGGGCGCGCAGCGCCGCCAGGCCGCGCGCGTCGCCGGACGGCTGGAACAAGCGTCCCTGCCAGGCGGCCGGCAGCATCGCGCCCGCCCGCAGCAGGCGGCTGTACTTCAAGATGACCTTGGCCGCCGGCCGCCAGGTGCCGTCGGCATTGATCAGGGCCATGTCCACGGCTCCCTGGGCGCGGGTGCCGTCATATTCCTGCGCAAATCCCCCCTGGCAGAAGGTACGGCTGATCAGCTCCATCATGTTCTGGTACAGCAGCGCCTGGTTCTCCAGATCGCCCGGCTGCGGCTCGGGCCCGAGCGACCAGCCGTAATTCATCCACACCACGGGCTTGCCGCCGCTGATGCCCCGGGCATAAGCAGTGAGAAAACCCGCGCCCAGGAACTGCGCCAGCGGCCCTTGCAAGCCACGGCCATCCAGCGAGACAAAGTCCAGGTGCGCGGCGCCGGTGGCCATGTCCAGCGGCGCGGGCCGCGCATCCGCGGCCACCATCGGGATCATGTCGCCGCCAGGCACGCTGATCAGCTGGGGATACCCCTGCGCCCGCAGCCAGCGGCGGAGAAAGCCGACCCGCCGGCTGACGCAGTCGCCCAGGAACCGCCGGTACATGGCCACCGCGACCTGGTGGGGACCATCGGCGATGAAGTCGCTGTCCGCCGGGCTGGTGGGCCGCCCGGCCTCGTCCAGCCACACCGGGCGGCCGCAAACCCTGGCGAACTGGGCGGGGTCGCCGAATTGCTCCGTCAGCCAGCTCTCCCACTCGGGATCCAGGGCCCGGCGTTCAAGCTGGCTGGTCAAGCCCCCGAGTCGGCCCAGGCCCAAAGCGAACACGATCGGCTGCTGGGCGAGCTGCAGGGGGGCCAGGATCTGCGTGGCCAGCTCCATGTCATACGCCAGGGGCGCAAGGCAGTCGAGCACCAGGTACACGCGCATCGTCTGGCGGGTAGCCTCATCGATGAAAAATCTCAGCCCCTCAACCTGGCGCAGGCTGTCAACGCGCACGGCCACGGTGTTAAAGCCGTTCTCGCGCATGGCCGCGAGATCCGCGGACACCGTTTCCGGGCTGAATCCGGCCGGATCAAGCCAAGGTGGCGAGTCCGTCGGCCAACCGTCAAAATCCGGGAACCGGTAGTTGACGCCCATGAAAAACACGGGGAAGGAGCGCCACACAAACTGCGCGCCCACGACCTTGATCCAGGCCGTAGGGTCGGTCTTGGATTGGGGCGGCAACACGCGGAGCACCTGGCGGATCTCGTCGTGGATTTTGGCGCGGGCGCCAGCGTCTTCGAGCGCCACGCGGACGATGTAATCCTGGGCCTCCGCCGCAACCGCCGGCGCGCGGCCAAGGTTGACCTCCTCCTCGCGCACGGCCGCGCCGCCATGGGATGCCGCGTTGGTTTCCCCGGCAAGGCTGCGGCGCAAGCGGCGGCCATCGTCGGTGATCAGCTCCACGGCCACCCGCTGGCGAGTTCCCGCCTCGGGATCCTGCCGCCACGTCACCCGGGCCGTGATCACATCGTCAGGATGATAAAGGAAACGCGGGCATTGGACGCTGAGCAGCGCGCCCTCCGCAGCCAGGCGGGCGAGCGTGCCGCCCACCATGCCCCGCAGGGCCGGCCAATGGGCATCGTCCGGGGCCATTCCGATCCAGCCCAACTGCAGCAGTTGGCCGTTTTCGACAGCGGCCAGGCCGATGGATGCCGCCCACCCGCGAGTCCGGCCGGCGTCATCCAACCCGCTGAACAGCGGCTGCCAGCGATACGCGCCGGCCCGGCTGGCGTCCCAGTTGCGCGGGCCGCGGCGCGGGCTGCTGATCCGGACCTCACCCAGGTTGTGGCGATCGTCGGTGAAGAGATCGAGCAGGGAGCTGGCCATGGCAGGATACTGCCGGTACGGCGGGGACGCCATGAGCAGATCGGGCCACAGCTCTGCGCCGCCCCGGCCCGGCATCTCGACAAAGCGCAAATCCGAAAGACCCCACTCGTGGAGGCCCGGCGCCTGCGGCGCCACGGTCGGATCCAAACCCGCGAAAACATGCGTGACCCGGTCCGGCCGCAGGCGGTCCCCGGCATAGCCGCGCGCGCGCCGATCCGGCACACATTGCAGCCGCGCCAGGGGCAACAGGACCGGCCGCCAGGCATCGGCCAGGGGAATCGCCGCGCGCCAGGTAGCGCCGTCCTGCTCCTGGAACTCCAGGACCAGGCGCGTCGTGCGCGCATCCCCGCGGGCATAAAAAACCAACCCGTTAATCCCGGCCGGCAACGCGCCCGGCGGGATCTCCGTCAACTCCAGTCCATCCCGCTGCCGGAGATCCGGCGTCACCACCAACACACCTTCCCAGGGGAGCTGCGGGCTTTGGGCCGCGCGGATGCTGCCTTCAGCGGCAGAGTCACCGACCGGCTGCCATAGCTGGATGGTGGAAATGCCGCCCAGGGCGCGTGCCTCGGCGGCGTATTGCTCCACCTGTTGCGCCCGCGTGACCAGCCCGGCCCTGGTCAGCAGCGCTTGCGCGGCAAAGGGGTCGGGTCCCAGTAGCAGGGCGCGGCCGCCCTTGTTGAGAAAGCTGTTGAGCGCACTGCGCAAATTGACCGGGAAACTGTCGATGGCGGGGATGACCAGGACGCGGTGCTGGTCCAAGGCCTGGCCCGTGGCTGCGGTGAATTCCTGGATCTCGTGGGTGGCAGCGCCGGGAAACAGCCGGGCCAGGGTATACAGCCACCGGTCATAGCCCGGTGCGCCGACCGCCGGAGCAACCACCGTCACCGCCGGCCCAGTCTCCTTGACGGCCCGGGCTGTATCCTGGCGCTGGCATCCGGCCGCCAAGGCCAGTGCCAGCCCCAGTACCCGACAACCGACTTCATGCCAAGGCCTCATCACCACGCATGATTCATAACCTGCGCCGGCCCAAGGTTCAACCCTTTTGCATTGTGACCACCCCAACATTCGCTTATAACCATGACCGACAAAGGAGCGTGAGCATGGCGGTGGAGGAATTCGGCCGGTTGTTGTGCGGCGAGCGCGCGGTGCTGGAACGAAGCGCCCAGAGATGGGCGCGACAAGCCGTGGACTGGGATTTGACCACCGCCGCCCGGCCTGCGCCCCCACCCGCCCGGCAAACCATCGCCCGCCCGGTGACGGTCACCGGGCCCGGAACCTTTCTGAGCAAAGCCATGCGGACGTTGACCTTCCTTCCCGGCCGCCAGGACGGCTGGTGGTTCCAGCGGGTGGATCTGCCCGAAGCCCTGCCAACCCGCGTGTCGGTGCGCAATGTATGGACCACGGGCGACATTGTCAGCAACATCGTCCTGCGCAGCGGATCGCCCCACAACTACGTGCGCATGGTGGAACATATCATCGCCTTGAAAACCGGGCTGGACCTTGACAACCTGGTGATCCAGACCGATTCCGGCGACCCGCCGATTTTCAACCGCGGCAGCCTGGACCTGGTCGAAGCCCTGGAAAGTGCAGGCATTGTGGCAACCCCGGCGGCAGCGCGCTGGTGGACGGTCAAGGAACCGGTGACGGTCGTGGACGCGCGCGGCGCATTCCTGTGCCTCCAACCGGCCGCGGCCGGCACCCCGCGGCTCGACGTGGATTGCGCGGTGGATTTCCGGGATGCCATTGGCCGCCAGCGCATCCGGTTCCCGGTGCAGCCGGAGCATGTCCGCCTGGGCGCAACCGCGCGGACTAACACCACCGCGGCCAAAATGTGGTACTGCCGCACCATCGGCAAGCTGTTCGCCGATGTCCGCAACCTGGGCTATACCGTGGGCAACGTCCTGGTGGCCGGGAAAAAGTCGTATCTGAATCCGCCACGCCTGATGCATGAAGGCAAATCGCTCGAGGCGGTCTGGCACCGCGCAGCGCTGGACCTGCTCGCGGCGCTGGCGCTGGTGGAAGAAGGCCGCCTGGCCGGGCGGGCCATCTCCTACAAGTCGGGTCATGCGCTGGATGTGCGCATGATCACCCTTCTATACCTGAACGACCTGCTGGTGGAGATGTGACCGGATGAAAGCCCTTGTTGCCGGAGCCGATGCCGCCAACCAGCAAACCCTGACCGCCCTCCTGGAGAAAGAGGGCTTGCACGTGACCTCCGCAACCACGGGCACCGAGGTGTGGGAATTCATCCACGACGCCCGCGAACCCTTGCTGGTCATCGTCGAAGAAACCATCCCCGGCCAACCCGTCCTGGAAATTTGCCGGGAGACGCGCAGGCAGAACTCGCAGCCTCCAGTTTATTTCATCATTCTGAGCCAGCGCGAAACCGTGGTGGACAACATGGCCGCCATGGATGCCGGCGCCGACGACTACCTCGGCCGCAGCGCCGGGCGCAACCTGCTCATGGCGCGCATCAAGGTTGCGCAGCGCTGGCTCGCGAACCAATCCGACATCGCCACCCACCTGGCCACGGCCCAGGCCGAGTTGAGCCGCACCAGGGACCGTGAACAGAAGCTGAAAAATATTCTGCTGAAAAAAGAGAGCGAAGTCCAAATCCTTGCCGCAACGGTCAAATCCTTGCAGGCGCCGCATCCTGTCGCAGTCAAGCCGGCCAAGCCGCCACCCGTCCCGGTTGCCAAGCCGGTCACGCCAACCCCGGCCGCCAAGCCCTCCGCGCCGCCGGACTCGCAGTCCCTGAACTTGATCTCCAAGCTCGAGCGCGAACTGAACCAGCGCTAAAGCATGTTGAAATATCTCATACCATTTCCGCATGAGGATCGGTACTTATCTGGGCTCCCCGCCTTTTCAAGGCGGGGGGGACCCGAAGGGTGGGGCGGTTGTTCCGGGTTCCACCCACCGTGATACACCTTGGATCCCTCGAGGAAGGTCCCGGACCCACCGCCAACGGATTCTGAGCAGATGGGACAAAACAAAGCGCCCCATCTACCTTGCGGTGGATGGGGCGCTTGCTGACTGAACGTTAATTATTTCTTGCGGAAACGGCGCGCGGCCGCCAGCGTGCCAAGACCCAACAGGGCCAAGGTCATGGAAGCGGGTTCCGGCACCGGCTCGACCTGACGATCCAGCATCTGCGGGGTCGATGTCAGGTTGGACAACTGAATCGAACCCGGGTTGGATGGATCGTACGGTGTGATGGGACGATTGACCACACCGCCTTGGTAATAGTAATCCAATGCGTTTGGCGTGGCATCCTGAAACACGCGGCCATACACATAGCCCGCAGTGATATCTCCACCCACTAGGGCATCAGTGAACACACCACCTTTCCCAGCGAACATGCCATATTGCTCATCAGTCGACATCGACGTGATGAAGCTTGTAAGCAGGAATTCACCAGGGGCAAGGTAGTTTGGATTCGTGGCCCACGCCTTATTTCCAGTTGCAGTCGGGTCATCAGCGCACCAAATTAACTGCGCCAATGCACCACCAACCCAAGGGCCACCCAACCACGTTCCACCATTGGCAAACAGGCCCCCCGTGCTTGTCCAGTCAATACCAATGTCCGCAAGCACGCTGTAAGACAGTGCCAATGCTACCATCAATCCTACTACGACCAGTTTTATTCTCATTATCTCTCCGGGATTTTTATCCTCGATTGCCAGACCTACAAACTTACGGCCAAGTATACGGCTTGGTTTCCGACCACGTCTTCCCGCCAGCCGTTGTCTTGCTATAGAAGAAAGCTGCCCCAGGAGACAGCACGGCATTGGGATTGCTCCAGTAGTTTCCGCTCTTTCCAGCCAAGAATGTTCCAATGTCATAGCCGTAACCTGTCCACACATAAACCTTGTCTCCAACATCCGCGCTTTTTGCGAGGTTCATATTCGTCCAAGGTTGATCCACCGGGAACATGTAGCCAATCAGGTTGAAGCCTTCCTTGAGCCCGACATCGATCGCGGAATCATCGGGAACTTCGCCGAGAATGAACACCGGATAGTTGGTCGTTGCTTCGGTCGCCGGGGCCTGAGCAAAGAAACCAGCGCCTTCAGCAATTTCATAGTCAGGAGTCCAAGTATTGCCGGACTTGCCAGCCAAGAACGTAGCGATTCTGTACGTCTGGCCAACCAAATCCCACACGTAAACCTTTGTTCCTACCGGAACCTGATCGCTCATGATCTGGCTGACGGTGGTGCTCGTCGCATTCATGGGATTGAAGTTGTTGAGGAACAACCCCCAGTTCGGCGAGGACGGCACAGCCACCTTCACGTAGCCCACTGCGTTTTTGCTGAGCACCTGATCCTGAGCCCAAACGCTGGCGGCCAACGTCAGGCATACGGCAATCACAATAATCTTCTTCATACTGACTGCTCCTTTCCTTTGCTTAATACTGCGCGACTTTCGCGCACCCTTGACACCATGTCAAACTTTTTTTGACCTTTTTTTGGTCACAATGCCCCTTGCTAATTTCTACATATACGCCACACCTCAGTAGGCGTCAATAGGGAAATGTAAGAAATTTTACATAGGCCAATACGTAGAACCACGTACGTAGATCGGGTGGCGCGGGGCTCCTGTCCCGCGCTCACGGCCCGGGAGGGCCGTGCCACGTGGTGCGGCGGCGATTCTCGATCCATATTTTCAATCTTTTCGCCGCAGCGTTGATTTGCTACAACCATGGCAACGCAGATGTTCTGCATGATCCATGACAACCAATTATTACTACTATGACCGGCCGGCCGTGTTCGGAGGCATGCGCCTGACGCCCGTGGTCAAGGCGTTGCTGATAGCGAACGTGGCGGTGTACCTGCTGCAGTGGCTGCTGGGCCCGCAGTTCACCGCCCTGTTCGGCCTGAGCGCGGCGGGGTTGCGGCACGGGTGGCTGTGGCAGCTGTTCACGTACATGTTCCTGCACAGCCCGCGGTACGCCTGGCACCTGATCTTCAACATGCTGGTGCTGGTATTCATGGGGCCGCAGACCGAGCGCGCGCTGGGCGGCCGCCATTTCCTGATCATGTATGTATTGTCCGGGATGCTGGGCGGGTTGGCCTGGATTTTACTGGGGTTCCAGGAGCTGTGCATTGGCGCCTCGGGCGCGATTTACGGCGTGCTGGGCGCGTTTGCGATGCTGTTCCCACGCCAACAGATCACGTTGCTGGTGTTTTTCGTGCTGCCGGTGACCATGCCGGCCTGGGTCATGGTGGCGGGCCTGGCGGCGATGGAATTGCTGCTGTCCCTGGGCCAGCAGGGCGAGGTGGCGCACTGGGTGCATGTCAGCGGCGCGCTGGTGGGCGCGGTGTACGTGTGGGTGGCGGCGCGGCGGGCGGCCGGCTTGCCCCTGCCCTGGCGCTGGCCGGCGTGGCGCCGGCCGCGGCTGCGGGTGATGCCGCCGGTCGCCCCGCCGCCGGTATCCGCGGCCGAGGTGGATCAGGTGCTGGACAAGATCGCCAACCGCGGCGTCAGCAGCCTCACGCGCGAGGAACGCGAGTTGCTGGAGCGCGCCAGCCAGGAACGACGCAGCCTGCGCTAAAAAAGCCGGATGGCCTACAGCGTGGCGCGCCGGCGCTGCAAGATCCGATCCGCGGCGGCTTGCGGCGCTTGCGCATCAACCGCCACGTAATCGCGATCGGCAACCAGCCCCCGTGTTCCCATGGCCGGAGTGGTTTTGTGCAGCACCGGCGTGCCCAGGCGCAGCGCCTCTTCCACGCCGGTGCGCATTTCGGTGCGGCTCATCAACGTGGCGCCAGCGGTGATCCCGAGGTAGAAGTCCGCTTCGCGGATAGCCGCGGCAGCCATGGCCGGCGGTGTGAACCCATGCCGCGTGACGCCCGGCAACGCGGCCAGCTGGTCCAACGCCAGGCGCACCGCGCGTTCGGATTCCGGAAACAGGGGCTGGCCACCCAGGCACACGCTCTCGTGCACACGGCCATACAAATCCAAGCTGGCAGGTCCATGCCGCAACAGCTCCTCGTAAACCGGCTGGAACTCGGCCACCTCGTGCCAGAAGTAAAACAATCCGTGATAGGCAATGCGCAATGACGCGGCGTTCCGTGGCGCGCTTGGCCTGGGCGCGGGGAACCAGACGGTTTCGTCGGGCAGGTTGAGCAAAGGCGAGCAGCGCGCGAGCTCCAGGCCGTAGCGCCGGGCGATATGCCCGCGCGTGGCCAGCACGTGGGCATGATGCCACGTGGTCAGCGCCGATTGGTTGAGATCCTTGATGCGCTGCACCCGGGCCGGATCTTCGGTCACGTCGGCCAGGTCGAGCGCGACGAATCCTTCCACGCGCTTGCCCGCGTCCAGCGCGGCCTGGAGCGCGGGGAACAGGATGCCATAATCCGCCAGGCACCAGTCCAGGAACACGCCTTCGACCTGCGGCAGCAGAAGGTCGAACGCCTTGAGGGTTTCCGCCTGGTGCACGGTGGCCCCGGCGCGCTGCCACTGGTCGGCGAGGCGGAAGGCGGACTGGTCCGACGGCCGGAAAAACAGCCATGAGCGCGGCCGGGCCGGGCCCGCGGCGGACGCGGGCCGGATGGGTTCCGGCCAGGTTTCGCGGCCATCGCGTTCGTCCAGGGGCTGCAGGCCCAGCGCGCCGTAGAGGAACGCCTGGCCAGCCACGGCGCAACAGGCGCGCACCAGGACCGGGTACGCCGATCGGCCAACATGCCCGATGGCCAGCACCACCGCGTCATAGGCGGCAAGTACTTGAAAATCCACGGCGCTGATCGACTCTCCGGCCGCGGGCAGGACATGGGCGAACACGCCGGGCGCCGGCGATTCACGGCCGGCGGGGAGGAGCAGATCTACGCGAACGCCAGGAACCAGGTCAACCAGTTGCCGGGCGGCAGATGCTATGCGGTCGTTGGTGGTGGCGCCGACCACGAGGACGTGGCGCCACGCGGGATTCACCAGCCGCAGCAGGGTTTCATGATCCATAGCTGAACAAATACCTATTCACGGATACGTTTGATACGGTGCAATCATAGGGCGGCCACCGCGGCGATGTCAACGAAGGCGCGATGTGGGGGTCGTTTACAGGCCCGGCGGTTGGGCGTATAAGGCGGGCCATGCAAACGATCATGGACACGACATCGGCGCGGGATCGGCGGCAGGCGGCGCTGCTGCTGGACCTGATTGCGCTGGCCGAGGCCGACGTGGACCAGGGCGGTCCGGCTGATCAGGCGCTGGCGCAGGCGTTCCGCCGGCATCGTGAGTTTGGCGCGCGCGACCGGCGGCTTTACGCGCAGGGGGTGTTTGCCTGGTTCCGCTGGCGCGGGTGGCTGTCCTTGGTGGATGGGCCGGCCGGGCTCAAGGCCGCCGGGGCCCTGGCCCTGGATGCGTCCGTCCCCTCCCCCCTGGTACCGGCCTTGCTGGCCGAAGCCGGGTATTGCGGAGCGCCATGGCCGGCGGCCGGGGCCAGCCTGGCCGGGCGGGCCGCGAGTGTGGCGCAATGGCTGGGCCTGCCCCGCCCCCCGCCGTGGGAGGCCTTGGCGCCACGGTGGCTGGAACGGGCGCTCTTTTATCCCGGTGCCGCAGCCCGGCGCAGTCATTACTACCGCTGCGTGGCAGCGTTCCAGCAGCGGCCGCCCACATGGCTGCGGGTGGCGACACCGCAACAGGCCGCAGTGCGCGCACATCTGGAGCAGGCCGGATGCGCGGTGGAGCCGCACCCGACGCTGGCCGGCGCCCTGGCCGTAACCGGGCCGTTCAATGTGCATGCGATCCCCGCCGCCCTGCGCGTGGAGGTGCAGGACCTCGCCTCGCAGGCGGTGGGCCGGGCCTGCGCGCCACAACCGGGCGAACGCTGGCTGGACCTGTGCGCCGGGTCCGGCGGCAAGGCGCTGCACCTGGCCGACCTCATGCAGCAGCGCGGCCAGGTTACGGCCACGGATATCCGGCCCGCGATCCTTGAAGGGCTGCGGCGCCGCGCGCGGCTGGCGGGGTGCACGATCATCCGGACCATGCCGGTGGCTGACCTGCCGGCGGCCGACCGGGATCTTTACGATGGGGTCCTCGTGGATGCGCCCTGTTCTGGCCTCGGCACCTGGAGCCGCAACCCGGACGCGCGCTGGCGCACGCTTGAATCCGTGGTTATCGAGAAAAGCCAACTGCAAAGCCAGTTGCTGGCATCGGCCGCGGCGCGGGTCAAGCCCGGCGGGGTCCTGGTGTATTCGGTGTGCACGGTCACCCGGGCAGAAACCGTGGGCGTACTGCACCGGTTCTTGTACGCGCACCCGGACTTTGCGCTGGCCGGCGTTAACCCGGACGCGCCGGCATGGATCTGGCCCTGGGACGGGCCCTGCAATGGCATGTTCATCGCGCGGATGGCGCGCCGAGGCTGAAGCGCAGCTTGCCGCTGTCCGGCCGGCTGTGATACACAGCACTCCCCATGGAAGACTACATCATTGTTTCGGGCGCGCGGGAACACAACCTCAAGAACGTCACCGTGCGCATCCCGCGCAACGCGCTGACCGTGGTGACCGGCCTGAGCGGGTCGGGCAAGTCGTCGCTGGCGTTTGACACGCTGTACGCGGAGGGCCAGCGCAAGTATGTTGAGAGCCTGTCCGCTTACGCGCGCCAGTTCCTGGAACAGATGCAGAAGCCGGACGTGGATTACATCACCGGGCTGTCGCCGGCCATCTCCATTGAGCAGCGCACCGCGGGCTCCAATCCCCGCTCGATCGTGGCCACCACCACCGAGATCCACGACTACCTGCGCCTGCTGTACGCCAGCATCGGCCAGCCTCACTGCTGGAAATGCGGCCGGCCGATCGCGCGCCAGAGCGCCGAGCAGATCGTGGAGCAGATCCTCCGCCTGCCGGCCAACACCCGGATCATCCTGCTGGCACCCCTGGTCCAGGGGCGCAAGGGCCAGCACGAAAGCGTGTTCGAGGACATCCGCAAGCTGGGGTTTGTGCGCGTGCGCGTGGACGGAACCCTCCATGAGCTGGACGCCGTGCCGCAGCTGGACAAGCGCAAGAAACACAGCATCGACGCGGTCGTGGACCGCCTGGCCGTGACAGACAAGGTCCGGCCGCGGCTGGCCGACTCCGTTGAAACCGCGCTGCGTCACGGCCAGGGATTGATGCTGGCACAGGTGCAGCCCCCCCAGGAGGAGGCCCGCGAGGTCCTGTACTCCGAGAAAAACGCCTGCGCCGATTGCGGGCTGAGCTTTGACACCCTGACCCCACGGCATTTCTCGTTCAACAGCCCCTACGGCGCGTGCCCGACCTGCCACGGGCTGGGCGTCATGATGGTGTTTGACGAGGACCTGGTGGTCGCGGACAAGGACCTGTCGCTCGACCAGGGCGCGGTGACCGCCTGGCGCAGCGGCGGCCGGCGGCTGCTGATCTATTACAAGGGCCTGATCCGCGCCGTGGCCGGGCATTTTGACGTGAGCCCGGACACTCCGTACAAGGATCTGCCGGCGGCGTTCCGCAAGGCGTTGCTGTACGGCACGGGCGAGGAGCCGATCACCTACGGGTTCTGGCGCGGCGGGGCCTGGCGCAAGTATTCCAAACCCTTCGAGGGGGTCATTCCCAACTTGCAGCGGCGAAATGAGCAGACCGACAGCGAGTATATCCGGCAGAAGCTGCGGCGGTACATGAGCCGCCAGCACTGCACCACCTGCAACGGCGCGCGGCTGCGGCCGGAATCGCTGGCCTGCCGCGTGGTGGGCCGGTCGATCGAGGACGTCAGCCGCATGTCGGTCAAGCAGGCCCAGGCCTTTTTCCGCGACCTGCCGCTGGACGACCTGCAGCGCAAGATTGCCGGCGAGGTCATCCGGGAGATCGCCGCCCGCCTGGACTTCATGGCCCAGGTGGGGCTGGACTACCTCACGCTCGACCGCGAGAGCGGCTCGCTCTCCGGCGGCGAGGCCCAGCGCATCCGCCTGGCCACGCAGATCGGCGCCGGGCTCGTGGGCGTGCTGTACGTGCTCGACGAGCCCAGCATCGGCCTGCACTACCGCGACAACGAGAAACTGATTGCCACCCTGGTCAAGCTGCGCGACCTGGGCAACACCGTGGTCGTGGTCGAGCACGACGAGCAAACCATCCGCCGCGCAGACTACGTCCTCGACCTGGGTCCCGCCGCCGGCCGCCACGGCGGGCAGATCGTCTACGCCGGGCCGGCGGCCGGACTGTTGCAGGCGCCGGGATCGCTCACCGCGCAATACCTGCGCGGCGAGCTCCGCATCGAGGTCCCCACACAGCGCACGCCGCCGGGCAAAGGCTGGCTCGAAATCCTGGGCGCGGCCGAGAACAACCTCAAGGGCATCGACGTGCGCATCCCGCTGGGCCTGCTGGTGTGCGTCACCGGCGTATCCGGCAGCGGCAAAAGCACGCTGGTGGACGAGATCCTGCGGCGCGCCCTGTTCCGCCATTTTTTTGACAGCCGCGAGAAGCCCGGCGCCCACCGCGCCATCCGCGGCATGGACCTGCTGGACAAGGTGATCGTGATCGACCAGTCGCCCATCGGCCGCACGCCGCGCAGCAATCCGGCCACTTATACCGGCGCGTTCAACCTGGTCCGCGACCTGTTCGCCGGGCTGCCGGCCTCCAAGGTGCGCGGCTACGGGCCCGGCCGGTTCAGCTTCAACGTCAAGGGCGGCCGCTGCGAGACCTGCAAAGGCGACGGCATCCTGCGCATCGAGATGCATTTCCTCCCCGACGTGTACGTGACGTGCGAGCAATGCCGCGGCAAACGTTACAACAAGGAAACCCAGGAAGTGCGCTACCGCGGCAAGAACATCGCCGAGGTGCTGGAAATGACGATCGACGAGGCCCTGGAATTCTTTGCCCCGATGCCGTCGATCCAGCGCAAGCTCAAGACGCTATCCAGCGTGGGGCTGGGCTACCTGCAACTTGGCCAGTCGGCCACCACGCTGTCCGGCGGCGAGGCCCAGCGCGTCAAGCTCTCCGCGGAACTGAGCCGCAGGGATACCGGCAAAACCCTGTACCTGCTGGACGAGCCGACCACCGGCCTGCATTTCGCCGACGTCCACAAGCTGATCGAAGTGCTGCAGTCGCTGCGGGACGCCGGCAACACCCTGGTGGTCATCGAGCACAACCCGGACATCATCAAGGTGGCTGACTACCTGATCGATCTCGGGCCTGAGGGCGGGGACGCGGGCGGCCAGGTCGTGGCGGTCGGCACACCCGAAGACGTGGCGCAATGCGCGGCTTCCTATACCGGGCAGTTTTTGCAGAAACTGCTGGCTGGGCAAGGCTGAATCCAGAGCCCCCGATTCCTGCTCAGAGAATCAATCTCCGGGGCCTATACCCGGAAGGTTTATCAACAGCCAGGACGGCAGGCTGTTGATAAGTTTTTTCGCGCATCCAAAGAAATGCCGTCCCCCACATATCCATCTTATAATGAGTTTGTTATGTAACACTTCGCTTTGGATTTCAATTCGCGGCATCGCACCATGGTTCTGGGTTGCTAACAGTTTGGGCCCACACCACAGGTTGGTTCCATGATTCTCGGAGCGGATGTAACACCACGAAGGCCACGAAGATCACCGAGGCAGAAAGCATGCCAGCATGCACCGGAGATGCAAGAAACAGAGCCGGTTTGAAGATATAAGGATTCCGGTGCGGATC
Source organism: uncultured Verrucomicrobiota bacterium (assembly GCA_964489425.1). Classification (GTDB taxonomy): domain Bacteria; phylum Verrucomicrobiota; class Kiritimatiellia; order RZYC01; family CAZAYP01; genus CAZAYP01. Next base: position 79,901 of record CAZAYP010000007.1, on the reverse strand, counting down.
CCGGTCTTCTTCGTGGTCTTCGTGACCTTCGTGGTAGAATGATTCTGAAATCTGTCGACGCATTTCATCCATCAATTTGCTTGGCATGGTTTTTGCTCTTTAAGACGCAAGTATGAAAAAAGGGAAAAACCAGCCCAAGATCAGCGGCACCTGCGGCAGCAAATGCAGCCACCGGATATCCTGCCGGAAAAACCTGCCTTGCTCCACGTGCCGGGAACCGTTGAGGATGCCTCATGAATATTGCTGAACAACAAGCCATCAGCCAAGTCGCCGCGGCCGGAGTGGCCCCGGGGCAATCTCCCCTGTCCACCCGCGTCCCCGACGAGCAGGGCCTTGTATTCAACGATGTGCTGCAGCAGATGGTGAACGACGTCCAGGCCATGCAGCTCAACGCCAGCCAGACCCTCACCAGCCTTGATCAGCCGGCGGCGGCGCCCCAGGACATGGCGACGCAGATGCAGCAAGCCGACCAGGCTTACGAAATCATGATGAAGATCCGGCACAAGCTGACCGACACGTTCGAGCGTTTGGCGCGCAGCGGCAAGGGCCGCGAGCGCGCGCCGGCGTAAACTTCAGACCGCGGATCAGGCAAGCACCCGGCCGCCGCGCCGGCCCGTGAGGCGGCCGCCCGCCATGGTCAACACGCCGTTGACCACCAGGGCGGTGACGCCTTCCGCAAGCTGGTGCGGCCGCGTATACGTGGCCAGGTCACGCACGCGGTGCGGGTCCAGCACCACCAGGTCCGCAAAACACTTTTCGCGGATCTCGCCGCGGCCGGCGAGGTTGAACTGCCGCGCGGCCATCAAGGTGCACTTGTGCACCGCCTCGGCCAGCGGCACGGTGTGGCCGTCCAGGGCAGCGCGGAGGAAGCGCGGGAACGTGCCGTAATTGCGCGGGTGCGGATGGTCATGGCTCAGCGGGCCCGTGGGCGCGCGCAGGGATCCGTCCGAGCCGATCATCACATACGGCTGCCGGAGGATGGTCCACATGTTCTCTTCGTGCATGCCGAAAAACACGCCGGTGGTTTTGAGCTGGTCGCGCGCCAGCAGTTCCAGGACCGCCGCCGCCGGGTCAAGCCCCAACGCCTGGGCCACCGCGGGCAGGTACTGGCCCTTGTAGGGCAGGTTGTCGGGATGCTCCGTGGACCCGATCATGACCGTGGCCCAGTAGTCCGGGTTCCGGCTGTGTGCCAGCTCGTCGTGGAGCCGCGCCCGCGTGCCGGGGTCGGCCAAGCGCTCCAACGTGGCCGCCATGCCGCCTTCCGCCGCCCAGTCGGGCAAGAGGATATCCAGCTCCGTACATGAGGCCGTGTACGGGTAGCGGTCGGCCATCACGGGTTGCCCGGCCGCACGGGCCGCGGCGATTCTTTCGAGCGCCGGGTCACGCAGCGGCCAGTTTTCGCGGCCGGCGACCTTGAGGTGCGAGATCTGCACGCGGGTCCCGGCCTGGCGGCCGATGTCCAGGGCCTCGTCAATGGCCGCCAGCAGGCCGGACCCTTCGCTGCGCATGTGGCTGGCATAGACGCCGCCGTGCCGGGCGGCGATGCGGGCCAGGGCCACGATCTCGTCCCGCGCGGCGAACTTGCCGGGCGGGTAGATCAGGCCGGTGCTGAACCCGCGGCCGCCCTGCGCCAGGCTCTGCTCCAGCAGTACCTCCATGGCCGCGAGTTCCGTGGGCGTGGCCGGCCGCTGGGCATAGCCCATGACGCTGGCGCGCAGCGCGCTGTGGCCGACCAGCAGCACCACGTTGGGCGCCGGGCCCACGGATTCGAGCAGCGCGCGGTACTCGGCCACGGTGCTCCAGGAACCGGGATAGTCGAACCCGCGCCAGTCGGACGGCATGCGGTATTCGCCCTGGCGCGGGGCCGCCGAGGCGCCGCACTGGCCGACAATCTCGGTGGTAACGCCCTGGAACACCTTGCTGGGCGCGGCAGGCTCAATCAACAGGTAAGCGTCGGAATGGGAGTGGACATCGATGAAGCCCGGGCAGACCAGGTGCCCGGCGGCGTTGATCTCCTCGCGGGCCGGAACCCCGCGGAGATCGCCGACGGCCACGATCCGATCTCCCTGCACGCCCACGTCGCCGGGCCGGGCCGGGCAGCCCGTGCCGTCGAGGATCGTGCCGCTGGATATTTTTAGATCCAGCATGGGAAATCCCGCAGGCGGGACGCCTGCGCTACGCACCGGCTCCCGGGGTCGGATCCGCGGCCGGTGGCGCATCCGCCGGCGCCCCCTCCAGTGGTTTACCTTCCAGCAGCGCGATCACCTCGGCCTGGACGCGCTCCAGGTCCGCCAGCTTGAGCTGGGGATCGACGATCATGAAGACATCGCCGGTTTTCTTATGCTCGTAGATGCGGATCTTGGCCCCGTCCTCGCGCTGCTGGACTTCGCGTTCCACCAGGATGCGGCGGCGCTCCAGCATGACGGCCAGGATGAACATGGCGCTGACCTGCCGGGCGTTTTCGTCGGCCACGAGCTTGCGCAGCAGGGATTCGGCGGTTTCCTTCTGCACCACCTCGGGCGGCGGCGGCGGCGGCAAGCGGAACACGCCGCGCCAGGCGCTCAGGACGCCGGGCCGCTGCTCGCCGCCGGCGCAGGCGGCGCACAGGTCGCGCCGCACGTAAACGCCGGATTCCCAGTACAGCCGGGAGTTCAGGGGCTCCAGGTCGGCGAACGCGCGGCCGCACTCGTCGCAGGCTTCGGCCCGCTTCTTGATATCCCAATCGGTTTCTTTCATTGGCGTCGCGTCACCAGTTCGTGGTGCTCAATGTAATACATGGCGCCGGAAGCCACGGTGATCAGCACCACCGCCAAACCCAGCCCCCAGGCCAACCATTGGAACACGAAATCGAAATTGGCCAGGGTTGGGGCGCTGGCCTGGCGCAAAATATCCGCGCGGATCGACAGGCCCAGCAGCAGGATCGAAATGGCAATGATCTGCCAGGCGGTCTTGTGCTTGCCCCACTTGCCGGCCGAGATCACCAGGCCGCGCTGGGTGGCCAGCAGGCGCAGGCCCGTGACCAGGAACTCGCGGGCAATGATGACCACCACCATCCAGGCCGGCAGCACGTGCAGATCCACGAAGCTCACCAGCGCCACGCAGACCAGGATCTTGTCCGCCACCGGGTCCATCAGCGCGCCAAACGACGTCACCCCGTACACCTTGCGCGCCAGGTGCCCGTCAAGGTAGTCGGTGAAGCCGGCAACAAGAAAAACGATTAGCGCCGCGCTCTTGGCGAACGGGACGTTAATGGACAGCAGCGCCATCAACACCCCGGCCAGGACGACGCGGCCCATGGTCAGCCAATTGGGTGGATTCATGAGTTCTCCCGTGGGGATGCGTGTTCAAAATAGGGTTCCGGCGGCTCCTGCAGGATCCCTCCGGGCAGGGCCTCCTGGCGCCGGCCCGATTCAGCCGCGGCCGCGCCGCCCGCCGGGAACCTGCGGGTGACATGCCCCAACCCGAGCAGCACGGCCAGCAGCACCAGGGCCAGGGCGCCCACCCAGGCCACGCGCAGCACCCGGTCGCGCGCCACGCGCTCCAGGTAGCGCCGGACCGCTTGCTCCAGCCGCGCCGGCAGGGATCCCTCCGCCGCCGTTGCTTCGGCGGCTTCGTCCGGGGCGGGGCCGCGCGCCAGCGCCTGCAAATAGTCCTGGAGCAGGGGATCCGGATCCAGGCCCAGGTACCCGGCATAGAGGCGGATGAACCCCTTGGCGTACATGGGCGCCGCGATCTGGGAAAAGTCGCCGGCCTCCATCTGCTCGAGGATCTGGATCTTGATGCGCGTTTCCGCGGCCGCGTGCGACAACGTCTCCCCGCGCGCCTCGCGCGCGGCACACAACTGCCGGCCGATGGCCTTCATTTAGCCTCCGGCTCTGGCGGCGGCTCCGGTGGCGCATCGTCCGCGCTGTTGGCAGGGATCTCGCCATCCAAATCGATCAGGATGTCGCGCGGGTCCGCGCCCTTGGGCGGGCCGACCACGCCGCGCTCCTCGAGCACGTCCATCAGGCGCGCGGCGCGGTTGTACCCGATGCGCAGGCGGCGCTGGATCGAGGACGTGGAGGCGCGGCGGGTCTGGCGGATGACTTCCACGGCCTGGGCGATCAGCTCCTCGTCCTCTTCCTCGCCCTCGGACGCCTCGGACGCCTTGGTTTCGATCTTCTCCTTGATGGCCACCTCGTACTGCGGCGTACCCTGGGCTTTCCAGAACTCGGCGATGTCGCGGATCTCCTGGTCGGTGGTCATGGTGCCCTGGGCGCGCGCCAGCTTGCCGACGCCGGGCGGCATGAACAGCATGTCGCCCTTGCCGAGCAGCTTGTCGGCGCCGATGGTGTCGAGGATGGTCCGGCTGTCCACCTTCTGCGCCACCTGGAACGAAATGCGGCAGGGGAAATTGGCCTTGATGGTGCCGGTGATGACGTTGACCGAGGGCCGCTGGGTGGCGATGATCATGTGGATGCCCACCGCGCGCGAGAGCTGCGCCAGGCGCGCGATGCAGCTCTCGATCTCCGCCTGCTCCACCATCATCAGGTCGGCCAGCTCGTCGATCACGATCACCAGGTACGGCAGGCGCGCCGGCGGGTCGTCGGCGGCGGGCGGCGGCACGTCCGGGCCCAGCGCGAGCTCGGCCTGCTTGACCAGCGGCCGCTCGTTGTACGACTGGATGTTGCGGACGCCCACGCGCGCGAACAGCTTGTAGCGCTTCTCCATCTCGTTGATCGCCCAGCGCAGGCCCAGGCCCACTTTCTTGGCGTCGGTGATCACCGGCACCACCAGGTGCGGCAGGTTGTTGAAGAACGAGAACTCGACCATCTTGGGGTCCACCAGCATCAGGCGCAACTGGTCGGGCGTGCGCATCATGAGCATGCCGGCCAGCAGCGAGTTCATGCACACCGACTTGCCCGACCCGGTGGCACCGGCGATCAGCAGGTGCGGCATCTTGGCCAGGTCGGTCACGATCTCGCGGCCGCCCACGTCCTTGCCCAGGGCCATGGGCAGGGCCGCCTTGCCGTGCTGCCAGGCCTCGCTCTCGAGGATCTCGCGCAGGTACACGGTGGTGGACTTGACGTTGGGCACCTCGATCCCCACCACGCCCTTGCCGGGGATCGGCGCCTGCACGCGCACGCTGACCGCCTTCATCGTCAGGGCCAGGTTGTTGCTGAGCGCCGCGATCCGTTCGACGCGGATGCCGGGCGCGGGCAACACCTCGTAGCTGGTCACGACCGGCCCGGTCTCCACGTTGGTGACCTTGGCGTCGATCCCGAATTCCGCCAGGGTTTCCTCGAGGATCTTGGTGCCGGCGGTGAAGTCCGACTGGATCTGCCGCATGTTCTCCGGCGGCAACTCGCCCAGGAGGCTGATCGGCGGCAGCTTCCAGGCCAGCGCGCCGGGAATGGGGGGCGGCGGCTCGGGTGGCGGCGGCGGCGCGGGCTTGGGCTTTTTCTTTTCGCCTTCCGCCAGCTTCTTTTCCAGGCGCGTGGGCGGCGGCGGTTCCGGCGGGGGTGGCGGCGGCGGCGCGGGCTTGGCGGCGGCGCGAGCGCGGGCCTCTTCCTGGGCGGCGATGGCTTTTTCCAACTCGCGCCGGCGGCGCTCGAGGTCCCGCTCCTCGTGCTCGATCTCCGCCTGGCGGTCGTGGGCCTGCTGCCGTTCGGCGCGGCGCTGGCGCAGGTAGCCCAGCGGCAGCTCGAACATCTTCTTGAACATGCGCAGCGGGTGCATCTCCACCAGCAGGGCCAGCCCGCCGACAATAAACAGGGCGGCGAGGATCCCGGTGCCCACGCTGCCCAGGAAATGGATCAGCAGCAGTTGCACCACCAGGGCGCCGAGGATGCCGCCCACGTTGCCGATGTTCAGGAACGCGGCCAGTCCCTGCCACCACGGGGTCGTCATCTCGGCCACGCACACCAGCCCGAACAGGATCAGCAACAGCCAGAACACCTTGGGCCAGGTGCGGCCGGTGTGCTTGAGGGTCATGCAGGCGCCCAGCACGCCCAGCGCCAATGGCACCAGGTAGCCCACCACGCCGAACGTCATGAACATGATGCACGAGAACCAGGCGCCCACCGGACCGATGAAGTTGCCCGGCGGCTGGTGGGGCGGGCAGGCAAAGAGCGAGATGTCAGCCCAGTCGTAAGATACGACGCTCAAAAAGGCCAGCACCGCGACCGCCAGCAACATCAGCCCCGTGGCGTGATGCCAGCCGCCCCGCGTGATCTCTTTGTCTTTTGCCATCAGGCCAGCATACCACAAGGAGCTGGGGAGGCAAGTGTTGCACGACGCGCGCGGCGCAGATCAGTGCCATAGGGAACCGCGCGCGTCGGCCGGTCGGCATGCTGGCCGACTCGTTCCAGACGGCGCCGACGGAGCGATTATTCATCGGGTGGAGGGATGCGCTCCGTCGACTCCGCCGGGTTTGAGTTTCCGGCTAACCCGGCGCCGCGTTCGATTCATTGGTTGGACGCTCTGTGTTTGGGCGAAGAATGGCAACAACCCCGTCCACGACCGCAGGGCTCACTGCAATGCGCGCGTGGCTCCGATCAGGTGTTTGTGAATGCCTGGTTTCACCGGACAAAATGAGCGCAGCTGATTTTGGGTACGGTGCGAACCTTTGCTGGCAGCCCTTTCATGGGTGGAACACCTTGAGTTTCAGATCCTTGATCGGCCTGAAGTGCTTTGTGTTGCTTGTGCATAGGATCATGTTGTTTTCCGTGGCCGTTGCTGCGATGAGCGCATCGCCAGCTCTGAGGCCGTGAGATAGCGAGTATTCTTCAATGTACACCGTCGCCCGATGGCCGATGTTGTCAGAAAGAGGAAGCGTCCTGAATCCAAAATCCCTCAGGAACTGCTTCGTGCAATCGTGTTGCGCCTTGTTCTCTGCACATTGCAGCAATTCCAGATAAGTCTGTACGGAGATAAAGCGCTCTTCCTCCTGCTCAACGAGGCGCGCCGCCTTGCGGTTGCCTCGCTCGATCCATATGAAGATATCAGTATCAAATATCACGATAACGCCCCCCGCGCAGACGATCCATTTGCGTGGCGACGGAGTGCCCGGATCCGCGCATATTGAAGAAGGTGTGCTCTTCAACCTTTTTCCCGGTGCGGTCTACCTTAGCCACCAGCACCCCCTTTGTTTTGCCGCGATATAGTATGTCTACATCCTCATTGCGGTCGAGCGCTTTGAGGACATCGTTCATATGGTATCGCAAATCTACTACCGTTGCCTGCATAAAACCACCTCCGTTATGTATAGTAAGACTATGCATAATAGAAAGCTGCCGGTCAAGCTGTCCCAGGTGCCGGCACAGGAACTCGTCGGGCCAGAGTTTGCGCTCACGCGCGGAAGCCGATGCATGGAGGGCAGATCGGATTAGTTGGCATGGGGCTGGCCCCGGGGCGTCGAAGGGGAGTGCCCGGCGGACCATCGGCGCCGTCCGGCAGTGCGGGCGGAGCAGGCGCCGCAGTCGGGCGGCATTTAATCAAGCGGGCGTTGAAAATGTGAAGACGCGACCCCTTGGCGCACCGCCGAAGGGGCCAGTTGCGAACGAAGTGAGCGCCGCGATGGTTCGGTACTTCATATCACAATCTTCAAGGCATCTGTGTTTCTTGGTTTCTTCGGTTCTGGATGCAGTGGGTATCCCACAGGAATGATGACAGCTACTCTGAACGGTTTCTCCAGACCGATGAGGCTCTCCAGGCCAGTCTGATCAAGGAACGGTCCTAGGTATCCAGCAACCAAGCCGCACGCTTGGACTGAGAGAAGGAGGTTCTCGATGGCCGAGCCTAGTGTGAGCAATCCAATTGCATTGGCGAGATCTCGCACAGCAGAATCTGTCTCCATTTTCTTTTCGAAGTCAGGAATCACGCATGTCGGGTGCCAAGCGCAGAGAAACACCGTCGGGGCGTGTTCAAAATAAGTTGCAAAGAAGATGGCCTCCTCCATGGGGCAGTCGCCCGGGTCGTGTGTGCGCACGTATTCCTTGAGTCGCTCGGCTATCTCTTGAATCTTGGTTTGGTTTCGAAGCAGGATGATTCTGAAGGGTTCATCGTGTCCTCCAAATGGTGGGCGACAGGCCGCGTCGAGAATGGACGCGAGGTCTTCCTCTGGCGGTATATCACTTCTAAACTCCCTCGTGGTCTTGCGATTGTTGATCACGTCAAGGATGGTCGATTTCATCTTCGTAATCCCTTCACCGAACAAATAGCGTTTTATCCAGAGTGCCGCCCATCAAAGTTGTGTTGAGCCGCTGCGCCGTTGGCGGCATTCTGGATAAAATGCTGTTGAACGGAGCCGCGGCGCCCTTATGGATGGATTCTATAACAGGGCGCGGCCGGTCCGTCGATTCGTTTGCGCGGCTGATTTCAGCACATGGCGCCGGGTTCAGCCGCCGGGGCCGCCGAACTCGGCCAGGAAGTCACGCAGCGCCGGCCCCACGCCCAAGTGGCCGGCGGCATGGCGCAGCATCCGCAGGGCGGGCGCGATATAGCCATGGAAATGCGCCATGCCGGCGATCCGCCCGAGCCGCGCGTAGGCGCCCACGGCCTGGCCGAGCCGCTGGATCGCCGCGCGCCAGAACAGGTCCGGGTCCGCGGCGCCCGGCTGGCCACGGGCGTAAAATGCCAGCAACCGCTCCTGCATGGCGGCCGGCAGCATCACGTATGGATCGCAGAGCAACGAAGCCAGGTCATACAGGGCCGGGCCCAGGCGCATGCCCTGGAAATCGATGAACACGCACCGCCCGCCGGCCACCAGGATGTTGCTGGACTGCAGGTCGCGGTGCACGAGGCGGGGCGCCACCGTCTCCAGCGGCCGGGCCGCCCGCGCCAGGTCGCGGAGGATCGCGCGGGCCCGGCCGGCGGTCAATCCCAGGTGGCGGCAGAGGAACTCGTCGCGGCAGAGCTTGCGCTCGCGCGCGTAGAGGTCCGGGGTGAACGGCGGCTGCAGGCGCAGGCCGGACCGGCGGCGGGCCGCGGCATAACCTTGTTCGTGGAACGCGATCATGGCCGTGAGGACTTGCTCGTAAAAGGCGATCTGCCGGGCGGCGGGCCAGGTGTGCAGAATGTCCACCAGGTGGGTGTCGCCGGCGTCTTCCATGAGCAGGAACTGGCGGCGCGCGTCATGCCAGAACACCGCCGGCACCGGCAGGCCCAGCCCGCGCAGGAAGCGGCTGTGGGCGGCGTAGTCGATGTTTTCCGGCCGCTCAGCGCTGTAGCGCACCAGGATCAGGGTGGCATGACCGGAGCGCAGGCGCATGAAGCTGCGCGCGGACCCGCGCGGCGGGAAAACCTCCACGCCCAGGTCCTCGACCACCCGGCCGGGCCGCCGCAGCCGGCGCAGGGCCGCGGTTTCCGCGCCGGTGAGGTAGCCCGCGGCCGGCACGGCCATGTGCCGCACCGGGCCGGACACGCGCGCGCCAGGCCCCACGATCACGTTGCGCGCCACGGCCCCGGCGGAAAGGATCGCGCCCGGCCAGACCACGGCGTTTTCCAATTGCGCGCCGCGGGCAATGCGCGCGTCCGCGGCCACGCTGGCAAATCCCGCGACCCGCACCCCGCGCCGCGCCAGGCTGCGTTGCCGGGCCAGTTCCGCGGCCGCCACCAGGCGCCCACCGGGCCGGTGCGCGCGCCGGCGGGCCAGCGCCTCCGCGTGCGCGGCCAGGTACTGACCAGGCAGGCCGAGATCCGCCCAGAACGCGTCCGGCTGCCAGTGCCCAAGGATCCGGTCCCCGTGGCGCAAGGCCTTTTCATAGGCGGCGATGATCGAGGCAAAGCCATGTTCGGGCAGGTACTGCAGCACGCGCGGCGACACCAGGTGCAGGCCGCAGAAGGTATGCGTGCCGGCGGCGCCCGGCGCCGGGCTGCGGAAGGTGCGGATCGTGGCGCCCTGCACAGCCACCGTGCGCGGGCCCAGTTGATCGTGCAGCCAGAGAACCGCCAGCGGCCGGTGGCGGTGGTACTGCGCGGCCATGCGGCGCGGGTCAAGGTCCAGCGCCACATCGGCGTTGACCAGCCAGAATGGGTCGTCCTCCCCATCCCCGAAAAACCAATCCGCCTGCCGCAACGCGCCGCCGGTGCCGAGGATCGCGGGCTCGAACGACAGCCGCAGGCGCGGTCCGCCGGCCGCGCGGCGCCGGCGCACGAACTCGAATACCTGGGCCGGGTGATGGTGGCAGTTGATGGCAATATCCTCCACCCCCCAGCCTGCCAACTGGTCCAGGATGTGGGCCAGCAGCGGCCGGCCCCAGAACGGCATCAGCGGCTTGGGCAGGTAACGGCTCAGCGGATCCATGCGAGTGCCCAGGCCGGCGGCCAGGACAAACGCCTTGCGGGGCTGCCAGGTTGCGATCATGGGGCCAGCCTACCACGGCCGCGCGGACGAAAAAAACAACGAATTACTTTTTGACGCCGCACCCTGTGCAAGGCTATAGTTTGCGTGTACTTTGGCAAGCAGAACGACACCGGTGGTAAAAGTTCTCATAGCTGACGACGAGGCAACGATCCGCTCCCTGGTGAGCCGGCATCTGGCTAACCAGGGCTATGAGGTGGTGGAAACCGGCAACGGCGAAGACGCATTCAACATCCTGGCCGGCGACCACCCACCCCAAATCGCCATTCTCGACTGGCTCATGCCGGGTCTGAGCGGTCCGGAAGTGTGCCAGAAGATCCTCGCCAAAACGGAAAGCCCGTTCATCTACCTCATCTTGTTGACGGTTAAAACCGGGCGCAAGGCGCGCCACGAGGCGCTGCTGCGGGGCGCGCACGACTTTATTTCCAAACCGCTGGACCTGGAAGAGCTGCACTGCCGGATGACCGTGGGCCGCCGCCTGGTGGAAGCCCACGAGAAAATCAAGGAGCAGGTGTTGCTCGAGCAGCAGTCGCGGGAACTGGCCACGCGCATGCAAACCCTGGCCGAGGAGCGGGCGCGCCAGCTGTTCCACGCCGACCGACTGGTATCGCTGGGCACCCTGGCCGTCGGCCTGGCCCACGAGATCAGCAACGCGCTCGGCTACATCTGCAACGGCCTGTACGAAACCCAGTACCAGTACGACAAAATCACGCCGATCCTGCGGGAGCTGGCCAACAGCGTTCCGGACCAGCGCACGGCGCTCACCACGTACGTGGACGAGACTTTGCCGGCCATGGACGTGATCCACGAAGGGATCAACCGGGTCATCAACATCGTTGAAGACCTGCGCAACTTTGCGCGCCAAGGGGCGAACCAGCGCGAGTCCTGCGCCGTGGGCACGCTCGCGGCGCGGGCTGCCAAGCTGTGCCGCTACCTCACCCGCCAGCACAACGTGGAAATTGTCCAGCATTTTGCGGCAGACATCCCCCCGGTGCTGGTGAACCCCCAGCAACTGGAGCAGGTGTTCGTCAACATCATCAAAAACGCGGTGGAAGCCATGTCCGCCCAGCGCGGCGGCAAGGTGACCATGACGGGCGAAAGCCGGGACGGCAAAATCCGCATCAGCCTGATCGACACCGGGCCGGGCATTCCCGAGGCGCTGCTGAACCGGATCTGGGAGCCGTTTTTCACGACCAAAGGGGCGGAGCGCGGGACCGGCCTGGGCCTGTCCATCTGCCGCGAAATTATCCAGGACCTGGGCGGCAACATCTGGGCCGCCCGCCCGCCCGAGGGCGGGGCGGCGTTTCACATCGAGCTGCCGCCCGCGCCCTGACCTGGCCGGCCGCGGGCTGCACGCTCGTTCGACTTGATTTGCACCGGGCAACGATGACGCAATGCGGGGAAATGCGGCCTGAGCCGCGCTGACCCCAAGAGGAGGAAGCAACCATGGGTGAAACTGATTTGCAGGCAACGCCGGAACCGACCCGCCGCCATGCCGCGCCCGGCCCCATGGGCCGGCTGCCCACCGGGTGTGTGCTCTTCTGGATGCTGATGCTGTTCCTGCTGGTGTTCGGGCCGATCTGGTTCTGGGTGTTCTGCCGCATCGAACCCGGGCCGGGCGAGATCGCCGTGCTGATCCACAAAACCGGCCGCGACCTGCCGTCCGGGCAGATCCTGGCGCTGGACCCGGGCGAGAAAGGCATCCAGTTGGACGTGCTGCCCGAGGGCCGCTATTTCCGCAACCCGTACTCCTGGGGCTGGGAATACCACCGCATCACCGACATCCCCGCGGGCAAGCTGGGGGTGCAGATCCGCCTGTACGGCGCGGAGTTGCCCAGCGGCGAGATCGTGGCGCGCGCCGGCACCAAGGGCATCCTGCCGGACGTGCTGAGCCCCGGCAAGTACCGCATCAATCCGTATGCCTATTACGTGCAGATCGCCGAGGCCATCACCGTGAAGCCCGGCGGCGCCGGGGTGGTCAACTCGCTGGTCGGCAAGGATGTGCTGAACAGCGATCTGCCCGAAACCGAGCGCAACCGGTTTCTCGTGACCGAGGGCATGAAGGGCGTGCTGCCGACGATCCTCGACCCGGGCACCTATTACCTCAATCCTTACATGTTCAACGTGGTGGAGGTCACGCTGCAGAGCCAGCGCTTTGAAATGTCCGGCGACGACGCGATCACCTTCCTGACCTTCGACGGGTTCACGGTCACCGTGGAAGGCACGATCGAGTACGCGCTGATCCCCGACAAGGTGGCGCTGGTCACGCACCGCGTCGGCGAGATGGACGACGTGCTCCAGAAGATCATCCTGCCCAAGGCGCGCGGGTTCAGCCGCATCGAGGGCAGCAAGAACCCGGCCAAGAACTATATCATGGGCGACACCCGCCAGCAGTTCCAGGACAACCTGGAAAAGCACCTCAAGCAGCAGTGCGAATCATGGGGCGTGGAGATCCGCTCGGTGCTGATCCGCAACATCACCCCCCCGGACGAGATCGCCAGCATCATCCGCGACCGCGAGGTGGCCGTGCAGACCGCGCGCAAGTTCGAGGAGCAGATCGTGCAGGCCAAGTCCAAGGCCGAGCTGACCAAACAGGAAATGCTGGCGGTGCAGAACCGCGAGAAGGTGGAAGCCGAAACCGTCCGCATCCGCGCGGTGATCCTGGCCCAGCAGGACCAGGCCGTGCGCCGAATCGCGGCGCAGCAGGCGCTGGAGGTGGCCCGGCTGGAGAACGACGCGGCCACGGCCCAGGCCGACGCCATCTGCCTGCGCGCGGGCGCCGACCGGGACGTCATCCGCCTGCGCAACGAGGCCGAGGCCGGCGTGCTGCGCGACCAGGTCACGGCGTTCGGCAACGGGATCAACCTGGCGCGCCACGCGTTTTACGAGCGCGTCGGCCCGCGCATCAGCACGATCCTGGGCGGTGACCAACCCGGCGAACTGGGGGCCTTGTTCCTGCCTTATCTGCCCACGGGCAAGGAGGTGGCGCCATGAAGAATATTATCCGTACCGTTGTGCTGCTGGCGCTGGCCGTTTGGGGATTGTGGTTCTGCTGGCACTGGTTTTTCTGCCGGTTTTATGTCAGCCCCAACGAGATGGCGGTCGTGATTTCCAAGGTGGGCAAAAGTCTGCCGCCGGGGCAGATCCTGGCCGGCCAGGATCAACAGGGCGTGCGGGCCGACGTGCTCGGCGAGGGGCGCCATTTCCTCAACCCCTTCTTCTACGCGCATGACATCGTGCAGGTGCTCGTGATCCCCGCCGGCAAGGTGGGCGTGGTGACATCCAAGGTGGGCGAGGACCTGCCGCCGGGCGAATTCCTGGCGCAGCCCGGCCAGAAGGGCATCTGGCGCAATGTGCTGGGGCCGGGCAAGTACCGGCTCAATCCCGTGGGCTACCACGTGGACGTTGTGGATGCCATCAGCATCCCCATCGGGTACGACGGGGTCATCACGTCCCTCGCCGGCAAGCAGGCGCCGGAAGGCCAGTTCGCCACCCGCGGCGAGAAAGGCGTGCGCCGGGATGTGTTGCAGCCGGGGCTCTATTACCTGAACCCCATGGAGTTCAAGATCGACATCCTCGAGATCGGCGTCAACCAGGTGTCGCTGCTCGGCAAGGCCGGCAGCGCGGTCATCACCAAGACCCAGATCGCCACGCAGAACGAGACCATGAACACGCTCCAGGCCAACCAACTGCGCGAACAGAAGGCCAAGCGCGGCGATTACCTGCAGCAATCCCAGTACCTGGCGCCCGCGCCCATGCAGGAGGTGGACAAGATGGCCCCGGGCTCCAAGTCGAGCTACTCCGCCACGGAAGCTACCTTCGTGCTCAACCAGTTCGTGGAGTTCCCGTCGCGCGACGGGTTCGAGATCAGCCTGGACATGACCGTGGAGTTCGAGCTGCTGCCGGAAAACATCGCCTGGATTTTCCGCAGCTACGGCGACCTGCCCGCCGCGGTGGATAAAATCATCATGCCCCAGATCCTGTCGGTCTCGCGCCTGAAAGGCTCGGCCTATGGCGCGCGCGACTTCATCGTGGGCGAAGGCCGCGAGATGTTCCAAAAAGATCTGACCGAGAACCTGGCCAAGGCCCTGGCGGCCAAGAAAATCATCATTTCCAGCGCTTTGATCCGCCACGTCAATGTGCCCATGCAGATCCTCGACCCGATCCAGCAGGCCAGCGTGGCCCAGGAGCAGGACCTGACCAACAAGGAAAAGCAGAACACGGCCAAGATCCAGGCGGAGCTCAACACCCAAATCAGCCTCATCGAGCAGCGCCGCGAGCAGGTCGCCCAGGAAACCGAAAAGCTCAAGGCCGAGATCAAGGCGGACCAGGAAAAACAGGTCGCGGAAATCAATGGCGGCACCATGAAGATCGTGGCGGAAATTGAAAAGCAAACCGCGGGCGTCCGCGCCGAACGGGTGACCAAGCTGGGCACGGCCGAGGCGGACGTCATCCGCATGGTGGAGGGCGAGAAAGCCAACGGCTTCAAGATGCGCATCCAGTCGTTCCAGGACCCGGTGGCGTACAACCTCTGGGTCCTGGCGCGCGCGCTGAAGGATGACCTGGCCGTCAACATCCTGCACGCCGGGACCGGCACCCTGTGGACGGATCTGCAGAAGGCCGCCCTGGGCGATCTGGGCGCGGCCGCGGTGATCAACCCCGCGCCGCCGGCCAAACCGTAACCGGGCGGACCTTCGGAGTTCAACCCCACCCTACAAGAGGAGCCTGCATGAGCATTATTCGCATCATCCCCTGCCTGGACATGAAAAACGGCCGCGTGGTCAAGGGGGTGCACTTTGTCGACCTGCGCGATGCCGCGGACCCGGTCGAAGCCGCCCAGGCCTATGCCGCGGGCGGGGCGGACGAGATCGCCTTCCTGGACATCACCGCCACGGTGGAAAAACGCCAAACCATGTTCAACGTGCTGCGCCAGGTGACCGCGGCGGTCAAGGTGCCGGTGACCGTGGGCGGCGGCATCAAATCCATCGCGGACATCGAGTCGGCCCTGGCCGCCGGCGCGCGCTGCGTGAGTATCTCCAGCGCCGCCTACCGCCAGCCCGACCTGGTCAGGGAAGCGGCCCAGAAGTTCGGCGCCGAGCGCATCATCGTGGCCATTGACGCCGACGTGAACCCCGCCCTGCCCTCGCAACGCGAGGTGTACATTGACGGCGGCCGAACCGCCACGGGCAAGGACGCCATCGAGTTTGCGCGCGAGATGGCGGCCCTGGGCGCGGGCCAGATCCTGCCAACCAGCAAGGCGGCGGACGGCAGCCTGGACGGCTACGACCTGCCGCTCACCCGCGGCATTGCCGACGCCACCGGCCTGCCGGTGATCGCCAGCGGCGGCGCGGGCAAGTTGGCGCACTTCCTCCAGGCCGTGGTCGAGGGCCATGCCCAGGCGGTCCTGGCTGCCTCGGTGTTCCACTTCGGCACGTTCACCATCGGCCAGGTCAAGGAATACCTCAAGTCGCACGGCGTGGCCGTGCGCCAACCGTGAGGGTTAACGCTTGAAAAGCAGCGTTGTTTCGCTGGGTTCGGGCTTTGTCCTGGTGATGGTGGCCGCCGGGTGCGCGGCGACCGCGCCCGACATGGCGGAGTTCCGCCGCGCCCCGGACGGTTTCCAAGTCGAATGGGCTGCGGACACCAACCGCGTCTACACCGTGGAGTCGGCCGAGTGGCTGGCCCCCTACCCCACGTTTGCCCCGCTCATCACCGGCCTGATGGCCACCGGGGCCACGGCCAGTTGCACGATTCCGCTCCCGCCGGACCCATCCGTATTCTACCGCGTGGCCGATGCTGCGGCCTACACGAACCCCTTGGGCCGGGCGCTGATCATCTCCGACATGCACCTGAGCCCGTTCCTGTCCAGCGCCGTGGCCACCCAGCTATGGCAGGTGGACGTGGCCGAGTGGGACAGCTTTTTCGCGGCCGCCACCAACGGGTATTTCACCGCCGATGCCACCACCAAGGCCGTGACCACTCCGCGCCTGCTGGACTCGGCGCTGACCAACGCCTGGGCCGCGTGCCCGAATCCGGACGCGGTCATCCTGCCCGGCGATTTCCCCTATTATGACCTGACCAACTTTTATCGGCATATCACCGGCGACACCAGCGCCGACCACGGGCGCGCGCTCCTGCTGAAGACGGTGGACTATGTTCTGCTCAAGGTGCGGCAGTATTTCCCGGCCACGCCCATCTACTTCAGCCTGGGCAACAACGACACCTACCTGACCGACTATGACATCACCGAGGGCGACGCTTTTTTTACCGATACCGCGCCCCTGTTCCACGCCGGCCTGAGCAACGCGCCCGGCTACGATTACGCGGCGTTCGTGGCCACCTACACCAACCAGGGGCTGTACCGCGTGCCGTTTGGCCGCGGCGAGATCATCAGCCTGGAGACCACGTTCCTCTCCGCCAACTATCTGCGCGGCACGGCCGGCGCCAGCAACCAACTGGTTTACCTGGAAACCCAGCTCGCCGCCTGCGCCGCCGCGGGCCGGCCGGCGTGGATCCTCGCCCACATCCCGCCAGGCGTGGACGCCTATGATACGTGGTCGCACTGGCGCACGGGCCAGACAGAGTATGCCGCCACCGACTGGACGCCGGGTTTTCCCCGGCGCTTCATGGAGATCCTGGCCACCTACTCCGGCACGGTGGCCAGCGTGTTCAGCGGCCACAGCCACACCCGCTACTGGTACCTGGCCAACGACCCGGCCACGTCCAATGTGACGGCCGTTATCCACGTGGCCAACGGGATTCTTTACAATCACGGCAACAA
Source organism: uncultured Verrucomicrobiota bacterium (assembly GCA_964489425.1). GTDB lineage: Bacteria > Verrucomicrobiota > Kiritimatiellia > RZYC01 > CAZAYP01 > CAZAYP01. The sequence continues at coordinate 62,778 of CAZAYP010000007.1, read as the reverse complement.
CCCTGGCTTCACCGTAGTGACCTATGACCGCACCACCCTGGCCCCACAGCGCGAATTGACCTACAGCCTGGATTACACCACGTGGCGCGGCCGTACCGGCCCGGCGCCATGGTTCACCCGTTACAGCGCAAACCTCGGATGCGGGGTGCGGGACCTGAGCGCCGCCTCGTTGCTGGCCGCATGGATCAACATGGCGAACCCCGCCGGCGCGCTTGGATCCTATTACGGTGCCGAGTATGACGGCGGCCGCACACCCGCCGTGATTAACAGCACCAACTGGCCGGTGTACTACAATGCCCTGCGCTGGGTGCTGCCCGAACAGTTCCTGGAAAACGTGCCGGCGCCGTCCGTCTCTCGCCGGGAATAGCGGTGCCGCGCGTTTGGGAGCATCGCCCCCGTGCTGAACATCAGGAAATGGAACACCTTGCGCGAGCCCATCACGAAGAAACTTGACCCTACAGTTGGCGGGTCCCGGCCGTGATGAGGCCAGCGGCGATTTCATGACTGAATCGAGCCATCTCGGCGCGGTACTCATCCGGACTTTGGAAGGTGCCGCTCCATTCGCCAAGAGCCTGCGCGCTGCGGCCGTCATGCGACTTGACCGTCAGGGTAAATGCGCCGTTTCTCAATTCACTGAACTGGGTTTCCATGACCCATTGGGCTTGCGGCTTAAACAACGATAGCCGCCGTTGCCGTGGGATTGCATCCGCACACCCTTGGGTGACTTTTTCCTGGAGCGCTGCCAGCAGTTGCTGCACGTCTGCTTCTGTGTAGCGTGCGGGCATTTCCGTCCCATCCGCCCCGCGGAACTGCGGCCGCTCAATCATTGGTGCCCCCCACTGCACCGTATAATTCCAGCGATACTGCAAGCCTACGAAAACAAGGACACCCACCACCATGGCGAGAGAGAAAACCCACTGCCAATCCTTCCGCCGTCTCGGTTGGACCATGCTGGCGCCTGCGGCCGGGCGGTTCGCGTCAACCGACTCTGCTTTCCCCTGGACTTGCATATGACCCCTGCTGATTTGATGTTTCGAACACAGGCGTGTTCCAATAGTACACCGCACCCGAGGCTTTGTTTAGGAAGGTCAGCCCCCGGAACAGTTCATTAAAACCGTGCCGGCACCGACCAGGGCTCACGATTGCGGATACAAGATGTAGGAAATGCCTTTGCCTGTTTTCTTGAGAATGCCTTTGAGCGGTTTTGTTTTGGGGACCAACGGACGAGAGAATTCCGTGCTGGTGCCAAACCGCTTCAGGAAGCTCTCTGCCTGTGGATTTGGCACAGCCACATGAATCCATCCCCCGTATGCCTGGTTGTAGGTATGGGCAATAAGCACGGTATGGTCGGGGATCGACACGAGGTCGAGCACTTCTTCGGGCGTAACATGGGTCACGTCGATGACCACTTCCTTCCCGAGGTTCTGCTCAGCAAGCGCCTTGTAATAGTTGGCTGTTTTCCTGGGCAATTCACCGGCCCTGGCAAGAACGGCGGACTGCAGGATGCAAACCGCCACAAATGCCGCAAGGGTCATATTTCTCATGTATCTCCTTATCCATGGACCGGAGCCCGCACGGCCGGTCCATGAGTTATTCCATGGTTCTTGTTGCGAGGGGTGCTTTCAGGGCAAGGTCGCGGTCTTCTCGCAACGTCCGACCACGCCTCAGACCTGGGCCAGGATGACCACGTAGTTCTTGCCGTACTTCTTGGCGCACTTGGGGCAGGTTGTATAGTAGAAGTAGAGCTTTCGGAACTCCCGGCCCTGGCCCTTCACGTAGGCCTGCATTTCTTCGATCCATTTGCGCATGTTCTGGTAGGGGCCTTCGAACACCTTGGACAGGAAGGTCCCGGAGATGGTTGCCATGGTTTTTACGGGAATTTCCTTGGTTACCTCGATATATACGTCCGCCCCCCACAGCGAATTCTCGTCCGACAGCACCACCATGGCTTCGGGTTCGGCGCTGGCGGCCTGGATGGCGGCCATGTTCCGCTTCATCACCGCGCCAAAATTCAACGGGATATGGAGGAAACTGGTCACGCGATCTTTGACAAAGCGCCGGTTTTCCCAGGTGAGCACTTTTTCGTTCCATGGATCAGGATTGAATCGGGGACAACATTCGTCGTGCATGCAGAGCTCTCCTTTCTTGGGAATATTCGATACTCAACAAATTTTCTACCATTTTCCGCCGGTCCATCCAAGCCTCAACCGCTTGGAAAATGCACAAAAAAGCTATAAGGTTGCCGACCAGCGCAAGTCTGGTTACCATGGGTTGCAAACAAGGAGCGCATGATGAAGATCAGGCTGTGGGGCATGCTGGCAGCGGGCTGGATGGGAACCATGGGGATGGCGAGCGCCGGCACGGCGGCCACCAACCAGTGGCAGGCCAACATCTACGGCCTGGCGGAACGCTTTGAATGGCAGGAAACCATGGGCGGCCGTGAGTTTGTCAAGGAGACCGGGCCGCGATATGGCGGCGGGCTGCGGCTGGCGGTGCCGTTCAACGCGCGGGTGGGCGTGGAGGCGCTGGGGGAGATGTCCTATGGACAAATCGATTACAGCGGTTACCTGCAACTGGACAACCCGAATGGTCCGTTGCTGGTGCCGTACACGAGCAAAACCACCTACACCGGGGGCAAGGGCGAAGCCAACTTCGTGGTGTATCTGCCAGCGTCGGCGGCGTTGCAGGTGCAGCCGTTTGCCGGGGCCGGCGCGCGCCTGTGGAAACGCGAACTGGGCACCGGCACCGACGAAGATCGGCAGTACGGCTACACGGAATATTGGACCACCGCGTACGCCAACCTCGGCGTGGGCCTGGTCGGCCGGGTGACTTCCCGGGTGAACCTGTTCGGCCGGATCACGCTGCGGTTTCCGTTCTACAACAACGAGAAGGTCGACATGCCGGTGGCCGGCGGCACCCAGGAGGTGACCTTGAAGCCGGGGAAGAAAAGCTCGCTCTACGCGGAAGCCGGCGCCGATATTTACCATGGGTACGTGGCGCTGTTTTACGAGGAACTGAAGTTCGCCGCCTCGGAGGCCGACCCCCAGACGGAGATCATGCAACCCCAGTCGGAAGCCCAGATTTTCGGACTCAAGGCCGGGTTGGTGTTCTAGAAACGCTCATCCGCCGGCCAGCGGCCGGCGGTACATGGCCGGGCCCAGGTACTCGAACGGCGTTTTATCGCGGCCCAGGGTTTCGGAGTGGCCGATGAACAGGTAGCCGCCCGGCGCCAGCGCCTGGAACAAGCGCCGGGCCAGGGCGTCCCGCGTGGGCGCATCGAAGTAGATCATCACGTTGCGGCAAAAGATCACGTGGAACGGCTTTTTGAACGGGAACACCGCGTTCATCAGGTTGAAGCGCCGGAACACGATCTCCCGGCGGACGCGCAGCGCGACCTGCCACTCGCCCGCAGGCAGGCGCTGGAAATGGCGCTGGCGAAGCTCCGCGGGCACCGCCTGGAGCCGGTCGGCCGGGTAGGTTCCCGCGCGCGCCACGGCGAGCGCTTTCTCGGAAATATCCGTGGCCAGCAACCCCGCGTTCCACGCGGAATACTCGGCGCCGAGCAAATCCATGATCAGCATCATCAGGGTGTACGCCTCTTCGCCGCTGGCGCAGGCGGCGCACCACACGCGAAGGTCACGGGTGTTGTGCGGCTTCAGCAGCGCCATCACGGCCGGCAACGCGTGGTGGACGAGGTAATCGAAATGCTCCCGCTCGCGAAAGAAAAAGGTGTGGTTGGTGGAGATGCGGTTCACCAGCTCGGACAAGTTCTCGGGGGTCGGCGCCTGCTCCAGGAAGTCCAGGTAAGCGCCGAACGATTCGAATCCGCGCTGGCGCAGAAGCTTCTGCAACCGGCCCACCACCAGGCATTTTTTTTCGGGGGTCAGACGGATGCCAAAGTGCGCATACACGAGATCCCGGATGCGGCCGAACTCCTCGTCCGTAAGGGTCATCATGGCAAAGGGTTGCGGCAGGATATCGGCCGCGGAAGTGTCCGGCTCAGGCATGCGCACGTCCCGCCTAATCGCCGCGCGCGGCGGCCGCGGCGGCGGTTTTCTGCTGGGCCATCTTGATGAGGCTGGCCACGTCGAGGATCAGGCTCACTTCGCCGTTGCCGAGGATGGTACACCCGGACACGCCCCGCGCCTTGCCCAGGTAGGCGGACAGGCCCTTGATGACCGCCTGCTGCTGGCCGACAATTTCATCCACCAGCAGGGCGGCCGGTTCGCCGTCAGCCTCGATGATGATCAGCAGCCCCTCCTCCAACCGGGCGCAGTCCGCGGTTTGTTCGAACAGGTGGTGCAGGCGCAGCACGGGCACCATTTCCTCGCGCACCCGCACGATTTCCACGCCGTCCGGCAGTTGCGTGATGTGCCGGGATTCGGGCCGCAACGACTCGCGGATGGCGAGCAACGGGATCGTGTACTGCGCCTGGCCCACCCGCACCAGCATGCCGTCAATGATCGCCAGGGTCAGCGGGATGCGCAGGATCACGGTGGTGCCCTGCCCGGGCTGGGTGCGCACCTCGACGCGGCCGCTCAGCTTCTCGATGTTCTTGCGGACGACATCCATGCCGACGCCGCGGCCGGAGATATCCGTGACCACGGCCGCCGTGGAAAAACCGGGCTCGAAAATGATCCGGTACACATCGTCATCGCTCAAGCCGGAGCCATCGCCTTTGACCAAGCCTTTCTGGATCGCCTTGGCCAGAATTTTCTCGCGGCTCAAGCCGCGGCCATCGTCCGCGATGCTGAGCCAGACCTCGCCGCCCTGGTGCCGGGCCTGGATGGTGACCGTGCCCGCCGCCGGTTTGCCGGCCGCGGCCCGGTCCGCGGATGATTCCATGCCGTGATCGATGGAGTTGCGCACGATGTGCACCAGGGGATCGTTGATCTGCTCGATCACGGTCTTGTCCATCTCGGTTTCTTCGCCCAGCAGGACGAGTTCGACCTGCTTGCCGGCCTTGGCGGACACGTCGTGCACCAGGCGCTTCATCTTGCGGAACGTGCCGGCCAGGGGAATCATCCGCACGCTCATGGCGATGTCCTGAAGGTCCGACGATATGCGGCCCAGATGATGGATGGCGCGCTCAAGGTGCTCGTCGTCCGCGCGCATGACCACCGGGTGCCGCACCACCATGGCCTCGGCAATGACCAGTTCGCCCACCAGGTTGATCAGCCGGTCCAGTTTCTGCAGGTCCACCCGAATATCCTGCCGGGCGGCCTGGGGCGCCGCAGCCGCCGATGCCGGCCGGGCGGATTCCTGGAGTTCGGCGGCCGGCTCAGCCACCGGGGCCGGCACCGGCGCCGCCACCGGGGCGGCCTCCGGAACCGGCGGGGGGGCGGCCACCGCGGCGGCGTCCGGCTGGCCCAACTGTTCCAGCCGGGCGATCCAGGCATCGCGCTCGGTCAACTCCGGCAGATGATCCTGGCCGCCGCGCGCCAGCCCGGCGCGCAGGTAATCGATCACCGCGAGCAGCGTGCTGACCACGCTTTCCGAGCAGGCCAGGGACCCGTTGCGCAGCCCGTCCATGATGGTTTCCGCGGCATGGCTGACTTTCTCGAAATCCGGCAACCCAAAAAATCCGCAGTTGCCCTTGAAGCTGTGGACACAGCGAAAGGTTTCCTGGCAAATGTCCGATCGCTGCGCGGGTTCCTTGAGCAGGCGCAGCAAGCCGTCCTCGGCAGCGTCCAACAGTTCACCGGACTCCAGGGCAAACCGCTGGTACATTTCCTGCGAAACGGGGATTTCGCTTGGCGCCTCAGGCGCCACGGCCGGCGCGGCGGGGGGCGGCCCCAGGTCGATGACCGGGGGCTTCGAAGGCCATCCCAATTCCGCGACCGCCACCGGCGGCCAGGCCGTGTGGGCTTTGACCTGCGCCGCATCCAGGGTCGTGGCATACAGCACATCGCACCACAGCGGGAGTTCGCCCAACCGGGCGTTCAGGTCCCGGGCCGCAACGTGGGCGCGGGCCTCCACGATGTAGCCCTTGTCATACAGCTGCCGCAACAGGGCCAAGGGCGTAATGCGGGCCCCGGTGTTCATGGCAGTCAGATCGTAGCGCAGCTGGTACAGGCGGCTGAATTCCGGCGGGATCTGCCGCCACTCAACGCCGGACAGATCAAAGTCAAGGAGGGGCACGTCCGACGTTGGGCCGGGCCGGACAACGGGCGGCGGCGCTACCACCGGAGCCGGCCGGCGCGCGCCCTGGGCCGGGGTGGCCGCGGCTTCTTCCAGCAGGCGGGTGAGCTTGTTATGCGTGGCCTGCATGTCGTGATTGTTGCTGGCCGCCATGTCGTCCAGCATGTGGTTGAGGTGGTCGACCCCTTCCAGCAAGGCGTCAATGTGCGCCTGCCCCGGCTTCAGCTTGTCCGAACGGACCAGTACCAGCAGCGCCTCCATGACATGCGCCAGGTCCTTGATCTTGATTAAATCCAGGAACCCGGCGCTGCCCTTGATCGAGTGGATGGCCCGGAACACCTTGTCCACCATGGCGCGGTCCGGCGGAGCCGCCTTGTTGCCCAAGGCCAGGAAGTCGGACTCAATGGAGTCCAGGTGTTCCTTGGCTTCCGCTTTGAACTCGCCTAGCAGTTCGGCATCATATTCCATGGTGTCATCCTAGCCGCGCCGGGCAACGGAGCAACTATGCGTCGCGGAGTCGATACCGCTGATCCAAGCGCAACAAGTGGAACAAGTCGCGCAGCCCTTGTTGAATATTGACGATCTCCAGTTCGGCATCCGCATATTGATCGGCCATGTTGGCGAGGACCACGAACAGGCTCAACCCCACGGAATCGATATCCACCACGCTCCGCAGATCGAACCGGATGCGATGCCGGCCCCCGGCGAGTTCGTCCAGCAAGCGCTTACGGATCGACTCCACGGCGCTGGCGGTAATATCCGCGCCCGGCCGCAGCACCAGCCAGCCGGCGTCCACAGCCACTTCCAGCCCGGCCACGGGGAGCATCCGGACCTGCACCGTCACCCGGTTGCCGGGATCTTCAAATGCCATGGTCTCGCTGTGAGATTGGATCAGCGGGTACCCACGCCGGCGCACCTGGCGCGGGTCGTTCGGCATCAGGGTGTTCAGGTTGCGGTAATCGAAGCCGGCCCCTTCATCCTGCACCGTGATCCGGAACAGGCCGTCCCCCAGGTACGTGACGGCACACCGGATGGTTTTGGAAGGGTCCCGCCGGTTGCCATGTTCCAGGGCGTTCAGCAGCAGTTCGCGCAGAACCAGCTTGAAATGTGCCGGGTCCGCCACGGCAAACCCAGCCAGAAAAACACAACCCGCCTGCACCGCCCGGTCGATCAACCGGCTGTCGGTAGCCATGGTCACAGCCATCGATTGACCATCCGACGCCAGTTCGAATGGCAAGGACGCATCAACCATGGAAGCTTCCGTCATCCGTTCTCCCTGCATCGATCGGGCATGTTACCCCTAAGCGGGCGCGCATCGAGCGCGCCACGCCGCGCCGGCGGCCGCCGCGGACACTATCTCAGCGGCGGCGGCTTGGGATGCGCGTCCATCACCGCGGTGGATTTGCGCATCTCCGCATCGGGCAACTCGTAATTGTCCAGCTTGCCGCTCAGGTAGGCATCGTAGCCGGTCAAATCCATAAGCCCGTGGCCGGACCAGTTGAACAGGATCACCTTCTCGCGGCCCTCTTCCTTGGCTTGGCGCGCCTCGCGCACCGTCATGGCAATGGCATGCGCCGTCTCGGGCGCGGGGATGAAGCCCTCGGTCCGGGCCCACAGCACGGCGGCTTCGTAGCATTCCAACTGGTTGATCGACGCGGCCTCGGCCAGGTTCTCCCGCAGCAGGTGGCTGACAAGCGGGGCCACTCCATGGTAGCGGAGGCCGCCGGCATGAATCGCCGGAGGGACAAACGCATGGCCCAGGCTGTGCATGGGCAGCAGCGGGGTCAGCCGCGCGATGTCGCCATGATCATAAGCAAACGGCGCGCGGGTCATGGTCGGGCAGGCGGACGGTTCCACGCCCACGATGCGCACGTTCTTGCCGTTGATGCGGTCCTGGGCAAAGGGGAACCCGATGCCGGCAAAGTTGGACCCGCCGCCCACGCAACCGATCACCACGTCCGGATACATGCCGATTTTTTCGAACTGCTGGCGGGCCTCGAGGCCGATGACGGTCTGGTGCAAGCAGACATGGTTGAGCACGCTGCCCAGGGAGTAGCGCGTGTCCTGGGACGACACGCAATCCTCGATGGCCTCGCTGATGGCAATCCCCAGGCTGCCGGGCGTGTCGGGATCTTTGGCCAGCACGTCGCGGCCCACCTTGGTGCGCTCGCTGGGACTGGGCAGACATTCAGCGCCCCAGGTCTGCATCATCAGCTTGCGGAACGGCTTCTGGGCAAAACTCACGCGCACCATGTAGACCCGGCACTGCAACCCGAACAACGCGCAGGCCATGGCCAGGGCGCTGCCCCACTGGCCGGCGCCGGTTTCCGTGACCAGGCGCTTGATGCCAAACACCTTGTTGTAATAGGCCTGGGCCACGGCCGTGTTGGGCTTGTGGCTGCCGGGCGGCGACATGCCTTCGTTCTTGTAATAAATCTTGGCCGGGGTGCCCAGCGCCCGCTCAAAGTTCAGCGCCCGGCACAGCGGCGTGGGCCGCCAGAGCAAAAGCTTCTCAATGACCGGCTCGGGGATGGCAATCCAGCGCTCCTGGGAAACTTCCTGCTCGATGATGTTCATCGGGAACACCGGGGCCAAATCCTCGGGCCGCACCGGTTGACCATTGGGCCCCAAGGGCGGAGGCATGGCATGGGGCATATCCGCCTGAATATTGTACCATTGCCGGGGCATCTCCTGATCGCTCAGCGTCACTTTCAAGCTCTGGCTCATGTTCCCGATTCCTCCGTTTGTTTAGGGATTATCTACCCGTGCGCCGCCTTTTTTCGTGTACTTCCCGGGGCCGCTCAGCTTACAGTCTCCGGGATTAGGACGCGCACTGTGGGCACGGTATACCGGCCGGCGCGACCGAGGCAAGCTTGGAATCGAGAAATTGCATGACCCTGCAAGGGTGGATTCAGAAAGTCAAGGTGTGGGACCGGGACCGCCTGTTCATCCACAGCGTCATCTTCCTGTTTTTCAACAACCTGGCCAGCCTGGTCAATGCCGCGTACCAGGTGGTGATGGGCCGCACGCTGTCGCGCGAGGAATACGGCATCCTGCTGACCATGCTGGGCGTCACGTGGATCGTGGCCACCCCCACCATGGCCCTGCAGACCACGATCGCACACTTCACCGCCCACCTGCGCGCGGCCGGGCGGACGGGAGATATCCGCGTACTGGTCCGGCACTGGGCGCTGAAGGTGGGCGTGATCGGCGGCGTGATCCTGGCCATCGCCCTGGCCGGGCACACCTGGCTGGCCGGCTACTTCAACCTGGCCAGCGCCTGGCCGCTGGCGGTGACGCTGCCCGCGCTGTTCCTGACCTGCATCGGGCCCGTTTATGGGGGTGCGCTGCAGGGGCTGCAGTCGTTCTTCTGGCTGGGCGTGGTGGGCCAGGTGTGGGGGGCGGTACGGTTGGTGCTGGGTGCCGCGCTGGTGCTCCTGGTGGCCCCGCTGGCCTTGAACGGCCTGGCGGCGCAGCTGGCAGGCACCGCAGCCACGCTGCTGATCAGCATGCTGGTCTTGCACAAGGTGCTGCCGGCGTTGCCCGCGTCGGGCACGCCGCTCGAAGGGTCCAACCGCTACTTTTTCCTCTCGATCCTCGGCCTGTTCTGCTTCTCGGTGCTGATGAACGCCGACCTCATCCTGGTCAAGCACTACTTCCATGACGAGGCGGATTACGGCAACTACGCGCGCGCTTCGACCATCGCCCGGATCATGATTTTCCTGTCGCAGCCGATTGCCGGCGCGCTGTTCCCCAAGGTGATCTCGCGCGGCGAGCGCAGCAAGGCCCACGGCGCGACGCTGCTCAAGGCGGTGTTCTTCGCGGGGATCATCATCGGCGGGTTGCTGGTGGCTTGCCTGGCGCTGCCGCGGGTGCTGCTGCTGGTGGTGTTCAACGTGCCGCAGCCGGAGGCGGAACTGGTGTGGCTGATCCGCTGGGTGTGCGTGGCCATGGCGCCGCTGGCGCTGGTCTACCTGCTGCTCAACTTCGAGATGGCGCAACAGCGCTTCACGTTCATTTACCCCCTGATGGCCTGCGGGATCGGCTTTATCGGCGGCGTCACCGTGGCGCACCAGTCGCTGCGCCAGGTGGTGTATATTTTCGTCGCGGCCGCCTGCGCGTCGCTGGTGGCGATGCTGGCGTTGATGCTGCGCCCGCACCACACGTCCGCCCCCCCGGAGGTTGCGTCATGACAAGCCGTTTCTACTTCCCCCTGCTGGCCGCGATCGCGGCGACGTGGCTCGCCGGCTGCGGCCCGCGCGCGGGCATGGAACAGTTCCTGCCCAACCTCTATGACTGGACGCGCCTCGCGCGGCTCGACACGCCCGCCGCGCGGATCGTGACCTCGTTCGACCGCACCGGCGGCAACGACGATTTCAACAACCCCGTGCGCCGGGACCCGGACGGCTGGGCCGTGCTGGCGGACCTGCCGGGCCCCGGTTGCGTGACCCGCTGCTGGTTCACCGGCACCAACGGCAAGCATCCGTTGCAGTTCTATTTTGACAACGAGAAGAAGCCGCGGATCGACACCACCATGGACGGCCTGGTCGGCGGCCAACCGCCCTACCTGCGGCCCGTGGCAGCTTACGAGCCCTGGTGCTGGTACTCGCTGGTCCCCCTGCCCTACCGCACCCGGCTGATCATCAAGACCCCGGATGGCAAGCCGCGGCCGGACGGCACCTCGGACAAACCTTTTTATCAAATCGGGTATTGCCCGCTGCCCGCCAAGCCCAGGGTGCAAAGCTACCCGGCGCAATTGGACAAGTTGCAAACCGCCATGATGACCGAGACCCGCGCGCAGCTGATGGAGGCCCTCGATGGCCAGCGGGCCCTGGCTCCGCCACCGTGGCCGCTCCAATCCGCTTCCCTGACCCTTGCGCCCGGGCAAACCCTGGCGCTGGCGGACCTGGCCGGACCCGCCATCCTGCGCGACCTGCGGGTCACGCCCGATTGGACGGGCTGGAACTCGGTCGCGGCCCGCAACGCGGCGCTGCGCAACGTCATTTTGCGTATCCATTGGAACGGCCAGGCCGCGGCCAGCGTGGCGGTGCCGCTGGGCGATTTTTTCGGCAGCTTCTGGGGCCAGCGGCGTTTCTGCGCGGCTTACTTCGGGTGTGTCAGCAACACGCTGTTTGCGCGGTTCCCCATGCCGTTTGAGCGGACGGCGCGGATCACGCTCGAAAACCAGGGGGCGCAGCCGCTGACCCTGGCGGTGGCAACGGCCTGTGAGCCGCTGGCGGTGTGGAGCAATGCGTGGGGCTATTTCCACGCCGGCTGGCTCAAAAGCGGACCGCAGCACATCGGCCAGCCGCACCCGGTCCTGCGCGCCGTGGGACGCGGCCGTTACGTGGGCTGCATCCTGAGCGCCGTGAGCCTCGACCAAAGCTGGTGGTTGCTGGAAGGCGACGAGGCCATGCGCGTGGACGGCGAGTCGTTCCCGCAATGGCATGGCACCGGCCTGGAGGACTACTTCAACGGCGGCTGGTATTACGGCAACCCGCTGGTCATGCCGTTCCATGGCTTGCTGTTCAAGGCCCAGTTCCGGGCCATCCAGTACCGCATCCATCAGACCGACCCGGTCGCCTTCGAAAACAGCTTCCACATGCAGTTCGAGCGCGGTCCCAACCATGCCAGCCGCGGGTGGTTTGAGAGCGTGGCGTTTTATTATCTCGCCGCGCCGGCCGCGGCCGATTCGGCGCTGGACACGCCCGCGTGGCGCGCGCCGCCGCCGGACCCGCAACTGGCCCCGGCCACGATCATGCCGGAAATCAACAACCTCGAGCGGTTGGGCGACTTCCAGGGCGCCGCGGATTTCGTCCGCCTCGTGAACGAAACCATGCCCCAGTACCCGTTCCTGCCCAGCCTGCAGTTGCGCCTGCTGGCTTACGCGGAGCGCGACCAGGGGTGGGCGGCGGTGAAGCCGCAGGTGGAAGCGTTCCTGGCCGCCACCACCAACGACGTGGCGCGCCGGCAGGCGGAAGACTGGTTGTGGTTCGAGGCCAGCCCCAGCAACGCCCTGCTGGGCGTGTACTGCAACATGCGCGCCCAGGTGTTCCTGGACGGCCGGCACATTGCCCAGTGCGGCGACCCGGAACGTATGCAGTTCTTCCGCGTCACCCTCACCCCCGGCCCGCACGCGCTCGCCGTACAAAGCGTGTTTCAGCCCATGGTCCCCTGGGTCCAGGTGGCGCTGCGCAGCCACCAGGGCGACTTCCGCTCCAACAACCAATGGAAATCCGCCTACACCCCCGCCGGCCGCTGGGCCGATGTGGAGTTCAATGACTCAGGCTGGGACCTGGTCGGGGGCCTGGAAGACCAGAGCAAGGGGCCGCCGGAAGAGCCTTACATTTTCCTTGAGCCGCACCCGTTCGTGGACTTGCAGGCGCACGCCCGCACCCTGCGGCCGGCCGGCGATTGGACCGACCCCAATGTTACCGCGGTGATGCGTTACACCTTCGAGACGCGCTGAGCCTGATGCTGTTGGACTGGTCATGGCCCGAGTAGGCAAAGCGCGTTTCTGGACGCAGTTGGGGTTCCTGGGCTTGCTGCACAGTTCCTGGGGCCCGGAACTCAAGTGGTTCTGCAACCCGGTACTGAGCTGCCACTCCTGCGCGCTGGCCTGGTTCGCCTGCCCGGTAGGCGTGATGATCCACTACTCCGCCAACCACCTGGTTCCTTACCTTGCGCTGGGCACCTTGCTCCTGATCGGCGCGCTGGCCGGCCGCCTGCTGTGCGGGTGGGTCTGCCCGTTCGGTTTTTTGCAGGACCTGCTGCACCGGATCCCCACGCCCAAGATCACCCTGCCGGGATGGACAGCAGCGATCAAGTACGTGGTCCTGGTCCTCATGGTGGGGGCGTTCCCGTTCCTGTGGGGCGAAGATACCGCGGCCGCGTTCTGCCGGTTCTGCCCGGCCTCGGCCTTGGAAGTAACCCTGCCCCGCCTTGTTTCCGGGGCCGGTGCCTGGACCGCGTGGACGGCAATCAAGGTTTCGTGCGCCGCGCTGATCCTGCTGGCCGTGGTGTTCAGCCGCCGCGCGTTTTGCCGGGTGCTGTGCCCCATCGGCGCCTTGATGGCCCCGTTCAACCTGATTTCATTCTGGAAAGTCCGGCCCCCGCCGGCGACATGCCGATCCTGCCTTGGCTGCGACGCCGCCTGCCCCACCGATGTGCAACCATCCCGCCGGTTCCTGCGTGATGTGCCGGCCAACCGCGCCATGGACTGCGTGGTCTGCCACGATTGCCGGGCCGCCTGCGACAATCGGCCACGCCCGGGCAGCGCCTGACGCGGACGCCGCGGGATCGTGGCGCTTTTCCATTTCCCCTTTTTTTTCGCCTGTTTTTCCTCGTCGATAAGGTTGTGCCATGGTAACATTACCGGCGCAGGTTCGAATGATCTATCAGACCTCCAGTTCAGCGCACCAGCACCGCGGTCGCATGGCGGATGGGCCGGGTTGGATGTTGTTGATCGTGGCCATGCTGGTGACCGGCGCCGCGCAGACCGCGGCCGCAGCGGAACCCGCGGCCGCGCTGCAAGCGCCCGGCTTCTTTGAACGCCACGGGACGCTGATCTGGATCACCACCGGCATGGTCGCGCTGCAAGCCATGGCGATCGGCGCCCTGCTGGTGGAGCGCCGGCACCGGCGGCGCATGGCGCGGAAGCTGCGCGCCTCGGAAGAAAAATACCGGACGCTCTTCGATAACGCCAGCACGGCCATCGTGATCATGGACCCCGACTTGCGGATCCTCCTGGCCAACCCCGAGGCGGCACGGGCGATGGAAACCCTTGTGGCGCCGGCCAGCCAGCCGCCGTCGGTGCTCGATTTTGTCGTCCCCGAGTACCGCCCGATGGTCCAGGAATACCACCGGCACCGCCTCGCGCAGCCGGACGTCGCGCCGGCGATGTACGAGCTGCCCCTGCGCGACCGCCAGGGCCAGACCCGCTACGTGCTGGTGCGCGCGCGGATCATCCCGGGCACGCGCGACACGCTGGCGTCCATGCTGGACATCACCGAACGCAAGGAAGCCCTCGCCGCACTTGAGCGCCGTGAACAGGAGCTGCGCCGCAGCGAGGAACGCCTCAACAAAAGCCAGGCCCTGGCCCTGCTGGGGTCCTGGGAATGGGAATGCGCCACCGGCGTTGTCACGTGGTCGGACGAAACCTACCGGTTATTCGGCTGGCAACCCCGCGAGGTGGCGGTGACCGCTGACCTGTGCCAGGGGCTGGTGCATCCGGCGGACCGCGACCGCCAGCAACAGGAACTCCGCGCGACCCTGGCGGGCGGCGCGGAGTATCAAGGCGAATACCGGTTCCTGCAGCGTGACGGCACGGAACGGATCCTGCACCTGCAAGCCGAAATCGTGCGCGCAGCCGACGGCCGCGCCACGCGCATGCTGGGCATTCTTCAGGACGTGACCGAAACCCGCCGCGCCGAAACCGAGCGCACCGAGATGGCCGCCAAGGTCCAGCACACCCAGAAACTGGAAAGCCTCGGCGTCATGGCGGGCGGCATTGCCCACGACTTCAACAACATCCTGATGACGGTGCTGGGCAACGCCGACCTTGCCCTGATGGACCTCCCGCCCGGGTCCCCGTCCGGCGAGTACATCCGGGACATCATCAAGGCCGGCCAGCGGGCTGCGGCCCTGGCCCGCCACATGCTCGCCTACTCCGGCCGCGGGCGGTTGGTGGCCGGGCCCGTGGACATCAATGCCATTGTCCGCGAGATGGAACAACTGGCCGGCGCCAGCATTGGGAAAAGAGTGCAGCTGGAGTATCGCCTGGCCGCCGACCTGCCGTACATCGAAGGCGACGCGTCACAGCTCGAGCAGGTGGTCATGAACCTGGTCATCAACGCGGCGGAAGCCATCGGGTCGCGGCCCGGCGTGATCACCGTGACTACCACCCTCAAGAATCTAGCCCGCAGGGATCTCGATGGCATGCTGCTGGGGGAACGCGCCGGACTGGGCGGGCATGTGTGCCTCGAAGTCTGCGATACCGGGTGCGGCATGGATGGGCCGACCGTGGCGAAAATTTTCGAGCCATTTTTCACCACCAAATTTACCGGCCGCGGACTGGGCCTGGCAGCGGTGCTGGGCATTGTCCGCAGCCACCAGGGGGCCATCCAGGTCACCAGCGCGCCGGGCCAGGGCACCACCTTCCGGATCTTGCTGCCCGTGCCTCAGAAAATTATGGCCCCGCCCGCCCGGACAGAACCCCGCACCGGGGAAACCCGGCTGCGTGGCGGAACCATCCTGCTGGTGGAGGATGAGCCCGCCATCCTGGCCGTGGAGCGGAAAATGCTTGAAACCCTGGGGTTCAAGGTGGTCACGGCCACCAACGGGTGGGACGGAGTGGCGGTCTTCCGCCAAATGCCCGGACAGTTTGACCTGGTGCTGCTGGACAACACCATGCCGCAGATGGACGGTGCGGAAACCTTCCGGGAAATGCGGCAGGTCCGGGCGGATATACCGGTGATTCTAACCAGCGGCTACGACGAAGACCAACTGCAGTCCGAGTATGGCGGGTGGGGCTTTTCCGGGTTCCTGCACAAGCCATTTGAAACCGCGCAACTGGCCGCCCTGCTCCAAACGCTCATGGGACCGCCGCCTGGCAAGGCCAGTATGACGCCGGTCATGGATGCCGCACCCCCAGCCTGATGCGCCTCGGGGGTGCACACGTTTGCTCTGGGCGACGGCATTACCATCCTTGCCACTCAAATATCTTTGTCAACCAGGCGGTATATTTGGCACGGCCAAAGGTGTTGACATGCGTCAAATCAGACCAATCTTCCGGGCCCAGCATAAAGGGCTGATCGTCACTGCTGTAATACTCCAAGCTGTGCCGCTTGGCCAAATCTACCAAGTGCTCCCGGAGATAGCTTTTCCGTTGCTGGGTAATGGCGCTTTGAGCCGCCGGGCTCAGGTTGCCTTCCATGATGATGACTCTATTGTGGGCGTTTTTTAAGTGAATTAGAATAATCGCTAGCGCCTCAATTTGCAAGTCAAGATACCGTTGGTTGACTTGGAGGAGGCCTTCCCTTTGTTCAAATAGCGCTTGCTGCAAATGTTGCTGTACTCGATCGTAGCCATCCGCTTCCACCAGCAGAGGCGCAAACAATAATTCCCGGAGGAAGTCCCGGGTCTTCCAGATGGGGAATGTTGCCGCCATGCCCATATCCACCGCCATGCGCCAGTTGGCCATTATCAAAGCAAGGGGCTGGATCCGCAAAAACTGTCCATAGCCGGGCCACGATACCAAAGGGCGCATCCAAGGACCATTCCATGGAGTGCTGGCCTGAATATCCCGCTCCGAAAGAAACAAGACGGCCAGGTTATTGGAAATATTCAATAAGTATTGCTGCGCCATCAAGGCCCTGACCGGCGTCAAGTCTCCAATAGTTCGCGCTTCAATAGCCTGATCTGGGAACCTGGCACGAATCAATGTCAGATCAAACGCAGCTGCTGCCTGGCTTGATCCGATGATGACAGCATCGGACTGGCGTTGGTCCAACTGCTGCAGTCGGATCCGGGCCACGTCCCGGGGAAACCAATTTTGAGCCTGGTTACGAGCCAAAATGCTATTCCACAAGGCCCGTTGAGTTGCCGGACAGACCAGACCCCAAGTGAGCAGGCCCACAAATAGAACGGCAAGAGGAAGTGTGGCGCGGGCCCGAAGCTTAGGGTATTGATCCAGCTTCCATTTCAGGGACAGCCCCCAAGCACCAAGGACGAGACCGATTGTCATAAACCCGATCGCCGATATCGAATGATAGAATAGGGCGTCCACATCCACGATCAAAAATCCCAGCGAAGTCGCACAGGTTGTCAGCAACCACATCCAGCTTCCGATCCGAACAAGCCGGACTTCATCACGATATAATCGGTTGAGATAGGATGGAGGAGACGTCGGCATCAGAATTGGAAGTAGATAAACGAGTGGCTGCCTGTATTGGCAAACCCCAGCATCATGGCGAGAAGACCTGCAAACAACAACGAGCGCGGGACGAGGGAAAGCCCGATTGCCACCTGATCCCCAGCGTAATGTTCATCCAGATATTCCACTAGCCACAGGGGCAAACAAAGCACGATCATCGTTATCAGTCCGTTTAATTCCTGCGAAGTTGGCATAGTGATGTTACTCAATGCCAACAACCGATATCCGATATCTTTCACTGAAGTGGCACGAAAGAATAGCCATCCCAAGCAAATGAATTGAAACATCACCATCCGTTGAAGAAAGGGCGAAAAAAGGGACGGCGCGGATTTGTTTTCCGCGGTTGATCGCTGCCCCCCCCCAAAAAAGCGATGGATGACAAGTAAAGCACCTTGATAGGCCCCCCACAACACGAAGTGCCAAGCCGCCCCGTGCCACAAGCCTCCCAGCAGCATCGTTACCATCAGGTTTATATAGGTACGCCGGGGTCCTTTACGGCTCCCCCCCAAGGGGATATAGAGGTAGTCCCGCAACCAAGAGGACAAGCTGATGTGCCAGCGCGTCCAGAATTCCTTGGGATTGAGGGAGTAATAAGGATTACGAAAGTTGACCATCAGGCGGAACCCCATGCAGTTGGCCAACCCGCGCGCCATGTCACTATAGCCGGAGAAGTCGCACAGTATCTGGAATGCGAAGGCATAGGTGCTGACGATCACGGAAAACGCGTTCACGCCTTCCAGCGTGTCAAACGACCGGTCCGCGATCGTCGCCAGGTTGTCGGCGATCACCACTTTCTTGAACAGACCCCAGAAAATCAACCACAGGCCGCCGCGGATGGTGCTCCAGTTGCACTGCCGATCTTGGGCAAACTGGGGCAGGAGATCCCGGGCGCGCTCAATCGGCCCCGCCACCAGTTGCGGGAAAAAACTCACAAAGGTCGCGAACTCCACCACATTGGCAGTGGCCTTTAGCTGCCGGCGGTAGATGTCAATCGTATAGCTCATGGTCTGGAAGGTGTAAAAAGAGATGCCAACCGGCAGCACAATGTTGAGATGCCAGGAACTGCTGCTGAAGCCCAGCACTTGCAGGAGTTGATCGGCGCTGTCGATGAAAAAGTTGAAATACTTGAAAAAACCAAGGATAACAAGGTTCGCGGCCATGCTGATCGCCAGGTAGAGCCGTCGGAGCCTGGGTCGTGTTTCCTGGTCCAGGAACCAGCCCGCGCAATAGTCGATAATCGTAGAAAGCAATAGCAAGCTAAGAAAACGATAGTCCCACCAGCCGTAAAAGAAATAGCTGGCCGCCAGCAGGAGTAGGTTTTGTCCGCGCCGCCGCAACAGCGAGTAAAGCGCGAGCGTGACAACAAAAAAGACAGCGAAAGTGAGCGTATTAAAGATCATGCATTGTTCTTAAAATGCGCACCACGGGCTCCGCAACAGAAATCCTTGGAGTGGGAGGGAATCGACCGGTATTGGCTGCACACACTGATGCTTTCTTCGTTGTTCAAGGCCGCCGCACCCCCAGCCTGAATATCCGACGGTCTGGATTGTCGGTATTGGTCCAAGTCATGGAACTGGCGCCAGCCAGGTTCGTGGCCAGGTTGGTCCAGACGCCGGTCGGAGTGTCGGCGGCGTACACCGCATAGAAGCGACCCGCCACGCCATTCCACAGAACCACCGGCCGGCCATTCTGAACCGCAGCCACCTCGCGGATGGCAAAAAAGCTGTTGCTGTTTAGCGGGTTGGTGCCGGCAATCACCTCGGCGCCATCGCCCATGAAGTCACCATCAGTGTCTGCACGGCTCGGGTCAGTGCCAATGCCATACCATTCGTTGGTATCGGTGAGGCGATCATGGTCCGAGTCGGCCAGCGGATTCATCACTTCATACGGCCCCATATCCCATCCGGACACCCCGTCGTTGTTGCCGTCCAGCGGGCGCGGCAGACCATTAAAATCGACCGCCAAGCTATTGCTTACGCCGGCGTCTATGGCCGGGGAGTCAGCCAGCAGGCGGTAATCGCCGGCCGCAAAACCGGCAAACTGCGGGTCATTGGTCAAGTTACCGGGTCCGGTCGCGGCGGGCGTGGTGCAGCCATAGCTGAATTCAGAATTGGTCACGTTGCCGCCTGAGTTAAAATAGACCACACAGTTGGTGGCCACGGCGGCCGACAGGCCGCCCCCCAAGACTGCGGAGTTGGCGGCCACCGTGCAATGCAAGAGGTTGGCGGATGCCGCGCCCCCCCCACGGTCGGCGCGGTTGCCCACCAGCAGGCTATTCACGATCCGGCCCTGGTACGCGCCGCCGCCGGCATCTGCCGCGGAATTTCCGCTGACGACACAGTTGGATATCAGGGCCGTGCCATCGGCCCACACCCCGCCCCCAGACTGCGCTAAAACCGGATCGCCGTTGGTGAGCGTGTGGCCGTTGGTAATCACGAACCCCGCCATCACGGCGCCTGGGCCAAGGTAGACGCAACGAATGGCCGCATCGCCGGCCGGCCCCTGGCCAACAATGCGCGTGGCGACCGGGCCATGGACGCTGGCCACGGTGACGGCATTCGTCACGGTCACACGGTTGGTTGGCCCGGAGCCCAGGGACCTGCCGCCCCCGGCATAGACGCCATTGGACACGAGCACCAAGCAACCGCCCGCCCCGGCATCCACGGCGGACTGAATGTCCCGCGCCGCCATGGCCCACGCGGTGTACGGCCAGGCCGCACCACCATTCGTAGCCACGTACTGCACCGGGCCATACTCATAGGCCCCCAGGTCGTAGCCCGGTGCCCCACCCAACCGGCCCGCGAGTGGCCGGGGCGCGCCATCCAGATCGATGGCCGCGAGGCCGGGCAGCCCCACGTCCAAGCATGGCGAATCGGGCTGGAGATGATACGCCGCCGGACCAGCGAGCCACAGGTTTGGCGCATTCGTCAGGCTGCCTTCGGCCTGGGGATCCGGAGTCGTGCAAGTGTAGCGGCAGATGCTGTTGAAGTAGTTATCCCAACCCTGCAAGGCGTGGTTGAAATAGACGATCGAGTTCAGGTGGTTGCACTTGTACACCCCTCCGCCAAGGGTGGCCGCTTGGTTGGCGACAATCGTGCAGTGGATGTTGGTGGTCCAAGTCGCGCCGCCGCCATAGTCCGCCAGGTTGCTGACCACCAGGCAATTCTCGAGCAACCCCGCATAGGCCCCACCGCCCTCGCTGCAAGCCGTGTTGTCCAGGATCCGACACTTCCGGGCCACGCTGCCGTGGAGCCCGCCGCCGTCGGCCAGGGCCGTGTTGGCGCGCACCTCGCACACCAGGGCCGTGACACTGGAGGCACCGCCGCCGTTGACGCCCGCCACGTTGCCCACCAGCGCGCATTGTTTCAGCGTGCCGCCGGACACCCCGCCGCCGTGCTGGCCCGCAGCGCACCCCGTGACCACGCAGTTGGACAGAGATGCCCCCCCCTGGCACCAGGCGCCACCGCCGTTGATTTCATCACCGATCAAGCTGTCGACCAGGGTGTGACCATTGGTCAGCGTGAACCCCAGCAAGCGCGCCCCGGCCTCCAGATACGCGCAGCGGATGGCGGAGGTACCCACCGGCCCAGCCCCCATGATGACGGTTCGGTCCGGACCGTTGACGCTTTGCACCGCGAGCGCCACCGGCACGTAGACTCGCGCGCGCAGGTTCCCCACGGTGGCTTCGCCCAGCGCATAGATCCCGTTGGACACGACCACCACCCCGCCCGGGATGTTGTCGTTGACAGCGGCCTGGATATCGCCCGCGGCCATGGCCCAGTTGGTGAATGGCCAAAGCCCGGGGCCATCCACCGCCACGTAGTTCGTATATCCGGGGTACACGTACACCATGGCCGTCAACGAGGTGCTCATACTCTTGTTCCATGCCGTGAGGAGCACGGGGTAATCTCCTGGCAGGCTGTACGCATGGGCCGGGCCAAAGATATTCGTCATGCTTTGCCCATCGCCCCACTCCCAAACAAAGCCTTCCAGCTTGCCGTTCATCCGGGCCACAAACTGCAACGGGCTGGGCGCCACGGCCTTGTTGTAATCCATGCTGATGGCTGCGGTGATGGCGCCAGTCAGGCCGGCGTCATAATATTCATCGCAGCCGATGTCCACGTTGTTGCCCCAGATGCGCGGCTCGCCGTCAAAATCAAAGTCGCCCTCGGCATATACGATGTTCCCCGCATCGATGCAGGCTGAACCAGTGACCACGTGAGCGTTGCTGGGCCCCACGACGTACGGTGCGTTGGTGATGTTCCCTGTGCCGGCGCGGGCCGGTGTAGTGCAGCAGTAGCCGAAGCTGCCTCCGGAAGAATTTTCAGAGCTGCGCGCCGCATTGTGGTACACGATGCTGTTCAGGATACTGCCGGACGCGGCGTACAACCCGCCGGCCAAGGCCGCCGTGTTGCCGATAAGGGTACAGTTCCGCAGCGTACCGCCACCCAGGTACGCGCCGCCGCCATAATTGGAAGCGACGTTCCCGGACAGGAACGAATTGATCATGGCCGGGGCCCGGTTGTTGTTTAGGAAAAACACGCCGCCGCCCGTGCCCGTGGCCCGGTTGTTGCGGATGGTGCAGTTGCGGACCTGCACGCCGGAAGACCCGTCCAAGCCCGTTCCCCATGAGTCGCTGATCCCGCCGCCACGGCTGCCGACGTTGTTTTCGATGACGCAATCCTCGATCAACATCGGGATCGTTGGCTTTGCGGCGACATACCAATAGACCGCACATCCGATGCCGCTGTCCTGGTTCTCGGACACATGGCAGGCCCGCACCAACGCATTGGTCATGCGCGGCAACAGTGACGTACCCGTGGAGTCTGCGTGCACAAGCAGGATTCCGCAGCCGGCGGAGCGGGTAACCTCGCAGTGATCGAGCACGGTGTTGACCGCCGCGGACGCCACGCCGGCGGCCCCGCTGTTGTCGACGAGGGTGTTAGTTACAATGAGCGTGGCATTAGTATTGACCCGCGGCGCCGTGGCGCTGTCGATCCCGTTCCCCCACGCGCCCGTGACACGGCAATTCACGACCGCGCCAAACTCGCATTTGACACCGTGCCCCCCCGCATTCGTGATGGTGAAGCCATCCAACGTTCCCCGATTCAGGAACACCGCATTGGATGTCAACGTCGGATAGTTGCCATCCAGCGCCACGGCATCGCGGCCGTTCACCGAGCGCAGGACAACACTATTCGTGCATTGGAGCATTTGCCCCAGACGGTACACGCCGTTGGTCACCCACACCACCTCGCCCGGCCCGGCCGCATTCAGCGCGTCCTGGATGTTGGTGGCGGCCTGCTCCCAGTTTAAAAACGGCGCGACATGCGCTCCTTGAGATGCCACGTAGTGATCGACCGCCCCGAGCGCCGAACAAACCCAACCGAACACCAGAAGCCGGATACTCTGTCTAAAGGCCAAGGTTATGCGCATAACTATCGCTCAGAAGGCGTTCGCCTAATCCCGGCGCGTTGCGCTACATTGTCCAGACACTTCCGGATGCATTTGGACAAACCGTGAACCGTGCGATGATTCCAGGTCACGTCCCGCAGCATTGGTTGCCGGCGGCCATAGCGGACAAAGCGGAAATACTCCACCCATTGGCGCCCGGCCCACGCCTCTTCCAGCATACTTTCCCAATGCATTAAGATCCGGTCGCGGGCCATCACTTGCAAGTCCGTCCTTGACCGGATGATGGGGTCCTGCTCCAGCATCCGCAAGGCATATTTCATCACCGCAATCATCTGGGGCGTGTGATAAACGCTGGACTGCCCCGCATGCCAACGGTAGCGCGTTGTGGGATGTGGCGAACTGATAAAAAGATACCGTACAGACAGGCGCAAAAAGAGGTCGTAATCATCCGAAAGCACTTCCTTTCCCCGGTAATGCTCCCGGATGGGTTGAAACCCAGCCACGGACTGGAAGGCGCTTTTACGAAGCACGGTACAGGATGGAATAAGATAGCTGGCGCGCAGCTGGTGCTGGAACATGTTGGCGACCCTGCCTTCGCAGGGACTGGATACCGGCGGCCACCGGCCTTCCCGAGTGCCAAAATATCGCGCCGGACAGAACGCCACAGCCGCCGCTTCGTGGCGATCCAGCAACCCGGCAAGATCTGCCAGATGATCCGCCTCCCACAAATCATCTGCATCCAGGAATGCCAAGTAATCCGCAGCGGTTTGGGCGGCGGCCAGATTGCAGCTATACCCGCGCCCTTGGTTGGTCTCGTTTCGCAGATAGGTGATGCACCCACCCAGCGCCGCGGCCTGCATCGCGGTATCGTCCGTGCTGGCATCATCCACCACGACGATCTCGCTGGCCCGCCGGGACTGCCGCAACACGCTATCCACCGCGGCCCCCAAGTACTGCGCCATGTTGTGGGTGGCTATGATACAGGCAATGCTCTTCATACCGATCTCACGCGCATCCATCCACCGTTCACGTCGTTGAACCAGGAACTTGACACCCCTATCCTGAGTGCCTTACCGTCACGCCATGAGTCCGGATATGTCCGTTTGCTGGCCACGGCGAAAACAGCCAGAAACAGGAATGGGTTGAACCATGTTGAGTTGCGTCAAACGCGCCATCAAACGGAAATTAGATGCGTGGCTGTCGGCCAAGCTTGGATGGCCGGACGATCTGGATGGCTACCTGGCGAAAATGTGCCGCGGTTGGTTCATCAGGTAGACTTCCTGGCTTACCAAAAGAACGCGCCAGCGTACTGCCTGCCCCAGGCGCCCCCCCCCCCCCGAACGCTGTCCCCTATGGTATCGCCATACTTTGAAGTCTTGGGAACTCACCCGGAAGCCTACGGATACCAGACCGCAGTAGTGTTGCGCAGGCGTTGAGTGGCCCGGGTCAGCGGCCATGTTCCCGGCGGCGTGGCCCCGGGGGACTGGCCAACGGATCAGGCAGATCCCGCTTGCCGGACCGGGGGCGCGGGCAACCGGACCAAGTCACCATTCGGCCGATAGGTGGGAGCCAACCTGGCCGAGGCAAGAAGCGTTGCGAAATCTTCCGCTTCCGGCGCCGCAAGCAGTGAATCCAACATGGCAACAGCACGATCCCCACGGCCCGCATAGGCGTGGACCGCCGCCCATTGTATCGTCTGTTTGACCTTCGCTTCATGAGCTTGGGCACGATCCGAACGGCTCACAAGGTGGCCGAAGATGGCGTCCACCCTACCTTCCGGCCAGGCTTCCGGGCTGTCCGGAAATTCCGCTTGAATCTCGTCTGGCGCCAATGGCGCCAGCAACTGAAACGCGCAGGTACAATCCACGGTGGCCATCAGTCGGAAGCACCCGGCAAAGGTTTCCACAAACGCCGGCAGCCAAAAGCAGGTGTATTGCAGGTAATCCTGAAAAATAAAAACCGCCCCGGGTTGCGCCGAGCGGCAACTTTCGCGCATGAACACCTTTGTCCCATACCATGACTTGCACCCATCAACAAAGAAAGCTTCGGGCGCGCGAACCTGCGCCAATGAGAACCGCAGGCCCGCGCGATCCTCCTCCGGACTGCCGGGGAGCGGCTGATTGTGCACAACCAGCAAGGACCCATAGGAAGTGTCATGGTGAATGGCATCAAACAAGCCGCGAAACTCCGCCTTGGGCCCTAGCGCCTCAAGTTGTGCGGCACGGATCGCTCCGCGCTCTACCAGCGGCGCGGCAAACTTCTGCAACGCGGCGCGATCGTAGTAACTGGCAAACCGGTCATAGGTGTGCAGGCGCGCCGTGGGGTCGCGGCGACAATTAGCCATCATCCCCAGGGCGATCGCCCGCGTAGTGCCCCCCAAGAAAGACCCAATCTCGACGATGTCGCCATGTCCCGACCAGGCGTTGGCAAAATAGGACCAGAGAAAATGACGCTCCCGGATCGTGGTTTCGCTGGGGATTTCTTCCAGTTGGCGCAAGACATCAACATCGGTCGGGCCGATCCATCTTGCCACAGTCTGCTGCAGTTCATCCTTGAAGAAATGCTGAACAAAACTCCGGCCCAAGGGGTTCTCTGGCTTCTCGTTGTTAAGAAGGAAGCGTAGGAATCCATCCATCCAAGCGCGGTCTCGGATGCGGCAGACATGGTACAAGCGGGCAAGACGATCGTAGCCGATATGCTTGAATACCCACACGACCGCACCCCCGAACCAACGCCAAGGCCGGCCACCGTTATTATGGACTGCCATCGATCTTCTCCCTTGATTTCATGTGAGACAGGCGCAGCCGCAACGTCAGGATCCAGGGCAGGATGGCCGCAAGCCATTGTTTGCAGCGCGATTCCGGATGGTTGATGGCATCCTGCCGGAAGGCATCCACCAAGTACCCGCGCAAAATGCGCAAACCGGGCCGGATGGCGGGAGGCAGCGTCCAATACAGTTTCCACGTCATCCAAGACAGCGCTGCGGGATATGCCACCGTCGACCGGCCCGCGGCGGAGTCCGCCCCACCGTCCCGCGGTCGAGGCATGGTTACAAACCGCAAGTCGCTCAATAGGCGGCGCCTTGCGGGTTTTGCGGCTGGGCCGGGCGCGTGCGTGGCGCCAGGCAGAAGCGGTGCTCGATTCTCTCCTCGCGCGTCTTCTGCGCGAGGATGTTGCGCGCGTTGGCCTGCGCCAGCACTTGCCCCACCCAATCCGCATATTCTTTGAATCCCAGCGCGCCGGGCCTGGGCTCCGAACCGGATATCACGGGAAATTTCATTCCTTGTCAGGCCCGCAACAGTTTGATTTCCGCAACCACCTTGCGATATATCTCTTCATCGGCAAAGCGCAGGCACAATGAGCGCAGGGGCTGTTCTATGTCCACCTCATTCGCCACAACCAGGTTGGCGACATCCGGCAAATCCTTGTGCACCCGGCGATCCCCGCCCTGCTTGAGCGCAAACAGCTTCATGGCCAGCAAATCTTCCAGCGCCGGTATTTTCACTGCCACCTGCGCATGACGCACTTCGACTGCACGGGTCATAAGTTCGCCCATTGTCGCGCTATCCACCTGCAAAACATCAACGCGCATGGGGTACTCCGGCCGGCTGAAGAACACAACATTGTCGTGCTGGTCCATGTTCGTGAAGCCCGCTGCCTTCAAGGCCCGGCAGACGGTCGCGCGCTGATCGCTGGCGGTCATGAAATCCACGTCCAATGTCGCGCGGGTATACCCGTAATGATTAACCGCGAACCCGCCGATCAGCAAGGGTTCGATCCCGTGGGCGCGCAGCGCCTGGCAGACCGCCTGGATGATTTCAAGGGGGGTGTTCATTGGAAGTCGTGCGCCTGGGCCGAGTGGATGCGTGGCGCTAGGACCAAGGGCAGGCCCACGCTGCCTTATCGAGGAACCACGCTGCGGTTATGATACCGGCGCAATCGGCGCGGCTCGTGATCCCGGTTATCAAACGTTTGCAATCGTGCTTCGGCTGGGCTTTCCAAATGTAAAGCCTCAGTGAAACGGGGTGATAAGGCGCCGGGCTTGAGATGGGTGCCTGTCCGTGGTCATCGTTTCCGAACCCGCTTCGACGGACAAATACGGTGCCGCACCTTGTTCGTTTTTTCGGCTCATCCGAAAAGTTCCTGTCCGAAGAACCGGACGATAACTGCGTCCACCACGGGTTGGTTCCATGATTCGCGGAGCGGATGTAGCACCACGAAGGTCACGAAGATCATAGAGGCAGAGCCAGAAAGCATGACCGGATGAACCGGAGATTCAAGAAACAGAGAAGGTTGGAGATATAAGGATTCCGGCGCGGATACCGGTCTTCTTCGTGGTCTGCGTGACCTTCGTGGTAGCATGATTCTGAAATGATTTCGGCGGTTCCAGGACCGGGCAAGATGGCCCAGCCGGGTCATCTGGTTGTCCCGGCAAGCAACCTGCGCCGAGATCCGCTGAACGGAGATGATCACGCGTCAGACAGGAACTTCCCGGATGAACCAGAAAATGACGCTCCCGGATCGTGGTTTCGCTGGGGATTTCTTCCAGTTGGCGCAAGACATCAACATCGGTCGGGCCGATCCATCTTGCCACAGTCTGCTGCAGTTCATCCTTGAAGAAATGCTGAACAAAACTCCGGCCCAAGGGGTTCTCTGGCTTCTCGTTGTTAAGAAGGAAGCGTAGGAATCCATCCATCCAAGCGCGGTCTCGGATGCGGCAGACATGGTACAAGCGGGCAAGACGATCGTAGCCGATATGCTTGAATACCCACACGACCGCACCCCCGAACCAACGCCAAGGCCGGCCACCGTTATTATGGACTGCCATCGATCTTCTCCCTTGATTTCATGTGAGACAGGCGCAGCCGCAACGTCAGGATCCAGGGCAGGATGGCCGCAAGCCATTGTTTGCAGCGCGATTCCGGATGGTTGATGGCATCCTGCCGGAAGGCATCCACCAAGTACCCGCGCAAAATGCGCAAACCGGGCCGGATGGCGGGAGGCAGCGTCCAATACAGTTTCCACGTCATCCAAGACAGCGCTGCGGGATATGCCACCGTCGACCGGCCCGCGGCGGAGTCCGCCCCACCGTCAACCCGATCCGCCATCCACGCCTGCCAGATCGTCATGCCCAGGATGGACATGCCCAGGCGGGCGACATCCAAGTGGTCAAGATGGTCAAAGCGCAAGCTGCGGCCCCGGTGCCGCAGGACATCCAAGTAACTGGCCCAATTCCAAACCGTTTGCGATCCCGCAGTCGCTGGCGCCGGCATCACCAGTTGGGTGACTCCGTGCTGCAGATAATGCAGCACCATCAGCAAATCCAGCAACCAGCGCACCGCAGGATCCGCCGTAGCGGTCAGGGCGTTGCCATCAACGCCAACCACTCCGCCGCAGTCCTGCTTTAACAACGGCGGCGCCTTCTGCACCAATCTCTCCAAATTGGCAACCGCCTCATCACCCCAGGCCGCCACGGCCAACTTTAGCCATTGTTGCTGCTGCGCCAGCACTTCCCTGCGGTATCCTGGATCATTCAAAAGCCGCGCCGTACAGTCAGCCACGTCCTGAACCGAATGCGCCAGGAGAGGACCGTCCGCCTCGGCCGGGCTCATCATACCCGGATGCGAGGCGTACTTCCATAAGACCACGGGCACGCCAGCTGCCATCAGATCACAGATTACGGTGGATGCATAATCGATTACAATTGCAGCATCAAGATCTTCCCAGGCGAAATCCTGTTGCTGGAAGTGCTGGATATTGCCCTTATCCAGCCATTCCGAATATAGCTTGCGTGCATTATATCGCGGATGATGCTTGACATAAAATAACCAATCCGGGCAGGTTCCGATCCATTTGTTCAGGTCATCATAAAGTTGCCGCCATTTCGCGAAATCAATCACATTGCGGCAGGAATCTCCTGGCGGCACACCCAAGGGAAATATTCCGATGATCTTTTGCGCTTTATCTTTGCCAGAACCGGGCGGGGCTGTTTTTTTTATAAAACTTCCGACGGGTTCAGCCCTGCATGCAGCAACATGGGCATTAAAAAACTGGCAATACAGGTTCCCCCATGCTGCGTAGGCCTTGTTTTTTCCCCAGTGCCGCAAACCCGCATCAAACACTTGGCCCCAACAAAACGGCAACACGTTATGCGACAACGTGATACAAGGAGTTAATTGAGATTGAACAGCCTTCTGAAAAGACTTTACGTATGCGGCCTCATCCGTGCAGGAAAGCACCCATCCAGGAGTCACGGCGTGCAAAACGAATTGGCCAACCATGAATTCACGTTGGACGGGTATCATGTGCTCCAAAAGGACGTTCTGGATAGTGCCATCACAGGCCAAAATGTCTTCCAGTTCGCTGCCGGGCAAGGGGAATCCCAGCAGGTCTTTCAGACGCTTCCAGACCCGCGAACTTTCCTGATATTTCCACGGCAGACGGTAAAGCAAAGGCAGGGACAGGTGGGGCAACGGCACGTCAGAGTTCATGTCAGCTAAAATGAGGCCGCTTTGCCCCACGCGGGCGGCGTGCACCAAGTACTGATATTGTTCGGACAAGCAGAATCCCACTGAATACGCGAGAAAACCGGGAGTAGCCGCGGCCAGCAGCTGGCCGGTCCCCAGTGGAAAGGCCCAGGGCGCAGGGGAAGCTCCAGAGACCTGCGGATATGACCGCGTCTGCAGCTCCAGATGGTGCTTGCGAGATAACACCCGCGCCACGTGGTTGAATAAACCTGGAGCATCGATGAGATCGTAGCCCAGCCGAATGGGCTCCCCGTTGTCGAGGATCACGATTCGGTTTGGCCGATGGGCCACCAGCACCGGCTCCAGAGCTGCGCGCAAGTTCAAGATGGCCCAGAGAAAATATACCCATTCGCCGTACAACACCCCTGCATCAACGGCTTCCCGCTGCCGTTTAAAAGGCTCCGCCAACTCGATCGCCCGTTCCAAGTGGCGCATGGCAAGATCGCCCGAACAATACTGGGTCAGGTTGATTACCGGGAGCCCTTGCTTTTCTGCCAGAACCAGCAGCTCAAAATCGGCCGTGGCCATCATGCCAAGTTCTGCCAGGGACGTCGCGGTGGCAACCTGGCGGGCATGCGCCACAAGGGTTAATGTTGCATGTGTATTTTCAGTCATGACCGCAGCCAAGGGCCCCAAACGCTTGATATTGATACTGGCCAACGCAGCATTCCGACCCGTCGGCCGATCCCCGGCATCACGCTATGTCAAGCTGCGCTTAAAAAGGCCCGGAGGGTGAATTTAGTGCTGGGCTCGACGACACGCTCCATGCGCTGGATCACCAGATTTGCCCGGCGCGCCAGCAAGCCGAGCGTCGCCGCGCTGAAGACCCAAAGATGCTCCACAAAAAACTCCTCCCGGCCCGGGCCCAACCGATGCGCCATCTCGGCATCCGGCACTTCGAGGTACACGACTCCGCCAGGCGCGAGAAAAGACCGCGCCCGCGCAAGCATAGCTACAGGATTGGCAACATGCTCCAAGACTTTGTTGAAGGTGACCAGGTCGTAGGCGCCGGGCGGATTCACGTTCAGGAAGTCACCGCACACCGCATCCACCCCCACCACCTGCCGCGCATGTTCGGCAGCGCGGGCGTCGGGGTCGAGCGCCAGGCATTTCCAGCCAGCCAGTTGCATGCGCGCGAGAAACACGCCCAGGCCGGATCCGACATCCAGCACCGACGGCGGAGGCATTTCGGCGCAGCCATGTTCCTTCCGCCACCGGCCCATGAAGTCCAGGATGTTTTGGACCCGGTGAACATTGTCGGACTTCTCCGGCGGCAACTGCATGATCTTTTCATAGGTCGCCCGCAGCCGCTCACCGTATGTGGCGTCCATGTACTCTGCCGAATAAAATCCGTCAAATCCGGCCGGAAGACATCCGATGAAAAGCCCGCACCCCTGACATTCGTCATACCTGCGCGGATACGCATTCGTTCCCCGATCCGCAAAAGCCGTCTCACCCGGCGGCGGGCGATCGTAGGAAAAGACGGTCTTCAAATCCGGTCCTCCACACAAAGGGCACGAAGATGCTCCCAGTTTCCTGCAAGCGGATTCGATGGCCTCATCCGAATCCAGCCATGCGACCACATGGAGCTGATCCCTGCGCATATAGTCTTCGAATTCGGCCTCGCGCCCCCGCTCCACCAGGAGCAGGTAGGCCTTGCCGTGAGGATTGCGGATCAAAACGCCCCGCAGGCCATGGTCCCGAAGGCGACCGTTCAGCGACGGCGTGGCATAAAATCCCCAATCCTTGCGCACCACGTCATACTCACCGCCACCAGGCGTGGTAAACACAACCATCTCGTCAGGCCGGAGATCCACCCGTCCGCAATCGCTGATCACCATCGCATTACCGGACCTTCCCACCGTGAATGTGCGAGGTGGCTGGATTTCATGAAGCTTCATTGTGCATCCCTACCATTCCCAGTCCAAGACGAGAAACTCATCGATCATCCACCGACCCGCTTTGCGCGTCCAGATTTTTGGATTACGGAAACGCTCGCATATTTCATAAAATCGCGAGGTCGAGATTTGCAAAAACGCACAGAGTTTTTCGATATCCTCGCGCGGGGTTTCGTCCCCGCGCGCCCAGACCACCTTGATCGCCTGCGCACGGGTCATCCGGCCGTTGCGGATCTCCACTGAAAGATTGTCGAATAGCCGCGTGAAGCCGAACTTGTACCACTTGAGCCAGTGATGGATGGAAATGAAATCGTCGTCGATATCGGCATAATTCCAGCAGCCCACCTTGGGGCCTTCTTCGCGCACCTTGAACCCGTGCTCGCGGGCCACGCGGAGGGACGCCTGCGGGTCCCAGGGAAAATAGTAACCCAGAAAGACGGCCAAAACACCGGCTTGCTCCAACTCATTATCGCCGGGACCAAAATAGGGCGTTAACTCCTTGCGCGTCAAACTCGGCGAGACCCAATCCACGGCGGTAGTTCCATGAGTCACGCCAAAGGTCTTCAACCAAGCCGCATCCAGCTTGAATCCTTTTTGCGCATCATTCGTGCCGCCGTATTCAAAAGCGGAATTTTCTCCCCAAACAACCAACGGGATCGCAAATCGCACGGCGATGTTGAGCGGAATGCTGAACAGGGCCATGTGCATGGGAATGGCGGGAGAACCGAAGCGCTCCAAAGCGGCCAGCATGAACTTGGCTTCGACCTTCGGATTGATTTGATAATCGATATGATCCACACCCAGCCGGATCAGGTTATCCAAATTCGCCTGCCCCACTATTGTCCGGGCAGGAGTCTTCCATGTAACGGCTAGGGGATTTAATCCATATTCAAGGCATTTAACCACCTGCCAGGTGCTGTCCTTGCCGCCGCTGACGGGGATAAGGCAGTCGTATCCCTTGCTTCCCGCCTTGGCGTTTTCCACCACGGCACGGAAAGCTTTTTCGCGCCCGGCCCAGTCGATGATCTTTTTCTCCAGGTTGGATGAGCATGCGTTGCATACGCCATCCGGCCCCAAACGGAGCCCGGGGCGCGTGTCGGGGAGAATGCAACGAGTACAGTAGCGGAAGGACATGGAAAATGGTTAATGGTTAATGGTTGACAGGATGGGTTCCATGCCTTGATTCACTGATTCTGTTCCAGGAATATCTTCGCATTCAGGAAATAAAACAGGAACTTGCTCACGCTGTTGGGCAGGGGCTTGCGAGGCAGCAGGGATTTCAGCTTCTCGCGGTCCACCAACTCGAAGATGGGCCCGTCCGACAGCACCGTCTCGAGGGTCGCAGGATCGTCAAAATCAACCAGCGACAGGATCGCGGCATTGAATCCCCGCTTGCGGCGGTCCAGCCGGACCGGGTCGTTGAGGATGCCCTTCACGGCTTCGCGCAGGACGAACTTGCCGTATCCCTGTTGAATCAGGTGCTCGGTCGGAATGGAATAGGCAAACTCAAAAAGGCGCGAGTCCAGATACGGGCTTCGATTTTCTATGGAATACCGCATCGAGTTCAGGTCATCCTCATGCAGGATGACCCGGGTCCCCTCGTGAAACATTTCGTTCATCATCCGGTTGTGCAGCAGCCCGTCGCAATAACGCTCCTCCGTGAACGCCTCGGAAAAGGGTTCGCGCAGAAAGCCGGCGAAGACCTCTCTGTCCAGGAAAATGTGATCCCGGAAACCGGGCTGGTTGAAATACAGCTCGGGATTTTTGAGGTGCGGATTGCGCACAAAGCGCCCCATTCCCTCACGCCACTCCTGAAGATAACCTGGATAGCGTGGCGAATCGCGCATCTCATAGAGGTACAGATTAAAGTGGTCATAATAGCCGGTCACCATTTCATCCGCGCCGGTTCCGGAACAGACGACACGGAATCCTGCGCGGGCAATCGCCTCAGACAGGAAGGAGTGGATGTAGTAGGAAATCGTGTAGACCGGCGCGTCATGGTAGCGGATCAAGTCCTCCAGGCGCGGGAAGAAATCAGCACGCGACGTCTCGATCAGCGTGTGCCGGCATCCCAAATCACGGATCGTCGCCTCGATGTTATCGCGCTCGTTGTATCGTTCGTCCGAATCAATGATGGAGAACGTCGCAACGTCGTAGCCGAACACCTTGGACGCGATGGAGACAATGGCCGCCGAATCCACGCCCCCGCTCAGGCAGAAGGCCAGGGGCACATCGGCCCGCAGGCGAAGGCGCACGCTCTCGATGAACCGCTCGCGGAATCCGCCGATCGCATCATCCAGCGTCATATCCCTTAACGCGCGCCCGGGAGTCCAATACCGGCGCCCGGTTTCCTTCCCTTCCCGGTCCACCGTCAGCGTTGTTGCAAACGGGACCTCCCGGACCCCCTCGAAAAAAGTCTCGCCCGATTTATAGAGCGACTTATACCCGTTCACCAGGTAACGAAGGACTTGACGCCGATTGGGCTTGAACGAAATCCCGGAAAGCGCCTTGAGAAACTTGACCTCGGAGCCGAAATACAAACCCTCCGATGCCGAGTAGAGATAGAGCGGTTTTTCGGCGAAGCGGTCGCGGGACAGGATCAGCCTGTGGGCGCCCGCATCGTACAGCGCGAACGCCCACATGCCCTCGAAGCGTTCCACGCACTTCTCGCCGTAGTTGAGATAGCATTGTAAAAGCACTTCCGTGTCTGAGGTGGTATGGAACACGACGCCCCGGCGCTCCAGCTCTCCTCGCAACTCAAGATAGTTGTAAATCTCCCCGTTGAACACAAGAGTGCAAGGGCCGATTGTAAACGGTTGGTTGGAACGGGCATCAAGATCAAGGATGCTCAACCGCGAGTGCAACAGAATAACCTCGCCGGCGCCTGTCGAAAATCGCCGGTACGCCTGTACGTCTGGCCCGCGATTCTTCATCAGGTCAAGCGTCCGCCGAATGCGATCCTCCGGGATCATCCCGCAGCCGATAAAACCTGCGATGCCGCACATGTAAATCCAAAGCCCGGTTATGAGCCTTGCAATGCCTGGGGGTTCAACTCAAGGAAAAGGGAGCGGCAAAGAAAGGCATCGCTTTGTTCCGGGCGCAGGAGACGGTAAGGAAGTTTCTCCCGATCGAGAAACGAAATCCATGAGGCATAATGGTGGGGATCGTGCGTCCCGCACCACTGTGCGGGAAAGTCGTTTTTCCGGAGCGCATTCACGGCATCCTCCGCGCTTTGCCCCGGCGGCGCCTGGAGGCAATAAAACGCGCCGTTCGGCTTGGCGCCGGGCGGACGCTTGCGCGGGGCCAGCTTGTGGTCGTTGCGCTCCCGCTCCAGCACGCGCCCGGCCTCGCGGAAGGCCAAACGAAGGTCGCCGAGAATCGCGGGCAGCTTCTGAAGTTGTGCCAATAGAACCGCGGCCTGAAGTTCGCTCATCCGATAATTCAATCCGAAACATTGAATCGCCAGCGCCCCCGACGGGTCGGCCGACCCCAGGTCCCGCATCATGCCAAGGTCATGGAAGCATTTGGCCCGATCGAAGAAGCCTTGATTATCGGTTACCAGCGCCCCCCCCTCTCCGCTGGTGATCAGCTTGTTGTATTGGAACGAAAAGATCGCGATATCCCCGAAGGATCCGACCGGCTTCCCGGCGACGGTTCCCCCCAGGCATTGCGCGCAGTCCTCGATGAGCGCGAGCTTGAGCCGCTTGGTCTCACGACGCAGCGCCTTCACGTTGCAGGGCATTCCTCGCATATGCACCGCGATCGCGGCCTTGGTTTTTTTCGTGCAACAGAGAGCTATCGCACGGGCATCCAGTCCAAGCGTCTCATCTATCG
This sequence comes from uncultured Verrucomicrobiota bacterium, assembly GCA_964489425.1. Classification (GTDB taxonomy): domain Bacteria; phylum Verrucomicrobiota; class Kiritimatiellia; order RZYC01; family CAZAYP01; genus CAZAYP01. Next base: position 28,030 of record CAZAYP010000007.1, on the reverse strand, counting down.
GCGCAATAACCGGCGTCGCACCCACCGCGAGAATAGCCAAAAGGTCCGCGCTCCAGGCATAGGCCGGCAGAATGACTTCGTCGCCCGGCTTTATACCGGCCGCGAAAAGAGCGGCATGGAGGGCGGCGGTGCCCGAAGAGACGCAGAGCGCTTTCCGTTTCCCAGCCATCGCGCCCAGGCGCCGCTCCAGCCGGGTGCAACACTCCAAGGGCTTGAGTCCGTAATACCGATACGGGGAGCGGGCCTTGAGCACCGAAAGAGCGAGGCTGGCCTCCTCTTCTCCAATGTATCGGGCGCCGGGGAAGCCGCCGAAAAGACGTTGGCTAATGTTGCGTTTAGTCATGACGGCATTCTAAAAGAACCTATTCCGCGCCGGGATAATTCTGCCTCACATGCGACCGAAGCATTTCGACCTGCTTGAAAAAGTCATGCTCACTCGTTCCAAGGGGGCTCTTAAAGTACGAGGCCAGATACGGCAGGATTCCACACTCGCCTTTCTCGCCGAAGAACTCAACCCATCGCACAAGATCGAACACCAGAGGAATGGCAAGAATGGAGTCATCGCCCAGCCAGTTGATCTTCATCTGCATGGGCGTGTCAAACCAGCCCATGAAGTCGATATTGTCCCAGGCTTCCTTGGCATCCCCGCGCGGGGGGTAGTAATGAATGTGCACTTGGTGGTCAAAGTCGGAGTAGCCCAGAATGGAAGCCAGGACACCCAACTTGCTCTTGATCTTTTGTTCCCTGTGGGCCGGGTCGTTCAGAACAAGACCATCCCGGTTGCCCAGGATGTTGGTGCTGTACCATCCCGTAATTTTAAGCCCCCGGGCCTTGAAGAGGGGCGCCAGGGCCGTTTTATAAAGCGTCTGCCCGGTCTTGCCGTCCTTTCCAGCCAGCGCCACTTTGCGATTCCTCGCCAGCTCGACGATGGCCGGGATCTCCGCCGCCACGGAAGGGGTAAAGTTGATGAAATGGCAGCCCGCCTTCACGGCGGCATAGGCGTAAATCATGCCATCGGTGACGTTCGGAGAATTATCCGCTATCGCCCGCTCAAAAAGCGCCAGCGTGCTGTGCTCGGCTCCAAGCGCAACGCCCTTTTCGGTGGAGGCGAGATTCACCACGACCAGGGTCTTCAACCCGTGCCGCTCGCGAAAATCCTCGATGTCAAAGATCACGCTCTTGACCAGATCCGCCAACGGCCGCCGGGTAAAGATGGTGGTGGCAAAATCAACGTTTTTCATCCGCTTGGGACTGCCCGCATCGGCCAATACCTCCTCCATCGCGGCGTCGGGTTGGACCATGATCGCGGGGTAGACGGCCGTTTGATCAAGCAGGTCCTGTATTTCACTCAAGACGTGCACAGGTATTATTTTATGATGACGGCAGGACTCCGAATAGGAGTGGCTCACGATATCCCAACCGCCAAAAACAAGATCGTCCAACCCCAGGAGCGGCAGGTGCCGATAGGTGGGATCCTCCTCGGATGGGGCGCGGAATGTGAACCCAAGGTTTTTCCGCATGGCGCACTGGGCGCTGATCAGGGTTGTGGATATGGCGCCTTTGGCGCCAATCAGCAGAACGCCGGATTTTCTAGCTTCTTGCTCATCTGTCTTCATTGCATACCACCTTTCTATTTTATAAACGAAATGTTGATGCGGAGCTTTTTATGCACCGTAATGCAGGCCAGCCCGGGGCCCGCGATCCCCGCACTCAGGCGCTATGCTCCGTTGAGCGCCCGAATTATGGGCGTATCATCTTCAGCCACAGGATCGCGTTGGCGATCTGCCAGACCAGCATGGGCAGGATCGGCCTCGACACCTCGCCCGACACGATCCGGCGCACGGCCTGTATGTCCACCACCGAATCCACCTGCCGCGCCTGCGGGGACTGAAGCAAATCGGAAATAAACTCTCGGTAGCCCGGCAGGGCGGACCACGTCTGGAACGGCACGTCGAACCCGACCTTGGTCACGCGGCCCACGATCTCGGTCGGCAGAAGATCTTTCATGATCTTTCGCAGGATGACCTTGTTGTAGCCGTCCTGAATCTTCCAATGCGACGGCAGTTTCCAGGCGAACTTGAGGAAGCTCTCGTTGGTGAACGGGTCGAGCATCTCGGGCCCGAAATGCCAGACCCCTTCGGCGATGGGTAGCAGCCCCGGCTGTTTCGCGGCGAACCAGAAGCCGTAAGCCGCGTAGGAATGCAGATATCCCCCGGCATTCATCCGGATGGTCGGCGCCGAATGCAGGGCGTCTCCCAGGCAATCCACCCGCACCAGATCGCGGCTCAACAGCCGCGGTTTGGGCGTCACCGTGCCCCGCTCGGAAAGATCCACGTGGCTGGTGAGAAAATCCCACAGGACCATGAGATCCTTGGGAAATTCCGCGGTCCCATGCAACTTTACCCAGGCATGGAATTCGCGTTCAAAACGCGGAGAATGACCCGCAAACAGGTCGGCCAGATTGTAAAGATAGCAGGGATAGTTGCCCGCGAAGAGATCGTCACTGCTCCCGCCCGTGACTATTCGCCGATATCCGAGCGCGGCGACTTTTTTCAGCAAGACGTCGTAGCCCAGGCAGGCGCTCGTGGCCAGCGGATACTCGTGGATCGAGTATGCGTTCTTCCATGAAGCCAGGAAGTCGTCCGGCGAAATAACCACCGGCTTCCACTCGCGGCAGACCCCTTCGGCTATCCGTTGCGCCGGCTCAAACTCGTTTACGGGAGAAGGCACATCGTAACGCGCGGTGAAGGCCGCAAGCGGCTGCCCGAGCTTCTTGCAGGCGCCCGCCACGGAAGAGGAGTCCAATCCACTGCTCAAGGCAATGATGGACTTCTCCAGGTCGGCCTGTGTCACGTCGTTGTAGACCGCCTGCCGGGTCGAGGACAGAAGGTGATTCAAGCAGGCCTCTTCAAGCAGGCTCTCATCTGTCCATACCGTCCGATCCAGTTCGGCAAACGACCAATACCGCCGACGCGCGATCTCGCCGCCGATCTCCACGGCGGTGGCGGGCGGGACGAACCAGGTGTCCTTGAGAAAAGTCTCCTCGTGACCGAAAATCTCGTCATAGCGAAAGACCATATATCGTGCGATGAACTTCTGATTTGGCTCCACCACGCCCATCGCTCGCGCCGCCGTCAAAGGCCCGGTGCCGACCGCGACCGGCCCCCCGTCCTTGAACGAGTAATAAACCGGCGTCAGGCCGAACCGGTCGCGAACCACGACCAGCTTTTCCAGGTCCGGGAAGAAAGCGACCAGCGAAAATCCGCCGCTGATGCCGGGCAGATAGTCCAGCAGATCCTGCGGCCCCTGCTCGCAGGCTTCGGCGATCATGCGCGCGAAGACCGGCTTGCCCGACGGCGTGACCGGCGCGCCGGAGGTGATTACGGCAACCTGTCGCGTCCAGGCCACATGATCGTCCGTATACGGCTCATCGACCAGGGCGACCGCAGCAAAGCCCTGTTTTACATAGGCATCCACCTTGGTGAAGACAGCCCCCGGCCTTTTCCCATATTGGCCTTTCAGAATGCCCGACAATCGATCCAAACCAGCATCCTGTCCCCTGCCCCAGCGAACAATGTATTGCACAGCGCTTCTCATGATTTCCTCCAAGCTCTGATCATAAACGTTTCATCCAACCGTTTCAAGCCAAACGGCCGCTCCGCCCGCGCGAAGAAATCCATCGCGAATCCGACCTCCTCCAACTGCCGCAGAAACCCGCTCAAGCGGTGAGGCGATTCGACCGACTCATAGGCCCGGCGGTGCACCTCCATGGCCAGCGAACCAATCCGGCGGAGCAGGCCCGACTTGTAAAGGTCATCGAACACCGGGAACTCCGCGCCCTCGATGTCCATTTTCATGAAGTCGACCCGCGGCAGATCGTCGCAAAGGTCGGACAGTTTCGCCAGCGGAACCTCTTCCGCAGAGACACGGCGAGCGGACTTTGAAAGAAAATCCGCCAGGATCGTATTCGTACACCGGTTGGGGTTATCGCCATCCACTACGATATGGGTCGTCCCGCTTCGATCTGCAAGCGCCACGTTGTGAACCTTCGCCCGCCCGCCCACGTAGGTGTCCAAGTTGATCTTCAGCGCGGCAAAGGTGGTCGGATCCGCCTCAAACGTCCGGATGCTGGCACCCGGGAAAACCATTGAGGCATAGATGCTGAACATGCCGATATTGCCGCCCGCGTCCACGATGACCGGCTTGTCTCCCAAGGTTATCGGCGGATTGTAATGCTGGTAGATAAATATTTCGCGGTAAAGAGACACGACGCTCTCGCGATGAAAGCAATGGAGGTCTTTCCCCAGGAAACGCATGCGATGTGGCGCCCCTCCCGAAGGCGGCTTCCGGTCTTCGCGGCTTTCCCTGGCGCATTGCCAAAGGAGTTTGAGATATTCCGACCGGAGCAAGGCGGAACTCAAGGTGCCCGAGCGTCCGCACAAGCGGTATTCGGAAATATACTGGGGAAGTTTCATGGGTTCACCTGTTCCTGCTTTTCTCCCCGCCTTGGAGGGACCGGGGGAGGGGCCGCTTAATCGAGAACGGTCACGGGCCCCAGCGGCAGCTCCGGGTACCGGCTGAAATTTTCAAGCGTGCAATCCGCGAAAACAAACGAGTTCTGCGTCATGGCCTTCAGGGAATACCCCATCTCTCTCAACAGCCGATAGGCGGGCGTGCGCAGCAACCCGTTGGCGGCCTGAAGCCCGAGGATTTCCATAATGAGTACCTTGGGCCGGAACTTGGCCCAGTCATTGGAGATCAAGACCTCCAACTCCAGTCCCTCAACATCCACGGACATAAGGTCGAGCGAAAACTCCGGATGGGCAGCCGCGTACTCGGCCAGCACAACGGACAGCGGACAGCCGCGGACCTCTGCCGCCCCGAGATACTTGACTGCTGGATCCTGCATCAGCAGGTCTGCCCGGGTCTTTTCGCAGGTCGAGTAATAATACGGCGAAAACCGATAGTAACGGATCGCCTGGCACCCGGATCCCACCGCCGCGCACAGAAAATCGTCACCCGGCCGAACCTGTTGGTACAGCGGTTGGAAGGAGGGATCCGGATCCACGTGCACCCCCCGCCAGCCCGCGAGGTAGAACAGGTAGGTGTTGTTGAACTCCACCGGATGCCCGCACCCGACATCCATGTAGCCCCCGGCGCGAACCCCAAGCGCGGACAGGATGTGATGCGCCAGGACGTCTTCCCCGTACTGGGAATAGCAGGTAATGGGCGGGACGAGTTCGGTCATGGATTTTTTCCTTGAGCGGTCAAACCCCGAAGAACACCGCCATGTAATCAATGGGGACGAATTCGACGCTCCGCCGGCGCTCCGCCAGGTAATCCTTCACCGCGTCCTGGGCGGGCCGGCGTCCGTTGACCTCGTAGTTCCAGTCGTCAATGATCACGAAACCGCCGGGTGAGATCTTGGGAAAGAAGTTCTCCAGGGCGGCCATGGTCGGATCATATAAATCAACGTCCAGCCGCAGCACGGAAATGGGCCTGGCCGGGTGCCGCGGGGCCGTTTCGCGGACGTCGCCTTCCACAAACGCCACGTTGTCCGTGAGCAGCCCGTACTTCACAAAATTCGCGCGGACCGCCTCCCGGCTCACCTGGAGCATCGTCTGCTTCCAGTGCTCGTCGCCATAGTCCGGGGAATCCGGGTTTTCCACCGTGGCAAAGCCGCCAAAGGTGTCGTAGAGATACTGCGCGCGAGGCGTCCTGGAATAGGCCTGCAGGCAGGCCGCCGCGTAGATCGAAGCGCCGCCCCGCCACACGCCGGCCTCCACGTAGTCGCCGGGCACGTTCTTTTCGCAGACGTCCCGGATCAACTGCTCGATATTTTCCAGGCGCCGCAGCCCCACCATGGTCTCCGCATTCGGATGCACTTGCCGCCCCTCGGCAATCCGCCGGCTGTCAAGCCGGACACAGCGGCGAACATCCAGCCAATGCTCGGTCGAGTTGCTGCCGACGGCCCGCAACAGTTCCCGGGCTTTCGCGATGTTCTTCCTGTCTTCCTCGGATTCCGGCTTGATCCAGGAAGGCGCCTCGTCGGCATCGCGATAATCAATCGCGTCGCCGTCGATCGCCCGGGTAAGCGTGTTCCTTAACAGCGCGAGATATTTATCGCGCAGATCAACCCGTTCATTCGTATCCATGGAAATCCTTTTTTACTTCAGAGACACCAGGACCGCAGCCGCGTTTACCAGGTCCCATTCCGGCGGCAGAGCGCCGGTTACAGCCAGGCCACACGATTTCAGCCTTTGATTAAGGCCCTTATCGCCTTGAGAATGGTTGCCGCCCCCTGGTGCGCCACCTCGGCATCCCTGGCATGAAAAGTCGCACCCGGCGTCAAGTCCGGCAACCCGTTCGGATAGCGCGCCGGGATGTAAAAGCGGTCCAAAGCGGCCGCCATATCCAGCATTTCCGCCGACACAAAACCGCGGCGGTCCGCCGGCAGATCAAGCATCAGTTTTTGAACGCTGTGACCCCACGGATCCTCATCCAAATCGCACCAAAGCGCCTTGACCGCCTTCTCCGCGCATTGTTGCGCCATAAAACAACAATGCGAAAACATTTCGGCGTTCTGAAGCGCTTCCGCCGCTTTCAAATCCTCTTCCGCCGTGGTCAACCACCTTAACGCCTCATGATGTTGTCGTTCCCTGCTCATAGATGGTCACTCCCTTTTGCAATATGGTTTGTATGAATTTTCGATGAGAAATGGCCGCGATTTCCTCGGGGGTATAAATCAACAAATCCACCCCCCGCCCGCGAAAGAGCCGCATAATTTCAGGATATAATTCATTGTACCGGTCAAGAAAACGGCGGTCGGTTTTCTGAATGAGCATCAGATCGATGTCGCTGTGCCGGCTTTGGGTTCCCCGGGCGAATGAACCGAACAGAACGGCTTTGACCACGTTTCGTCCCGCCAGAATTCGAGCCAGATCTTGCTTTAACGCATTATCAATCATAAAGCATTATAACCATCAACTCACCATGATCCTTTTGAGGTGGAAGAGGTCGGCCCCAACTCGGTTCATGCCCTCTATAGCGGTTGGGCAACAACGAACGCCTTGTTCCTTGAGGCAGGCAATCACCGCGGGGGAGTAACAGTGAATCAGCCCTTCCGGATAGGAATAATGGACAGGACCCACGCCCGCCTTCTCCTGGAGCAGGCACAGGCTGGTTTCGATATCGCGCTCCAGTTCCCGGGCTGACAAAAACGAAAGAATCCGGTGGCAATGACTGTGCCCGCCCACCAGGCATAGGGGATGCCGATGCAGATCGCGCACCTGGGCCCAGGTCATTTTTTGATCCAGCCAGCGATCCGGCTCCGGATCATTCACGCCCATCTGCCTTACGGCCGCTTCCGCGAAAGCATAAAGATCCGCATCGGACCGGGTTTTCATGCGCACCCGCACGACATCCAGCAACGCGTTCTTTTCCTGTACGGTTCGCGCTCGACCGACAATCCCGTACTTCGGCATATCCAAAACCACGTCGGCGGCCGCCTCCATTCCCTGTTCCACCTGGTCAATCCACCCCAGGCAGTTTCGGTCCACAAAATCGGTAGTGACATAGAAGGTGGCCGGAATCTTCCTCCGCTCCAGTTGCGGCAAGGCCACGGAGACGTTGTTTTCGAACCCGTCATCAAACGTGATGGCAAAGGCGCGGGGAGGCAGGCGGGTTCCCGCTTCGCCAGCCTGCCGGATGTCACCCATCGCGACCGGTGTCCCCGCGCGGCTCAAGTCGTCCAAAATCGCGCCGAATTCGTCAACCGGGATATGCTTCCGCGTGTAATTCCGCACGGGATGAGTTTGGGCGGGGATCACCCCGTGAAAGAGATAGATGACATAGCCGTCTTCACCAAGGTATTGAGACCATTTCATTCCGACAACGTCGCCACGCGCTGGTTGAATTTTCGCAAGCAATCCTCTTTCAGCACGGCCGGCATGGCCGAGTAGTAGCGGCCCTGGCGCCGTTGTGGCCGGCCGATGAACCGGCCCATTTCCCTGAACATGGCCAGCGCGCCCCGGGTCAAGTCGACACACAGCGCCGTGTTGACCGCCCGGAGTTCGGGCAACGTCATGCCACGGCGGATATCCAGCGCGCCCTGCAACACGATCTCGCCGTCGTCCAAGGCCGGGTTCACCCGGTGCAAGGTGGTCACCAAGGCCTCGAAATCCCGGTGGTAGATGGCCCACAAGTGCGAGTCCAGTCCTCGGTATTCCTCGGGATCGCCACCGTGCAGATTGGCGAATCCTTCCGGGCAGCACGCCAGCACCGGCGGCCGCAGCCGGCCGGTGCCGAATACCAGGACCACGTCCGGGCGGTCCGCCCGCAACGCCTGCATGGCAACGGCCTCGTTCATGGAGGGCACCCGCATCACGTCGGCAAAATCCCCCACCGCTGCGGGGCCATCGCCGAACCATTGGCGGCGTTCCCATTGATCCCGCTCATCCTCGAAAGGATGGCGGGCGGGGAACGGCGCAGGCTTTGATTCGGTCTCCAGGTACACGCGGATCCAAGGACAAAGCTTGCCCACTTCCCGCACATAATGGGCATGATGCAGGGCTTCGGTGGTCAGGAGCACTACGCGCAACGTCAGGCCTCCATCATCTCCAAGGCGAACAGATCGCCGGCGGCGACCGCCGTCCGCAGGCGCCGGCCCAGCAACGCGCGCTCAGCGCCAGGGGGCAAACCGCCCGCGGGCCGCACCCAGGTGATATCGCGGGCGGCCAGCATGGTCCCGGCCGGCAAGTCGCGTGCCGCCACAACGGAGCGCCGCACCTGGGGCGCCAACTGCTGCTCGCTGGCCCCGGGCTCCTTGGCGTCCCGGCCCAGCAAGACAGCGGCCGCGCGCACGCGCCGGACGAGGTCGGCCAACTCGCGGGGCTCGGCCGACAACTGGTGATCCCTGAAATCGGAATAATGATGGTCCAGGGTAAAATGCTTCTCAACGATGCGTGCGCCCAGCGCCACGGCCAGCACCGCCGCCTCGATGCCGAGGGTGTGATCGGAATACCCCACGGTAATATCCGGGATTTCCCGGCCCAGGCGGCTCAACACCGCCAGGTTGACCTGGTCGGGCGGCGCCGGGTAAGCGGTGACGCAGTGCAACACGGCCAGGCCCGGGTTCACCCCCTGCGCGTCCCACACGGCCCGCAGCCAGCCGGCGGCGGAACAAAGCTCCGCGTAGGTGGCGATCCCGGCCGACAACAAAACCGGCTTGTCGAAGCCAGCCACGCATTCGATGAGCGGACGGAACGTGTTGTCGCCCGAAGCGATCTTAAACGCCGGCACAAGGTCATTCAGGAAGGCGGCGCTTTCCAGGTCGAGCGGCGTGGACAGGAATACCACGCCGCAATCACGCGCGACGCGGCCCAGATGTTCGAAAATAGCATAGCTGAGCTCGAACTGCTTCAGGCGGGCAAATCGTTCGGCCTGGTGGACGCTGACGTAGTGCTCGGTGCGGTAGGTTTGGAACTTGACAATATCCGCGCCGGCTTTGGCTGCCGCATCGATCATCCGGCAAGCCACCTCTTCGTGGCCTTCGTGGTTGTTGCCGATTTCGGCGATAACGAGCGGGTGCAGTTGAGTATCTAAGGGGCCGATGCGCATGGCTTTTTCAGCTCGCAGGTTGCGGAGAATGGAAGTGGTAAATATAATGGGACGTGCGCAGGCGGAAACCGCAGGCCTCGTACATGCGGACTGACGACACGTTGGCGACCTGGGTGCCCACGACCAGGCGCGCCCGGTCGGACTGCGCTTCGGCACAGGCAATAAGCGCGCGGGCGAGCCCCCGGCCGCGACAACTTTCGTCCACGGCGATCAGATCGATGATCAGGTCCGTCTCCCCGCCTTTCAACAACAGGAGAAACCCAACGATCTGTTGATCGCGCTCCGCCACCCAGAGGACGTCTCCCCGCTGGCCCGAGAAATAATTTCCGACCCACTCCGCCTTGACCTGGTCAGCCAGGGCGCGCGGCACGCGGGGATCCAGGTGAAAACGCGAACACACGAAGCTGCGCCGCGCCAGATTCATCACAGCCTTCCGATCCGCCGGGAGCGCCGCGCGAATCGCGCCCTGCGCGGGGGGGGGCTGCCGGTGGTCGATGGGCTTATCGAAAACAACGCTGGTATCCACCAGGTGGAACCCGTGGGCTTCCAGCCATTGACTCGCCGCTGCGTCCCGGGTCGGCACCTTCGCAAAGACGAAAACCGGGGTTTGCCGCAGCGCAGGCGGTTCGGGCATGAGGGTCGTGCCGGCAACATCAAGGCGGTACACCGGATGCCCGAACAACCCCGCCAACCACGGGTCGGCATGGGCCGACATGGCGCGTTGAACCATGGCCTGCTCGCTACTCATTGATCTGCGGGCCGGCCGCGCCGGGCCGGGGTTGGAACTGGGATGCCATCTGGCGATACCATGCGATATAGCGGGCAAAGCCGTCCTCCAGGGGAAAGCGCGGTTGATAACCGATCGTAGCGCGCGCTTTTTGGATCGAAAGGGTGCCGCGTTCCGGCATCAGATCGTCCCGCGGCATGTGGCGGATGCTCACCGCGGGAAAGTGCTGCTGCAAGATCGCCGCCATGGAATTGATGGACCGCCCCTGGCCATAAGTTATATTGAGCACCTGGTTGCGGGCGGCCGGGTGGGCAATGCATTGCCCGATGCCATGGACCAGGTCATCGATATAGGTGAAATCGAGACACTCTTCGCCGTTGCCGCGGATCACAACATCCTGGCCGCGCAGCGCATTCTCGATGAAGACCTGGCCCACCCGCCGGCTGATGCAGCGCGCGCCGTACAAGGCCGACGGCCGCACAATGGTATAGGGCAAGCCAAACACCTGGTTATATGCAATAACGAGCTTCTCGCCGCCGTATTTCAGGGCGCCATAGATTCCCAGCGGGTTGCAGGGATCATCTTCGGTTACAACGGCCCCCTCGAACGAGCCATATACCATGCTCGATGAGAAATAGATGAAGTGTTCCACGCTGTTCTTGGCGTTGTCGAGCGCGTTCTCCAACGTACGCAGGCTATGGTCAAACGTTGTAAACGGGTCCTTGTTGGAGCGGCTGGCATGGGCAACGGCGGCAAGTAGCACGATCACCTGCGGGTTGAGTTGCGCCAGCACATGGGAAAGACGATGATAGTCGCGGGCATCTTCCACATACAAGGGTACGCCAGCCTCGCGCAGCAGGCGCAGACGCTCGTGCAAAATCTGCTCGTACAGGTCGCGTTCCTGTCCGGTATACGACGCGCAATACAGCGCAAGCAGGTTGTTCACCTGCAACCCATCGACCACCGTGACCTCAGCTCCCTGGCGCTTCAGGTCCAGGGCCAGGTGATGGCCGATAAAGCCCGCCCCGCCGATCAGCACAATGCGGCGGCCAGTCAATGGCAGTGGTTCTGTCGTCATATACCCTCGTGGTTGCTCAGCGCCTCGGTCTCCGGGTGTGGTGCATGCCACGCGGTTACAAGGCGGCCAAGACGTCCTTCACTTGCGCAACGATGTAGGCCATGTCCTCCTCGTTCAGATGCGGGCCGACCGGCAGGGCAATGCCGGCATCGCTGATCCGCGTCGCGTTGGGGAAGCGGGCGGGATCATAACCGTATTTGTCGCGGTAGTAAGTCATGCGCGGCACAGGTTGCGGGTAGTAGATGCTGGTGCCCACCCCCCGGTCCTTGAGTTGCGCCATGATCTCCGGACGACGCGCGGCCCGCGCCGCGTTCAGCAGCATGAGTTGACAGTAGTAGCTGCTCTCAAACCCGTCATGGCTGGACTGCAGCAAATCGATCTCCGGCAGGGCGCGCAACCCAGTGGCCAGCGCCTCGTAATTGACCCGGCGCTGCTGCAGGAATCCGGGCAGGCGTTTCATTTGCTCGATGCCCATGGCCGCATGGATTTCGCTCATGCGATAGTTGAACCCCAGTGCCACCACGTCGTAAAACCCCGGGACCGTGCGCACGCCATGGTGGCGGTCCACGCCAAAGGCCCGCCGCAAGGCAATCTTCTCGGCCAACGCCGGGTCGCGCGCAATCAGCATGCCGCCCTCGGCCGTGGTCATGTGCTTGACGGGGTAGAACGAGAAGCTCCCGGTTGTTCCCCAAAGCCCGGTATGCACGCCATCGAGGCGGGCGCCCAGCGACAAGGCGCAATCCTCGATCACTTCCAGCCCGTGCCGGCCGGCGATCGCCATGAGCCGGCGCATGTCCACGGGCATGCCGAGGTAATGCACCAGCGTAATGGCGCGAGTCCGCGGGGTAATGGCGGCCTCGACCTGGTCCAGGTCCAGGTTGCCGGTGCGCTTGTCTGCGTCCACGAACACCGGCCGCGCGCCGGCCAGTTCCACGGCATGGGCAGTAGCCGTGTGGGTCATGGCCGGGACAATCACCTCGGCGCCGGCGCCGATGCCCAGGGCAAAATAGGACAAGTGCAGGGCGGCCGTGCAGTTGGACACCCCAACGGCTTTGGGCGCCCCGGTAAAGACTGCAAACGCTGACTCGAATTCCACAATCTTGGGGCCGTGGACCATGATGCCTGAATCCATGACCTGAAGCACCGCCTGCTTTTCTTCTTGGCCCAGGATGGGTTTGCCAAATGGGATGACGCGCTTATTCATATGTATTCCACCTCTTCCACCTTGCCGGACTGCCGTGATTGTTCCACCGCCAGGCAGACCGACATGGTATTAAAAACATCCTCGACTCCAACTTCGGCATGACCGGTGCCCATTATATCTTCAAGAAAGGAATGGATCAAATCCCCCTTCTGATAACCAGGGTACGGCAGCTCTATGCGCTGCGGCGGCACAGCCTGATCGCGCGACTCGAACAGCCAGCCGCAGTCCAAGCCATTCTGGAACGTGGCCCGGGTTCCGAAAAGGGACAACCGGTGAAAATGAGGGTGCACGCAGGAAAAATTGGCGCTGACCTTGGCCCAGCGGCCGTCCGCGTATTGCAGCAGGGCGACCATGAAATCATCGTTGGGATTGGGCTGTCCCGCCGAAGCGATCTTGTTGCCGCCGCCGTGCACCCGGAGCACGCGGCCGGGCACGAGCCAATTGATCAAATCCACCATGTGCACACCACCGCCAAGGAAAACAGAATACTCCGCCAGCCGCCCGCGCCACCCCTCGGTCAACTTGGTCATGCGACCATAGAGATAATCCGCCTCGACGGAATAGATATTACCCAATGTCCCGGCGTGCACCTGTTCTCTCAACCACATGAAGCGAGGGCACTTGCGAAGAATAAGGTTGGAGGAAAGTTTCAGCCCGGGGTTGCGGATTAAAAGGCTCCGTATGTATTTTGCATGGTCTTTGCGAAGGCAGAGTGGTTTTTCCACAAATATATGCTTGCCATGTTCCAGCGCCGCGCACACTTGCTCGAAATGAACATCGTCATAGGAGGCGATCGACACCACGTGGATGCCGGGATCTTCGAGCACGGCCCGGGCATCCCGCATAAACGGAATCTGCGGATACTTCTGCCGCGCCAGATGTTCCTTGGCCGGATCGATATCGCAAAGCGCAACCACCTTGCAATCGGGATGCTGCTCATAGCCGGCAATGTGCTGCTCGCCAACGCCTAACCCTATTATGCCCGCCCGAATCATGGCGCCTCTCCGGGATAGGCCAAGCGCAAAACCTCTCCCCATTGATAGGTCCAGTGCGGCCGGTCCATGGCTGCCACGATGCGTTCGGCGCGCCGCCAATCATCGGCCGTATCCACAGCCAGACTCCAATGCGCGCAGGAGGGCGTACAGCCAAGGTTGACGAGCGGATACTCTTCTGCATGGTGATAGAAGTAGTGGGTGACATGCTCAAAATCGTCGGGCAGGTTGAAGTGGCCATAGGCCGCGCGATAAACGTCCGGCCGGAGGATTTCCACCGACTGCCCCTTGGGGAATGAACGGGGATGCGTATTGGTTGCCAGAACCGCCCGACGGTCTTGATCCATAAGGCCAGCCAACTCCGCCATCAGGGTCGTGTCGAAAAATGGGCTATCCCCGCACAGGCGAACATGGCGATCGGCCGGAAATTGTGCCACCACGTCCAGAAATCGCCGGGCCACGTTATGCTGCGATCCTCGATAACATGCGTACCCGTGTTGTTCGGCAAAAGCTGCCAGCGCCGCGTCCCCGGCCGTATCAGACGTTGCGATCACCAAGGGCCAATCCGGCCGGCCGTGTTCCAACCTTTCCGTGAGATACTGGAGCATAGGCTTGCCGGCCAGCAACCGCAACACCTTGCCGGGCAGGCGCACGGACCCCATGCGCGCTTGAATGACGATCACGGTCTTCACCATCCGGGATCCCGCCGGAACAACATGTCATAGTAGGGATGGGTCATGAGATCGCCGGACCCCAAGCCCACGGAACGCTGGAACGATTCCAGGCGATAGGCACGCAACCCGTTGACGTATTCTTTGAGAGACGTCGGGCGGATCACGCCCGGCGCGCCAGGTTGCCGCGCAACATACTGGCCCTCGGTCAGTTCCCGCAAGTATACCGCTTGGCAGGATGCGGTCACCAAGGCCAGGTAATTCTGAACTTGCGCCGGCTCCATTTCTTGAAAACTCGCCGAATTCCAGAACAAATCAACCCGCAGGGTTGGCAACAACGTCATCTGGGACGCAGCCAGCAATCCAATGGACCCCGGGGCTACATCCGTCAAAGATTTCATTTCGCGCATGACCCGATAAGAGATTACCCGGTCGCCAAAAATCGCCTTCAGATATTGCTCAGCGACATACAATTGCGGCGGGATATCAAAAATCAAATAGGTCTTGTCGGGAAACAACGAATACAGCACCTCGACCTGCTTGCCACTGCCCGCACCCAACTCTGCGATGACGTTAATTTCCTTGAAGTTGACCGCTTGAGCGCAAAAACAATACTGCAAATAGTAATTGATATGGCTTAACGTGTAGTAGCCGTCGTGCACCGCCAAGTAATCCTCGGGCGAGCCAACCAGCGAACCTTTGAAGGTCATGAAATCGGCGCATCCTCGATCCCGGCCATAAGCACAAGCCCATTCCAATAGAAGCCGAAGCGTTTCCCGGCGGCGGCGGGCATACGAGCGGGTGGCTTGGTATGTACATTCCAACCACCGTTGCAGGGGCGCTGGAATCAAACGCGCCCACAGGGGGTATCGGGCCATGATGCCGGGATATAGATCAGTCGCGCCAAAACTGCTTAAAACAGAGTGCGGCCGGCGCCTAAAGTCTGCCAGGCCCAAGGTGGTCAACTCGGGCAGGAAGCTGGCTTCGTAGCGTTGCCAATAGTTGGACGCCCGGAATTCTTCGCCGGACCTGCGGGAGTCCGCCATCATCAGGTTAAGCAAATCCGGATCGTCCTGGATCGCTAGGCTCATTGGGACCACCAGCGCGTTAGGGCATCAACGCGCTTGGAGCAAGGATTGCGCGTGATGGCACATGGTATTCCATCTTCAAATCCACGGAACAACATCGACATAAACACCCCAGATGATGTTCACGGGCGGGGGTGGCTCCCACAGCCACCGGTCAGCACTGACACTGCCAATAGCGTCATAGACAACGAGCAAACGGTTCGGGGCCACTTCCATCAGATCCAAATATCCCGTGGTATGAATGTCAGGCGGAATCATGGCCATTTCTCCCCCCCAGCTAATTCCATGGCCCCTGCTGAAAATCAGGTTGTTGCCGGGACGGCCGAAGGCGCAGACGAGCACCCCGCTACTTAGACGCAAGAGTTTGGGCATCACTCCGGGGAAAATGCGCTTCTTGTCCGGCCACGTTCGTCCACCATCGTAACTGCGCGCTTGCAGCATGTCCGGCGCGGATGAAGGCCCTGAAGTTTGGAAGCCACCATCACCGGTTCTCATGATACAGAGCAACGACCCATCATCCAGGCAAGCCAAGGCGGGCTCCCCCGCATAGGCGCCCCAAGGCAGATCGTCCAAAGTGGCAATGGTGCTGAGATAGTGAAAAGTTTTCCCATGGTCAAGGGTTTCAAATAGAAAAGAAGAATTCGTGCGCCGCGCCAAATCACCCGCCCGACACCCGTATCCCACCACGACGACGGCGCCCGAAGGCAATTCCATTGCCAAGGATGACAACCATACGGTCGACTCAAACTCCTCCATGGCGGAATAAACAATTGAAGTCGGACCACACCAATGTACGCCATCCTGAGACCAGCCGCCGCGCCCTTCATAGACACCGGCTGGGTTTTTCTGCACCTCGTATTGCTGGGCCATACAAGCCCCATTACGCAACCGGGCGGAAGCAAAGAAGTAACCCAGATTGTAACCAAAATCTTCATTGCGATTGACGGTCAAGTTATAAATGTCGTTGGTGTTGGACCAGCGGCGCGGATCGCCGTGGAGCCAAGTCACGCCGCCATTGGTCGAATACATAGGCCAGTCGACGTTGGCCACCCCCGAATAATTGCCATCACCCGATATCCAATAGGTCATCATCAGCAGATTGCTGCCAAAGGATACCAGGTAGGGATGCGTGGCCGCGCCCCAACCCCGCTCCGCCTCCGACTGGACAATGACGAAAGGCTTATGTTTTGACCTGTATACCGTAAGTGTAACCAGCGGATTGCTGATACATCCGGCCAGCAGAAGCAGCAACGGTCCTGCGGACAGCGCCCTCAGCATGCGGCCCCACAACTGGGAATCCCGTTTCAGCATAGGCGGCAATTGTCCATGGCATGCCAGCGGTAGGACACGGCGACCGGGGCAATGGCGGCGTCCAAGGACGGGGCCGCGCCAGCGCCGTTGGTACAAAGAACCGCCGCGTTCCGGACCCGGTACGGCGGGGATGCGAAACTATCAGCCAGCATGGTTTGGCCGCGCCAGTCACGGAGCCCGGCGTAGATCCGGATATGGCTTCGATCCGCCACAGGGAACGCCTCAAAAACCGCGCACATAACATTGACGCCTTGTGCCAAAGCCAGGTGATGGCCGTCCTGGTACATGGACGCGCCCACGACCGGATATTCGGTACCGTCGGTGTAGAAGCACAACCAAAGGCGGGCGTTCTCAATCGACTGAGCGCAGTGTACCTGCACCTGGACCGTAATCGGCTGGCCCGCAGCCACAACATCGCTGATTTCGCGTTCCTCTTGCACCAGGATTACCGTCTCAATGATGGCCAAACGATGGGGAGCAATGGCTTGGCCATCCGGCCCCTTGGCCCATGACGCGATCACATCTTCGTTGTATCGCTCCACCACTTGGTGGGTCTGGTCATAAAGCCGAATCGCGCCGCGTTGCAGCCAGATTGTTTTACTGCACATGGCCTGGATGGTCATCATATTATGGGCCACGACCACGATGGTTTTTCCAGAATTCACCAATCGCAGCGAAAATTGCTGGCTCTTCTGTTGGAAACTGGCGTCGCCAACGGATAACACCTCGTCGATCAGCAGCACGTCAGGATCCAAATGCGCGGCAATGCTGAATCCAAGCCGCACCAACATGCCTGAAGAATAATTTTTTACCGGCATGTCGATAAACTGGCCCAGTTCGGCAAACTCGAGGATTTGGTCCAAGACCCGGTTGATTTCTGCCGTCTTCATGCCGAGAATGGCAGCATTAATGAAGATATTTTCACGCCCGCTCAGCAGGGGATGGAAACCCGCGCCCAGCGCGATCAGCGCCTGCAGGCGGCCGCGAATGCTTGCGCGCCCGATGCTGGGCCCATAAATCCCGCTCAAAATGGAGAACAACGTGCTTTTGCCGGCGCCATTACGGCCGATCAGCCCAATGCACTCGCCGCGCCGAATTTGGAAAGTCACATCGCGCAAAGCCCAGAACTCGTCCGGCCGCAGGGGCGATTCCGGCAACAAGGATTCCACCGGAGATGGCTGAACCGTGGCGGCCACGGCATCGGCAACCCGCGCGGAATAGTGGCGGGAACGGTACCGCTCCGGAATCAAACCAGCCTTGGCAATGTCCGCCAGACCATACCACATGGTTCGCTTGATGGAACGTGCGAACTTCTTGGACAGGTGGGAGACTTCTATGGCGATGTCATCGGGCATGTAAATATTTCAGATTTCAGAGATTTCACGCGGAGACGCAGAGACGCTGGGGCGCAGAGAATTCCCGATCTGCCGCCGGCCCATCAAGCTGCCGGCGCATCCAACCGTTCAAGAAAGGCAACAAAGTGCTTACACGGCGCGGAGTTGGTTTTCCAGCTGGCGCAGCGGCCCAAGGAAGCTGGGTAGCTTCTGATAAATAACCATTGCATCCGGCGCGTTGTAGGTGTGCGCCATCTGGTTGCGGGCCGCCAGCATTTCCAGCCAGATGGCTTCATCGGCCAGCCATCCGTTCTTGAACGCGAATTTGAGCGCGGTTTTGGGCGAATTGCAATCCTGGGCGCCTTGCTCGTCCGCAATGGCTTTGATGGTTTTCCAGGCCAGTTCAAAGGAAAACTCGAAGTACTGGATGCAGCCGGCCTTGACGACATCATGGTCGGCGGGCAGGTTCAGCGCGCCTGACAATTGGGCAATCGCGCGCGCAAGGTCTTCCAGCAGGCGGTTCTTATCCATACAGCACCTCAAAATGTTTCAGGGCTTCCCGGCGGAAGGCCGGCGGGGCGTCGGCGAGGTTGACCAGCTCAACGGTGTACAAGGTCTCGATCTCTTCCAGAAGATCTTCGAGCTTGAAAAAGGCCGCGGCCGGCAGGCCAGCCGGCCCGAGCACGCCGATATCGAAGTCCGAGCGCGGCCGGGCGGCGCCAGTGGCGCGCGAACCAAACAGGATCACCTGGCGCCCCCGGAGATCATCCGCGGCCCGGGCGAGTTTCTCCCTGATGGCGGCGATGATTTCCCGCTCGCGGGTCGTGATTTCTTGGCGCGCATCAGGACGGCCTGGCAGTGGCGAGTGCATTTGCGTTCGTGGTTGGTGGACAGGCATGGCGGTCTATTCGTGGGGGGCGGTCGGCGGATGGCGTTCAAAGACTTCCCGCAGCCGCGGAAGGATCGCGGGTTCGTCTTTGGCCGTGCAGAGGGGGGCCAACTCTCGCAGCGCGTATGTACGATCGAGCCGGGCTCCCTGCCGAATGACCACCCCCTCGACATCCACCCAGTCCTGGGGCCGGGCGGCGAAGGCTTTCGTCACGATCAGATCTTCAGCGGAGCAGGTCAGCAAGTTGTACCCCGGAGCAAATGTGAACAAGGTCGCACGTCGAACAACCTCCTCCTCGAACGGCAGACCGCCCAATGCCACATCCAACCCCACCCCTGCGGACGAGAGCAGGAGCAGCACCCGGTACCGCAACGCAAAGTCTTTTGCATCCGCGCGCCGCGGCGTGAAATGCGCGAGCAGGCAATCGATATAAGTTTCTTCGCCGCCGAACCCCGTCAGCAGCGTCAAGTCCACATCCCGCGTGAAGCGGGGTTCGCCCCACCGTTGCAGGGCCAGGCCGCCAATGAAACAGAACTTCCAGCGCCGCTCTTCGGTCAGAACCTGGATTTCCCGGGCAGCCTCAAGCAGTTCATTCACGGCGAAGCCTCGCAAAGCGCCGCTGCTGCTCGACGAGGCCGGAGCAGGGCGGCGGACGGTGGCGGGCAAGAACGGACGGCAAGAGACCTTCGAAGGCGCGGATGGCCGAGGCGGTGTCCACGGCCTGGAGGTTGCTCACCCGGATCCGCTCCAGTTCGGGCCCCGCCGCACGCCAGGCGGTAATCCATCGGACAAGGTTCTCGTCGCCCATGATTACAGCCCTTGCTTCATTTTGAGTTGTGGCGTTTGCGGTTCATGTTTTCTTCTCGCGCATGAGGACGGTCAGGTAGTTGCGGTCGAGGCTGTCTTTTTCGCGGTGGGTTTGCTTGGTGCGCAGCAGGGTTGACGGACTTGCAAAATTGATCGTGACTCCATCATAGGTGGCTTGTTGAGCGTCGCGCGCGGCCTCGGCATAATCAACTCCGCACGCGGCCTGCATCAGGTCGGTCACGAATTCGTCGGCGACGCGGACGACGTTATACTTCTTTACATCGCCCGGAAGGACTTCCGCCACGGCGTTGTCCGGCAACTCACGCATGGCGGTGCGGATGCGTTCGATGTTGGCTTCGCCGGCGTCCACCAGCACATCAATATCACTCGTCAGGCGCAGCAGGCCATGGTGAATCATGGCCATGCCGCCGATCACCACGTACTTGACCCCCGCGGCATTGAACCGGCGGCAGAGATCGATCAGGTCTTCCGGCGTCGCCGGGCGCGATTCTAACGGCGGGTGAGCATTTTCAGCAGCCATGCGTCAGCCTCTTGGAATGTGTCGAAGCGATAAACCCCGCGCGGGACAAAGATTTTGCTGGCACGCAGGGTCGAGCCCAATTCGAACAGCCCGGCCGCCTTATGCAGGTCGCCGCGGCCGGGGCGGCGGCGGCCGACGACCTTGGCGCCGGGCGGCAGGTCGTCCCATTGTTCGAGGGGCGGGGTCATTTTGCGCTACTGTCCGGGTTGTTCGGGCTGGAAGCTGAGCGGCGTTTGGCTTTCAGCCCCTGGCAGTACTGGTCCCGAAGATGCGCCCTCGGCGGGTGTCTGTTGGAGGCGCCCGACATCCAGTTGGTCTTGGGGGCGATTGGAAGTTTGCTTGGCACGAATCAGGTCTGCGCGGGCCAGGATGGGGATTGGTTCGCCATCGTAGGCGCCTAGCACCCGCCGGGCATAAGCCTGGCGGAAGACAAGGCCTGTCACGGACATGAGGATGTCAATGCGGTTGGGCGCCACGCCAATTTGATAGATGATTTGTTCATCGCAGAAGTCGGCGGGCGTGATATCGTTCAGGGGGGCGCCAAAACGCCGCAACGCTTGCCAGACCCGCGCCGCATTGGACGGTTCGGGTGCCACCCAGATGTCCAGATCCTTGGTGTATCGCGGTTCGGCATGAAAAATGACCGCGTGGGCGCCAACCACGAGATAGTCAACCCGCTCTTCGTTGAATAGCTTGAACAGATCTTTGAAGTCTGGATTTGCTGGCATCAGGAACTCCACGGAACAAGGCGGTTTCAGCCACCATGGTCCAAGCCGCGTCGAATTTCTGCTCGCCGCTCGCGGCAGCCCAGAAGCGACGGTCAAAATCTTCTTCAGAGTCCACGCCGCGACGCATCTTGCGGGTTATGAAAGTTCGGGAGATTGTTGGCGGACCTGGGTTCATTTCACAATCGTTCGGCCATCAATGGCTCGCAGGTGTGGAAGAAGCGCCAGCCGATGAAAAAGAGCAGGAAACTCAAGACGGTGGCGCAACCCAGGCCGAAATCCATGCGCATTGTGCCGAATTGAACCAAGTCATCCGCGGCCGTGATAAAGTGGGATACCGGGTTCAATGTATGCAGCCAGTAGAGGGCTTTTTGCCAAGTGCTGTCGGCCATGGACCAAGCCGGGGTGGGATAGACGGTCGGAGCCAAAAACATACCGAATTGAAAAGCGAAATCCAGCATCCGGCTCGTGTCGTGCATCACCGTATTCAGCGGCGCGAAAAGCAAGCCCATGCCCAGCCCAAGGAAAAATACCGGGATGATGACTATCGGCACGAAAATCGCCTGCCAGTGCGGCAAGTACCCCAACACTACGAAGGCCAGCACCAGCACCGCCAGGCGGATGACGAGATTGAGCAAGGCGTTGCCGGCAGCGCTGAGAATCAGCACTTCGCGCGGAAAATAGATCTTGGAAACCAAGGCTCCGGCACTGGTAATGCTGGTGGTGGCCATTAGCGTCACCTGGGTAAAAAATTGCCAAAGCGTCGTACCGAGCAAGGTGAACAACGCATAGGGCATGGCGTCTTGAGGCATGGGCACATTGATGATGTCTGCCTTGCGCAACAAGGTAAACACGATGGCGGTAGCCATGGGCGGCAGCGCAATCCAGACATATCCCAGAAACGACTGGCGAAACTGGCCGGCAATATTGCGCGTCACCAAGCGGCAGGTGAGTTCCCAGGTCGAATACAACTCCCGCACCATGGCCGGCCATGCCTGCAGGGAAATACGTTCCGTGTTGGCCGCGTCATAAACCGTCATGTTGGTGTTCGGCGGTATCATTGAGAACAGCCTACGGTTTATTCGCTGATTGAGGCGATGAAGCACCCACCGGTTGGCGGCCGGCCAGCATGCGCAGATCATTCATTCTGGCTCCGCTGCGCTTGCGTCATCGCTTTGGCTTCAAGAAACTCGATGTCGATTTGGTCTTCGGGCCGGCCTGCGGCGCGTTTACTGGCCAACAAATCGGAATCCGCGAAGCATCGGACCGACACCGAGTTCTCCGTCCGGCGAATCACGGCGCGGGCTTCAGCTTCCTCAAACGGAAGCAACCCCGGACCGCCAAGATGAAACTGAAGGATACCCCACTGCGTCTGATAGGTTTGAATAAAATTCTCGCCCTTGGTGCCCAAAGGAACAACGGGAACATCCAGTTCATCGGCGAGTTCTTCATTGATCCGGTCGAGATTTTTCAAGTCCCGCGCGGGAACGTAGATGTCCCAATCCATGGTAAAGCGTGGTACACCAGCCAAGCGCGCGGCCTGACCACCGATCAACAAGTACCGCACTCCAGCGTTATGGAGTTTTTGGATCAATGCGTCCACGTCAGACCTCCGCGGCGCGCAATTTCAAGGCGATATTCACGTTTCCATGTATTCATTTCTTCATACGAACTGAAACGCTTGTGCCCAAAACGGGGAAGTGCACCAGGCACTGGCAACGCCACTACCCGTGGATGTTCTGCCCAAAAATGGAATTTTGCATGATAATCGTCCGTGCGCTTTGTGGTCATCGTCCGCGGGCAGACTTCGTCCCGGTCACTTCCCGGTGGAGGTGACGTCAAGCCGCCATGTGTCGTATGCAACGAAGCACTCCTAAAGGAGGTGCCTGATCAATGGATTATCGAGCAAAGCAGCCAGTCGATCGCGATATCGTTTGGCCGTCAGCAATTTCTGACGCAAATCGGCCTGGGCGGGATTCTCGGCTCCGTCGACGGATGTCTCCATCGCCTGAAGACAGTGATCCAAGTGAGTCCGCGCTGACTCCAATTTACCCGTTAACACAGGAAGAACGTTATTTCTGATAATCAACCGGAAATCGGTTTCAGCGACGTAATAATCCTTGCGGTCGCCTTTTTTCCAAAACGGACGGATGACACCCCACGATGCCATTTGGCGACAGGCGGTGCTCGCGTTGGCCTTGCTGATCCCCAACCGGTTGGCGATATCGTCCAAACTTTGTGGCTTTTCGCTCAGGAACACATGGACATAAATTTGACCGAACCGCCGACTGATACCGAACGTTTGAGCAGTACGCCCCCCCGCTTCGATCAACTCATCCCAAGCGCTTTGTACAGGATCCATGTTTACAACTATCTGAATATTCTGAATATATAATACACGGATTCTAATTTTTGTAAAGAGGAATTTACTATTTGTTACTATAATTATAGCAAGATGTTGCGAATTACGACTTCGCCATTAATAGAACTTGCATGTACACAATGCAATGAGGAGAAAGACATCATCATTCAATATTATTGAAAAACATAAGGCATCTCATCAACGACATCCCTGGCAATCAAACCAGGCTCGGATAACCGTGCCGCAGCCCGGTCTGCCGAGCGACCATGCATAAAAACCGCGGCGCAAGCCGCATCATACGCTGGCAAGCCTTGAGCCAGAAGACCCGTCAACAAACCTGCCAGCGCGTCTCCGCTTCCCCCCTTGGCCAAGCCCGGGTTACCTGTCAGATTTATGGCGCAAGCATGTCCCGGAGCAGCTACCAGCGTTCCCGAACCCTTTAATATCACCGCGGCACCGGTCAGATTCACAGCCTGCTTAATAGCCGCCAAGCGGTTAGCTTGAACGGCCGTGGTAGTCACCCCAAGCAAACGCGCCAGTTCCCCCGGATGTGGTGTCAGCACGACAGGGACCGTGACATTCTTCAAACGGTCGGCCGAGCCAGCCAGAACATTGAGCGCATCGGCATCCAGAATTAACGGCGCAGCCGCATGCTGCATCAATTGTTCCACCAGCAGGCGGGTGTGCTCGTTCCGGGTCATACCAGGTCCGACAAGGATGGCATCGAACTCGCGCAACCGGGGTTGCCAATGGGTCCACAGGTCGGCAGCCAGCGATCCGCTCTCGGTTTCCTCGCCTGCATGCACCATGGCTTCCGGCGCCACCCCGGCCACCATCGGGGCAAGCGTGCGAGGCGTGAGCACCGAGACCAGGCCCGCGCCGGAACGTAGCGCGGCCAAGGCCGCCAATGCTATGGCACCAGTATAACCTTGGGCGCCCCCGATCAACAAGGCGTGGCCGAAATCTCCCTTATGGCTCAACCGTGGCCGGCGCGAGAAAAGCGGGGCAATGTCCGCTGCCGTGATCAATTCGGGCTCGATCGCATCCGGGATCTGGGCGACGTAGTCCGGCGGGATGCCGATGTCCACGACGTCCAGTGCACCAACATATTCGCGGGCTTCGGGACGCAACAGGCCTGCCTTGGGCAGCGCAAGTGCAACCGTGATATCAGCGCGAACCGTCGACGTGGTTGGACAACCGGTGTCTGCATCCAAGCCCGAAGGCAGATCAATGGCAACCACCAGGCCGGCTCTCTGCCGGTTGATGAAATGAATGGCTCGCGCAATGACGCCCCGGGGTTCGCCATGGCTCCCGGTGCCCAGCAATCCGTCCACGATCACAGAAAAGACGCGCCGATTGACAGGTTGTTGCCAATCCACCTCACCGGGCAACTGAAAAAACGGAATGGGCAACTGGCGCATCATATCCAAATGAATCCGCGCTTCGCATTGCACCTGGTCGCTGGACCCGGCCAACCACACTTCCACGGGAACATGGCAGTCATGGAGGTAGCAAGCCGCGGCAAAGGCATCGCCACCATTATTGCCGCGGCCGGCGACAAGCAACACCGGGTCCGGCATGGGGCGTGCCACATGCAACCAGCGGCGAATAATCCGGCCCACCCCGTGCCCGGCACGGACCATCAACTCCGCCCCAGGCACCCCATGCTCTTTGATGGTTCGGCAATCCAGGCTTCGCATCTGATCGACGGTAACAGCACGCATTATCCGCTCCTTATTGTCCAACGCCCATCAGGCGTTCAGAATCTGTCGATCGATCCAGGCGCATCCACTGGCGCGGTCATGGCCGGGGTGAACAACTCGCACAAGCCGGGACCCCGCGCCTGAGCAGCATGGATCGCCGTGGTTGCTGCGCTGAAAAGTTGCGAAGGCGCTCCCCCATGGTCCGGGCAGGCCGCAGCGCCGAGGCTGGCAGATATTTTGAGCGGTGTGGACTGCCAGACAATGGACACTTTTCGTATTTGGGTTGCCAGGCGCTGCGCAACGCCCAGGGCATGACCGGCGGGACATCCCCCCATCAACAGAACAAAAGCATCTGAATCAGTCCGGGCAATCAGATCCTCTTCCCGGACGTGCCCCTGCAAGAAACCGGCCACACCATTAAATATGACGTCAATTACCGCCGGCCCATACTGCTCACGGTACCGGCCCAGATAGTCGATTTCGACAAGCAGCAGCGCAACCGGCTGTTCCTGTCGTCGATAGCGGGCGATGTATTTACGCGCCATGGAAGGCAAATGAGCGGAGCGCAACACGCCGGTCACGGGATCGAGATATGACTGTTCGGTCTTCAGGTGATCCGCGCCGCTAGCATCACCGGGCTCTCCGGGGGATGGCTCCACGGGCGCCAGGCGCGCCGACGACATTCCGGATCGGACCGAGGCCTGCAATGCGTCATGAACCATGACCAACAGATCATCGGTACGTGCGGCGTTTTCCGGGAACGAGACCATGCCGAGATGGGCCGTGAAAACCACTGCTTCCGGCACCCCATCGGCAGGGTCTACCTGCCAGCATTCCATGATCCGCCTGGTAATATCCGCGGAACTTTTACGTCCCGCACGGATCAACAACCCCCACTCGCCGCTATCGCCGCGAAAAACCAAATCCGTGGACCGCAACGACCCGCGCAGTCGGCGCTCGGCCCAGTCGAGGAATTTGCCGTCCACAGCGGTTGGTATGCGGTCACCGATCAACTGGAGCCAGGCAATGAGTCCGGTTTGCTCGCCGGCCGTCCACCGGGCGAGACGATCGATGACCTGTAAACGAAACGACTCTGCCGCAGAGAGTTTGGCCCGGCGCTGTTGACTGACTGATTCAGTGGCCAGTCTGAAACGCAAATGACTGGCCAGCAAGCAGAGCATTGCAAAGGCCAACCCAGTGACCAGGACGAATTGCAGCGCCAGCCTGAACAGGGGAATATTATCCATGGATCAGGGCGACGGTGTAACCTTGGGGAGGAGCAGCAGCCAGGCGCCATCATCTGCGGGCGTGGGTGTTGGAGTTGGCGTCGGCGTCGGCGTGGGCGTGGGCGTTGTGGGCAAGGCAGCCACCAGCCGATCATAAAACACCTGGGGTTGCTGCACACTGGTCGTACGATTAATATAATGCAGCGGATCTGCAGGATTGATCAGGCAGATCAAAGGCAGGATGTAGGAACTCAATCCGGCTGTATAAATATAATAGTCCTCGTCAGTATCCACATTGGCGTACCACGGCACGTAATGCGCCAGAATGGTGGGCTGAATTTGCGGGGAGGTCGTTTCGCACAGGGTATTGGTGGTGTATTTTGTATTGGGACAGGTGGGACGGCCAGCCACCAAGAGTACGAGTTTCGACTGCTCGCTCGCCAATGCCATCGCCGCATCACGCGAAGTGACCCACGGAATGGTTTGTGCGAACGATGAAGCGACTGCGGCCAGGGCGAGTGAAAAAACCGCGGCGAGACATGCCATCCTGCGACTGGATACATTCACGAAATATACCTCATTATTATCGGGTTAGGGTTGGATGCGGCTTCATGGCTGGCACCTGGAAAAGCAGCCAGGCAGAATCAGCTGTAGGTGTTGGGGTCGGGGTCGGGGTAGAAGTTGGTGTTGGTGTACGAGTGGGAGTCGACGTGGCCGTCGGGAATGGAGTTGGCGTGGGCTCAGACCATGTCGAGCACGGATCGAACACGTTCATCACGATCAACTCGGCATTGGGCCATGATGTGCTGAACGGGCCCTGATACGGCCCGCCGGAAGCGCGGCCCAAGCCCATGAACCCTTCCGCACTTGCGGATCCGCTGTTCTCATTAAAGGGATACCACAGGAGCATGTGGCGATGTCCCCAACTGGATCCGGCGTCTTCGTACATCCACATATAAACCGAACGCTCAATAGGCAACGGGATCGTCGTGGTACTGACAAAAACCGACAGATTTTCGGAGACATTCAGGACATCATGGCAGGCATGAATGGCAGGATTGGCATCCAGACGATCCCATGGGCTTTGCCCATCGGCGTAATGCCCCCAGGCATTATTGGCTAAAAGATAGCTGGCATAATACTGGGCAACGGCCTGCACATTGGCTTCCACGCCGCTCAATGGTTTGAGTCCGCGATCAACACGCTCACGATTAACGAGCCACAAACATTTTTCCGGATCGGTATAGGAATCCCACGTTGACTGGGAGGGAAGACTGAGGGTTGGAACTGCGGTGCCCAGCTGGGAGTTTTCCCCGGCCCGTCCATTATTGAAGGCACCTTCGATATCGCCCACAGAGCTTTGACCGCCATACCACTCAATATCCGTGTTGGGATCTGTCGGATAAGCGCCACGCGGACCCGAAAGAAAAATGGGCTCGTCCACCTGGCGATCTTCGCCAAAAACACTTAATGGTCCGGTCGCCAAGCCACCGGCGACCAGCAGGCAACCAGCAAGCTGCAGGATAATAAAGCGCACGGAACACCTCCAGGTTCACAAACAGCTTCGCACTTCATGCCGGCAGTGTAACAGGAACCAGGCGCACTGCCAGAAAAAAAGAGCCGCCCTTCACGGACGGCTCTTTCATAAACAAACCCGGCAACGTGCTACTCTCCCATGGCCAACACCATAGTACCATCGCCGCTGAGGAGCTTAACGTCCGTGTTCGGGATGGGAACGGGTGTTTCCTCCTCGC
>CAZAYP010000006.1:5424-116363 GCA_964489425.1 uncultured Verrucomicrobiota bacterium | reverse complement strand
GGTTCAGGCGCCGGTGGCGCGGCCGCGGCGGCGGGCAGCGTGGCGGCGGGGGTGGGCGCTGGCGCCGTGGCGGCCCGCTGGGCGGGCGCCGTCCCGCGCCGGGTCATCAGGGCAAACAGACCCCACAGCAACACCAGCAGCAGTACCAGCAGCAGCCACGCCACGCGGCGGCGGGACGACGGCAAGGGCGGCGGGGCGGCGGGGCGCGGATCCAGCTTGAGGATCATTTTGCGGGGCAGATCCCGCATGAGGGTGGACTCCCCCGGCGCGCTTTTGCGGGCGGTGGGCGGCTGGCCTTCCAGCAGCCGGTCCAGGTCGGCCACCAGGTCTTCCCAGGTGGCGTGCCGGGCGTCCGGCTGCTTGGCCAGCATGATCTCCAGCAGGTCCACGCAGGCGTCGGTCACGCTGGGGTTGTAGTCGCGGGGATTGGCCAGCGGCTCGGACGCCTGGCGGCGCAGGATCTCGGTGACGTTGCCGCCGCGGAACGGCACCTCGCCGGTGAGCATGTGGTACAGGGTCATGCCGAGCGAGTACATGTCGGCCCGGAAATCCAGGGGCTGGCGGCCCTGGGACTGCTCGGGGCTCATGTAGTTCGGCGTGCCCAGGATCATGTCCGGGGCGACCGCGCCCTCCTCGAGCGATATGGACACGCCCATGTCGAGCAGCCGCGGTTCGCCGTTTTTATCGATCATGATGTTGGACGGCTTGATGTCGCGGTGCAGGATCTTGTGCTCGCTCCAGGCGTACGCCAGGGCCACGGCCAGCTTGCGGAGGATCGCCAGCGCCTCGGGTTGCGGCATGGCGCCGGCGCGGGCCAGGCGGTCGGCCAGGGTCTCGCCCTTGACGTAGGACATGGCCAGGTACAGGACGCCCTCGTCCTCGCCGGCCTCGTACGCCGTGACGATGTTGGGGTGCTCCAGGCGCGCGGCCATGCGCACCTCGTTCATGAAGCGGTCCACGAGGATGCGCTGGTGGACCAGCTGGGTGGGCAGGATCTTGAGCGCCACCTCGCGCTCCATGGAGATCTGGCGCGCGAGGTAAACCTCCCCCATGCCACCCTTGCCCAGCAGGCCCAGGATGCGGAACCCGCCGATGGTCAGCCCTTGGCCGACGCGCTTGGCCGGCACGGTGACCGCGCCCTGGCAGTTGGGGCACACGATCGCCGTCTCCGCGGCGGCCGCGTCAACCTCCAGCTTGGACTGGCACTGGGGACATATGAAATAGATCAGCATGCTTGGCGTGCGGCTTGGACAGCCTCAGGGAACAGGCTCGGCCAGGGGCCGGCCGACGACGATGCGCGCCACCCGCCCGCCCTGCACCCAGTAATCGATGCCCTTGTCCGGATACGTGTAGATCTCGTACCCCGGCGCCGCGAGAATGCGCGCGGGCACGCCATGCGCGCTGATGACCAGCAGGTAGGAGGATTCCATCTTGATGCCCTGGTCCGTCTCGCGGACAAAGGCGGGTTCGAAAACAACCTGGCTGACCCGGCCGGCCGGGGTCACCTGGCACGCCACGCCCAGCGCCGCCCACTCGAGCCGGCCGTCGGGCCGGGTCGCGGACGGGTCTCCCAGCG
This sequence comes from uncultured Verrucomicrobiota bacterium, assembly GCA_964489425.1. Classification (GTDB taxonomy): domain Bacteria; phylum Verrucomicrobiota; class Kiritimatiellia; order RZYC01; family CAZAYP01; genus CAZAYP01. The sequence continues at coordinate 114,787 of CAZAYP010000006.1, read as the reverse complement.
CCACCTGCAGCTCGTTGCGCGTCGCATCCACCTGCACCGGCCCCCACCCCAGGCCGGGGATGATTTTGGACGCCCGTTGCGCCGCCGGCGTGAACTGCGACATTTCCGGCGTGGGCAGGCACACCTGCAGCATGGTCACCCGGCCCCGGCCCACCACCACCACGAGGCCGGCCTCGCGGTAGATGTAGCGGCGGCCGCCAAGATCGTCGCGCACGGACACGGGGATGCCGTAGGCGTTGGTTACCGCCGCCTCGGGGGATGCCAGCCCGATGCCTTCGGGCGTGCGCCCGGGGAACCCGGCGATGAAGTCCACCGCCGCCACGGTGCCCAGGACGGGGTCCAGGTCGCAGCCCAGGGCCAGGCGGTGCCACGCGCGGCGATTCGGTTCGTTGGTGGTTACCGGATCATGCGGGCCGACGCTCAGCTGAATCTTCTTGGGCGGGGCGCCCAGCACAAACGGCCCCCAGCCCTGGCCGGGCACCACCGGCGCCGCGCGCAGTTGCTCCGGCGTCCAGGTTTCAACCACCGGCGCGTGCGGGGCCGGGGCGCGGCCGCTGGTGACGCAGCCGGCGCCCCACAGGGTCAACCCGCCCAGCGCCACCGCCACGGCGCCGGCGCGCGCCCAGGTGTTCATGGTTGGTACGTTCATGATTCTTGCATCCATACGTCGGAGCATAGCCGCCCGCGCAGGCCGGGGAAAGCGATTTTTCCGCGGCCGGTTCCGGATCCGCGCGGCGGGCGGCCTCCGCGAAAACAGCTTCACCCGGGGACGGCGACGCGATAGGGCGGGCGGAAGCTGAAAAAGCGCTCCAAAACCCATTTCAGCGCCGCGGGCAGGATCGTGTCCGCGGTCACGGCGTTCAAGTTGCCGGCCTGGATGGCGTTGGCCATGTGGGCGCCCAGCGCATGGGCCTGCTGGCGCTGCCTGGCGCTCAGGCGCCGCAGGAAGTAGATCCGCTGCCAGTCCTCGCGGCTTTCCGGCAGGCGTTCGAGATCCGCGGCGGCATACATATCGCCGATCCACTGCCCGTGGAGGAGCAGGGTTGCGTTGCTTTTCAGCCAGGGCGTGCCATCGTCGCAGAACCGGCGCAACGGATCGGGCATGCCGCCGGCGCTGACGATCGAACCCAAGGCCCGCGCCTTGTCGGTGATGCGTGATTGGATGCCCATGCTGCTTTTTAAAAATGTTCCTTGGGGCCGCGCCGCCCGCCAGGACAATCGCTCCCAGAACACCGTCATCAGTCCGGTCACAAACCCGTTGTGCACCGGCGACGCAAACAAGACCCCGTCCGCCGCGGCAATGCGGGGGACGAGATCGTCCATGTCGTCTTTCAGGATGCAGGGGGCAATCCCGTCACCGGCAAAACCATAGCACTTGAGGCAGTTCGTACAGTAGCCGATCGTGCGGTCCCGGAGCATCACCATGTCCACGTCGGCGCCGTTGGCCCGGGCCCCATCCATGAACGACTGCGCGAGTTCGGTGGTCGTTCCCTGGGGCCGATAAGCGCCGTTCAACACGAGGATTTTCATGCGCGCACCTCCCTTTCAACCAACCTTGCAGCGATGGCGGGGTCGGCCCGGCCTAGTTCTTCTTCTGCGTGTCCGCGGTATAGATGACCAGCTTGTAAGCCGCAATCTGCTCGAAGGCCGCCTTGGGAATCTGCGTGAGACAGGATCCCAGTTGATGCGCCTGCGCGTCGGCGGCCAGGTCCGAATTCTGCGAGGTGCTCGCGATGAGGTCGCCCGCCTGATCAAAAAACGCGACATGGTACGATACGTTGATCGGCCGGCCTGCCCGATTGGTGATGCGCGGCACGGCGAAGACGGCGAAGTTGTCAAAAAACTCGCCGCCCCGGAAGTCGCAGAAAGCCTCCACCGTCTCATCGGCCACGGTCACCGTAAACACCGCGGCCTCATCAAACGAGGTCTTGGCCACGCGCAGCGTGCAGGCGCCGGACTTCCTGAGTTCCCCGGCTTGGATCGACACCACCAGCATCATGCCCAGCATCAGGGCCGTCATACTTTTCATCATGATCTCCCTCGGTTCCCGGCCAACCCTGGCCGTGGTTGCCCTCCTTGTATCGGCCGCCGGCGGGGAAGGCAAGCGGTATGTTGACGGTTTTGGCGGCCCGGGAACCGGCCGGCCGCCGGCACGGCGGGGATTTACAAACCCGGGCCGGCCTTATATAGTAGGAGTGGAAAAACGAAAGGGCGACCGATGAAGATTTATATGAGCGGCAAGCTGGTGGACAAGAAGGACGCCAAGGTGTCGGTGTTCGACCACGGGCTGCTGTACGGTGATGGCGTGTTCGAGGGCATCCGCGCCTACAACGGCCGGGTGTTCAAGCTGGACGAGCACATTGTGCGCCTGTACCGCTCCGCCCAGGCCATTGCCATGGAGATCCCGATCAGCAAAGAGCAGATGGGGGACGAGGTGGTCAAGACCTGCAAGGCCAACCGCATCCGCGACGGCTACATCCGCCTGGTGGTGACCCGCGGCGAGGGCGGTCTCGGGCTCAATCCCTACCTCTGCAAGCGGCCGCAGATCATCATCATCGCCGACGCGATCCAGCTCTACCCGCCCGAGCTGTACGAGAAGGGCATGGCGATCGTGACCGTGGGCACGATGCGCAACATGACCGAGGCGGTGAACCCGCGGATCAAGAGCCTGAACTACCTCAACAACATCATGGCCAAGATCGAGGCGCTCAACGCCGGCGTGATGGAGTGCATCATGCTCAATCCCCAGGGCTACGTGGCCGAAGCCTCGGGCGACAACATTTTCGTGGTGCAGGGCAACGTGCTGCTGACCCCGCCCACCTGGTGCGGCGCGCTGGAGGGCGTCACCCGCGACACGGTCATGGAAATCGCCCGCGAGATGGGGTTCGTGGTGCGCGAGCACGTGCTGACCCGCTACGACCTGTACACCGCCGACGAGGTGTTCCTCACCGGCACGGCGGCGGAGATCATCGGCGTGACCAACATCGACCGGCGCACGATCGGCAGCGGCCAGCCCGGGGTCATCACCCGCAAGCTGGAAGCGCGGTTCAAGGAGTACGCGGCCCAGAACGGTCGCCCGATCAAGTAGCCTGCCCATGGAATGCGAACATTGCCATACGCAGGAGGCGAATGTTCATCTGACCCAAGTGGCCGATGGCAAGGTGCGCAAGCTGCACCTGTGCCAGGTGTGCGCCGACAAGGCCGGCTTCGATATCCAGGGCCCCATTTCGATCACCGATATCCTGTTCGGCGCCGGCCAGGCCAAAGAGCAGGAACCGCCGGACGCGGCGGCGCCGGCCGCCGACCTCCAATGCCCGGCCTGCGGCCTGAAGCGCCAGGACTTTAAAAAAACCGGGCGCCTGGGATGCGCCGGTTGCTACGAGACCTTTGCCGAAGAGCTCGCCGGGGTGCTCAAGGCCGTGCACCATGGCGACCGGCACCAGGGCAAGGTCCCGGCCCGCGAGCAGCAGGCGGTCGCCGTGGCCGCGGAGCTTGCCGCGCTGCAGCAGGCCCTGGACCAGGCCGTGGCCGCGGAACGCTTCGAGGAGGCCGCGCGCCTGCGCGACCGCATCCAGACCTGCCGCAGCCCGGCCGGGAGCCAGCAGGCAACGCCATGAACGTGTGCGACTTTTTTGGCAATGCCGGCGCGTGGATGACCGCCGGCGCCCAGTGCGGGGTCGTGGTGTCCAGCCGCGTGCGCCTGGCGCGCAACCTGCGGGCGCGGCGGTTCCCGGGCTGGGCCAACGCGGCGCAGCGCGCGGCGCTGTACGACGAGCTGGCCCCGACCGTGGGCGCGGCGCCGGCCATGGCCCCGGGCGGGGTCTTCAAGATGGACGATCTCGAGGAGCTTGACCGCCTGATCCTGTTCGAGCGCCACCTGGTCAGCCGCGAGCAGATCCAGGACAAGCAGAGCGGCGGGGTGGTCATCCGCCGGGACGAGCGCCTGGCGGTGATGGTGAACGAGGAGGACCACCTGCGCCTGCAGTCGCTGCAGCCGGGCCTGCAACTGGCCGAGGCCTGGCGCCTGGCGGACCAGCTGGACAGCGAGCTGGAAGCGCGGCTGGACTACGCGTTCTCCCCGCGCCTGGGCTACCTCACCGCCTGCCCGACCAACGTGGGCACCGGGCTCCGCGCCAGCGCCATGCTGCACCTGCCGGGGCTGGTCCTGCTCAACGAGATGGAGCCGGTGGTGCGCGGCCTGTCCAAGATCGGCCTGGCCGTGCGCGGGCTGTGGGGCGAAGGCACCGAGGCCACCGGCAACATGTTCCAGATCTCCAACCAGGTCACCCTGGGCCAGTCCGAGGCGGACCTGCTCCAGCACCTGGAAAAGATCATCCACGAGATCGTGGGCCACGAAAATAACGCCCGCCTGCGCCTGCTGGAAAAGAAGAAGATCGCGCTGCACGACCACGTGGGGCGCGCCTACGGGCTGCTGACCCACGCCCACCTCCTGACCTCCAAGGAGGCGCTGAACCTGCTCTCGGGCTTGCGCCTGGGCATCGAACTGGCTATATTGAAAAATGTGCGCCGGGAAACCGTGGACGCGTTGACGATCATGACCCAGCCGGCGCACCTGCAGAAGATGAAAGGCAAGACACTAAACACCAAGCAACGCGACGCCTGCCGCGCCGAGCTGGTGCGCCAGCACCTGGCCGCCGCGGCAGGTCCGTCCCGACGGCGAGACAGCAGCCATGAATAATTTTACCCCGCGCGCGCAACAAGTCATCCAGCTGGCCCGCAAAGAGGCGGACCGCTTCAACCACGGCTATGTCGGCACCGAGCACCTGCTCCTGGGCCTGATCGTTCTCGGCCAGGGCGTGGCCGTCAACGTCCTGCTCAAGATGGGCGTGGACCTCGAGACCGTCCGCCTCGAAGTCGAGAAGGCTGTGGGCGTGGGCCCGGAAACCAAGACCGTGGGCAACGTCCCGTTCACCCCGCGGGTCAAGAAGGTGCTGGCCCTGGCCTCGAGCGAGGCGCGCGCCCTGAACCACTCCTACGTCGGCACCGAGCACATCCTGCTGGGCCTGCTGCGCGAGGGCGAGGGCGTCGCCGCCCGCGTCCTGCGCAACCTGAGCGTCGACCTCGACAAGACCCGCCTCGAGATCATGAAGGAGCTGGACCCCAACTTCGAGCCCGGGTCCGAGGAAAACATGGCCGGCGCCGGGGCCGGCGGCGGTGGCGGGGGGCAAGCCGCCGGGGCGCCGCGCGATGCGGCCGGCAAGACCCCGGCCCTGGCCGCGTTCGGCCGCGACCTGACCGAGCTGGCGCGCAAGAACGAGCTGGACCCGGTGATCGGCCGCGCCAACGAGATCGAGCGCGTGATCCAGATCCTCTGCCGCCGCACCAAGAACAACCCGGTGCTGCTCGGCGAGGCCGGCGTCGGCAAGACGGCGATCGTCGAGGGCCTGGCGCAGCGGATCATCTCGCAGGACGTCCCCGACCTGCTGTTCGACAAGCGCCTGGTGGTGCTCGACCTCGCCAGCATGGTCGCCGGCACCAAGTACCGCGGCCAGTTCGAGGAGCGCATCAAGGCGGTGATGGACGAGATCAAGCGCGCCAAGAATGTCATCCTCTTCATCGACGAGCTGCACACCATCGTCGGCGCCGGCTCGGCCGAGGGCGCCATGGACGCCTCCAACATCATCAAGCCCGCCCTGTCGCGCGGCGAGCTGCAGTGCGTCGGCGCGACCACGATCAAGGAGTACCGCAAGTTCATCGAGAAGGACGCGGCCCTCGAGCGCCGCTTCCAGTCGATCCTCGTGCGCGAGCCCACGATCGAGGAGACCGTCGAGATCCTCAAGGGCCTGCGGCCGCGCTACGAGCAGCACCACCACGCGCGCATCGCCGACGAGGCCCTGCAGGCCGCTGCCGACCTGTCCTCGCGCTACCTCTCCGAGCGCTTCCTGCCCGACAAGGCGATCGATGTCATGGACGAGGCCGGCGCCCGCGCCCGCATCTCCTCCATGACCCGCCCGCCGGACGTCAAGGAGCAGGAACAGAAGCTGGCCGATATCAAGAAGAAGAAGGAAGAGGCGATCCGCGCCCAGCGCTTCGAGGAAGCCGCCGGCTACCGCGACCAGGAGCGCATCGCTCGCGAGGAGATGGACAAGGTCCTTGCCGCCTGGCGCAAAGAGCGCGACGAGAAGGTCGTCAACGTGTCCGCCGAGGACATCATGACCATCGTGTCCAAGTGGACCGGCGTGCCGCTGACCAAGCTCGAAGCCACGGAAATGAGCAAGCTGCTGCAGATGGACGAGGAGCTGGGCAAGCGCGTCATCGGCCAGCAGGACGCCGTGGCCGCGATTTCCAAGGCCCTGCGCCGCTCGCGCGCCAACCTCAAGGATCCGCGCCGGCCGATTGGCTCGTTCATCTTCCTGGGCCCGACCGGCGTGGGCAAGACCCTGCTGGCGCGCGTGCTGGCGGAGTTCATCTTCGACGACCCCAACGCGCTGATCCAGATCGACATGTCCGAGTACATGGAGAAGTTCGCCTCGTCGCGCCTGGTCGGGTCGCCGCCCGGCTACGTGGGCTACGACGAGGGCGGCCAGCTGACCGAGAAGATCCGCCGCCGGCCCTACTCCGTGGTGTTGTTCGACGAGGCCGAAAAGGCCCACCCGGACGTGATGCACCTGCTGCTGCAGATCCTCGAGGACGGCCGCCTGACCGACAGCGTCGGCCGGACCGTGGACTTCCGCAACACGATCATCATCATCACCTCCAACCTCGGCGCGGACTTCACGCGCCACGGCGGCCAATTGGGCTTCGGCGCAGGCGACAATGCGGCCGACTACAAGAAGCTCAAGGAGAACATGTCCGAGGCGGCCAAGAAGGTGTTCAAGCCGGAGCTGCTCAACCGCATGGACGAGGTGATCGTTTTCAAGCAGCTCGACAAATCCCACGTCGAGCAGATTCTCCTGTTGGAGCTGGCCAAGGTGCGCGAGCGCCTGGGCGCGCGCAAGATCGAGCTGCGCCTGAGCGACGCGGCGCGCGACTTCCTGATCCTCAAGGGCTACGACCGGGCCTACGGCGCGCGCCCGCTGCGCCGGGCGATCTCCAAGTACCTCGAGGATCCGCTGGCGGAGGAGCTGCTGCGCGGCCACATCCACGACGCGGAGACCGTGGAGGTCAACGTGGCCGGCGACGAACTGGTGTTCGCCCAGCCGGCTGCCACCGGCTGAGCCGCGGCGCCGATAACATCCCGGAGCTTCTGCGCCTGTGGGAAGATCCCAACGGAACGGCCACGCGCCCGCCAGATCGTGAATAGTGTTGAACCCATGGGCGGGATCGGGTACATACGCGCGAGTGGGGTGGACCCACCAAGGAGGAATTCATCATGGCGGACAGGATCGTAACGGTAACCAACAAGTCGTGGGGCAGTCGGTTGGGCAATGCGTTTGGCGGGGTTATATTTGGCTTAATCCTGTTTGTCGTGGCGTTTCCCCTGCTGTTCTGGAACGAAGGCAACTCGGTCAAAACCTACAAAAGCCTCAAGGAGGGCGAAGGCGCCGTCGTGAGCGTGGACGCCGAGAAGGTCGACCCGGCCAGCGAAGGCAAGCTGGTGCACGTGTCCGGCCTGGCCACCACCCCGGGCACCCTGGACGATGCGGAGTTCGGTATCTCCGCCGTCAACGCCATCCAACTGCAGCGCGCGGTGGAAATGTACCAATGGTCCGAGAAGTCGCAGTCCGAGACGCGCAAGAAGCTCGGCGGCGGCGAAGAAACCGTGACCACCTACACCTACAGCAAAACCTGGTCCGATGACGTGATCGCCTCCAGCAATTTCCAGGAACCCACCGGCCACGAGAATCCCGGGGCGATGCGGTTTGCCAGCCAGACCTGGCAGGCCGACGACGTGACCCTCGGCGCGTTCGAGCTGCAGCCCGGCCAGGTGTTGCGGATCAGCTCCTTCCAGTCGCTGCCTGTTCCCGAAATGCCCGTCGGGCTGACCAACCGCATCAGCCCGCTGCTCCTGCAGGCCAACACGTTTTACATGGGCAAAGACCCGGCCGCGCCGGCGGTCGGCGACCTGCGCATCTCGTTCAAGTCGGTCAAGCCCCAGGACGTCAGCGTGATCGCCAAGCAGTCCGGGAGCACGTTCGTGCCGTACCCCACGAAGGTGGGCAAGACCATCGATCTGTTGGAACTCGGCCGGCTGGACGCGCAGCAGATGTTTGCCAACGCCCACACGCAAAACAAGATCATCACCTGGCTGCTGCGCGTTCTGGGCTGGTTCCTGATGTTCATCGGGCTGTCCATGGTCTTCAAGCCCCTGTCGGTGCTCGCGGATGTGCTGCCGTTCCTCGGCAGCCTGGTGGGCATGGGCACCGGCCTGGTGGCGTTCCTGCTCTCCGTGTCGCTCTCGTTGCTGACCATTGCCATCGCGTGGTTCATTTACCGGCCCCTGCTGGGCATCATCCTGCTGGGCGTGGCCGTGGGCGCGTTCTGGCTGCTGATCAGCAAGGCGCACAAGAAAAAAGATGTGGCGCCACCGGCGGCGCCGCCCGCGGCGCCGGCTGCCGGCTGACCTGGCCGACAGCGGGAGATCGGCATGGTCATTGGACTGTTACAGGCGCGGATCAGCATTCCCGAGTCCCGTTCGCTCAAGGATAAGCGCTCGGTGCTGCGCAGCCTCAAGGACCGCGTGCTGAACAAGATGAACGTGAGCGTCGCCGAGGTGGGCCAGCAGGACGCGTGGCAGTTCTCCGAGCTGGCGTTCGTGACCGTGGCCGCCGAGAAAGACGTGGTGGACCAGCGGCTGGCGGAGCTCACCGAAATGCTGCACGGCAACCCGCGCCATGTGCTGCTCGAAATCCAGACGGAGCTGCTCTGATGCACGGACTTACCCCGGCTTGACCCATGCTGGCCGCCCTGCGCATCAAGAACCTGGCTCTGGCCGACACCACGCAGGTGGAATTTGAAGGCGGCTTGAACGTCATCACCGGCGAAACCGGCGCCGGGAAATCCATCCTCATGGGCGCCCTGGAACTGCTGCTGGGCGGGCGCGCCGACAAGTCCATGATCCGTACCGGCGAGTCGGCTGCCCAGGCCGAGGCGCAGTTCCAGCTTGCGGAGCCCGGCCGGATCAACGCGGTCCTCGAGCAGTTCGGGCTGGCGCCGGGCGAGGACGGGACGCTGGTCATTCGCCGGGTGCTCAAGGCCGGCGGCGCCACGCAGAACTTCGTGAACGACAGCCCGGTCACGGTGCCGGTGCTCAAGCAGTTGGGCGACGCGCTCGTGGATTTCCACGGCCCGCACGATCACCAGTCGCTGTTCCGGCCCGAGGCCCAGCTCGACCTCCTGGACGAATACGGCCAGCTGCAAGGCGCGCGGCAGGCCTACGGCACGGCGTATGCCGGCCGCGCTGAGCTTCTGCGGCGCAAGGCGGAGCTGGCGGTCATGGACGGCGCGGCCGTGGCGGAGCAGATGGACCTCCTGGCGTTCCGCGTCAAGGAAATCGGCGACGCGCAGGTGACGGTGGAGGAAGAGGAGAAGATCCAAGCCGAGCACCATGCGCTGGGCCATGCCCAGCGCATCCGCGAGCTGGCTGCCGAAATGCTCGCGCACCTCGGCGAAGGCGAGTCGGCCGCGTTCGACGCCCTGGTGCGCGGGCGCAAGTCGGCCGTGGAGCTGGCACGCCTGTTTCCCGCGTCCGAAGAATGGGCCCGCAACCTGGAGTCCATGGCGCGCCAGGCGCAGGAGCTCATCACCGATGTCCAGCGCCGGGTCGAAGGCCTGGACGACGACCCGACGCGCCTGGCCTGGCTCGACCAGCGCCTGGCCCAGTACCAATCCCTGAAGAAGAAATACGGACCCACCGTGCCCGAGGTGCTCGCCCTGCTTGAGCAGTCCCGGGCGCGCCTGCAGGCCCTGGCCGGCCGCGGCGACCAGCTGGCCGCGCTGGACCGGGAGATCCTGGCCGTCGAAGCGGAACTGGACACCCAGGCCCGGGACCTGCGGCGGCGGCGCAAGCTGGCTGCCGCCAAGCTGACCAAGGCCGTGGCGCGCGAGCTGGAAACCCTGGGGCTGGCGCGCGGCGCGTTCGGCCTCGAGTTTGCCGAGACGCCGCTGCGGCCCTCGGGCGGCGACGCGATCGAGATGATGTTCGCCCCCAACGAGGGCGAGCCGCCGCGCCCGCTGCGGCAGATCGCCTCCAGCGGCGAGATTTCGCGGATCATGCTGGCCACCAAGTGCGCCTTGGCTGGCCACGACCACATCCCGGTGCTGGTGTTTGATGAGATCGACACCAACGTGGGCGGCGAAACCGCCGGCGCCGTGGGCCGCAAGGTGGCGGAGTTGGCCCGGCGCCACCAGGTGATCTGCATCACCCACTTTCCCCAGGTCGCCGTGTGCGGCCAGGCCCATTTCGTGGTCGAAAAAACCGTGCATAACCACCGCACGGTCTCGCGCGTGGCCCGCCTGGCGGACGCGGCGCGGGTCGAGGAGCTGGCCCGCATGCTCGGCGGCCGCGACCTGACCCGCGTGACCCTGGAGCACGCCCGCGAGATGCTGGCCAACGCGGGCCGCAGGCGCTGACATGGCCCGCTTCATCATCCATGGCGGCCGGCGGCTGGCGGGCGCCCTGCAGCCGGTGGGCAACAAGAACGCCGCCCTGCCCATGCTGGCCGCGTGCCTGCTGACCGACCAGCCCGTGCACCTGCGCAACGTGCCGGACATCGAGGATGTGCGGGTCATGTTGGAGCTGCTGGCCGACCTGGGCGTGAGCGTGAGCGGCCGCGGCGGGCGCCTGGCGCTGTGCGCCGCCGGGCTGAAGAAGACGGAGCTGCGCGCCGACCTGTGCCGCCGGGTGCGCAGCTCGATCCTCGTGGCCGGTCCGCTCGCCGCCCGGCACGGCCGAGCCGTGCTGCACCCGCCCGGCGGAGACGTCATCGGCCGGCGCCGCCTGGACCCGCATTTCCAGGCGCTGCAGGCGCTGGGCCTGGAAATCCGCGGTGACCGCGAGTTTGCGCTGCGCCGCCGCCACCTCCGGGGCGCCTACATCCTGCTGGAGGAGTCCAGCGTCACGGCCACGGAGAACGCCATGATGGCCGCGACGCTGGCGCCCGGCCGGACCACCATCTTCAATGCGGCCTGCGAGCCGCACGTGCAGGACCTGGGCCTGCTGCTGAACAAGATGGGCGCGCGCATCGGCGGCCTGGGCACCAACCGCCTGCAGATCGACGGGGTGCGGACCCTGGGCGGGGCGCGGCACGCGGTGGGCCCGGACTACATCGAGATCGGCAGCTTCCTGGCCGCGGCCGCGGCCACCGGCGGCCGCCTGGAGATCAAGCCCGCGCCGGCCGGGGAGTGGCTGGCCGTGCTGGCGCAGGCGTTCGGCAAGCTCGACCTCGGGTGGTCGACCGCCGGCCGGCGCCTGGTGTTCAAGGCGCCCGCCACCTTGCGCGTCCGGTCCGACTTCCAGTCCGCCATCCCCAAGATCGAGGACGGCACCTGGCCGGCCCTGCCGTCGGACCTGATGAGCGTGCTGGTGGTGTTGGCCACCCAGGCCCGCGGCACGGTCCTGTTTTTTGAGAAACTGTTCGAAAGCCGGCTGTATTTCGTGGACCAGCTCATCAGCATGGGCGCGCAGATCGTGCAGTGTGATCCGCACCGCGTGGTGGTGACCGGCCCCGCGCGCCTGCACGCCGCCCACATGAACAGCCCGGACATCCGCGCCGGCATGGCGCTGATCATCGCCGCGCTGTGCGCGCGGGGCGAGAGCGTCATCGAGAACGCCCAGGTGGTGGACCGCGGGTACGAGCGCGTGGACGAGCGCCTGCGCGCCCTCGGCGCGGACATGGTCCGCGTCGCTTGACGGCTGAAAGGAACCCGGATGAAACGCAAAAAACTCTTGGCCGCCGCGCTGATGGGCGCGGGCGCCGCCGCGGTGATGCTGGCCCTGTGGTGGGCCGGCGCCCTCGACGGCCTGGAATACCCCACCTGGAGCTGGCGCGCGCGGGTCTTTGCCCGGCCCAGCGCCCAGTCGCAACAGATCAAGATCATCCTGCTTGACCAGGCCTCGCTCGACTGGGGCGCGCGCGAGAACGACTGGTCGTGGCCCTGGCCGCGCGAGGTCTACGCGCCGATCCTCCAGTTCTGCCAGCGCGGTGGCGCGCGGGCGGTCGGGTTCGACGTGCTGTTCACCGAGCCGTCCAAGTATGGCGTGGCGGATGACGAGGCGTTCGGCGCGGCCATCCACGCCAGCGGCGGTTTTGTGGGCGCCCTGTTCCTGGGCCGCGACGAGGGGTCGGCCACGGCCTGGCCCGCGGACCTGCGGCCCAGCCCGCTGCAGGTGGCCAACCTGGACGCCGTGCGGCGCGCCGCCGATGACGCGGGCCTGGCCCTGCCCCGGGCCACGTTCCCGGTGCCGGAAGTGGCCACCAACGCCGCCCTGTTGGCCGATGTCAAGGGGGAACCGGACGCCGACGGGGTGATCCGCCGGGCCAGCCTGTTCCGCCTGTTTGACGGCCAGGTGGTGCCGGCACTGGGATTCGGGCTGTACCGGCTGGCGGCCGTGGCGGCCAATATCCAGGACCTGGAGCCCCTGCGGCTGGAGCCGGGCTGGCTGCACATCGGGACGCGCCGAGTGCCGCTGGACCGCCGCGGGCGGATGATCCTCTGCTACCGCGGCACCCTGAGTGACGTGTACCGGCCCTACAGCGCCCAGGCCATCCTGCAGTCCGAGCTGCGCCTGCAGGCGGGCGGCGAGCCCCTGGTGGATCCGCGCGAGTTCCAGGACGCGTACGTGCTGTTCGGCTTCAGTGCGCCCGGGCTGATGGATCTGCGGCCCACGCCCATCAGCAATGTGGCGCCGGGCGTCATGGTCTACGCCACCATGCTGGACAACCTGCTGGCCATGGACCCCATGCGCGAGATGCCGGCCGCGCTGCTGGCGCTGCTGGTGGGCCTGTTGGCCTGCCTGGGCAGCGCCGCCGTGGTGTTCAGCCGGCGGGCGTGGCACAGCGTGCTCTGCATCGTGGCGTTCCTCGCGCTGGCCGTGGCCGCGGCGTTCGGCGCGTACGGGTTGGGCTACTGGTACCCCATGGTGCCGCAGGCCGGGGCCGTGGCCCTGGCCCTGGCCGGCGCGCTGGTCTACAGCTACGCCACCGAAGGCCGCCAGAAGGCGTTCATCAAGGGCGCGTTCAAACATTACTTGAGCCCCGAGGTGATCGACGCCATTCTCCTGCACCCGGAGCAGCTCAAGCTGGGCGGCGAAAAGCGCGAGCTGACCATCTTCTTCTCGGACCTGCAGGGGTTTTCCTCCCTCTCGGAAAAACTCAACCCCACCGAGCTGACCACCCTGCTGAACGATTACCTCACCGACATGACCAACATCATCCTCGACGAGGGCGGCACCTTGGACAAGTACGAGGGCGATGCCATCATCGCCTTCTGGAACGCGCCGCTGCCGCAGCCGGACCACGCGCGGCGCGCCTGCCGGGCGGCGCTGCTGTGCCAGCAGAAGCTGGCGGCCCGGCGCGAGGAGTTCGCCCGGCGCACCGGCAGCCAGCTGTACATGCGCGTCGGCCTGCACACTGGCGAGGTGGTGGTGGGCAACATGGGATCGCAGCGCCGGTTCGATTACACCGTGCTGGGCGATGCCGCCAACCTGGCCTCGCGCCTCGAGGGCGCCAACAAGGCGTTCGGCACCTACACCATGGCCTCGGAAACCACGTGGCTCCAAACCGCCAACGCCTTTGTCGGCCGGCGGCTCGGGGCGATCCGCGTGGTGGGCCGCAAGACGCCGGTCAAGGTGCTGGAACTGGTCGCGCTCGGGGGCGGGGAACCACCGGCGGTAGCGCTGTTCCACAACGCGCTGGGCCTGTGCGGCGCGCGCAAGTGGGCGGAGGCGCTGGCGATCCTGCAGCCGCTCGAGCAGGACCCCGTGGCCCGCAAATACGCGGCCCAATGCCGCGAGTTGCTGGCATCCGGCGGCGACTGGGACGGGATCTGGAACCTGGCCGAAAAGTAAGCCTGGCCAGCCGCATTCAGCCGGCGGCCGGGTCGGGCGCGGACGCGGCCAGCCACGGGCCGAGGACCGTCTTCCATTGCTCGCGGATGGCGTTCCAATCGTAGTGCTGCCGCACCAGCTCGCGGCCGGCCAGGCCCAGCGCGCGGCCGGCGGCCGGATCCCCGGCCAGGGCCAGCACGCGGGCGGCGAACTCCGGGGCCGGGGCCAGCGCCAGGTCGCGGTTGTCCTGCGCCACGAGCCCTTCCGCGGCCTTGGGCGTGGCCACGACCGGCTTGGCCGCGGCCAGGTATTCCAGAATCTTGAGGCGCGTGCCGGACCCGGTGAATAGCGGCGCGAGGCACAGGTCGGCCCGCTGCACGTAGGGGAGCACCTCCGGAACCCGGCCGGTGAGCAGCATGGCCGGGTGCCACGCGCCGGCCGGCCGCGGCCCGCCGCACACCAGCAGCTTGAACCGGCCGGGCCGGGCCTGCTCCAGCGCGGGCAGGAGCTGGTCGTTCATGAACCGCAGGGCGGCCCGGTTGGGCTGGTAGTCCAGCTTGCCCATGAAAAAGAGCACGGTTTTCCCCTGCAACTCGCGCTCGATGGCGGGCGGCAGGTCCGTGGCCGGGACCGCGAACGCCGGCAGGTCCACGCCGTTGGGCACCGCCGTGATCCGGTCGGGCGCCACGCCGTACATGGAGATCATCTGCTCGCGGTCGCCGGCGGAACAGACAAACACGTGGCGGGCGCTGCGCACCACCCGGCCTTCCCAGCGCCGCACCTGGCGGGTAAAGGGGTGGCCGGCGCCGAACCGCTCGGCCAGGGCCAGGGCGCTGACATCGTGCGCGTCGAGCACCACCGGGATGGCGGTCTCGCGCCGCACCGGGATGAACGCCCAGATCGAGGTGGCCACGATCAGCGGCGGCTGGCCGGCCACGGCCCGGCGCGCGGCGCGCGCGGCCCCGGGCAGCATGAAGTTGAAGATCCCCCAGTTGATGCCGAGCTTGCGGCGGCCGAGGTCGGGCCGGAACGGCACGGTTTCGTATTGCGGGTGCGCCGGCGCCGGCTGGCACAGCAGCGTGCGTGGGCCCAGCAGGCGCAACAAGGCCTCGATGCGGCGCGCGCCGCCGAACGCAAACCCGTTCAGGTTCCAGTAGGACAATACCAGGGGGCCGGAAACGGGCATGGAGCGACCCCGCGCTACCCGGCCCTGGCCGGCGGATCGGGCGGCCGGGTTTCGGTCAGCTTGGCCAGGCGGTATTCGAGTTGGCGCACGCGGAACAAGGTCTCGTCCTGGGCCACGCGGATGCGGTCGAGCATTTCCGCCACCACGCCCATCATGTAGATCGCCATGCTCGCGCCGGCCAAGGCGCCGGCCACAAAACCGGACCATTTGTGCGGCGAAAACCCGCCGGTGGTGACCTTGATGTAGGCCAGGAACCCGGCAAACCCCAGCGCGATGAGGAAGAGGACCAGCGCCAGGTACCCGAAGAAGCGCAAGGGACGGTAGTCGCGGTAGGTTTTGAGGATGATGCTGGAGGTGCGCCACCCGTAGTTGAACAGGTTGTTGGCCACGCGCGACGTGCCGAACTCACGCACGCCGCGCACCCGGACCGGGACCTCCTGGATGCGCACCCCGCTGAACGCCAGGTTGAGGAAGGTTTCGTGGGTGTAGGTGAACGAGCCCAGCAGCACCAGGCGCAGGTAGGCGTTGCGCGAGTAGGCGCGGAACCCGCAGGACACATCGTAAAACCGCTGGCCGGTCAGGCGGCTGATCCAGCGGGCCATGAAGTCGTTGCCCCAGCGCTTCATGTACGGCATTGTCGGCGCCAGCGCGGGGTCGATGAACCGGGACGCGGTGACGAAGTCCGCCGAGCCGTCCAGCAGGGGCTGGATCACCTGGGGAATGTCGTGGGGATCAAACTGGCCGTCGGCGTCGATGGTGACCACGTAGTCCGCGCCCAGGGCCGTGGCGCGCTCGATGCCCGAGCGGAAGGCCGCACCCACGCCGCGGCGCTGCCCATGGCGCACCACGTCCGCTCCGGCCGCGCGCGCCAGTTCGCCGGTGCGGTCCGTGGACCCGTCATCGACCACTACGACGCGCACCTCGTCCACGCCCGGGATGCGGCGCGGGATTTGCGCGATCACTTCCGCGATGGTCCGCTCCTCGTTAAGGGCGGGCATCTGCACCACCAGACTGGCCATGGTCGGTTACCTCCGTCTTTCCCGTTGATTTGGCGGCGCCCGGTCGCGGCGGCCAACCAGCCTTCACGATGGCACGGGCCGCGCCGCATTTAAAGCAGATTCATGGCGGTTCCGAAGGCGGGATGCGCGGCTGGTGCGCGCCCCAGATGCGCGAGAGCGAGGCATGGCTCATATGCTCCGGGGTGTACGCTGCCGGCACCAGGCCGTTGAGCACCAGGTAGGCGAACAGGTTTTCCGCCACGATCCGGTGGCCCAGCTCGTTGAAGTGCGCGTCCACGTCCGGAACCAGTTCCAGGCGCGCGGGGGCGTACGCTTCCAGGAGCGGCAGCAGGTCCAGGCCGGGAATCTGCTCCGCGTTGAGGAACTGGCGCAGCATGCGGCTGTAGGGTTCCAGCCCGCCGGGCGGCACATGGACATCGAACATCGGCGGGATGATGAGCACCACGAACTGGATCTGGCGCTCGCGGCAGGCGTCGCGGAACGCCCGCACGGCGCGCTGAAACTTGCCCCATCCGGAATAATCGTCGCGGAAGATGAAGGCGTAGTAACGGCGGACTGCGGCGTGGACCCGGCGCTGCTCGCGCCAGCGCGCCAGGCGCTCCGCGGCGCGGCTGAAGCGGGCGGCGCGCGCCAGCCATGGCGGCGGGTCGCGCGGCTGGGTATCTGCGATCAGCGTGAACAGGGGGCCGGGCACGTCACGATCCTCCAGATCGCTGATCGTGGTGCCGAGAATCAGAAGGCTGGGCTGGAAATCCAGCGCGCGTTTCATCAGGAAGCGCTGGTTGACCGGCGAGGTGCCGGCCTGGGCGAACACGCCGACTGCGGCCGGCGGCGTGTCGCGGTTGAGATTGAGCATCCATTCCAGCTGCTGGCCGTAGACACAGTAGCCCTGGACCCCGGCGCCGGCGGTGATGGAGTCGCCCAGGATGGCCACCCGCAGCTCGTTCGTGGCGCCGCGCAGCCACGGGTGCTGCCGCTCGCGCGCGGCCCAGAGGCTGATGCGGGCTTTGTCCATCGGGAAGGCGGCCGGGGGCGGCGGCCGGCGGCTGGCAAGCTCGATGCCGGCCACGGCCAGCAGCAGTCCGCCGGCCAGCACCAGGAGCCCGCGCCGGATGGCGCGCCACGGGCGGCTCATGGCAGCTCCGTGGCCGGGCGCGGCGCCCAGGTGATGCGTGCCCGGCAGACTTCCTTGGCGCTGTCCGGGGTCACGATGCTGTGTTCCGTGACCTCGCCCTGGGCGGCCGCCTGGATCAGCAGGTCTTCGTTGTGAAACGCTTCCGCCAGGTAATTGATCTCCAGCTCGCGCACCGCGTGCGCGGCGTGGAACTCGGCCGGGAACCCGTCCAGGATCCAGTCCAGGTAGCTCACGTTGTTGACGTGGCCGTTGATGTCCAGGGCGGTGTAACCAGCCCTGACCCGGCCTGTCGGCTCCGGTTGCGCCGGGGGGGGCAGCTTGCCGATCCGGCCGGGGTGCACCCGGTCGCAGTCACCGGCATCCAGGTGAAAGTACGTGTCGGTCCGCTGCGGCTCGCGGGTGCGCAGGTCAAACACGAACCACAGGGTGGCGGCCCATCCCAGCTCCATTCCGTGGGCGTCGAACCAGCGGAAGTCGCGGTAGCAGAAAATGCGGTCTTTCCCCGCCGGCCAGGTGCGCAGCCGCAGGGCATCGCCCCAGCGGGGCTGGCGGTGGATGTGGATGAGCTGGCGCGCGAGAACAAAGGCCAGGTGGCGCGCGCGCATCGCGGCCAGGCCGTAGCCCAGCTCCTCCGCGTGCCGCCAGGCGGCTTCCTGAAGGTAACGCGTCAGGGCCGGCAGGGTCAGCTCGTGCCGCAGATCGACCTCGTAAGAATGAACCTTGAACGTGTCCGCCCAGGCCGGGCCGGGCGTGCCGGGGGGGGGCCGGCCGGAGCTCATCCGTTGCCCCGCAGGCGGGCCAGCAGGGCGCGCAGCTCGTCCTGCGTCTCGGGATTCATCAGGGAGATTTTCTGCATGAGGTCTTCGGCCATGCGCAGGCTCTCGGCCGGGTTGCCGGTTTTCTCGTAGAGCTGGGCCATGTGCAGGGTCATGTCCGGGTGGCCGGGCGCCATGGACAGCGCGTTGGCGATGGCCTCGCGCGCGGCGTCATACTGGCCGAGGTGGGTCAGGATCACGCCATAGGTGTCCCAGGATCCGGGATTCTTGGGGTTGATCTCCATGGCCTGCTTGATCAGGCGCAAGGCCTCCTGGTCGGCCGCGCGGGTCCCTCGGCGCGTCAGCACCCAGGCCAAATCGTTCATTGCCTCCCAGGTGGGCTGGACCACCAGGCTGTTGCGGAAAGACTCTTCGGCCAGGGCCTGCTGGCCGTGGCTGAATTGGATGGTGCCGAGGATGTAGTTGCCGAACGCGCTGTCGGGCCGCAGCTTGATCAGCTGTTCCACGTGCAGGTCAGCCTCGTCGCGCATGCCTTCGACGATATCCAGCCGCAACAGCTGTTCCAGGGCGCGCACCTGCTCCGACGGCAGGCGCAGCACCTCTTCGAGGTGGGCGCGGGCGGCCTTGGTCTGGCCCAGCGCGATCTCCAGCTGCGCCAGGGGCACGGCCAGGGCCGGCTGGCGGCCCACCATGGCCGCAAGCACCTTGGCGTTCTCCTCGGCGGTGGCCCGGTCCCCCTGCTCAAACGAAAGCAGCGCCAGCGCCAGCCACACCTGGGCGTTGTCGGCGTCGCGGGTGGCGAGGCTGCGCAGGGCGGCCAGGGCGTCCTTGGGCCGGCCCAGGAAGTAGTCCAGCAGGGCTTCCTGCAGCAGGACGGCGGGGGCTTCCAGGTTCAGCGCCCGGGCCTGCTTCAGGTACTGGTCCGCGGCGGCCCGGTCCTGATCCTGCAGCGCCAGCGCGGCCAGGCCCAGCAGGGCGGCGGGGTTGTCGGGATCCGTGTCCAGCAGGGTCAGGAACTCCTGGCGGCTGTTCTCGCGCAGGCCGAGGCTGGAATACAGGGTCGCCAGGGATAGCTGGATCTGGGGGTTGGCGCCCACGATGCTGCGCGCGCGCTGGATCTCCTGCAGGGCGGCCTGGGGCTTGCCGGACAGCGCCCAGACGTAGCCGCGGTTGACGTAGGCCTGCGGATGGCGCACGTAGCCATACAGGCTGGACAGGTCCCACTCGTTGAGCTTGCCTTTGCGCTGATCGGCGATATCCGCCAGCTGCTGCTCGAGCCGGGCGGCCTCCGGCCGCTGGTCGCGCGTGCTGAGGGCGAGGAGGTTCAGCAGGGCGCTGAGGTTGTTGGTGTCGATCATCCGCGCCTCTGCGTAGGCGGCGACCGCCAGGTCCGGCCGGGCCTGGTCTTCCATGAGCACGCCGAGGTTGTTGGCCAGCTTGGACGCCTGCTGCTTGACCAGGGCGTAGGCCAGCGCGCCGAGGTTGTCTTCCCGCACGCGCAGGCGCAGGTTGAGGTCCGGCCGCGCCCACAGTTGGCGGTACTGCTCGAACAGGGCGGCGCTGTCCAGGGTGTTCGTGGCGCGCGAAGCGGCGAAGACCGTGCCTTGCGGCAGGGCCTGGTAGCCGGTGGCCAGCAGCAGGTTGGCCGACGACTCCACGCCCAGCGCGCCGGTCAGGTCCGGCCCGCGCTCCAGCCACTCGCGGAAGAGCGGCTCGAGCCCGAACCGGGCAAAGCGCTGGAGGCGCTCGTCACTGAACAGGGAGGCGACGTAGTTGAGGTAGCCCTTGTTGTTGGCGAAGCGCATGTTGATCAGCTTGAGCGGCCGCCGGGTTTCGCGGGCGACGATGAGGAGGTTGTCGTCCAGCATGCCGTCGCTGATGAACCAGGATGCGGCGCCCAGGTCGGCCAGCATCTGGCGGGCGTAGCGGCCGGCGATGTCGCCGTAGCGCGGGGTGACGGCGCGCTGGTTGGCCCAGGCGCTGGCCAGCAGGGCCACGCCCAGGATCGCCAGGTACATCGGCCGGGCGACCGCCTGGGCGCGGGTTTGCCACGGCGGGTCATAGTGGCCGCGGGACCGGAGCATGATGTAGCCCAGGCCCGCCAGGCGGCCGAACCAGACCGCGAAGAAGACGTAGGGCATGACCAGGAACGGGTTCATCCCGGTGATGGCCCAGGGCGCCGGCGGCAGGTTGGCCAGGATCAAGACGCCCATGATGCCCAGGACCCAGAACAGGAACTGGTACCCGGCCTTGAAGTGCAGCGCGCGTTCGCCGGACAGGGGCAGCAGCAGGAACATGATCACCGGGAATGCCGAGCTCATGAACACCAGCAGCCAGCCCAGGGCGCCCATGCTCTTGGCGATCGCCTGGTACTGGTCGCGCCAGATGTACCACACCACCTGGGGCAGGCCGGTGAACCCGCGCCACTCGTAGGCCGGGTACTGGGCAAACATCCAGGCGCCGACCAGGTACATGGTCAGGCCCAGCCCGTACAGGCCGAAGCCGGCCAGCAGGTGCCGGAACAGGAACAGGCGCGCCTGCCACAGCAGGTAGATGGACACCACCACCACCACGGGCGTGAACACGATGAACGTCGCGTACTCCGCAGTGCCCAGGCCCCACAGGAGCGCCAGCAGGTACAGCCGGCCGACGCGGGGCTCGGCGGCGAAACGCAGCAGCAGGTGGAGCGCGAGAAACAGCAGCAGCAGGTCGAACGCGGCGGCATGGGCGCGGGTGGCCACGTACCAGAACGGTACGCTGGTGGCCAGGGCCACTGTGGCCACCACCGCGGCCAGCCACTGGCCCATGGACTTGACGGCGGCGCGTCGGTAGCGCTCGGGCAGTTGGAAATACGGCCAGCCGGCCATGAACAGGAAAAACAGGGCCACCACCGCGGCCGCGCACAGGGCGGAAAAAATGTTCAGCACCAGGGCCGTGTTGGCCGCCGGCAGCGCGGCCAGGGCCCGGGCCACCAGCCCCCACAACGGGTTGGCCAGCATGGGAAAGGGGTTCCAGCCCAGGTGCCCGGCGATCAGCATGGCCGACAGCCCGGGGAACGCGCCCCGGCTGAGGGTGAGCAGGTAGAGGCCCAAGGCGCCGGCAAACACCAGCCAGGCCCAGTATCGCCGCGGTAACGACCAAGGATTTGTGCTATTCATCAGTGTCAGTTCCCCCGTGCGCGGCCGCGGCCGCGGCCGCGCTGGCCCGTCCCGGCATGATCAGGCCGGCTGGCCCGGCCGGCCTCCGGATCCGCGCAAGGCCTCGTTGACCTTGGCCAGCAGCTCGTTGGGACTAAACGGCTTGTCCAACACCGCCACGACGTCCTGGCGGGCGTCCCACAGCTCGAACGACTCCTGCACGGTCGCGGTGTTCACCATGCTGCTGCACACGATGATCGGCAGGCCGGGATACCGCTGGTGCACCTTGCTGATGACCTCGAGGCCGTGCATGCCCGGCATCCGGATATCCGTGATGAGCAGCACGTCGCGGGCCGTGCAGGTGGTGTTGGCCGTCAGGCTGTCGAGCAGGCTGAACGCCTCCGCGGCCGTGCCCACGGCGTGCGTTTCATAGCCTTCCGCCACCAGCGAGAGCTTGATCAACTCGCGCAGCCGCTCCTCGTCATCCAGCACAATAACCGTTGCCATGCACAATCCTCCCGGGTACCATCGACATTGGTCCGTAACGATAGACGCGCGGCCCGCCCGCCGCAAGCATTATTCATCACAATCGGCGCTTGACATACTTGTTTCGACCGCTACAATTACTTGTTTATGCTTATATCATTGAACATGAGCCAAAGCGTATGAGAAACAGCCGGCGGCAAGGGTGGACTTGGGCGCTCATCGCGTGCGCCTGGCTGGGATGGGCCGCTCGCCCGGGCGCGGCGCAGGCGGACGCGCCGCCCGCGCTGGCCGAGCAGGTTGCCGCCAGCGGCATCACGACCGATGACGCGCAGGCCTGGGACCACCTGGTCCGCGGCTATTTCCTGGGCCGGGACCAGTGGCTGTGTGCCACGCAGCGGGTGCACACCGCGCGGTTCCTGGTGGCGGAGGGGTTGGCCGAGACCGGCCTGCTGCAGACAGCGGAGCGCGATTACGCGGTCGAGGCGACCGCGTACGAGGCCGGGCGCACCGAGTTGAAGTCGTTCACCACCAACCTGGCGGCGCGCTATCCGACCGGGCCGTTTGCCGAGCGCCTAGAAGAACTCAAGCGCAAGAGCACCGGGCACGAGGTCACGGGCGAGGACATCTTCTTCCTGGTGTTCGACGTGCTGGGCGGCCTGGCGCTGTTCATCTTTGGCATGAACGTCATGACCACGGGCCTGCGCAGCGCGGCGGGCGCCAAGCTGCGCATCGTGTTGGCCAAGACCGGCGGCAACAAGCTGGCCGGGATCCTGACCGGCACGACGCTCGGGTTCCTGGTGCACAGCAGCGCCACCACGGTCATGCTGGTGGGGTTTGTCAACGCCGGCCTGATGGGCCTCGCCCAGACTATCCCGCCGATCCTCGGGGCCAACATCGGCACGACCCTCTCGATGCAGATGATCTCGTTCAAGCTGGACGCCTACTGCTACGTGGCCGTGGTGCTGGGTTTCCTGCTGAGCATGGCCGCGCCGGGGCAGCGCGCCAAGGACATCGGCAGCGCCATCCTCGGCTTCGGCCTGCTGTTCCTGGGCATGCGCGTGATGGGCGACTCGATCAAGCCCTACGGGGCCGATTTCGCCCCGATTCTCGCCGGCATTAACGGCAACACCATGGGCGGCCTGGTGCTGGGCGTGCTGATATCCACGGCCATCACGGGCGTCATCCAGAGCAGCGGCGCCATGGTGGGCATGTGTTATGCCCTGATCAATGCCGGGGTGTTCACCGACCTGAGCCAGGCGTATCCCATCATCCTGGGCGCCCACATCGGCACCTGCGCCACGGCGCTCCTGGCCTGCATCGGCACCAACATCAACGCCCGGCGCTGCGCCGTGGCCCACCTCATGTTCAACGTGCTCAACGCCATCCTCTTTATTTTCCTGGCGCCCATCACCATGAAGGTGGTGGTCATGACCACCGGCGACCTTGTGCACCAGGCCGCCAACATGCACACCATTGTCCAGACCGCGGGCGCCCTGCTGTTCCTGCCGTTCTCGGCGATCTACGCGCGGTTCATCGAGCTGATCGTGCCCAGCTTCAAGCCGCCGCCGCAGCCCAGCTTCCTCGACCCGGAACTGCAGGAGAAGCCGGAAACCGCGCTGTCCGCCTGCCTGTTGGAATGCCGGCGCATGACCGACCTGTGCGCGCGCAGCCTGCGCATGGCCAGCGAGATCTTCAACATCCGCAAGCCCAAGATGATCCGCGACCTGCTCCTCAACGAGGACATCGTCGACGAGATCAAGAAGGCCATGAACCGCTACCTGAAGTCGCTCACCAAGCGCTACCTGTCCCACCGCCAGGCCCTGATGATCCAGTACCTGGACGGCTGCATGATCGACATCGAGCGCATCCATGACCATATCGAGCGCATGGCCGAGATCACCATCATCCGCCTGAAAACCCCCGAGGGCCGGTTCGACCGCGAGCTGCTGGAGCACATTTTCGACCTGCTGCTGCTGCTGACCATTTCCCTGCGGCAGCTCATGGAGTCCTTTGACCCGGCCATGGAAAATCGCGGCGAGGCGGTGGCGAAAATCCTGACTACCTATGACAACTACATCCAGCAGAGCAACCAGTTCAAGCAGGTGCTCTCGGACCGCACCGTGCATCGCGGGGTGGGCATCACGCCGATCTCCTCGCTCTACTGCTACGAGTATATCGGCGAGATGAGCCGGATCATCAAGCATGTCCGCGCCATTGCCATGGTCGAACGCCAACCCGAGTTCCTGATTAAAAAGAAGAAACTCGACAAGGCGGTGGATGAGGCGCCGCCCATGCCCCTGCCCGAAATCATCAACATGGAGCAGTTCGTCGCCGACCACCTGCGCGACGATGGCCCCGACCCGGCGGCTCCGCCGTCCAAGTAGCGGCTTACGGCACAATCAGCACCGGCGTGCCGGCGGTGACCATCTTGATCAGCTTCTGCGCGTTCCAGTTTGCCAGCCGCAGGCACCCGTGCGACTCGGTCTTGCCGATGTCTTCCGGCCGCGGCGTGCCGTGGATACCGTAACCCGGCTTGTCGAGCCCGATCCACGCCACGCCCACCGGGTTGTTGGGGCCTGGGGGGATCAATAGGTTGCGGTGCAGCGCATAGGCTTCGGGGTCTTCGCGGAACAGATCGGAATCAAACGTGTACGTGGGGTTGTCGGCTGCGTTCACCACGCGCAAAGTTGTTCCGACCAGTGCGCTGAGTTTGCCACGCGCAATCGAACACGGGAACAGGGCGATCATTTTCCCGGCGGCATCATAGGCCGTGATGGTTTTCGCGCCCACGCTCACGCGCAGGTTGGCGGCCGGCCGCACGCGGTTGTTCCCGGGATGCGGAATGGTCAGCACGACGCCGGGCGGCGGGTCGGGCCAGTCCGCGTCAGGGTTCAGGCGGCGGATCGCCCCTTCGCTGGCGTGGCCGGTTTCCGCCACCAACTCCAATACCGTCTGGTATGGCAGCGCGGCTAGCTGCGATTTTTCCAGCCACCCGGACGGCACCCGGCCCAGGGAGGCGATGTCCTCCGCGGTCACGGTGTAGTTGGTCAGGGCGCTTTCCAGCGGGCCCAGTCGCGCGAGAGAGGCGGCATCCAACTCGCCCGTGACAGGCACCCCTTTGGCCGCCTGCCACGCGCGCAGCGCGGCGCTGGTCTTGGGCCCCACCTTGCCATCCGCGCAACCAGCCGAGAAGTTGGCGCGATCCAGCAGCACCTGGCAGGCCAGGTTGTGGCGGAACTGCTCGGCGGTGAGTTCCGGCGCCGGCGCCGGGGTCGGGGTCGGGGGCGGCGGTTCCCATGCAGGCACGTCCGGTACCGGGGTTGGCCGCGGCCAAGTGGCCGGCGTGGGTCGCGGCGGTGGTTGGGGGCGAATCACGACCGGTGGTTGCGGCCCGGGCGCCGGGCGTGGCGGCGCCACGCACCCGGCCAGCAGCCAGGCCAGCAACAGGGCTGCGCCGGCGTAACGCAGGCGTCCCCGCCGGCTGGTGTCCCTCGTCGGCGTGGCGCAGGCGTCCCCGCCTGCTGTTGCTCCACCCGCGTGACCAGACACAACCACCCCGGCCTGCGGCCACCCCGCCTTGCGAAGGAGGGGCGCTTTAGCTTGTCCTGTTGGTAATGTTTTCTGCAAAGTAACACCTGTCGATAGGCGCCATGTTTTTGCTTCAGCGCAAGTCGCCATCAAATCCGCTCCGCTTCAGCAAAAGCTTTCATGCTCAGGGTCAACCGGGGGAATGCCCGCAAAATGTCCCGATCGGACGTAATTAACTTCACCTTCAGATCTTCAGCGAGCGCGACATACTCGCAATCATAAGCCGTACAAGAGGAGGTGGCGACCTTGCGCATAACCAGTTCAGACGGCACGATATATTCGCCCCCGGCCATCTGCGTTTCGGCGCCGGAGAGACAGCGAGCGGCTGCGGAGCGATCCAGCTGGCCGCGCCGCAGATATCCGGCCAATATATTGCGGAACTCGGAGCGCCACAAGATCGCCGAGACCCAGTGCGGATCGCGCAACAACGCCTTTTCGGCCAGCGCGGTGAGGTCTCCGGGAATCCAAAGATAAGCCAGGCAATTGACATCCACCGCAATCACGGCCGGCCCTCGGTCTTCAAGGCCGCTAGTTCTTTCTGGGTAATATACACCCCCATCGTTTCCCGGACGGCGCGGGCACGTTGGCCGATCGCCGCGGCATCCAGGGGGACGACGCGCACGTTGCTTTCCAGGGTCGCGATGATTTCCTTGTTCAGGCTGCGGCCATGCGCCGCCGCGCGCGCCTTCAACGTGCGGTGCACAGCGGGCGGGATATCTTTGATCGTGATGGTGCTCATGCCACAACCATAATGGAATCATTATGGTTGTCAAGCGGCAACCATCGTGGCGTGAGGGCTGGTCCCGGCCGAAGGCGCCGACCATGCCTGGCCCCGCGGAACGGCCGCGACGGGCGCACCGGGGGCCTACTCCAGCAGCAGCATCAGCCAGGGCAGCGGCGTCAGTTCCTGGATCGTGGTGATCGTGTCCGGGTCGATTTCGCCGCCGGCCTGCCGCCGCTCGACCTGGCGGTAGCCCACGCCGTCGGTGGCGATGCTGTAGAACGCGTAGGTGGAATCCACCTCGCCGGTGAAGATGCCGCTGGTGGCGGAGCCGGTCCAGCGCAGGGTGTACGCATCCTGATCCTTGCGCACGTACACGTCGTAGGCCACGATGCCGGAGCCGCCGTTGTCCGACCCGCTCCAGCTCACGGTGAACACGGAGCGGGACTTCTCCGGCAGGCGCTCGACCGTGCTGGTGGGCGCGGCGATGTCGAGGATGTTGGTCACCATGGGCGTGTCAATGGCCGCGTTCTGGTCGAACACGATCCGCGCCCAGTTCATCATGGACGCGCCGCTCACCAGGTTGCTGCGCGGCCGGATGCTAAACGAAACATAGCCTTCGCCCACGTGGTTGGTGTCGTTGGGCGGCAGGAACCCGGCCAGGGGATCGGCCGGCACGCCGCCGCTGACCGGATCAACGGACTCGATCGTCCAGCTGAGCAGGCCGCTGTCCTGGTCAAAGGCCGCGGTCACGCGCACGGGGTATGGGTCCGTGGCCACGGCAATATTGTTGGTGACGAACGATTGCAGGCCGGCCGGCACCCCGACGTCCACGTTGTTGAAGCCCACGGCGCCCAGTTCCAACGTGCTCCAGTCGAGGTTGGTGCTCAGGCCGTCGGTCACGACCACCATCTGCGCCGGCGCCGTGGCGTTGGTGCGGTTCTCGAACCGGATGGTGTAGAGCAGCCGCGTGCCGTCGGCGATGTAGCCGGCGGAGCCATAGCCGATGGTCAACTTGTCGTTCGGGTCCCAGCTCCCGGAGCCGGTGGTGCCGCCGCCGCCACCGCCGCCGGGCGGGCAACCGCGACAGGGCGGCGGGCAGGGCTGGGGCTTGCCGCAGCAGGGGTTGGGCGGCGGGGGAGGAGGAGGCGGCGTGATGCGCGGCGGGCAGGGGATGCAGCTGTCCTTGCAGTTGGGGCAGTCCTGCTGCGCCGCGGCGCGCACCTTCTGCATGTTATAATCATGGGCCCCCACCGCGTTCCAGTAGAGATACTTGGCATTGTTATAGCCCTGGATCCCGTTCATGTTGTCGCGCAGGCCTTCCTTGATGTCGCCGTAGGTGTCAACAACGTCTTTGCCTGCGGAGATCACCAGCCACAAAGTCCCGGCATAGGGTGAGCCGCCGAACGCCACGGTGTCGGCCATGCCGGAGAGCAGATCGCCCATGGTCATGATGAACGCTTCCGCGGCGCTGAAGTCCTTGTCGTTAATGGCGTTGATCGTGTTTTGCACGCTGTTGGCGACCAGGCCGATGGTCATGCCGGCCACGGCGACGATCTCCGCCTCGCCCGCCACCACGCTGTAGGAAGCCAGCACCGGGCCGGCGGATTCCAGGGTCACCGCGAAGGCCGCCAGCTTGGCGGCCAGGCCGGTCATGCGCGCGGCCAGCAGCTTCATGTTGGACTTGTTCAGCTCCTTCAAGGCCTCGTAGGACAGTTCCCAGGTGGCGAAATCCTCGTCCACGTGGCGCAGCGTGAAGTTGGCCGCGGCCATGGCATTCAAGTAGGCCAGGCAGTTGGCGTTCACCGGCCGGATGCTCAGGTACGAGTTGCGCCACTCGGGCGTGTCCGGGTAGAGGTTGTTGCGCCAGGGCCGCGGCAGGCTGGTCCAGAAGTCGCTGGTGGAGTTCCACCAGTCGGAGAACCCGCTGGGCTGGGTTGGCGCGCCGCGGGCAAACCGCAGGCCGCCGCTCTCCGGGTCCAGGGCGAGCACCGTGGCCGTGGCCAGGGCGAAGTTCTGGGTGGCGGAGCCGCCGCCGCCGAAGCTGACCACCTGCTGGGCCGCGGCCATGCCGTCGGCCGCGACGTTGACGGTGATCGCGTCCGGCAACCGGGTCAGCACATACTGGCCGGCGCTGTCGGCCATGGTCGTGAAGATCGCGAATCCGGCAGCGTCCAGGGCCGTGACGCGCGCGCCGCCCGCCGGCGTGCCGGCACCGCTGCCGACCCGGCCGTACAGCGTGGCGCCGCTGGCGGCCAGGGTGGCGTCCTGCCAGGTGGTCAGGCCGGCGCGGACCACGACGTTGGTGAGGCGCGCCGGGCAGCGGACGCTGTCGAAGAACCAGGCCTCGTACGTGCCCGGGGTGAGCGCATCAAGGAGGAAGGCGCCATCCGCGCTGGTTTTGGCGCCGAAGCTTTGGCGGGTGCCGGCGTGGGTCAGGGTGACCATGGCGGCGCCCAGCCCCTTGCCGGTGGCGTCGCGCACATAGCCGGACAGGCTGGCGCCCGCGGCCAGGGTCAGCGTGCGGGGCGGCCCGCCCGCGCCCACGACCAGGTTGGTGGCGATGCCGGAGAACCCGGGCGCGGTCACCCACAACGTTGCCGAAGTTTGCACGAGGTTGCTGAAGGTCGCCTGGCCGGCGCTGTTCAGCGCGGCCAGCAGGCGGTAGTCCGCGGGGAACGCCGCGCCGGGCTGCAGCACCAGCCGGCCGTTGGTGACCGCCAGGCTGCCCACGGCATTCACGCAACTGACGCGCAACACCCCACTGGCCGCGGTGCAGTCCAGCCCGGTGCGGCTGCCCGTGGCCGGGATGTCCACGCCGGGCCGCAGGGCCACGCCGCCGGATGGCAGCCACGCGGTGATGTCCACGCGGCCGGTCTGCAAGGCGTAGAAGGCGTAACGGCCCTGGCTGTCGGTGAACGTGCTGCCCCACGACTGCCCGTTGCGCACCACGTCCACGCGGGCGGTGGCCGCCGGGGTGACGCCGCCCGCCAGCCACACGCGGCCTTTCAGCAGCGCGCCGGCGGGCTGGATGGTGAGGCTCAGGTACTGGTTGGTGGCGGCGTTCAGGTTGAACGTCTGGCGGCCGACCATGAACCCGTTGACCCCGCCGATCGAGAGCACGAACGTGGCGTCCGGCAGGCCGGAGAAGTCGAACTGGCCATTCGCGTCGGTGTTGGTCATGACCAGGGTGCCGTTGGTGGTGGAGAGGGTGATGCTCATGAACGGCATGAGCGAGCCGTCGCCCGCGCGCAGCGTGCCGGCCACGCGGCCGGCCTGGCGCAGCGCGAAGCTCGCGCCGACCACGCCGCCAGTGGGCAGGTTGACGGAGCGCAGTTCCTGGAAGTAGCCGTCGGCCGCGCACCACACGGTCTGCGAGCCGGGCGTGACCCCGGCGAAGGCGTAGAACCCCTGGCTGTTGGCGATGTTGGGCGCGAGGACGCTCATCGGCGAGTCCACGCCCACGCGCGCGCCGGCCAGCGGCAGGCCGGTGGCGGCGCTGGTCACGCGGCCGGTAAGGCCGGCGGCAAAACCGAGCTGGATCGCGGCCACGTCGGTGGTGGCGCGCTCAGCCACGCTCACCCCGGTCAGCTGTCCGGACCCCTCCAGGGGCGCGGTGGCGATGACGGTCCACAGCCCGGCCGCCAGGCCGCGCGCGCGGTACCAGCCGCCGGTGTCGGTCTGGACCGACTTGGCGAGGGTGCTGCCGTTGGTGCCGGACATGAAGCTGACCGTGGCGTTGGTGGCCGGACCGAGCCACGGGGAAAGGACCTGGCCGCGCGCCGTGCCGCCGGACGCGAGCGAGAAGCTCAGCGTGGTGACGGTCCCGGTCGCGGCCGTCACCGTCAAAACGTCCGAAGGCACATAGTCGGCCGCCGAACACGACACGAAGTAGTCTCCGGCTTCAAGCGCATCCAGCGCGTAGCGGCCGGAATCGTCCGTGGCGGCGATGTAGCGCGCGCCGCCGGCCAGGGCCGAGGCCACCACCTGGGCGTTGGAGATGGCCGCGCTGTCGGCGGTGGCCTGCACCAGGCCGGCGATGCGCGCGCCCAGGTGGGCCATGATATTCATGCGCAGCGCCGCCGGCAGCACGAGCGTGCCCATGGGGTTGGGCAGGTAGCCGGGCACGGTCATGGTGTACGTGCCCGCGGGCAGGTCGCGGAACGCGTAGGCGCCGTTGTGCCACGACATCACCGAGTACACGTCGCCCGTGGCGCCGGTCAGCGTGAGGGTCTTCTGGCGCAGCGGCGCGTTGGTGGTGTCGAGGCAGAGCGTGCCGGCCAGGGATGCGCCGGGATACTCGAGCATGGCTTTTTCCATCATGAACCACATGAGCAGGCTGGAGCTCAGGTAGTCGTACCCGTAGCCGCGGATTTCCTCCGCGGCTTGCGCCAGGGCGGCGATGTAGTCGCCCACGGTCGGGCCGATCTCGGCGGTCAGCAGGGTCCAGGCATTGCTCCACAGGGCGTCGGCGTGCGCCGGCTGCATGCCGTCGCGCACGTCGTCCCACGCCTGCACATCGGCGTTGTCGCCGTTGATCCAAGTCACCGAGTAGCTGGCGCTGCCGCCGGCGGTGAGCTTGGAGTAGAACTCCACGCTGTGGCGCGCGCCCGGCGCCAGCACGCCGCCGCTCAGGCCGCTGGGCGGCATGGCCGGGAACTGCAGGACGGTGGCGGTGTCCTCGGTGTTGAGGTCGCCCAGCCACACCGGGTACCCGGCGGCGCTTTCGATCATGAGCAGCGGGATGGGCACGTCCGCGTCGCCCTGGTTGGCGAACTCCACCATGGCGGAGAACGGCCGGCCCACGCGCACCGCGGCGGGCATGATCAGGGAAGCCTTGAACGCGCCGCCCCGGCCGGCGGCCACGGCGAACGCGTTGCTCAGCACGGCGGTGAGCCCGCCCTGCTGGGCCACCACGTGGTACAGCCCGGTGGGCGCGCCCAGGAGCGCGAACGTGGCCAGCGCGCGCGTGGAATCTTCCCGCAACACGCGGCGCGCGGCGAGGTTGGTCGCGCCGTTGGCGGCCTGCAGGCTGACGGCCAGGTCGGCGGCGAACCCGCTGCCGCGCAGCGGCGCGGTGGCGTCGCCCGCGTTGCCCGCGCCGGCCAGGTCAATGCGGCTGAGATCAAACTGCGACGGGCCGACCTGCAGGGTGTAGCCGGCGCGGCCGTCGGGCAGGGTCTCGGGCATGACCAGCAGGTACACGGTGCGCGCTATGCCGGGGGCCGGGACGCCCATGCGGGCGTCGGCCGAGTTCCACTCGATGCTGCGCTGGTCAAAGTTCTGGTCCGTGGGCATGGCATTGAACCCGGCGTACACCCGGCAGCGGCCGTTGGAGGTGGCCGCATCCAGCAGCATGAGGTAATCCGCGCCGGCCGGCTGGCTGAACTTGTACCAGGAGGCGAGGCCGGCGCCCGCGAAGTCGCCCGCCACTGGCACGCCGGCGGCGAGTTCCGGGATCTGGAGTTGCGATGCCGCGGCCAGCGGCGACGCGTTGTTGCGCCAGTTGCGGCCCTCGAACACTTCGGCCTGGGCGTTGGCGGTCACCTGCCAGCGCCACGTGCCCTCGGTGCCGCCGGGCACCCGTACGGCGGCGGTGACGGTCTGCTTGCCGCCCGGGCCGACGATGGCCGATACCAGCACGTTGGCGGCCACGACCTTGCTGACATCGCGCGTGGGCGTGTCGGGGATCAGCGCGACCTCGTCGTGCCAGGCGCCGTTGACCGTGCCGGCGCCGATGTTGCCGAGCACCCAGGTCACCGTGGCCGTGGTGCCGGCCACGAGTTGCGCCGGGCCGTCCACGCGGTCCACCACGAGATCAAGGTCCGAGTCCGCGTTTTCCACGAACTCGAACGCGCCGATGTCGGCGTACTCGCCGTTGGTGCAGGCGATGCCGGTGTGCGGCGAGCGCGGATCCGTGTAGCGCGGGGCGTCCATGTAGTCCGTGGCCGGCGCGAGCAGGCCGTCGGCCGCGTCGATGCACGGCGAGCCGAAGTTGAGCTGGTAGCTGTCGTTGGTGGGGCTCTTGAACTTCGGATCCACGGAGATGTTGCCGTTGGTGCCGACGTTCCAGTACGCCGTGCCTTCCGCGTTGGTCAGGTTCCACAGGCAGGAGTAGCGGATAGTGAGGGCGTCGGTGCTGTAGTCGTGCAGGATGCCCTGGCGGATGGAATTGGCGACGAGCGTGTTGGCCACGTCGAGGCTGCCGCCGTGGATCAGCAGGCCCACGCCGTTGTTGTCCAGTGTGCAGTTGCGCACGGTCACCGGCGATCCCGGGTGCGCGCAGATCGCGCGGTCAATGCCCTTGAACACGCTGCTGCGTACGGTCACGGGGCCGCCCCAGCACAGCAGGCCGTCGTAGAACGAGTCGCGCACCAGGCTGTTGTTAAAGTCCAGCACCGACGCGCCCGCGGTCTTGATCGTGGCTTTGCCCGGGCCGCCCGCCGGCCCCCAGCCGCCGGCCGCCGGCCCGCCGCCGTAATAGAAGCGGCAGTGGTCAAACGACCCGGTGGCGCTGTTGAACAGGATCCAGTTCCAGTCGCCGGCCCCA
The DNA here is from genome assembly GCA_964489425.1 of uncultured Verrucomicrobiota bacterium. GTDB lineage: Bacteria > Verrucomicrobiota > Kiritimatiellia > RZYC01 > CAZAYP01 > CAZAYP01. Next base: position 82,241 of record CAZAYP010000006.1, on the reverse strand, counting down.
GGCCGGGTGGCGTCGCCGTTGCGGTTGCTGTCGCCGGCCGCGCTATCGTCGTTCTCGGAGGTGAAGATGATCGGCTGGGCCACGGTGCCGTGGGCGAACAGCGCCGCGCCAGCCTGGGCGGTGATCCCGCAGTTGGTGGCCACCTTGACGACCGCGCCGGGCAGGATGGTCACGCTGACGCCGGCATTCAGGGTCAGGTTGCCGGTGACCTGGTGCAGGGCGGTGCCCAGCCACGATTCGTTGGCGGCGACCGTGCCGCTGTGGTCCATGCGCAGGTAACGCATGATGGCCTGGTCGTTGTAGGTGAACGTGCCGCCGGTTTGCACGATGAACCCGCGCCAGTCGCCGGGTTGCGGCCGCGACCGGTCGGCGTCCATGTTGGTGTCGCCGCCCACGGAGTCGTCGTTGAGCGAGGTGAAGAAGATCTGGCCGCCGGCCACGCCGTTGGCGATCAGCGTGCCGCCCTTGGCGATGGTGAACTGGACGTCGGGCGAAAACTTGACCACCGCGCCGGCGGCGACCGTGATCACCGCGTTGCTGGCAATGGTGAAGTGCCCTTCCACCACGTGGACCGTACCGGAAGCCCAGACCTCCGCGCCGGTGATGGTGCCGCTGTGCCAGATCACGGAGTTGTTTACCAGCACGTTGGTCGCGGCCGCGCCCAGGAGGGATCCGTCGGCGGCGGCGAACGTGGCGCGCAGCTCGTACTGGCCGTCCGGCACGTTGGCCGTGTCCCAGGTCAGGGCGCCGCCCCCGGGCTGGGCCTGGGCGATCGCGTATTCCATGCCGTCCACGAACGCCGAGCACGTGACCACTACACCGGCCGTGGGGTTGAGCCCGAGGGAATCCCACTGCAGGGATTCCACGCCGTGCAGCAAGGGGTTCTCCAGGATCCAGGTGAAGAAAGGCGATCCGGAGATCCACACCGTGCCGGTCTGGCCGGCCGCCCACGTGTTCATCTGGCCGGGGTTGGCGGTGCAGTTCGTCGTTGGGCTGGTGATGGCATCCCAATAGTAGATGGCCAACCGGCCGCCGCCGCCGCCGCCGCCAGATGGGTCGTTACCGCCATTGACCGTGACCCGGCCCGAGCCCGCCAACCGGCCCACGTCCAGGATCAGGCTGCCGCCGCCGCCGCCACCAGCCCCCACGCCCGTGCCGCCGTTGGCGGCGATCACGCCATCGTTCGTCACCAGCAGGGCGCGCACGCATGCCACGCCGCCACCCGGGCCGGATCCGGCGCCGCCGCTACCGGGGTACACCGGGTAATACCGGTCGCCATACGTCGCGGCCGAGGTGCCGTAATAGGAGAAACCGCGGCCGCCGTGGCTGCCGCCCGAGTAGCCGCTGGATGCGCCTTCGGTGACGTTGCCGAAGGTGCGGCCCACGAGGTACCCGCGGCCGGTGACATCAAGGCGCGCGCCGGTCGCAATGGCCAGGGCGTTGGATACTTGCAGGTTCAAGCTGTAAACCGCCAGGGCCGTGGTCGGCCGATGCGCAAGCACCGTGCCCGGCCCCAGAACCAGGTCCTGCATGCGGACCGGGAAGTTCGCGGCCGGCGCCGCCATCACGTTGGATCCGGACAGGGTCAGCAAGTCCGCGGTGAACCCGTCGTCACCCTCGGCCCCCAGCGGGGTGTACATGGCCGTGGCCAGGCCGTCGCCCACCACCCGCAGTTCGCTGCGGCCGGCGGCGGGCTTCAGGTAGATGGTGCCCGCGGCGCCGACATGCGCGCCGCCCTCGTTGCCGGCGTAGACGGTGACCTGGGTCGGGCTCATGGTGTTGACCGTGTAATACAGCGCGATCCGGCCGCCGCCGCCGGCCCCGCTGTTGCCCGTGGCGTTGCCGCCATTGGCGGTGATCCAGCCGCTGCCGGAGAGCGTGCCCACGTCCATGCGGATGGCGCCGCCCGCGCCCGCGCCATACGACCCTTGGACGCTGCCATTGGCGCTGATCTGACCATGGACCAAGGCCTGCTGCGCCTGGATGCGGATCACGCCGCCGCCGGCGCTGGTGCCGGCGCCGCCCGCGCCCGGGTAGAGCGGATTCCGATAATCATCATACGCCGCGCCGCTAGTCCCGTTATAAGAGAAGCCCAGCCCGCCGTGGCTGCCGCCGGACCAGCCCGTGGCCGCATTAACCGTGGAATTGCCCTTGGTGCGACCCGCCAGATAGCCCTTGCCGAGCGCATCGATCCGGCTGTCCGCCGACAGGACCAGGCGGTTGGACACGACCAAATCAACATAATAAGCCGCGCTCACGGTGGCGTCCGGATGGGTGAGCACCGCCTGGTTGGTCAGGACCAGGTCGGCCACCTGGATGGGCATCTGGTGCTCAGCCTGCACGACCACGCCGGAGCCGCTGACGAACAGCCGATTGGCCGTAAACGCCTCCGCGCCCGGTACGCCCAGGGGCGTGTACATGCCCACGGGCAGCCCGTCATTGAAAATCCGCAACTCGCCCGGCTGGCCGGACGATTGGTAATAGACCGTGCCGGCGGCGCCCTGGTGCAGGCCCACTTCGTGGCCGGCATAGGCGGTGATCTGCGTGGAACTCATGGCGCAGGTGGTGTAATACAGCGCGATCCGGCCGCCCCCGCCGCCCCCGCTGTTGCCCGCGGCATGGCCGCCGTTGGCGCTGATCAAGCCGTTCCCGGAAAGCGCGCCCACGTCCAGCCGGATGCTGCCGCCCGCGCCTCCGCCAAAGGAACCCACGCATGCGCCATTGGCGATGATCCGGCCGCTGACAACCACCTGCGGGGCCTGAATCCGGATCACGCCGCCGCCCGCGCTGGTACCGGAACTCCCCGCGCCCGGACTGGCCGGGTCGCGGTAATCATCAAACGCGATGCCGCAGACCCCGTTATAGGCGTAGCCCAGTCCACCATGGCTGCCGCCGGACCAGCCCGTGGCCGCATTGGTCGTCGTATTGCCGATGGTGCGGCCGGGCAAATAGCCTTTGCCGATCACGTCGATGGAACTGTTCAAGGCAACGACCAGGACGTTGCTCGCGGTCAGGTCAAGGCCGTATTCCGCGCCGGCGGTGGCGGCCGGATGCGTTAGCTGCGCGCCATTGGTGAGGACCAGGCTACCGACCCGGATGGGCATCTGGTGGTCGGTCTGCACTACCACGCCGGTGCCGCTGACCATGAGCTTCTCGGCCACGAAACTAGTGTCGTTGGTTACGCCCAGGGGCGTGTACATGCCCACGGGCAACCCGTCATTGAAAATCCGCAACTCGCCCGGCTGGCCGGACGATTGGTAATAGACCGTGCCGGCAGCGCCTTGGTGCAGGCCGGCTTCGTGGCCGGCATAGGCGGTGATCTGCGTGGAACTCATGGCGCAGGTGGTGTGATACACCGCCACCCGGCCGCCACCGCCGGCCCCGCTGTTGCCCGCGGCGTTGCCGCCGTTGGCGCTGATCAAGCCGCCCCCCGAGAGCGTGCCCACATCCAAGCGGATGCTGCCGCCGGCGCCCGAGCCGTACGACCCCTGGAGGCTGCCGTTGGCGTTGATCAGGCCATTGACGGTGGCCTGCGCGGCCTGGATCCGGATAACGCCGCCGCCCGCGCTGGTGCCGCCGCCGCCCGCGCCCGGGTAGAGCGGATTCCGATACTCATCGTACGCTGCGCCGCTGATCCCGCTATAAGAGTAACCCAACCCGCCATGGCTGCCGCCCGACCAGCCGGTCGCCGCGTTGTTGGTGCTGTTGCCCACGGTCCGGTTGGGCAGATAGCCCTTGCCCACCACGTCAATGGCGCCGTTCCAAGCAATGAGGAGGGCATTGCTCACGGTCAGATCCAGGCTGTATTCCGCGCCGGCGGTGGCGGCCGCATGGGTCAGCTGCGCCCAGTTGGTAAGGACCAGGGTGCCAATCCGGATGGGCATCTGGTGATCGGTCTGCACTACCACGCCGGTGCCGCTGACCATGAGCTTCTCGGCCACGAAACTAGTGTCGTTGGTTACGCCCAGGGGCGTGTACATGCCCACGGGCAACCCGTCATTGAAAATCCGCAACTCGCCCGGCTGGCCGGACGATTGGTAATAGACCGTGCCGGCAGCGCCTTGGTGCAGGCCGGCTTCGTGGCCGGCATAGGCGGTGATCTGCGTGGAACTCATGGCGCAGGTGGTGTGATACACCGCCACCCGGCCGCCACCGCCGGCCCCGCTGTTGCCCGCGGCGTTGCCGCCGTTGGCGCTGATCAAGCCGCCCCCCGAGAGCGTGCCCACATCCAAGCGGATGCTGCCGCCGGCGCCCGAGCCGTACGACCCCTGGAGGCTGCCGTTGGCGTTGATCAGGCCATTGACGGTGGCCTGCGCGGCCTGGATCCGGATAACGCCGCCGCCCGCGCTGGTGCCGCCGCCGCCCGCGCCCGGGTAGAGCGGATTCCGATACTCATCGTACGCTGCGCCGCTGATCCCGCTATAAGAGTAACCCAACCCGCCATGGCTGCCGCCCGACCAGCCGGTCGCCGCGTTGTTGGTGCTGTTGCCCACGGTCCGGTTGGGCAGATAGCCCTTGCCCACCACGTCGATCTTCCCGCCGGCGTCGATGGCCAGGCTCCCGGCCAGCGTCAGGGCCAGGGAGTACACGGAGGTGGCTGTGCAGGCCGGGTGGGTCACGATGCCGTTGCTGCGGATGGTCAGCGAGTTGAAGGCATGGGCGCCGTCGATCGTGACCGTGCAGGGCGCCACGACCACGTCGTAACCTTCGTACGCCAGGTTGCCGGCGCTGATGGCGGTGGCGTTGGTGAAGGTTACGGTGACCGCCGCGGCCGGCAGGCCCAGGCACAGCCCGGATACCGCGAGGATGGTGGTAACGGCGGCACAACGCAGGGCGCTTTTATTCATGGCGTATCTCCCGGGTTCTGAAGCTTATTTCGACTGGCTATTGTTACGTTCAGCCACGCCGTGGGTCGAGACATTTTTTCAAAAATGCGGGCGCCATGCGCGGCCACCACCATGCGCTTATTGTAACGCTTGTGTTTTGCCGGCCCGCTGCTAATATGCAGCCTTTCAGAAAGGAGCAGGGATATGCAGAAAATGTGGATTGGCATGGCGGCGGCAGGGTTGGTTGCATGCGTGGCCGGGGCGCTTCCGGCCGTGGCGATCGAGGGCGGCATCGCCCTGGTGGACATGGAAACCCTGTTTTCCAAGTATTATAAGACCCAGTTGGCGGATGCCCAGCTCAAGGACCAGGCCGACGATTTCAACACCGAGCGCAAGGACCTGGTCGCAAAATATGAGCAGATGCAGGAAGATTTCAACGACTTGCGCGCCGAAGCCCAGAATTCCGCGCTGAGCGAGGAAGTGCGCCTGGAGAAGCGCGATTTGGCCGAGGAAAAGCTGATCAGCCTCAAGGAGCAGGAGGCCAAGATCCAGCGCATGGAAACCACCCGCCGCCGCCAGCTGGAAGAGCAGCAGATGCGCATGCGCAAGAAGATCATCGAGGAAATCCGCGAGGAAATCACCGCGTATGCCCAGGAGCGCAACATCCCCTGCATCCTCGATTCCTCCGGCCAGACCATGAACGGCGTGGAACTGGTGCTGTTCTCGGACGGCAAGTTTGACATCACCGATGACATCCTCGCGATCCTCAACAAGGGCCAGACCACCACCCCGGCGGCGGACGCCGAGACGGATGCGGGCGCGGACCAGGAGCCGCCCGCTGGCGGCGCGGACGAGCCCGCCACCGAACCCGCGCCCGAGTAGATCTCCCGGCCACTGCCGCCCGGCGCCGGCGCGGCAGGCACAGCCCGGCCGATGCAAGTCCTGATTGAACAGTTTCTCGACCACCTGGGGCTGGAGCGCGGGCTGAGCAACAACACGCGCCTGGCCTACGGCCGGGACCTGACCGCGTTCGCCGGCTTTTTGCGCGAGCGCCAGGTGGACGCGGCCAACAAGGTCACCCGCGCCCAGATCCTCGATTTCCTGATGAGCGAAAAGGCGCGCGGCCTGTGCGTCAACTCGCTGTCGCGCCGCCTGGTGGCGATCAAGATGTTCTTCCGCTACCTGCAAAACGAGGGCCTGCTGGCGCGCAACGTCACGCAGACCATGGACTCGCCGCGGCTGTGGAAAATCCTGCCCGACACCCTTTCGATCAAGGAAGTGGACCGCCTGCTGGCCGCGCCGGACCAGGCTACTGCCCGCGGCGTGCGCGACCGGGCCCTGCTGGAAACCTTGTACGGCGCGGGCCTGCGCGTTTCGGAGCTGGCCCGGCTGACGCTGGAAGACCTGCACTTTGATGCCGGCTACATCCGCTGCTTTGGCAAGGGCCGCAAGGAGCGGGTGGTGCCGCTGGGCCAGGCCGCGGCCACCGCCCTGCACCGGTACCTGGACGAGGTGCGCGCGCCGGCGGCCCCGCCCGCGGAGATCCGCGCCGTGTTTCTCACGTACCGCAAGAAACCGTTTTCGCGCCAGGGCCTCTGGAAGCTCATCAAGCAGTATGCCCGGCTGGCGGGGATCCTGAAAAATGTCACGCCCCACACCTTGCGCCACTCGTTCGCCAGCCATCTGTTGGCCAACAACGCGCCGCTGCGCGTGATCCAGGAGATGCTGGGCCACGCCGACATTGCCACCACCCAGGTCTACACCCACGTGGACAGCTCGCGCCTCAAGTCCGTCCACGCCAAGTACCACCCCCGCGCATGAGCCCCGACCTCGCCATCCTGGAATCCGCGCTGGGCCACTGTTTCCGGCGCCGCGGGCTGCTGGAAAAAGCGTTGACCCATCCGTCCGCCCGGTTCGAGGAGCGGTTGCCGGCGGACAACCAACGCCTGGAATTTTTGGGGGATGCCACCCTGGGCCTCGTGGCCGCCGACTACCTGTTCAAGCGGTTCAAGGGCACGCCCGAGGGCGAGTTAACCCGCCTGCGCAGCCGGGTAACCAATGACCAGACCCTGGCGGAACTGGCCCGGGACCTGGGCTTGGGCCCTTATCTGCGCCTGGGCCGCGGCGAGTTCCAAAGCGGCGGTGCGGATCGCCCGTCCAACCTGGCCGATGCCCTCGAGTCCATTCTCGGCGCCCTGTACCTGGATGGCGGCATGAAGGCTGTGCGCCGCCTGTTCATGGCGCGGTTTGCGCCGATCCTGGACCGCCTGGTCGTTGCTCCGGATCTGGCCAATCCCAAGGGCGCGCTCCAGGAACACTTCCAGAAAACCTGGAAAACCGAGCCGCAGTACCGGATGAAAGAGGAGCGCGGCCCGCCCCACGATCGCCAGTACACGGCCGAGGTGCTGCGCGCCCAGAGCGTCCTGGGGGCGGGCCACGGGCCCTCCAAGCAGGCGGCGCAGGTGGCCGCGGCGCTGGAAGCCCTGCGCGCCCTGGGCTTGCTGCCGGAGCCCATGGACGCCACGGATCCGGGCCCGCCGGGATCCTGTTCCGCAGATTAAACGTTAAAGGGAGAACCACATGAACATGGGATCGCATGGCTGCTTCAATCGCGCGCTGCCTGTTTTCATCGCCTGGGCTGGGATGGTCCTTGGCGTTGCCCAGGCCGGGAATTACGAAGTGACCGACACGGTCGTGGGCAGCAACCTGCATAATTTTGCCTGGGCGCGGGAGCAGGTGAACCAGGCGCCCGGCGATTCGCACACCATCACCTTCCAGGAAAAAGGCGAGTTTCACGTGTACGAGGCGTCCGGCTCGCTGCAAGGCTACACGGAAATCATCGGGCCGTCCCAGGCGGGCAATTGCACCCTCCGGTGCGCGTTGAGCTTCGTCAAGGGCGGTTCGATCGTGGATGCCAACATCGTTGATTTCAACGCATCGGGCAACATGCAGCGAATCTGGCGCTGCACTATAACCAACGATTTTTACATGCCGGGCTACCGCGTGGTGGAAGGCATCAAGAACTGCGATTTCTCATCGGTTGGCGGCGGCGTGCTGTCCATGGAACTGCAGAACACGGAATTCGACGGCTGCCGGCTGCACGCCGGGCGGATTATCGGGACCAACCTCGTGATCCTGAACAGCGACCTGGTCAACATGTGGCTGTATAACTGCCCGAACGCGGACATCAGCGCCTGCACCCTGCAAGACGTCGCGGCGGCGGGAACCAACATCGTGGTGCGGAGCAGCGAAATTGACAGGCTGGATTTCGGCGCGATCAGTTCGCGGATCGAGAGCAACCGGATGTGGAGCGTGTGGATTGGGGGTTCCAACGTGGTGGTGCGGGGCAACCGCGTCGCGGCGACCAACGTCTCCGCCCGCGCCGGGGTCCCGGCCGGGCTCCCTCGGGCGTCCGCCGGCCATGAACGCAAGACCGCCCTGGGCGCCATCAGCTTGTGGACCAACTCCTGCGGCATTGCCCTGTACAACGCCCAGGATGTGACCATCAGCGACAACTACATCGGGCATTACGCGGGCCATGCTCCCTTGTACAACGCCCAGGATTACGGGATCCTCTTGTGGGGCGCGCGCAATGTCATGATCGGCGGCCACAGGCCGTCTGACGGCAACTGCATCGGCGGCAACCGGACGGCGGGTATTTTTGGCCAGTACGGATCCGGCCTGGTCAACAACGATAACATCACCATTTTAAACAACTACATCGGCCTGGGCGAAGACGGCACCAACGCGGTCCCCAACGGGTACGGGATCCGTTTCGAGCGGAGCGACGAATCTCTGCAGGCGTATCCCTGCCTGGTCAACAGTCGCATCGGCATGTCCGGCATGGGCAACCTCATCAGCGGCAACACCAACGATGGCGTGAGCATCCGCGGGTGCTGCTCGAACGTCGTCATCCAGGGCAACTTCATCGGGATGGATGTGAATGGCGTGACGGCGATACCCAACAAGCGGCATGGCATCTATGCGGAAGGATACAGCGTCGACTGTCCCGCCGCCAATATCGTCATTGGCGCGGATTGGGGCGAGACCGACGAGGAGGCCGGCAACGTCATCGCCGGCAACCGATCCAATGGCGTGCACCTGGCCGGCGCCACCCTGGGCGCGCGGATGGCCGCCAACTGGATTGGCCTGGCGCCCGCGGGCGCGTTCGCGCTGCCCAATGCCGGGTGGGGCGTGGTCCTGGCGGGCGCTATCAACAGTTATGTTGGGGTGACCGGCACATACCCGAACGTGATTTCCGGCAATGGCCTGGGCGGAGTCTGGGTGGGCTTCTCCACTAGCAACACGATCTGGAACAACTTCATCGGCACAGGTCCGGACGGCGAGGGCGATCGGCCCAACGACGGCCCCGGCGTTTGCCTGGAAGAGGCGGCCCAATACAACATCGTGGGCGGATCGTTCATGCGCTCGGCCAACTTCATTGGCGGCAACGAGGGCTGGGGCGTTTACCTGCCCAGCCGGATGGGGGTCAGCAGCGCCACCCGCAACACCATCTGCGGCAACTGGATTGGCATCGCGCCCAGCGGCATGACCTACGGGGTCAATGCCGAGGGGGGCGCGTTGATTGCCGGCATGCTGGAAAACCGGTTTGGCGGCGCGCAACCGGAAGAAGCGAATATCGTGGATGGCGTGGTGGGCGTCGGCATGTACGGCTTGGCGGCCTATGGCATGGGTCTCCGCAACCGGGTGGATGGCAACATCATTGGGTTCAATCCTTTTACAACTTTCGTATCCACGACCATGGTGACGGGCATTGAGATTCAAAACAGCCTGGACAGCTATGTCGGCGTACTGCGGGGCAATGCCATCGGCGGGGCCAGTTACGCGGGCATTCACGTCAACAATTCGTGGTTGTTGCGCGATTACGCGGTGGGCCATTACATTCTCAACAACGTGATCGGCTGCGCCACCAACGCCGCCGGCATGGTGATCACCAACGCCGACTACGGCATCCTCATGGAGTATGCGGGCGACACCAGGGTCGGCTTGACGAACCAGCCCAACTTTATCGCCGGCAACCGGGTCGGCATCGCCTCGTTTGCCTCGATCGACTGCCAGGTGCAAGCGAACCTGGTGGGATGGGATCCCGCCGGCCGGTTGCTGGGAAACCGGGGCCAGGGCGTATTCTTCGAGGGGGATGAATACCTGATCTTCGGGGGCGCGACATCGACCGCCTACAATGTCATTGGCGGCAGCGGCTCCAACGCGCTGGCGTTGTATTCGCTGCCCGATGGCCAGATCCTCGGCAACTCCATTGGGCTGGCGCTCGACGGGCTCTCGGCAGCGACCAACAAGGGCCACGGCATTTTAGTTGAAACCTGCACGAATGTTTTTATCGGCATGGGGTTTGGCCGCGCGCCAGTGATCGCCGGCAACGCCGGTGACGGTATCCACATTCAAGGCGCGCTGCCCCCGACCGCCTGCGAAGGGGCCAAGGTGCTCGGTTGCCTCATCGGACTGAACAAGACTGGCGCTGGCGCGGTGCCCAACGGCGGCGCCGGGGTGCGGATCGTGAATACCGCCTCGAACGTCATCGGCGCCGGCCTGGCGGGCGTCGGCAATTTCATCGGCGGCAACCTGGGCGATGGCATGGTCATCGAAGGTCCGCTCTCGCAAGGCAATGTGGTCATGGGCAACTACGTTGGATTCAAGACCGACTTCACCGCGCTGGGCAACCAGGGCCACGGCATTCGCATTACCAACGCCCCTGGCAACATTGTGGGGGGCCTGATCGTTTCCAACGGCAACGCCATCGGCCACAACGCGGGCTGCGGGGCGCTGATCGAAGGCGCTACCGCTCAACAAAACGTGTTCATGGGCAATACGGTCGGCACCACCCTCAGTGGCGGCAACCACGGCAACCAGCAAGACGGAATCCGGCTGGTTGGTACGCCCTTCAACATGATCGGGTTCACCAACGAGGCCTATGGCAACGTGATCGTCCATAACGCCGGCCACGGTGTCGCCGCCCTCGAAAGCACGGATTTTATCATTATCGGCAACCAGATCGGCGTGTCCATGGACAAAGCCACGGTCTTGGGCAACAGCCATTGCGGCATCCTGTACACGAATTCAAGGCTATCCCAAATCGTTAACAACTGCATTGGCGGCAACGGCGCCGCCGGCATCCAACTCGCGGGGCCGGCCAGCGATCAGAACCAGATCATCCACAACATGATCGGCACGTCCGACATCAACGGCCAGGATCTTGCCAACGCCGGGGACGGCGTGCACCTGCGCGGCGGCGACCGCAACCGCATCGTTGGCGCGAACGTCATTGCCCGCAACAACGGCAACGGCGTGGCCATCTGGACCGGCTCGCGCATCTCGGTCATGAACAACCGGATTTACGCCAACGCGCTGCAATCGATTTTCCTGGCCACAAATGCGCCCTCCGCGACCAACCAGCCCAATGAGGGCATCAAGGCGCCGGTCATCATGAGCGTGACGGCCACCAACCAGACCGTGGCCGGAATGATCGTCGGCAAGCCCAGCCGCCTTTACCTGCTGGATTTCTATTTCGCCTACCAGACCAATCAATATGGCGCCTGGGCCCATGTGCCGCTCGGCCAGGGCGCGGGCATGACCGGCCCCGACGGCATCGGCGGATTCAATTCTGTCATGACGGGCTTCGAACCCTTCACCAACGGCGTTTACCTTACCGTCAACATGACCGAAACCAACACGGAGTTTCTCTCCAGTTCGTCGGAGTTTGCCGCTCCGTTTTTGGCGGGCAACCCGCCCGTTCCCCAGCCGGTTCCCGTGGTCGCCGTGATGCCGCTTGGGCCGCCCACGGCCGTGGTCAACGCCGAGGTGGCGTTCGCCGCCGCCTGGATGCCGACCAACGCCACCCCGCCTCTTGCGTTCACGTGGAGCCCGCCGCCCGCGGCAGGCCAGGGCCTGACGCCCGCCACGTTCCGGTTCGATGCCGTTGGGGTCTGGACCGTCCGCGTGGTGGCGGCCAACTTCGCCGGCTCTGCCACGGGCGAAACTACCATCGTCGTCTCCGCGGCGCCGATCCCAACCGGCACCGTGGTGGCTGTGTTGCAGCCGCCCGGCGCCGTGAGCGACGGCGCCCGCTGGCGCCTGGCGGGCCTGGCTGACACCAACTGGCTGGCCAGCGGAGCCGCCTGCACCGCGCCGGTCGGCAGCTACACCCAGGTGTTCCTGGCGCTGGACGGCTGGCAGTCGCCCGCGCTACAGCCGGTGACGCTGTCCGCCGGCGCCACCACCAACACTGCGGCTACTTACGTGGTGGCCGTGGTTCCGCCCGCGCCGGCCTGGATTCAAGCCACCACTGGCACGCAGGCCGGCTATGTCGATGTCTCGTGGGCCCCGGTCAACAAGGCCGCGGCCTACCTGCTGCTGCGCGGCGTCGACACCAACCGCGCCCACGCCACGCCCCTGGGCGGCCCGCTGGCCGCGACCACCTACCGCGACGGCTCCGCGAGCCTCACGAACCACTATTGGTACTGGGTTGGCGCGACCAATGCCGTCGGTCCCAGCGTCGGCGAAGCCGGTCCCGCCGAGGGCTGGCCGGGCGCCTTCGCGGCCAGCCTGGATTGGCTGATTCTGCTGCAAGAATAGCGCCTGGCCTGCCGCCTTGCGCGTCAGAACCGGGTGGCGGCGCAAAGGTAGAGGTAGTCGCCCTGGAACCGGTCGCGCGTATAAAACTCGTGGAGCCACTTGCCAATGATGGAAATGGTGCGCGGCCCCAGGGGCAGCATGACGCGCACCGCCGGGCCGGCGCCGAACGCCTCCCCCTGGAAGTCGCCCAGCAGGGCGCCGGTGCCGCTGTCGGCCGTGACCTGTTCATAATAATACCAGACCGCGCCGAGGCTTAAGGTTTTCCCGAGTTGCTGGGCCAGCAATCCATCCACGTGAATTTCCTGGCCCGTGAGATAGTCGGTGGCGTGGTTCCGGGTGTTGAGGATGTAGCCGCCCTTGAGCGAGACTTCCTGGCCATAGACCGGGTGACGCCAGGTGGCGGCAAGCTGCGAGTCCAACGCCCAGTAGTTGCGGCTGATGTTGACGAAGTCGTCGCGGTTGTAGCTGCCCGAGGGGATGGTGACCATTTCCGCCCAGGCCACGTGGATTGGGCCCACCTTCCAGCCGAGCGCGAGCGGAGTCACGAAAATATCGGCCAGGGCGGTTTTGGTGCCGGATCGCCATTCCGCGCTGAGGGTGCCATCCTCGTTCTGTGTGCGCACGTCGCCGGTCACGTGCGCGTTGGCCACGGCGAAGTTCAGGGCGGCGGCGTAGCGCGCGCCGAGCAGCGTCCAGCCCGGCACGAGCGTCAGCTTCACGGAATCCACCCAGGCGGACATCTGCAGGTCCATGTTGACCTGGCCGTTGCGCACGGCGCGGGCGTCGGTGCCCTCGTAGTAGAACATGTCGTTGCGCACGAAGAATCCGGCGTTGGTGGCTACCACGCCGAGGTTGAAGTCGCCCAGCGACCCCGGCACATACGTGCTGCCGCTGCGTTCAGCGGCCGACCCCGCGGCGGCCAGCAGGAACCAGCTCCCCAGGCCCGCGGCCAGGATGCTCCAACTCATCCGGGCGGGCCGGATTTCCGGCCGATCCCGGCGCAGTGCGTGGTCCGCGGTGGTTTGCATGGGCACCCTCTGTTCCTTCCGACCAGCGCAACGTTTCCGCCGCGCCCTGATTGCACGGCAAGATAACCGTCCCGGCCTTGCTCATCAAGACGAATCCGCGGGGGTTCGGAATCCAACACCGGCCTACGCCTTGACGACCGAGCAGCGTCCGATGGGTTTCTGGGGCAGGAACAGCAGCTCGAAGTCCGTGCGCTCTTCCGGGGCCAGCACGAACGGCGCGATTTCGCGGAACCGCGCGTCCGCGCGCAGCAGGTCGCGCACGGGTTCGAAGTAGGGCTCGTGATCCGTGGCAAAATGCAGCGCCCCGCCGGGCGCCAGGGTCCGGTGCACGGCGTCCAGGAACCGGGCGTCAAACAGGCGGTTGAACAGGTGGCGCTTCTTGGGCCAGGGATCCGGGAAAAAAATATAATAGGTCCGCACGGCGGCCGGCGGCATGAGGTAGGTGACCGCGTAGTAGGCTTCCATGCGCAGCAGCCGCACGTTGTCCAGCCCGCGGCTGTAGATCTTGCGATCCACCTTGCGCACCCGCTTGAGCATGCGGTCCAGGCCGAGGTGGTTCACGTCCGGGTGCGCGGCCGCGCGCGCGAGCAGGAACCGGCCCTTGCCGCAGCCGACATCCACCTCCAGCGGCTGCTCCCGCGGGAAGTAGCGCGCCAGGGGAATGGGCACGAGCCAGGAGTCCGGGAAAATCCGGGCGCTGACCGGCGGCGCTTTTTTGCGGGTGCTCATCGTGGATTGCCCCCAGACCATCGCGGGTTCTGTCCGGCGGCTTGCGGGTATGGCTAGGGCTCCCAACCGAGCTGATGCTCGATTAAGCGGGCGAGTGAATCTTTGAGTTCAGGATGCCTCGGCACCGGGGATTTACGCCCGGTCTGTGGGTTGGCATAGATATCATGGCGTGCCCCATGACGATGCAGGTAGCATCCCCGCCGGACGAGCGACCTGACGAACTCATTCCGTTTCACACCTCCACTCCGACCTCGAGCGTTCGGGCGTCAGCCCGGCCCGGCGCCGGCTCGGCCTCCAGCATCATGCGGTAGGCGTCGACAATGTTGAGCTTGAGTTCTTCCAAGGTTTCTCCCTGGCTGAAGATGCCTGGGATTTCCTTCAATTTCCCCACGAACCAGCCGTCGTCCACCCAGTACTCCAGTGTGAAAAAACGCTTCATATTTTACCTCCGCCGCCAGCTTAACACAGCCGGCCGTGCTATCTCCAGACATCTTTCGCCGGGGCGCCCGCCGGCCGCAAAAAACTTCATGCATTTCGCGCCGCCGCATGGAATAATGCCGCCGGGCATGAAGAAGAGCATTATTATCACGGTGTACAACCGGCCGCGCCATCTCCAGAGCTGCCTGCACGCGCTGACCCTGCAGACCACCGCCGGCGACGAGGTGGTCGTCGCGGATGACGGCTCGGACGCGGCGGCCCAAGCGCAGATCAAGGCGTGCCTCGACGCCTGCCCGCTGCCGACCTGGTACGTGCGCCAGGAGGACGCCGGGTACCGGCTCGCAGCCGCGCGCAACCTCGCGGTGCGCGCCGCGACCGGCGACTACCTTGTGTTCCTGGACTGCGACATCCTGCTGCTGCCCGACGCCCTCGCGGTCCATGCGGCGCAGGCCCGGCCCGGGCGCTTCCTGGCCGGCGACCGCGCGTTGCTTTCCGCGGCGCAAGCCGCGCCGCTTTTCGCCGCAAGTTTTGATGGCGCTGCCCTGGAGCAGGCGTGGCAGGCGGCCGACCATGCCGAAATCCGGCGCCACGAACGCAAGTTCCGGCGCCACGCGTTCTGGCGGCCGTGGGGCTTGGTGAAACCCCACAAGCCGCGCATTCTCGGCTGCCATTTTTCCCTGTTCCGCGCTGATTTTGAGGCGGTCAACGGCTTCGACGAAAACTACGTGGGCTGGGGCCTGGAAGACAACGATCTCTCCCTGCGCCTGCTCATGGCCGGCTGCCAGCCGGGGTCGGTGATCGCGGCGGCGCGGGCCCTGCATCTGCACCACGAGTCGCTGCGGCCGGCGGGCGCGGGCGACTGGGACAGCCCCAACCGCGCCTATTTCGACCGGCGGCCGGTGGCGGTCAGGTGCGAAAACGGGCTGATGCGAAAATCAACAGACAACCCCGAACAACTCCAGTGGAAGCGAGGCAAATCCTACCATGAATTCCAGAACCCCTTTGTATGACCGGCATGTGGCCCAGGGCGCGCGCATGGCGCCGTTCGGCGGCTGGGACATGCCCATCCAGTACGCCGGGATCCTGGCGGAGCACGCCCACACCCGGACCGCCTGCGCGCTGTTCGACATCTGCCACATGGGCGAGTTCGAGGTCGAGGGTCCAACCGCGGCGCAGGACCTGGACCGCCTGCTCACGCAGGGCATCGCCAGCCTCCAGGTCGGCCAGTGCCGCTACGGTTACCTGCTCAACGATGCCGGCGGCGTGCTGGACGACCTGACCTGCTACCGCCGGGCCACGGACCGGTTTTACCTGGTGGTCAACGCGGGGACGTGCGCGCGTGATGCGGCCTGGATCAAGAGCCACCTGTCGCCCGCCACAGTATTTCGCGACGTCTCCGCGGCCACGGCCAAGCTGGACGTGCAGGGTCCGCGAGCTCGCGTGGAAACCGAGCGCGCCCTGGGGCGGGTCTTGCCGGAGCTCAAGTATTTCCGGTTTGCCGAGGAAAACTGGAACGGCATGCCGTGCCTGGTCAGCCGCACGGGCTACACCGGCGAATGGGGCTACGAGCTGTATTTTCCCGCCTCCGAGGCGGTGCGCCTGTGGGATCTGCTGCTCGCCAATCCGGCCATCCAGCCCGTGGGCCTCGGCGCGCGCGACACGCTGCGCCTGGAAATGGGCTACCCGCTGTACGGCCACGAGTTGAACGAGGATCAGTCCCCGGTGGGCGCCGGCCGCGGCCAGTTCATCGACCAGGCCAAGGAATTCATCGGCAAGGCGCGCGTGATGCGCGACCTGGCAGACAGCGCCGTGCCCTACCTGGTGGGCCTGCAGCTGGAATCGCGCCGCGCCGCGCGCGCGGGCGACGCGGTGCAGTACGCCGGCCGGCGCGTGGGCACGGTCACCAGCGGATCGGTCGCGCCCAGCCTGGGCGTGGCCGTGGCCCTGGCCTACGTGGAGCGGCCGCTCGCGGCGCCCGGCCAGGCGCTGGCGATCGCGGTCAAGGGCGGGGTCCTGCCCGCGCGCGTCGTGAGCTTGCCGTTCTACAAACAGGGAACCGCACGCAGCGGCGCCGGCCAGGCCCAACCCGGACCGGCGGCTTGATCCTATTTGCCCGGTGGCGATGGCGGGCGGCCCGCCCGAGCGCCCATTACAGTTCCTCTTCTTCTCCGCGCGCTCCGTGCCTCCGCGAGAAAAACTAAAAAACACAAAATATATTGTGACAATCAGACGCGATATGTTCTAAGAACACGCGTGTTGACCGGTTGCCGGGGTGGCGGCTGGTCACGTGGGGTACGGGATCGGATCATGAAAACTCTTTTGCGGCGCGCGTTTTGTCGCGCCTTGGCGGTGGGAACCGCCTCTATAAATATTTTGACGTCGGGCGACAGGCGACGAGCTCCGCAAGGCAAGGTTTAATGCCGTCCGACGTCTTTTTTCTTCCCGGAGGCCGCCATGCGCCGGATCCGCGCGCGTAAAACTGCCCGCCAGAAACAACCGGCGCAGTCACCAGAGTCGCGGGCCCTGCGCGCCGCCTTGGTGCGCCTGCAGTCGCGGCGGCCGGACCGCGGCCTCGCCGCGCTCAACCACCCGGCCCGGCAGGCGCGGATCCTCGGGCTGGCCGGCTAGTTCAACAACGTGGTCGGAACCCCATAAATGCGGGCCAGATCGGCGTCAAGCAGAACCTTAACCCCGCGCAGTGTTAGAACCGCCGTTTCTAGCTCGCTGATTGGTTCCAAGCTCGTTTCCCCGGTCACATTCCACCCGTTCCTCTCGATCGCAATCCAACCCGGCAACCATCCTGTTTATACCTGCCCACCAGCAGGGTGCATAGGATTTCCCGGGATAACAAGGCAGTTTCATCACATGATTCGGGTTCCGGGGTGGCACAAGGATCGCACATGACGCTGATCGGCAAAGATAAACATCTTGCCAGTCGCCCCATACTCCCACCGCCTTCTTGGCGGCTTGGCGCGAGAATATATATGGTTTTGCAAAATAATGATCCGAAATATCCGGCAGACGGCGTCGACGGAGCGCCGCCATCCACCAGATGAATAGTGACCGCGCCGATGGAGGCACCGCTCTGTCAGCGCCGATAATGGACCATCATTCTGCAACTCCCGATAGCGTTCCAGCTGCCAGACACGTCGGCACAGCGACGTGGCTACAACTACGGATGACGGGGAACGGGTGCCGCGCTACGGTGGCGCCACCGGCGCGGCGGCGGGCGCTCCATCGCCGGCGCCGGCCAGGTCTGCGGCCAGCGGCGCGCCGCAGGCAATCCACAGCCGGATGCGCGCGTCCAGCAGCGCGCGCCGCGCGGCGAGGCAGTCCAGCGCGATATCCAGCACCTGGCCGGAGAGCTGGATGCTCTCCGCGGGCGAGAGCAGGCCGTTTTTCTGCAGGGCGTTGAGCTGCTCCGACAGCCGACGTGCCGGCGGCATGAGGCGCGCCTCGGTGGTGCGGCAAGCGGTGTCGGCCTGGCGCAGGGCGCGCACGTGGGCCAGCAGGTCGCGCCGCGCCGCGGCCAGGCTGTCGTCCACGTCTTTCCAGGCCTCGCCCACGGCGTGGCGGGCGGTGGAGTAATCGTCCGCCAGCCAGTTGAACACCGGGAGGCTGACCGCGGCCTGGACCAGCCACTCGTCCGTGTCCCGCGTGCCGTCGTAGGTGCCGGATTCGGACTCCTGCGACCAGGACCGCTGGCTGGCGGTTTCGCGGTCAATGCGGCGGTGGCCGTCGGCATAATCGGTGTAGGCCCCGCCGGCGTCCGTGGTGGTTTCGTACGCGGACTGGTTGGCCGTGCCGCCGCCGCGCGATTCCCGCCGCTCCGTGCCGTAAGCGACTTCAACCTGCCGCAGCCAGGGGATGGATGCGGATTGGGCCAGGCGCATTTCGGCCTGCAGCTCGCGCGCCTGCCAGAACGCCAGGGCCACATCGGGCCGGCGCGTGGCGGCTTCGGCCAGCAGCGGGCGCAGCGCCACGGCGTCCGTGTTGGTCGCGGGCAACCAGTTCCAGTCGGGGCGGAACGCGTCCGGGTCCACGCGCCGGCCGCCGAGCAGCTCCAGCTCGGCGGTGACCTGGCAGATGCGCCGTTCGACCCGGGCGATGCGCGACTGCACGTCCAGCTCGCGCCGCAGCATGGCCGCCCGGTCGGCCATGGGCATGGCGGCGGCGCGCCGGGCCTGGTCAACACACAGCCGTTCCAGGCGGCGCAGCGCCTCGAGTTCGGCGCGGGCGTGGGCCAGGTCGGACGCGGCCAGGGCGGCGTCGCGCGCCAGGTCCAGTTGCTCCTCGCGCAGCCGCGCCTCGGCCACGTGCAGCCGCGCCGCGGCCTCCGAGACCTCGGCCCGGTATTCCCAGGGGTTGGGCGGGAACAGGCGCAGGCCGATCTCCCAGCCGCGGTCGTCGAGGTGTTCCCATCCGTACTCTGATCGGGTGCTCTGCTGGGTCGACTGGGACTGGCGCACGCTGTGCCGGGTGCCGCGGTACTCGCGGTAGTCGGGATAGATGTCTTCCTCGGTCTGGACGCCGAGCTCACGGGCGCGCCCGGTGCGCGTGGCGGATTCCCGGCCGCGGGCCTCGCCGTCGGCATCGGCGCCGCGCAGCCCGATCTGGATCTCCGGGGCGCGGATATCGCCGGCCATGCCGGCGCGCGCCGCGGCCTGGCGCACATCCCGCGCGCGGGCGCGGATGCGGGGGTTCTGGAGCAGGGCGGCATTGATCGCCGCGCGCGGGGTGGCGCAGGTTTCTTCGTCCACGGCGGCCGCGATCTCGGCCGGGGTCACGACCACGTCCGGCGGCGCCGGGAACGTGCGCGGGCCGCGGGCGCAGGCGCCGGCCAGGCCCGCCAGCCCGGCCAGGAGCACGGCCGTACGGACTGCGCGGGCGGCGCGGCCGCTCATGGCCGGTCCTGGTCCCCGCGCAGCCAGCCGGCCAGGGATGGCCGCGTGGCCTTGCGCGACACCTCGACCACTTCGCCGGCGATGAGGTGGCTGGCGGCCGGATCGTCGATCCGCAGCATGGCGCGCCGCGTGCGCATGGGGACCTGGCGGCCCGCCAGGTTGAGCATGGCCGCCTCGACCCGCACCTCGGGCGCCAGCGAATCGATGGTGGCCGTCAGGCCCACCCGGCCCGGCTCGCGGCAGTTGATCGCGCTGACGTACACCCGGTCGCCCACCGCAAAGAGCGTGCTGCGGCTTTCGGGGATGAGCGCCACGATGGTGCTGAACGATTCCGGCACGATGCGCATCACCGTGCGGGTGCGGTCCACGACCTCGCCCGGCTCGCTGCGCACCTCGGACACGATCCCGTTGCACGGCGAGCGCAAGGTGTAGCTGTCGCGGTAGCGTTGGGTTTCGCGGGCAATGTCCTGGAGCATGGCGTCGATCGCGGCCGGGTCCTGGTCCTGTTGCCGGCTGCGCTCGAGGGTGGCGGCGGTGGCGGCGGCCTGGCGCCGGGCGGTTTCCAGTTGCGCCGCGTAGAGCCGGATCAGGTCCTGGCGCGCCGCCCCGGCCTGCTCCAGCTCGGACAGCCGCGCGAGCGGTTCATCGCGGCCCAGCGCGTCCAGCAGGCCCTGGGCAAACTGTTTTTGCCGCTCCTGGCGCTCGATCTGCAGGCGCTCCAGCTCCGCCTGGGCGGCGGCCTGCTCCAGGCGGGCCTCGCCCAGGCGGGCCTCGAGATCGGCCACGTATTCGTTGCGCCGGGCCAGGTTTTCCTGCAGGCCCAGGCGGCGGTCCTGGATGGTCTGGGCCGTGCGCTGGGCGGCCAGCAGGCTGTCGGCGAGCTGGTACTCGATGGACGCGGTGTCCAGCTCGACCAGCGGCTGGTTGTTGGTGACGTGCTGGCCGGCGGCCACCAGGATGCGCTGGATGCGGGCGGTTTCCTCGGGCGCCACGATGATCGTCTCGCGGCCGACGATGCCGTGGATTTCCACGCCCAGCAGCCAGTCGCGGTCGCGCCAGACCAGAACGTACACGGCGATCGCCGCCGCCAGCCAGACCAGCAGCGGCCAGCCCGAGCGGAGGCGCAGGCGCCACGGCAGGTGGTGGTGGGGATGCGGCGCGGGCGGGGTCAGGCGCATCAGAGCTCCACGGTGGTGCGGTGCATGAGCAGGGCGGAGTCGGTGATGCCCGGCAGCTTGCGGACGCCTTCCAGCAGGTCCTGGCGGTACGCCGGATCCACCAGACGCACGTGGTAGGCGTACTCGTTGGCCTCGCCCTGGGCGGACTCGCGCATGGCCACCAGGGTGTAGCTGCGGCAGTAGCGCGCCATGAGTTCCTCCGCGGCGGCGGGGTTCGTGTCGTGCGGCGCGGCCACGAAGCGCAGCAGGCCCTCGTAGTTGCGGCGCGAGGCGAAGGGCGAAAAGTGCAGGAACAGGGCGGCCGCGTCCACGCACACCGAGCCGATGGCCGCCACCGCGTACACCGTGGCGCCGCAGGCAATGCCGGTGGCCAGGCACCCGAACAGGAAGATCATGTCGCGCGGGTCGCGGATCGGCGTGCGGAAACGGATCACCGCCAGGGTGCCCAGGATGCCCAGCCCGCGGGCGAGGTTGTTGCCGATGGCCATGATCAGCATGGCGGTGACCATGCCGCCGAGGATCATGGCGTGCACGTAGGCCCGGGAGTAGGTGAACCCCTGGAACGTCCAGCGGTACACGGCCGCGTGCCCCATGCACAGGACGAACGCCGCGAGCATGGCGCAGAGGATGTCCACCACCCCCATGATGCGCGCTGATTCAAAAACAGTTGCGAAATCCATGATGCTCCGCCTTGTGTCGTTGCCGCCCGGCTAGAGGCCCCATACCCAGTCCTTGCGATCTTCGATCACGCCCAGGTCCCAAGCCTCCTGTTGCACGGCCATTGAATACTTGCAGTGGCCGACGCGTTCAAGCTCGAAGAATTCCACCAGCCCCATCATCCACTGCGGCGGCTCCACCAGCGCCTTGAGTTCCAGGACCACGCCCGAGTAGGCGTGCCCCTTGCCCTGGCTGGCGTTGGAGTCCAGGGCGTGCCAGGCGCTGCCGCCCAGCACGGACCAGTCGTCGGCACGCTGGAACCGCAGGCGGGAGTCGAGGGTCAGCCGCGAGTAGCGGTCGGCCAGGCCAAAAAAAGATTCGCGGTGGTAGCGGATGCGCACGGCGGGCCGGGCGCCGGTCTCCCGCGCCAGGCGCAGGAACTCGCAGAACGCAGCCGTTTCCGTGGTCGAGCGGAAGGTCAGGTCCGTGGCGGTCTGCCGCAGCAGGTCCGGGCCCCAACGGTCCGGAGGCACGGCGGCCCGGGTTTTGATCACCGAGCCGCGGAACTTGCGCTTCACTTCCAGGAACACCGGGGCTTTGCCATCCAGACCGTACGTGCGCACCCGCAGTTTGAAACGGGTGAGCGCGTTATCGGGCTTGGCCATGTGGAGCGCGAAGTTGGGCGTATCGAGCTGCAGCGTGGTGATCACGTACCCGTCCAGCGACCGCCGGCTGTTCTTGTCCTGCTCGCAGAACGGCTTGATGTATTCGCGGATCGCGGGCACCTGCTGGGGCGAGACCAGGTACTTGGCCTCCAGCCGCTCCATCATGATCTCAAAGGCCGCGTCCATGTCCGGCTCGCGTGCCCGCGGCGTTGGTGGCCGGCCGGGCCAGGATGGCGGGCAGGAACAGCAGCAGGTCATCGGGATTTTCGGGCCAGCCGGCGACCATGACGTTGTCGAACCCGCAGGCGCCGGCCGTGCCGCCGGCGAGGTTGTGGATCAGCAGGCGGACCTCGGCGGCGTTGCGCAAGGCAGCGTGGTTGGTCAGGCTGTAGGAGTAAGGGTAATAATTGGTTTTGCTGCCGTCGCGCACGAAGGGCGCATCGCGGGCCAGGGGGATCCAGTGCACGCCGCCATCCACGCTGTAGGACAGGTCGTAGGTCTTGGGCCCGCGCGCGTCGCCGGCGTCGTCGGTGAACGCGTCCCAGCGCACCTCGGACAGCTGCCGCCCGCGGCCGTCCAGGCGCACGTCGAGCGTGCCGGCATTCTCGATGGCTTCGTCCAGGGCGGCGGCCTGGCCGCCGGCGTGGGTGACGCCGTCGGGGTCGGTGTAGGCCACGCCGTTCTTGCCGTTGGGGTCCTTGAAGCTGCCGGCGTTAGCGGTCAGCGCCAGCGCGGCGAACGTCACGCGCTGGACCGTGCAGGTTTCCGTGTACTTGGCGGCCGTGGCGCCGAAATCCCAGTAGGCGAGCAGGTCGCCCCCGGCGGCGGCGGCCAGCGGCAGCGCCGCGGCCAGAACCGCGGTCCAGACGGCCGGGAGGCACCGTTCAGTCTTCATCCGGATCCATGGTAACGCCGAGGTGGAAGTAGCGCGCCACGTAATTGCTCACCGGCATGGAGTACACGTTCACCGGGGGGTTGGCGGGGAGATTTTCCGGGAGCCGGACAAACCCGTCGGCCAGGTTGGTGGCAGTGTGCAGGCTGTAGGTGCGTCCGGCCAGGCTGGGCCAGGACAACGAAAACATCGCCGCGCCCGCATCGCGGCTCCCGTTCACCGCCCACAGGGAGTCGGCATTCACCGGGCTGGACCCGGCGACGTGCTCCTTCCAGGTCGGGTACCCGTCCCGATCCGGATCGTCCAGCGCGTCGGCATCGAGGTCGGCGTTGGTCAGGCCGTACTGCACCAGCCACCACTGGGGCGTGCCGTTGGTGGCGGTGACGGCGCGGAACGTGGCGGCGATGGCGCCGTCGGCGCTCACGGCAGCCCAGGTGCAGGTCCGGCACGGGATGCCCAAGGGGGCGCCCACGCTTGCGCCGTTGGTCTGGATATCGCGGATCACGTAGTAGCGATCCGCGGTGATCACGAAGACCGCGCTGCCGCCACCGGCCACGGCCTGGACGCCGGCGGGGGCGATGCGGCCGTTGGCGCCCGCCGTGGCAGTCAGGGTGTATTGGTGGTTGGTCACGTTGCTCGCGCGTGGCGAGCGCGCCGCCAGCGCGACCAGGGTGCCCGCCCCGTCCGGGTACCGGCCCTGGGATACGTCGTCGGCCTGGGCGCCGAACGTGACCGTATCCACGACCTGGCCGCCGGGCGCGGACAGCAGCAGGGTTTCGCCGGAGGTGCTGAGCTTGAACGGCACGTGGAGATCGTTGGTGCCCCAGGCGTTGGCGCTGGTGTCGTCGGCCCAGACCAGGCGGAACTCGCGCGGCTGCAGCTCCGTGCTGCCGCTGATGACAAACTGGAACGGCACGGCCGGCGTGTCGCTGAGCGCGTAGCCGGTGATGTCCACGGCATAGTCCTGGTCGTTGTACAGCTCGAACCAGTCGGCGCGCGTGCCCGTGGCCGGATCGACGATGCTGGTGTTGTTTTTAGCCAGCCACTCGTTGAGGTAAATGCGGGCGGTGGGAGCGGCGTTGTTGTTGGTCGCGCCGGGGCTTGGGTAATGGAAAATGCGGCGGTCGTGGGCCTGGCTGTCCGGGAAATCGCCATAGGATTGGTCGGCCGGGACCGCGGCCGGGTACGCGAACAGATCGAGGATGATGTAGCGCCCGCCGTTGGTGCTGATCAGGGCCACCTGGCCCCCGGCCGTGGCGAGGCGGAACCCGGCATGGTATTCCGTGGCCGTGGACTCGCCCGGCTCGTTATCCGCCCAGACCAGCTTGAACCCGGCGTTGGTCACCGCGGCGCCCGCGGGGAACGCCCACTTGGCGGGCACGGCCAGGTCATCGGTCAGGCAGTACCCGGACAGGTCCTGGACCGCGTTGGAGGTGTTGCAAATCTCGAGCCACGGATCGAAATCCCCGTGGTTGTCGGCGAGGGTCGCGCGGTTGTCCGGCTGGACCTCGTTGATCCAGAGCGGCGGGAACGCCGGCAGATCGCTGGCCACGGAGTTGGTCCGGCCCGGGGTGCAGCGCGCGCCGGGGTCGACGGTCCAGTTGCCCACCCGGTCATTGTCCTCGGCGGCATCGATCAGTTGTAGCGCGCAGCCCTGCCCGTTGGCCAGGGCCGTCCAGTTGCTGGAATAGGTCACGGTGTCCACCACCAGCGCCACGCCGCCGGTGGCGTCGAGCTGCTGGAGCGTGAGGGTTTCGCCGTCGGCGCGCAGCGTGCCGGCCCACGGCCCGGCCAGCGGGAGGCCGGGCCCGTAGGCGCGCGCGCTGTCGTTGAGGCTGCGGCACACCACCACGAACTCGCCCGGCGCGATCACCTGGGCCCGGTCGCACGTCCAGTCCACGCCGTCCAGGCGGAAGTTGTAGAGATCGAACGCCGAAGTGGACGAGCGGTTGTATAGTTCCACGAACTCGGCCCGGTTGGTCGGCGGGTGGTACATGATCTCGTTGATCACCAGCCGGCTCCGCGGGTCCGCGCCCAGCGCGGTGCAGGTGATGTTGATGCTGTCGGCCTGGCCCGCGCGCGCCGCGCCGTTGGAATCGCAGCCCTGGACGGTGACGATATTGAGCCCGTTGGTCAGCCAGACGCGGGTTTCCCAGTCGCAGTCGCCGGTCCAGGTCATGTCCGCGGGCTTGCCGTTGATCTTGATCACCGCGCACTGGATGGGCGCCCAGCCGGACAGCGGGGTCCAGTTCAGGCCGGTGGAGAAATCGGATTCGCGGATCCCGAGCTCGAAGTCTTTCACGTCGCTCAGGCGCCCGAGCAGGTAGTTATAGCGGTTTTCGATCCACGTTTTTATGTTCAGCGGCGAGGCCACGGCGAGGCCGTTGGCGGTCAGGCCCGCGTAGACGGCGTCCAGTTCCGCGTTGATGGCCGCGCCCCGGAACGGGCCGGTCACGGCGCGGTCCAGCCATTGCCATGCCTGGCGGCGGAACGGGCCGGCCGCCAGGATCGCGGCCATGCGCGGCATGCGCGCGGAGTCCACGATAAACGGGTCGTCCCACTCGCTCCCGCCCATGTCGGCGCCGAGACAGAAGTCCACGTCCCAGTTCAACAGGTTCCAGCGGCCGCCGGGCGGCAGGTACGCCAGCATGTTCTTGCCGCGGTTGTAGCCGAAGCTGTCCCAGTCGCCCACCAGGTGGCGGAACATCACCACGCCCAGCCACTGCTCCAGGTCGGCGTGGTGCTGCATCTCGCGCACCAGGTCGGTGCCGGACAGGTTGGCGGCATCCACGAGGGCGTACAGCGGGGTCATGTCCGCCTGGTATCCGGTGGTGGTCCGTTTTTCCCAGCGCCAGCGGTAGGCGGCGTCTTTCTTGGCGCCGCTGCTGGTGTAGTCGATCAGGCTGCCGTCGCGGTTGACGAAGTCGCCCTCGATGGGGCTGAACGCGTCGTTGAGCTCGAACCAGTCGTTGATCTTGTGGAGGTGGCCGGCGTCCGCGTCGGGGTAACGGCTGCGGATGTAGTCGGCGCTGATCTCCTGGGAGTCGCTGTACACGGTGGCGCGGCGGATTCCGTTGAGGTCCACGGTGACGTAGCGCTTGTGGAACGCGGGCAGGCCGAGGCGCTCCGCAACCCACAAGGCGGCGCGCTCGCGCTGGAACGTGTTGTCGCGGCTGGGCTCCTGCCAGTCGAGGGTGAGCTCATCGCTGTCCAGCATGCGGTTGTCGTGCGGCAGGTCCACGCAGTAGGAGGCGGCGTTGGTGGCCGGGTCGCCGTAGGCGCCGCGCACGAACACGCTGCCGCGGAACCGGATGGCGGCGTCGTATACGATGCGCTCGCCGCAGACCAGGGTGCAGGGCAGCGGCTCGTCGCTGAGGGAACTACGGCCCTGCCACGCGGCCATGCGGGCCGTGGTCATCCAGGCGGCGACCTGGTCGATGTCCGTGCCGGTCCGGGCCAGGCCGAACCCGACCACGGCCTCGTTGGTCGGGGCAGCGGCCGGGAACGTGTTCGTGGCGCAGGCCGCCGCGGCGTCCCGCGCCAGGATGTAAAACGCCGCCCGGGCGCCCTGGGCCTGGCCGGGCAGCTGCGCCACGTAGCGGCCCTGCCCATCGCGGGCCATGGCCACGGTCGTGTACCCGGCGGCGGGATCGATGCGGTAGCGCAGGTCGACCGCGGCGACGCCGTCCGGGTCACTGGCGCGCGCCAGCACCACGACCGGCGCGCCGGCCGCGGGCAGGCCGGGCGTGTGGCGGACATCGTAGATGGCGGGCCCGGGGTTGACCACGCGCCGGCTGTTGGCCTGCCCGGGGGTGCCCAGGTTGTCGGGCACGGGCAGCGTGACGTGGGCGTCGAGGTAACCGCCGCGCAGCCACATGACCAGCTCCGGGCTGCCGGCCAGCCACCGCGCCCGGCAGCGCAGCCGCACCGTGCCGCCCGCCGGCAGCGAGACCGAGAGCGCGCCAATGCAGCGGTTCACCCGCGTGTCGCCCGGACCGGACGCGCGCAGGTGCAGCCCGTAGCCGCTGCCCTGGCTGTCGGCTTCGCGCCGGGTGCGCTCGTGGTTGCCCAGCAGCTGCCAGTAGTTGGTCCCGGTGCCGAAGTCCGGGTTGCGCACCCGGTTGACGTACTGGTAATACACCGCCACGTCGTCCACCTGGCACTCGCCGCCGTGCGGCAGGATCAGGCTGACGTTGTTGATGCTCGTGGACGGCGGCAGCATGCCGTTGTCCAGCACGCCGGTGATGTCGTTGGTGATCCACCGGCCCTTGGCCGATTCGTCGCTGGCGGCCCAGTTGATTGGGATCTCGTTGTCCGCGCGCGGGTCGGTAAGCTCCAGGCTGCTGCCCCCGCCGTCCGCGTACTCGCGCCCGGAACCGCCGTCGAAGTACACCACGCGGTCCACCTCGTACTGGCAGAGGTCGTCGGGCAGGTTGGGGTCGTCGGGCGCCAGCAGGCGGACGACCTCGCCGCGGTCGGACAGCGTGCCGGAGTAGTCGCCGATGCAGTTGCCCGCGTTCAGGTGCGCGTAGTGGCCGATCAGGTGCGCGGCCTTGTTGGCCAGCACCAGGTACCCGCCCGCGGCCAGGACCGTGCCGGTGGGGATGACCAGCTCCACGCCGCCGGCCAGGCGCCAGCCGCCCAGGCCCACGTCCGCCACGCCCTGGTTGTGCAGCTCGATGTACTCGCCATCCGCGTCGCCGTCCGGCGGGTTGAACATGATCTCGTTGATCACGACCGACTCCTGCCGGAACGCCGCGTTGGTCGTGCCGGGCGTGCGCGCGGCCAGGGGGCGCAGCCGCTCCGCGCCGTCCGGGTACCGGCCACAGGCCGTGCCGTTCTGCTGGCCGCCGTACTTGACGGCGTCCAGCACGTTGCTGGTGTTGGCCGAAAACAGGAACAGGCTTTCGCCGTTGGCACTCAAGCCGAATCCCAGCGTGGCCTCCTCCAGCACCAGGAACCCGCCCGGCGCCAGCACCGTGGCGGCAGGGATCCGGTACTTGTTGGTTGCCGGGTCATCGGTCAACACCATGCCGGAGCAGTCCACGCTCGTGGTGGCCGCGTTGTAGAGCTCCGCGTAATCCACCAGCGGCAGGTCCGTGTGGGTCAGGAGCTCGTTGATGACCACGCTCGCCGCGCCGACCGCCGCCGGCTCGCCACGGCCGGGCGACCCGCCGCGCTGGTACGATGGCGCGTACGCGCGGCAGTCAGCGGCGCCGTAGGACCCCTCGGCCAGCACGAGCGAGCACCCGCCCCCGTCCGCGGCCGCCGGCCAGGGATCCTCCGAGTCAAACTCAGCTTCCAGCAAGCACGCGCCGGCCTGGGTTTCCAGCCGCAGCGCGCCGGAACTGTTCGACAGTCGGCCCGTGTAGGCGCCGAGCACATTGGTGGCGCCGTACACCGCCCGCACATCGTCCGGCACCGCGGCCAGAACCAGGTACGCCCGCGCCCCCAGGATGGCGTTGGTGGGAAAGTCGAAGCTGACATCCCCGGCCAGCTTATATCCGGCCAGGGACCGCGGGAACGGCTCGGTGTTGAAGATCTCGACGAACTCCAGATCTCGCCCATCCGCGCGCGCGGTGGGATGGTACATGATTTCCGAAATGGTCAGCGGCGTGGATCGGGATGCGGGTCCCGGGTGAATTTCCGCAGCCGCGACCCACCCGGCCACGGCCGTTACACCAGCTCCGAACACGAACATGCGCCACGCAGGAAACATAAGATCAAAATTACACCTGGCACCCGACAAAGTAAACCGTTTCGACAAATTCGGCCCGGGATCTATAAACCTGAATTCAGCATTTGAATTAACTACGAATCACGCGAATCACGCGAAACTCATTGCTGCAGAAAGAGGAGCGGGCGAACAAGTTGAGAATAACATCGTTCACCTGTTAGATGACGGAAGAATTCGATCCATGCCCGTACATATTTAGCAGAGTCAAAGGGATGCATTCGCGTGATTCGCGTGATTCGTAGTTCAACTGCTCTTTCCTGGACAAAAGACCGCAGCGCCAAGTTGCCTTGGCGCTGCGGCTCCCCCCTCAACTACGGCTCTGAGACCGGCCTAAACCGAACCCAGCCGTCTTCAACCTTTATGCGACCACTGTTTATTTATTGTTGACCTTGGTTTTGGAACTGGACTAAGCAACTACCGCGCCAACTTTTAAATAAACAGCAAAACACATTGATTACAAAGGGATTGGCGCTACAGCAATGCCACTTGTGTGTTTTTTAACCACTCGCAGCACGGACTGAACGGCGAATAATGTCCAGCTTCGGAGGGCGGACGCCAAGCTGACTGAAGTTTCTCGTTTCATGGAGCAGCTTTTTGTGCGACAGTCATTGTCCCAAAGGCGGATCGGCCACCGATCTCGCAACGACTGGAGTGTGTGTTTGATATGGCTGTGAATCTTGATAGCCTGCCGCAGGCGGTTGGCGAACTGGTGCGCTTGGGCGCCAAGCGGGTGATTCTGTTCGGCAGCGCCACGACCGATCCCCGGCGTGCAAGCGATGTTGACCTTGCAGTTGAGGGCATTCCTCCGGAGCGCATCCTGGATGCCGACGTGGCACTGATGGACATTCTGCGCCAGCCATTCGATTTGGTGGCTCGCGAGCTTAATCCGACTTTTTATTCCGTGGTCGAACGCTACGGGAAAGTCCTTTATGGATAAGGCCAAAGTCGCGTTGGAGGTGCAGTGCGAGCTTGAACACCTTCGCGCGATAGCGGAGCAGGCGCATCGACTTTCCAACATGTCGGAGGAAGGGCTCCGGGAATGGGAGGCCGTTGCTGCGGCAAAATACGTGGCCGACGTATGGCTTGCCGTTGAAAACCTTTGCAAGCGACGGTATGCTGCGTTGGGATTGCCCCCGCCACAAGGCCCGGACTATCACGCGCGTATACTGGCAGACTTCCTTGCCGAACCGTGTCTGGGAGGGGGGGTGAGCGCGGCCCTTGCCCTGCGCCTGAAGAAGTATCTGGCGTTTCGTCATCGCTTCATCCACGGTTATGGACAGGAAATCGTCTGGGGCATGGTCGAGGAACCGCTTCGTGGAATCCCGGATACAGTGACGCACTTGGCGCGGGTCTGGACTACGTGGCTGGGGACCCTTTAACAGCGCGGCGCGGCCGGCATGCCGCCGGTTAAGTGGAGCCCAAGTGTCAGTGGCCGGCTTCTGCTTGTGTGTGCCTCCTCCTCTGGTGGCGCGGGCCTGTCGGGCCGTCTTCCAGACAGAACACGACGGTGCGTCCGTTCCTACATTTATTGGGGTTCGACAGGTTGCCGGAGTCGTGTCCACCGGTGGCTGCGATGGTGGAGAAAACCAGCTTTACGCCGCATGCCCACGGGGTTACATTGCGGCAGTTCCAGTCGTGGCAAGAGGGAGGTCTCTATATGAACCGGATCAAGTTCGGATCGATTTCTATCCTCGGGCTAATGCTTTCCGTTGGCACCGCGTCGGCCGCCACCCGCTACGTGAATCCTGCCAGCCCGGCGCCGGGCGCACCTTACGACACCTGGGCCACGGCCGGCCACGAGATCCAGACCGTTGTCGGCGTAAGCGCCGCGGGCGACGTGGTGGTGGTAACCAACGGGTTGTATAACACGGGCGGGCGGGTGGTATATGGCAGCCTGACCAACCGCGTGGCCATCACCAACGCTATCACGGTGATCAGCGTGAACGGCCCCGCAGCCACCGTCATCGAGGGTGGCGGGCCGCGCGGCCCGGCCGCGGTGCGCTGCGCCATGCTTGATTGTCAACAAGGTGCGGCGGTCCTGTCCGGCTTCACCCTGACCAATGGCCATACGCTGGCCGCGGGCGATGTCAACTACGAGCAATGCGGCGGCGGCGCCTGGTGCTTCCATGGCGATCTCAACCTCCTCTCCAACTGCGTAGTCGCGGGCTGCTCCGCCAACCAGTTTGGCGGTGGCGTCTACATGGGCGGTGTCTACGACAGTTTGATCGTTGGCAATCACGCGGCCGGCCTGACGTCGTTCAACGGCGGCGGCGGGGTGTGGGGCGGGACGGTGTATCGCAGCCGGATCAGCCGCAACACGTCGGCCTACTGGGCTGGCGGCGTGAAAGGCAGCGCGCTCTACAGTTGCCTGGTGGACAACAACTACTGCGCCTACGACGGCGGCGGCGCTTACGGCGCCACGGTCTACAATTGCACGTTCGTGTCCAACTCCGGCTGGTACGCGGGCGGCATCCGCGACAGCACGGCGTACAACTCCATTTTCTATAATAATATTGCCCGCCAAGGCACGGTCAGCCGCGACAATGTCTGGAACTATTTCGGCGGCTCCTGCACGTTCTGCTGCGCCACGCCGCTGCAGGGCGGCACGGGCAACTTCACCAACGAGCCGGGGTTCATGGACCTGGGCGGCGAGAACTATCGGCTGGCGTTCGGGGCGCCCTGCATCGACCGCGGCACCAACCAGGCATGGATGGTCGATGTTTTGGACTTGGATGGCCATCCGCGCATCGTGAACTACATCGTGGACATCGGCGCCTATGAATATTTCAATCCGCACCTCAACGGCACGTTTACCGGCGCGCCGCTGGCCGGCCCGGCGCCACTTTTTACCGTGTTCGCGGCCCAGGTGTTCGGCACGAACCTGAACCAGCTCTATTACCAGTGGGATTACGAGAACGACGGCGTGATCGATGCCGAGGGGTATGACTTGGCGACGGTCACCAACAGCGGCGGGTACGTGGAGCCCCGGTATTACAGCGTGGCGTTGACGGTCAGCAACGAGGTGGGCGAGGCGTTCACCAAGGTGCGCACCAATTACGTGCGGGTGGCGCCGGCATGGGTCAACGTGTCGCCCAACGGCGGCCACGTGTACCCCTACACCAACTGGGCGCTCGCCGCCACCAACCTGGCGCATGCGGTCAGCATGGTGGCGCCCCACGGTGCGGTGTGGGTCACCAACGGCGACTACGCCATCACCGCCCAGCTGGCGCTCGACAGCGGCCTGCAACTGCGCAGCTTGCAGGGCGCGGCGCAGACGGTCATCCGGCGCGCGGGGGGCAGCAATCATCGGGTGCTGTACATCACCCACAGCAACGCCGTGGTGGACGGGTTCACCCTCAGCAACGGCTACGTGGCCGCGCACGGCGCAGGCATCTACATGACCGGCGGCCGCGTGCAGAACTGCCGGATCATCGGCAACAGCAACTACGAGCTGGGCGCCTACCGCGGCGGCGGCATCTACATGGACAACGGCACGGTCACCAACTGCCTGGTCAGCGGCAACCGCGCCAACCATTTCGGCGCCGGGGTGTACCTGCTGCACGGCCTGCTGTCGCGCTGCCTGGTCAGCAACAACACCCTGGCAGCCAACGGCGGCGGCGTGGTCTGTTACAACGACTCCGTGGTGGAGAACTGCGTCATCCGCAACAACGCCGCCCGCGACCAGGGCGGCGGCCTGGTGGCCAACGGCCTGGCGCGCAACTGCGTGATTGCCGACAACACCATCAACCTCTACGGCGGCGGCGTGTTCATCGACGAGGGCCGCCTCCAGGGCTGCACCATCAGCCGCAACAGCGCCGGCACCAGCGGCGGCGGGCTGGGCGTGGGCAACGCCACGGCCAAGTCCATTGAAAACTGCGCGATCTGGAATAACGCCGCGCCGAGCGGCCCCAACTATGCCGTGCGCGACGGCGTGGATGCCACGTTCGCCTTTTGCTGCTCCACGCCCCTGCCCAACGGCGCGGGCAACGTGACCAACCCGCCCCTGTTCGCGGACGACGCGCGCGGCGATTACCGCACGCTCTGGGGCTCGGCCACCATCGATGCCGGCACCAACCAGGACTGGATGGCCGGCGCCGTGGATTTGCAGGGCCGGACCCGCATCATCAATGGCCGGGTGGACATCGGCGCGTACGAGTTTGAGAGCCAGGCGCTCATGCTGGCGTACCCGTACCGCGACCTGTTCGTCCACGACACCCGGCGGCTGGAATGGTTCCTGTCCGGCGTGGACACCAACGCGGTGCGCGTGGACATCACCATCGCGTCCCACGGCCTGGCCACGATGATTGCCACGGGCGTCACCCGCGCCACGACGTTCGATTGGGACACCACCACGGCGGCCGACGACCGGTACGAGATGACGTTCACCTTGCGCGATGCCGGCGGTGCGATCCTGGCCACGGACGCGCGCTGGGTGGTGGTCAACAACGGCGCCGTCTGGCATTCCGGCACGGTCACCAATAATGAGACCTGGGTCACCGGCCGGGTCCACATTGTGGACGGCGTGCTGACCATCGCCACCAACGCCACGGTCAGCGTGCCGGGCGGCGCGATCGTCAAGGTGCTGCCGCAGGGCGGCTTCGTGGTGGAGGGTGGCGGCCAACTGCACCTGCAGGCCGGCCCGCCCGCGGTGCTGACCTCCATCTACGACGACGCGGTCAGCGGCGACGACAACCACGACGCCGACCTCACCCGACCCCAGCCCGGCGACTGGCGCGGCTTCACGGTGCACGCCGGCGGCCAGGTGGCCGACGACGGCGCGGACATCCGCTACGTGCTGGTGCTGGTGAGCGGCAGCCTGCTCTCGGACGCCACCTGGCGCGGCTCGTACCTCTACCTGGTCACCAACGATTTCACCATCCCCGCCGGCCGCGTGCTGACCATCCAGCCCGGCACGGTGGTCAAGTTTGCGGCGCTCAAAGGCATGACCGTGGAAGCCGGCGGCCTGCTCGTGGCCGAGGGCACGCTGGCCGAACCGATCACGTTCACGTCGATCAAGGACGACACCGCGGGCGGCGACGCCAACCAGGACGGCAACAACACCGTGCCCGGCGCGGGCGACTGGGGCATGCTCCTGGTGCAAGGGACCGCCCGCCTGCGCTACGTGGACCTGCGTTACGGCAGCGGCAACAACAGCGGGTCCTGGAACAACACCGCCATGGTCAAGGTGGATGGCGTGGGCGCGGTCCTCGACGCCCAGGCCTGCCGCCTGAGCTATGCGCTCTATGACGCCATCTCCACCTGGAACAACAGCACCGCCCTGGTGGCCAACTGCGCGGTGTTCTGGAACGACCGCGGTATCCTGATCCGTGAAACCAGCGCGGCCACGGTGCTGAACTGCGCGTTTTATGACAACCGCTGGGGCATGTGCCCGCACGGCGGCATCTCGCGCATCTACAACTGCATCGTGAGCAAGAGCCTTGAGTACGGCATCTTCAACTGCTGCGGCGGCAGCTGGGACATCCAGTACAACAACGTCTGGGGGTCCGGCGTGCGCAACTACGGGTCCGGCGATTACACCGGCCAGAACGGCAATATCTCGAAGGATCCTCTGTTCAAGAATCCAGGCGCGGCCGTGTTCCAGCTCCAGTTCGGCAGCCCCTGCATCGACGCCGCCGACGGCCTGCGCGCGCCCGCGATCGACTACATGGGCGCCAGCCGCTACACCGACCCGCGCTCGCCGCACCCCGGCGTGCCCGCCACCAATGGCGCGTACGCGGACATGGGCGCGTTCGAGTTCGTCGAGAACGCCGAATCGGCCATCGACCTGGTCGCGGCCGACGTGTCCGGCCCGGCCTCGGCCCTGGCCGGCGGCACCGCCACCGTGACCTGGTACGTTAAAAACCTGGGCTCCGAGCTGTGCCAGGGGAGCTGGCACGACGAGATCCTTCTCACGCCCGACGAGCCCGGCCGCTGGGACGCCGCCGTGGCCGTGACCCAGCCAGTCAGCACGGCATCGATCGGGCCCGGCCAGTCCGCTGCGTTCACCGCGACCGTGCGGGTGCCGGGCGGCACGCCCGGGCCCTGGCGCTGGAGCGTGCACGCCAACGCCCGCGGCGAGATCTTCGAGGGCCGCAACGCCGGCAACAACCGCAGCGGGCCCTCGGCCCCCATGGCGTTATCCGTCCCAGAGCTGGCCCTGGGCCTGCCGCTCACCAACCGGTTTGCCGGCTCCGGCGCGGCCGCGTGGTACCAGTTTGTGGCGCCCGCGGGCACGGACGTGGTGGTGGCGCTGGATGCGGCCGCCGAAACCGGACGCGTGCGCCTCTACGCGGGCCGCGGCAGCATGCCGACCGCCACGCGCTTCGACTACCGCAGCGCCCAGTGGAACAGCCCTGACGCCACCCTCGCGATCCCGGCGTCCGCCAGCAACGAGACCGTGTACCTCATGGCCATGCCGGAATCCCTGGGCGGCAGCAACCGCTGGTACCAACTGGCGGCCGGGCCGGCCGGCTTCGACCTGCTGGGCCTGGGCTTGGCGGGCGCGGGCAATGCCGGGCCTTGCACCGTGCCGGTGTCGGGCCGCGGGTTCAATGCCGGGCTGGCCGTGCGGCTTGATCCAGCGGCCGGCGGCACGCCCGTGGCCGCCACGGCCATGAAACGCGTGGACTCCACCCAGGTCTATGCAACGTTTGATCTGCAGGGCGTGGCGCCGGGCGTCTTTCACGCGGTGGCGCAGCAGGCCGGCGGCGAGCGCGTGTTGTCCAACGCCTTCACCGTGGCCGCGGGCACGGGCGGCCGGCTCAACACGCGCATCGTGGTGCCGGAACGCGTGCGCGCCAACCGCGAGTTCACCGGCTACGTGGTGTACGAGAACGCCGGCGACGGCAACCTGGCCGCGCCCTGGCTGTACCTCAAGGGCATGTCCGGCGCGACGCTGCTGTGGGAGCCGGGCAAGACCAACCAGGCGGTCAACGGCCTGCGGTTCCTCGGCGTGGCGCAGGAAGGCCCGCTGGCCTCGGTGTTGATCCCCGGCGCCACCGGCCGGTTCGAGTTCAAGGCCCGCGTCAGCAACACCGGCCAAGCCCTGTTTTACCTGTACGCGCTGACCGCCGCCAGCCCGGACCTGATGGACTTCGCCACGCTGGCCGTGGACGTCACGCCGGCGGATCCGCATCCCTTGTGGTCCAACGCCTGGGCGCGCGTGGTGCAGGAAGCCGGCGCCACGCAGGGCAGCTACATCGCCATGCTGCAGCAGGCGGCCGACCGCGCCCGCGACCTGGGCCTGGTCCTGGTCAGCGAGCAGGACCTGCTCGAGTTCCTGGTGGCCGAGGCCATGGAGCAGGTCCAGATTGCGCCCATCAGCGGCACGGCCTTCTTGCGTGAGACCAACCAGCCGCTGTCCCGCGTGGTGCTCACCCTGGCGCCGGTGTGGCAACCGGATAATCCCACGAACTATTATGAAACCATTACCTGGTACGACGGCTCGTTCGGGTTCCGCAACGTTCCGGCCGGCGAGTACATCCTCTCGGCTGCTGGCTACTGGCCGCCGCAACTGCTGACGATCGCGCTGGAAGACCCGGCGCAGCCGGTGTCCAACCTCCTGGCCTTTGCCAGCGAGCCCGCGGCCACGATTTCCGGCCTCGTGTGCGCCGAGACCATCGGCGGCGCCGTGGTGCCGGATGCCATCGTCTGGGCGCGGCGCCGTGACTTCACCATGCGCTTCAGCGGCGCGGCCCAATCCAATGGCTACTATTTCATCGGCGGTTTGCCGTCCGGTCCGTACGACCTCGAGGTGCAGGCCGCGGGGTACGCGCCGGCGCGCGTGGAAAGCATCGAGCTCGGCAGCGGCGCGGCGTACCAGTATTCGCCCGTGGTCACTCGCGGCAGCGCGTTGTTGCGAGGCGTCGTGCAGCAACCCGGCGGCCAGCCCGCCGCCGGGGCTATGGTCTGGGCGGACTGGCAGGACCCGGATCCACTCTACGGCGCATGGCGCGGAGCGCTTGTATTGGCTGACGGCGCCGGCCGGTTCCAAGTGCCGGTGGTTGGCGGCCAGTACCGCGTCGCAGCTGCCGCCGGCGGGTTGGGCGAGGCGGATCCGGTGACTGTCCAGGTGACCGCGGTGGGCACATCCGCGGTCGCGGCGGTGGCCCTGCGCCAATCCGTCACGCTCACCGGCCGCGTGGTGGACGCGGATACCGCCCTGGCCGTCACCGGGGCCTGGATCACCGTGGATAGCCGCCCGCCGCAGCAAACGCCGATCGTGACCGACGCGGCCGGATGGTTCGTCATCTCCAACCTTGCGCCGCGCGCGTACCAAGTCGCCGCGCGCACGGCCGACCACCACCCGGCCGTCACCAACCTGACCCTGCTGGCCGGCGGCAACCCGCCGCTCGTGCTGGCCCTGGCGCGGCACGGCCTGGTGACCGGCGTGGTTCGCAACGCCGGCGCGCCGGCCCGGCGCGTGCCGGTCAGCCTGCTGTTCGGTTACAGCGATTACCAGCTTGGCGCCATGACCGACGATTCCGGCGCGTACCAGTTCCGCAACGTGCCGACTGGCGCCTACAGCGTGGTGGTCGGCGGCCTGGCCGGCGCCTCGGCCGGCCGGGCGGACTTTGTCCTTCGCAGCGCCAATCCGGTCCAGGGCCTGGCGCATGAGTTCAATGTTTCCGCAGTCTCCGGCCGGGTATTCGCGGCGGGTAGCCTGGTTCCGGCCTCGACCAATGTCCACGTGACGCTGTACCGCGAGGCACAACTGGTGGACGAGCGGGTGCTCGACCCGCAGGGCGCCTACCTGTTCTGGCTGGCGCAAACCGGCGCCTACGCCGTGGCCGCCTATTCCACGGAAGCGCTATTGCATCCCGTGCCGGTCGATGTGGCCGACCCCGGCAGCGCCATTGAACGCAACCTGGAACTGGCCACCAACAGCCTCAAGGTCATCCTGACCGACGCCGCCGACCAGCCCATCACCAACGCCCAGGTCGGCCTCACGGTCAGCAGCGCGCTCTCGTCCAACCTGCTGCGCCAACTCGGCAACACCGACGCCACCGGCCAGCACACGTTCCCGGGCCTGGCGGCCGGGGAATACCGATTTGAGGCCTTGGCCCGCGGCTGGCAGTACGCGGGGCAGACCGTGGCCGTGGCGGCCGGGACCAACCAGCTGGAGCTGCAACTCGAGCCGGGCTGTGTGCTGAGCGGCCGGGTCGTGGCGGCGGACACGGGCTTGGGGTTGCGCTACGTGCGCCTGGACCTGTGCTCGGTCGCAGGCCTGGCCCTGGCCACGGTCACGGACACCAACGGCTTTTATAGCTTCACCGCGGCCGCGCCCGCCGTGTACACCCTCGCGGTGATACCGTCTTGGGACTACGAGACCGTATTCCAGACCAACGTCGTGGTGGATGCCGCCGCGCCGCGCACGGAGAGTTTCATCCTGGCGCTGGCTCCCACGGCCACGGTCAGTGGAGTGGTGCGCGACACGGCTGGCCGGCTGGTCACCGGCGCCGGCGTGATCCTGCGCACCGCCCAGGGCAGCATCGTGGCGTCCGGCGTGACGGACAACCAGGGTGCTTTCGGCCTGGTCGGCTGGCCGGCCGGCATCTACATGCTGGAAACCCGCGCGCTCGGGTATGGCAGCCGCGCCGCGGGCATCACGTTGACCGCTGACACGCCGGTCGCGGGCCTGGTCCTGGCGCTGGACGGCCCGCACAGCCTGCAATGGCCGGCCGCGCGGGTGACGCCGTACCAGGCCGCGCGGCGCGCCGGCCAGTTCCCGCGCGGCGAACTCATGCCCGTGCCGCCCTCGCCCGAAGCCAGCGCCGCGATCGAAGCCGGCGTGAATGCCGTGGGCGATTTCCTCGGCATGTGCGGCGACGTGGCGAACGGCGAGCTGGGCCTGCCCAGCAACCCGGCCGACGCCCACCAGAACTTGAATAACCGCGACTGGAAATCCGACTTCTCCGATCCGCTCACCCAGGCGGACGCGGCCGGCAAGGTCTGTGACGGCGTGATGGACGCCTTCAACGAGGGTTGGGACTGGAACAACAACATCCGCGTGGCCTACGACGGATGGTACAGCTCGTGGGACGCCATGCGCCAGCAGAACAACGCCGACACTGGCCTGTACCTGAGCAAAGCCTCGCTGCTCGGCGCAAAAGCGGTCAAGCTATGCATGAACCTGAAGTCGCTGGCGTCCAAGATGCCCGGCGGCAACAAGGGCTGGGATCTCCAGGGCAGCAGCAGCCTGCCCATCCCCACCGAATTGCAGAAACCGCTGGCCGGCGCGGCCAACGACCTGTTCGGCACGGTCGGCATGATCAACGCCGAAGAAGCCAGCGGCAAACCGCCCGACATGGACAAGCTCACCGCGCAATGCCTCAAGGACGGTTCGTCGACCTACAAGCTGGTGGATGGCGCGTTGCAGGCGCCGCTGCGCATGGAAATCGACCTGCAAAAATCGCTGCTCAAGGGCATTGACCAACTGTCGCAGCACCCTGCCCAATTCATCGACGTGGTGGAAGATCAGATCAAGCCGAATCTCGCCCAGCTCGAAGGGCGCTTGAACAGCATCAAGGGATCCAAGGTGACCGGCGGCGTGATGCTGGGCGCGGACATCGCCAACGCGCTCTACGACATCTACGCGCTGATCAAGGATTACATGCAGCTCAAGAAGGAGCTTGACCAGTTCCCGCAGGATGTCGCTGACCGGGCGCAGAAATACATGGACGCCCAGGACCAGTACTCGGAATGCGTGGAAAATTACCAGAAATCGAAGCTGAAAATGCAGGCCGCAATCAAGAACTGCAAAACCAGCAGCAGCGCCAAGCCCGGTTCGCCCGGCAAGAACCCGTTGCAGAACCCGGAGAAAATCGATCAGCAGACCTCAAAAATTCCAGTTAGCGGCGACCCCAACGAAAAAGTGGCCGCCGGGTATGGCCCGGCCGGCTACGTGCTGGCCGCCGAGCGCCTCTACTACACGATCCGGTTCGAGAATGTCGCCACCGCCGCCGCGCCAGCCCAGGTCGTGGTCGTGACTGACCAGCTTGCCACCAACCTTGACTGGAGTACGTTCCAGCTCGAGGAAATGGGATTCAACAACACGGTTGTCGCCGTTCCCGCCGGCTTGGCCGACTTCACCGCCTGGACCAACGTGGCCACGGATGCCAACCCAGTGCGCGCGCGCGGCGTGCTCGACCCGGCCACCGGAATCGCCACCTGGCGGATTGAGTCGATCGACCCCGTGACCCAGGACAACCCGGAAGATCCGTTGCTGGGTTTCCTGCCGCCCAACACCACCAACCACATCGGCGAAGGCTACGTGTCCTTCAGCATCGCGCTGGCCGGCAGCCCGGCGGCCCGCCTCGAGATCACCAACACGGCGACCATTGTCTTCGACGTCAACGAGGCCATCGTGACTCCGGCCGTGACCAACACCGTGGCTGGCGGCGCGCCCGTCAGTGCCGTGCTCGCGCTGCCGGAGATGTCGCCGCCGCAGTTCACGCTGGCCTGGGGCGGCAGTGATGGCGGCCCGGGCATCCGGGGTTACGACATTTACATGGCGCAGGATCGCGGCGCGTACGAGTTGTGGAGGACCAACACCACCGAAACCGGCGCGGCGTTCGGCGGCCAAATCGGATCGCTGTACTGGTTCTACAGCGTGGCCACGGACAACCTTGGCCAGCGCGAAGCCAAGCCCGTAACCCCGGATGCGCTGACCCGCATCGCCGCCGGCCTGCCCTGGCTGCAACTGCTGCTTGACGAGTAAGCCGACGGCAATGGATAGGGGTCGCCGGCCTCGGCCAGAAGGGTCGCCGGCCCCAGCGACCGTCTGGGGTGGCTTTTCAGAAAATCAATCACCAGCCAGGTGCAAGATGTTCTTCTCAACGGGTTCGCCAGATTCTCTTTCTGCGGCAATGAGTTTCGCGTTATTCGCGTGTTTCGCAGTTAATTCAAATGCTGAATTCAGGATGAATCATCTTGCCACTCAGGCGGTTATGCGGCACCATCGATTTATTGATACATTATGGCATTCCATTATATGTTGAGTTTGAAAGTGTTGTGAATATATTCACAAAGTTGGCGGTATAACGAATGCGGGCGGGCGGTCATACCATTCCCGTGTGAAAGTGGTAGGTGTCCGTATCAACCGCCCCACCCTTCGGGTCCCCCCCGCCTTGTAAAGGCGGGGAGCCCAGATAAATACCGATCCTCATGCAAAAGTGGTATCAGAGATCATGATTCCATTAACCCACCGGGATAGCTATGCACATTTTGATCGTTGAGCACGATTCCGCCCTGGCCGGGGCCATCAAGCAGTCGCTGGAAAACCACGGGCATGGCGTAACCGTGGCCGGCACGGCGCCCGCAGCCGCCTCCCTCGCCCAGGCCGGCTGCGATGCGGCCTTGTTGGACCGCGATATGCACGGGCTGGATGCCGGCGCGTTGCTGGATACGCTGCGCGCCCGCCAGCCCGGCTGCCGGTGCCTGGTCATAAGGGGCGCGGGCGCGCCGGCCGATGAGCCGGAGTGGATCCGGCGCGGCGTCGCCGCCTGCCTGCGCAAACCCTTTCACCCCGATTACCCGGCCATCCTGCTGGAGCGCCTGAACCTGCCTGCCGCCCTTGGCTTGTCCCGGGATGGCGGCGAACTCGAGCAAGCCAGGACCGCCCTGAGTCTCAAGGAAACCCAGTACAAGGCCATCCTGCAAACCGCCATGGACGGGTTTTGCCTGGTGGACATGCAGGGCCGAATCCTGGAAGTCAACCAGGCGTACTGCGGGATACTGGGCTATTCCGCGACCGAGCTGCTTTCCATGAGGATCAACGACGTCGAGTTCATGGAAACACCCACCGACACGGCGGAGCGCATAGCCCGGATCGCGAGAACCGGCCAGGATCGCTTCACGACCCGCCAGCGCCGCAAGGATGGCGGAATCGTGGACCTTGAGGTCAGCGTCCAGCATCGGCCCGACCAGGGCGGGCTGATGGTGGCGTTCCTGCGCGATTTGTCCGTGCACAAGCAGTTGGAAGCCGAGCTGCGCCGCAGCCGCGAGCAGTTCCTGCTGGCCATCCGCGGATCGCAGGATGGGATCTGGGACTGGGACCTGGTCACCAACACGCTCTACCTGTCGCCGCGCTGGAAGGAACAGCTCGGTTTCCGGGACGATGAGCTGCCCAACGGCTTTCCGACGTTTGAGGACCGGTTGCATCCCGAGGACAAGCCGCGGGTCCTGGACCTTGTCCGCCGCTACCTGCAAGGGGAGGATCTGGTATATGACGTCGAATTCCGCATGCTGCACCGCGACGGTTCCTACCGCTGGGTCCGCGCGCGCGGCGAAGCCCTGCGCGACGCCGGCGGCCGCCCCTATCGCATGGCCGGCTCGCACACCGACATCACCGAGCGCAAGCGCCATGAACTGGCCTTGCGCGAAAGCGAGGAACGCTTCGCGCAACTGGCCCGGCTGGGACGGACCCTGGTCTGGGAAGTCGATGCCAACGGGCTTTACACCTACGTCAGCGATGCCGCCAAAGACCTGCTGGGTTATCCGCCCGAAGAGGTGGTGGGCCGGATGCATTTTTATGATTTTGCGCCGCCGGACGCCCGCGAGGCGGTCAAGGCCCAGGTATTGGTCGCCATGTCCCGCCGCGAAGTTTTTGTCAATCAGGTCGTCGTCGCGCTGAGCCGGACCGGCGAAGAGTTTTGGGGCGAAACCAACGGGATTCCCATCCTCAACGCTGACGGCTCGCTGCGGGGATACCGCGGAGCGACCACCGACATCACCGCGCGCCGGCGGGCCGAACAGGTGGCGTGCGAGCACAGCGAACGCCTGAACCTGTTGAGCGACCGCATCCCCAACGGGCTGATCTACGAGATTGTCGCGGATCCGGCGGGCTTTTTTCGCCAGTTCTCCTATCTCAGCGCCGGCGTGGAAAAAATGCACGGGGTCACGGTCGAGGCCGCCATGCGGGATCCGGCCCTGATTTACGGCCAGGTCCTGGAAGCAGACCGGGCCCGGGTCATGGAAGCCGAGGCCACGGCGCAGCGCACCATGACGCCGTTCAGCGCCGAAGTGCGCGTCTGCCTGCCCTCGGGCGAAACCCGCTGGCGGCTGTTCAACTCCGCCCCGCGCAAGCTGGCGGATGGACGGATCGCCTGGGACGGCGTGGAGGTCGATATCACCCAGCACCGGGCCATGGAGGAGCAGGTGTTGCTGGCCAAGGAACGGGCCGAGGCCGCCAGCATGGCCAAGAGCATGTTCCTGGCCAACATGAGCCATGAGTTGCGCACCCCGCTCAACCCGATCATCGGCTTCGCCGACATCCTGGCCGAGGCTCCCAACCTGGACGAGGAGCAGCGCGAGTTCGCCCGGATCATCAAGCGCCGCGGCGCCGACCTGCTGGGGCTGATCGGCAACATCCTGGACTTGACCCAGATCGAGGCTGGCCGGGTGGTGATCAGTTCCGCGCCGGCAGACCTGCGGCAACTGGTGCACGAGGTGGCCGCCACCGCGCAGATCGCCGCCGCGGCCCGGGACTTGCGGTTTGCCTGCCGCCTTGGCGCCGCGGCTCCGGAAGAAATCGTGACCGACGGCCTGCGCCTCAAGCAGATTCTGAGCCTGCTGCTGAATAACGCGGTCAAGTTCACCGCGCGCGGCGGGGTCGATTTGGAGGTGGCGCCGGACCCCGGGGCGCCGACGCAGCGCGCGCCGCAAGCCAACGAAGTGGTCCTGCGCTTCAGCGTGCGCGATACGGGCATTGGCATTTCGCCGGAAAAGTTGAAGGAATTATTCCAGCCGTTCGTGCAAGTGGAGATGTCCTACACCCGGCGTTTCGGCGGCGCCGGACTCGGTTTGGCCATTGCCCGCTCGCTGGTCGAGCAAATGGGCGGGTGCATTGGCGTGACCAGCATCGAGGGCCAGGGCAGCACGTTCTGGTTCAGTATCGTGGCGCCGGTCTCCGGTGCGGCCTGGACCGGGGAGGGCGCCGCCGGCGACGGCGCCGGCCAGCCGCCGCTGAACGTGCTGGTGGTCGAGGACGAAGACAGCAACCGGCGCCTGTTGGAGTTGTACCTGCACGATGCCGGCCATGCGGTGAATCTGGCGCCGGATGGCGAATCCGCGCTGCAGTTGTTCGCCCAGCAACCCTATGACCTGGTGCTGCTGGACATCCAACTGCCCGGCATGAACGGCCTGGACGTGGCCCGCGCCGTGCGCGCCCATCCGGATCCCGGGCGGCGCGGCG
The DNA here is from genome assembly GCA_964489425.1 of uncultured Verrucomicrobiota bacterium. Lineage (GTDB taxonomy): Bacteria > Verrucomicrobiota > Kiritimatiellia > RZYC01 > CAZAYP01 > CAZAYP01. The sequence goes on along the minus strand of CAZAYP010000006.1, from coordinate 38,386 downwards.
TGCCGATCATCGCCGTGACCGCGTATGCCACCAAGGATGACCGGGAACGGTTCCTGGCCGTGGGCATGAATGAGTACCTGGCCAAACCAGTCACGGCCGCCGCGTTGAGCGCCGCCATGGCCGCCGTGCTGGCGGCCATGGCCCGGCCGGAGGGAAAAGCGCAGGCTACCGCCGGCGCGTGATCACCGCCAGCCATGCTCATGATGAGCCGCCCGGGTTGCCGAACACGCCTGACGGCGTTAACTACGAACGCCTGGGCGGGCGATCGGCAGCCGTTGGTCGTGAGCGCCGTAAGGCGCGTTCGCCATCAGTGATCTGCGGAGCAGCGGAGGCCCAAAATGAGGTTGTGTCGGGCGGGCGGGCGGATTACCATCCGCGGCACAAAGAGCTCAACGACGTGAGGGTGCTGCAATCTATTCGAGCGGCGGGTTGCCCGGCGTGGGGCGCGCTGGGGTTGCTGGTCTGCGGCCTGGGCTGCGGCCGGCCGGCCGAACCCCAGGCCCAGCCGCCCGCGCCCACGGCCGCGGTGGTCGGCCGGCCAACGCCCATCGCGGACGCGCCGGCGTCCGCGCCCGCGCGCCGCCTGGGATCAGAAGCGGAGATTGTCACGGCGCTGCAAAGCCCGGACCCGGTGCTGAAGATGAAAGCCGCCCGCCTGGCGGCCCGCCAATCCACGCCGGGTTCCATCGCCGACCTGCTGCGGGCCATGGCCGCCTGCCCGGACGCCCGATTGCGCGCCTCCATGCGGTCGACGCTCGAATTGGCCAATCCGGAATCCTGCGCCGCGGCGCTGGTAGCGACGCTGTCCGGCCCGGATCCGGCCGGGGTTGCGCCCGTGGTCCGCGGCCTGCTGCCGCGGCGCGGCGGGGCGGCCGTGGCGCGCGCGCTGGCAGACGCTGCCGCGCGGCCGGGCCTGGATGCCCGCCAGGTGGCCCAGTTGGCGGCGATCCTGGGCGAACTGCGCAACCCGGCGGCAGTGCCGGGCCTGGCCACGGGGTTGGATGCGCCGACCTGGGCGGTGTTTGAGAAAAGCGCGGCCGCGCTGGCGGCCATCGGCACGGAATCCGCCTTGCAGGAGCTGCTACTGCGCCTGGAGCGGGACGATGCCGGCGACGAGATTCTCGTGGGCGCGATCACGAGCATCAAGAATCCCGCGGCGCTGCCACTGCTGCTTGCCCTGGCCCGGGGCGACACGGCGAACGCCGCCTACACCGAGCGCGAGGCCGCCATCCTGGCCCTGGTCAACTTTCCGCGGGAAAAAATCGCGCCGGTGCTGCAGCAATTGCAGGCCCGCGAACGCGATCCGGACTTGCGCGAGGATATCCAGACCGTCCTGCGCAACGCCCGTTGACGCACCGTCAAAACAACAGCATGGACAGCAGCTTGTCGCCCTCGGGGGCTACTTCCCACCCGCTGTTGCGCTGGCGCACCAGGCGCGCGCCATTCCGGCCCAGGATGGCCGGATCGGCGCGCAAGACGCAGGCCCGCGCGGCTTTCAGGCGCGCGGATTCCTCGGCCGTGGCATTGCGCCCGGTTAAGGGGACCCCGCTTTCGGAAAACGCCGCCACGAGCGCGCGCCCCGCAAACGGCGCGCCGGCCCACAAGGCCGGGTAGCGGCGGAAATAGTCCGGCACCCGACCCGTCTTGATGGCCAGCTCAAAAGCCACCGGCGTGACCGCCAGGTGGGACTGCATGGTAAACTCGGAATACTGGTCCTGGTTGCTCAGGAAATCCAGCGGGTTGAGGCCCAGCAGGTTCCAGCCGCTGTAGTTCCCGTGCGGCTGCTTGATTTTCTGCTGCTGGGCCCACGCGGCGAACCGCGCGTTCAGGATCTGGCCCACCTCAAAGTGCAGGTGCGCCCGCTCCACCGGGATGGCCGAGGACGAGGAGTGCCCCATGACCCCCAGGGGCGCGCCGCTTGTCACGGTCACGCCCGGCGCGATCCCCGGCAGGATCTGCGCCAGGTGGGCGTAAAGCGTGTACGCGGGCCCGAGCGGGTCCGCGTGGGTCAACACCACGTACAGCCCGTAGTTGGAGTTTCCGGCCAGGCGGTTGGCGTAGGCCACGGTGCCGGCGGTGGCGGCGACCACCACGTCCAGCGGGCGCCCCGCCTTGTCGCGCGCCAGGGCCGCGATGTCCAGCCCCTCGTGGAAGGTCGCCACCAGGCTTCCGCCGCGGTCCCCGGTGCGCACGGACCCGAACAGCGCCGATTCCGGCCGGCCCGAGGCGGTGGGCTGGAACATACCCGGCCGGGCCGGGTCACGCCACCCGGTTTGCGCCGTCGGGAACTGGAGGGTGCGCCAGGGGTTGGGTGGTTCGGGCGGCGCCTCGGGCGTGGCTTGGCGGCGGTCCGGCCCGGCGTCCGGCGTTGCTGGCACGGCGGTCCAACGGCGGATGAGACTACCCGCCACGATCGCCACCGCCAGCAGGAGCAGCAGGCGCAGCCAGCGCCGCGGCCCGGGGTTCCATCCCCCGCCTTGCTCCGGCCAGGACGGGCGCGCCGGCGGTTTTTTGTGCAGTAAACTCGAAATCATCTTTTTTAAATTCGCAAAAGATTACCACGAAGCGTGGCACGGACTAGCAATATTTAGCGGATCACACAGCGCCTCCGTGATGCGCGGCAGATTTGCCGGGCAGCCGCTCGACGTTCCAGGGCATGCTCGTGGCGGGGTTGGGCTGGGTGTTCCTGCGCCTGGCCCAACCCAGCGGCTTGATCCTGCCGGCCGGGTAGGCCAAGATGGTTGCATGATCACAAAGCGGCGCACGCGGAAGGGCCCGTTGACGTGGGCCGGGGTGTTGCTGGCCCTGGCGATCGGCACCGCCCTGGGCCAGATGCCGGTCTACGATGAACTGCGCCAAGCCGAGAGCGACCATTTCATCTATATTTTCCAGGCCAAGCTCCGCGACCGCTTGCCGGCGCTGTGCCTGCTGTGCGAAGAAGCCCACGCGGTGCTGGCCCCGGTCTATGGGTGGACCCCGCGCCGGAAAACGGTGATCCTGTACCACGACGCGCGGGACGACCACAACGGGTGGACGACGGTATTTCCGCGGCCGATCATCGAGCTGGTGGCCGCCGGCAACCCGCCCGGAGCCACGACGTACAACCCCGGCAACGAGCTGCGCAGCACCGTGTTTCACGAGTACAGCCACGTGCTGGCCATGGATGCGCAGTACGGGCTTTCAGCCGGCCTCAACTCCGTGTTCGGCCGGCTGGTGCCGCTGGGCGATCCGCTCTCCACCTTTCTCGGCGCTTGCGCCACGCCCGCGGGCGTGCTCGCGCCGGACTGGTACTTGGAAGGCCTGGCCGTGTGGGCCGAATCCGAGTTCGCCCCGCCCGGCCGCGGCCAAGGCACCATCGCCGACATGATCCTGCGCATGGCCGTGGCCGGAAACCGTGACCTGCAGCCACCGCAATGGAACCTGCTGCTGCCCGAGTGGCCCTATGGTCAGGCCAGCTACCTGTACGGCATGCGGCTCATGGAATATATCCGCGACCAACTCGATCCCGCGGTCGCCAACGCGCCCGCAGTGTTGTCCCAGTCCGTGGCCCACTCGATCCTGTTCGCGTTTGACGCCGTCAGCCGGCCGGTCACTGGCATTACGTTTGCCCGCCTGGCCGCGGCCGCCCGGCGGTGGGACCGCCAACGGCAGCAGGCACGCCTGGCCCATCTGGCGCAAGTGCCGTTTACGCCCTGCGCGCGCCGCACACCGGGCAACTTGCAGGTCACCCAGCCGCGCTTTGGGCCGGACGGACAAGCGGTATTTTTTTGCGGGTTTCCAGGCGAAAACCGGGACACGCTGTACCGCTATGACCGGAAAACCAGCCAACTGGACAGGCTGCGTGCCGCCCGTTGCCAGGCGGGCCTGACCCGCATGGCCGCGGCGCCCGGGCGCGAAACTTTTTATTACACGCGCCTCAACACGGTGGGGCGCGATCGCCAGTGGAACGAGCTGTTGGCCTACGACGCCCACGCCGGTGGCGTTCGGCGGATCACCGGCCAGGGGCGTTACCGTTTCGTTGCCGTCAGTCCGGACGGGCAGACGCTGGCTGCCGTCCGCAACGAGCTCGGGGGCTATGCCCTGCTCGAGGTTCCCCTGGACCGTGCCGGCGAACGGGCCGCGGAAACGATCCGCGTCCAGGCCCCGGCCGGGTCCACCTTGGCGGACCCGGTCTATCTGCCGAACGGCCAGGGGGTGGTTTATGTGGAAGCCACCCGGCGCGGATCCCAAATCCGGCGCGTTGACCGCGCCACGGGCCGCGATGAGTTGCTGCTGGACTGGCCATGCGGCGTGCTGGGGCCGGCCGTGCACCCGGCGGGCGACCGCCTGGTTTTTTCCGCTGACCGCAACGGGGCGTTCAACCTCTACGAACTGACGCTTGCCGGCACCAACGCGCCCCGGCCGCTGACGCACGTGCCGGGGGGCGTGTTCCAGCCGGATTACGCGCCCGACGGACGGTCGCTGGCCGCGGTGGGCTATGATGCCCACGGGTATTACCTGGTGGTGCTTGATACCGACACTCCGGGCCCCGCGGGCCCGGTGCCGGTCTTGCCGCGGGATTGGTCGCCGAACGCGGCCAACCGGGCGCGGGTGGCGGCGGCGCGCCGGGCAGCGCCTCCGGCGCTATCGCCCGAGCATCCGTACCGCGCGCTCAGCGGCCTGGGCCTTGACTACTGGTCGCCGTGGTTCAACTACAGCGGCGACGAATTTGAGGGGGGGCTGGCCCTGGCGCTCTCGGATCCGGCGGCGCGGCACAGCATCCAGGCGCGGGGCGGTTACGCGACCCGCTGGCGCGTGCCCCTGGGATCTGGTTCCTGGCAGTACAACGGCTTCTACCCGCTATGGGACGCCTACGCCAACTATGCGCCGGACAGCTACGCCAACCTGGTGGTGGACGCCCGCGACCGCACGTATGCCTACGTTGAAAAAAGCGGGGTGGCGGGCGCCCAGATGACCCTGCCGTTCAATACCGCGGACCATCAGCTGGCGCTGAGCCTGGGCTATGAGTATTTGGACCGGCACCCCCTGGACCGTGCAAACGACGACTACCAAGGCCAGACCTTGCTGACCAGCAACCTGTACGTGGGCGGCGAAGGCGCCATGTATGGCCGGCTGACTTTTTTCAGCGCCACCACGTTTCCCCAGAGCTTCTCCTACGAGCGCGGACGCCGGTTGTCCCTGGCGGTTGCCCAGTCCGCACCGGCGCTGGGCGGTCACCTGCAGCGCACCCGGGCACTGGCCGGATGGAACGAGTACCTGCCGCTGCCCTGGGGCGACAACCAGGTACTCAAGCTGGCCGGCGGCGGCGGCGGCGGATTCGGCGACGACATTGCCCAGGGGTGTTTCGGCCTGGGCGGCATGGACTTCTCCGGCACGGATCGCGGGCCGGGCGTGCCGCGCCGCCTCGGCTTGCGCGGCTATGACGACAACACCCAGGTCGGGCAAGGCATCGCCAAGGCCGGCGCGGCCTACCGGTTCCCGCTGTGGCGCGTATACCGGGGCGCCAGCGCCACCCTGCCGATTTATGGACAGCAACTGTATGGCGAAGTGTTTTACGAAGGCGGGCAAACCTTCGGCGATGTGCCTGCCGGCCAGCCTGCGCCGCAATGGATCCAGTCCGCGGGGCTGGAGCTCAATCTCTCGCTGACCCTGTTCCGCTACGTTGACCTGGCGCCGGGCGCGGGCTGGGTGTATGCCTTTGACCGTGCGGATCGCCAGCGGCAGGTGTACCTGAGTTTCAAGGCGGCGATCAACTTTTGATCCGCGCTGTTTTCTGTTTGCCCTGCGCGCTGGCGATATGAAATAAGAAGCCCGGCAACCCCTCGCACGCGTGGCCAAGGTGTGACAAGGTGCAACGAACATGAAGCTTAGCTCATTTGTGCCAGAGTCCCAGGTGCTGGCCGGCCTGGCCGGCGGCGCCCGCGACAAGGCCGAGATTGTGGGGGAGCTCATCGATCACTTGCTTGCCCATTCGCCCCTGGCCTTGGAAGGCGTGCCCCGCGACGAGTTGCTGGCGGCAATCATGCAGCGGGAAATCGAGCAAACCACCGCCATCGGCGAGGGCTTTGCGTTCCCCCATGCCCGCTATCCCACCCTGCATCGTGCGTTTGCCCTCAGCGCGTTGTGTCCCGATGGGGTAACGTTTGAAAGCCTCGACGGCGAGATGGTTCACTTTTTGTTCCTGACGCTGGTGCCGGTGGATGATCCCAACCTGCTCCTGAAGACCCGCGCGGCGTACTTGAAATACCTCAAGGATCCCGCGGCGCAGCAGGCGGCGCTGGCGGCCCCGGATGCCCATGCCGCCTGGGGCCTGATGGATGCCAGCGGCGTGGTCATCGACCAGGACGTCCTGGCCCGGCACCTGATGCGCCAGCCGGACGCCAAGCTGCGCGATGACATGACCTTGGGCGACGCCGCCCGCCTGCTGCACCATCACCGCGAGGACTCGCTCCCCATCCTGGGGCGCGACGACCAGTTCCTGGGAGATCTTTCCTGCCAGGACCTGTTCTCTTTTGGCATGCCGAACTTTTTTTACCAGCTCAAAACCATTGCTTTTGTCCGCCACATGGACCCTTTTGAAAAATACTATCGCGCAGACCAATCGGTTTTGCTGCGCGACCTGACCTTCAACCGCACCCCGGCCGTGGTGCCGTCCGACGCGACGTTGATGGAAGTAATCTTTGAAATGGTCTGCCGGGGTCACCACCACATCTACGTTGTGGACCGGCAGCACCTCGCGGGCGTCATTGACCGCTACGAAGTAATCGATCGGGTGCTGCTGGTGTAACCGAAGATGATTGCATCCCTCGTCATCTTCATCGTGGTTTACGTGCTCATTGCCACCGAGTTGACGTCCAAGTCCAGCGCGGCGTTCCTGGGCGTGCTGGCCGTGATCAGCCTGCGCCTGATCGATTTCGATGCAGCCATGGCGCGCATCGACATGAACGTGATTCTCCTGTTGATTGGCATGATGGGCTGCGTGGCCCTGCTGGCCCAGACGGGTTTTTTTGAGTGGGTGGCCATGGGCATTGCCAAGGGGATGAAAGGCCGGCCTGTGCCGATCCTGGTCATGCTGCTGTCTGTAACCATGCTGTTTTCGGCCTTCCTGGACAACGTCACCACGGTCATCCTGATGGCCCCGGTCACGATTCTCATCACCCAGGTGCTGGAGCTGCCCACGGCCATGTTCCTGATCCTGGAAGCCCTGGCCAGTAACATTGGCGGCACGGCCACCCTGATCGGCGACCCGCCCAACATCATCCTGGGGTCCAAGGTAGGCCTGACCTTCTGGGACTTCTTCGTTCACCTGACGCCAACGGTCATCCTGATTGGCGCGGCATTTGTCTTGACCGCCTGGCTGGTGCTGCGGAAGAGACTGCGCGTGCCGCCCCAGGTCCAAGCGCGCGTGCTCAAAGCCTGCCCTGAACTGGCGATTATCAAGCCCCACATGATGCGCCGCTCGTTGCTGGTATTCCTGTTCATCTTTGGGTTGTTTTTCACGCATCATCTGTACCACCTGCCGGTCGGCATCGTGGCCATCGGCGGCCTGGGCGTGATGATGCTGATTTGCCGGGTCAACGTGGACGAGATGTTGAAGATGGTGGAGTGGGACGCGGTGCTGTTTTTCGTGGGTCTGTTCATCGTGGTCGGTACCATGGAACACCAGGGCGTGCTCGAGCGGGCCGCCGAACTCCTGGTCAGCGTGTGCGGGCAGAACCAGCTGTTGGCCATGCTGGTGATCCTGTGGGGCAGCGCGCTGTTTTCCGCGGTGCTGGACAATATCCCCTTTGTCATTGTCATGACCCCGCTGGTGCAGAACCTGGTGGTCGATATGGGCGGCGCGCCCGACGCGCCCCACCCGCTGTACTGGGCCCTGGCGCTGGGCGCCTGCCTGGGCGGCAACGCCACGCTGATTGGCGCCTCGGCCAACGTGGTGGTTTCCAAGATCGGCGCCCGCAACGGCTACGCCATCACCTTCATGGGGTTTACCCGGTGGGGCGTGCTGTTCACCCTGGAATCCCTGGTGCTGGCGACACTCTGCCTCTGGGTGCGGTATTACAGTGGGTGGTAACCCGGCGCGCCGGCTGCATTTGCGATTGCCATGGCGGGGCCGGGATTGCTAGAGTTTTGTTGGAATAGGAAAGGAGTACCCCATCATGGCATCGCTCAACAAGGTCCTGATCGCAGGTAACCTGACCCGCAATCCCGAGGTGCGCCGGCTGCCGTCCGGTACCGCGGTGGCCGACCTGCGCGTGGCCATCAACGAAAAATACCGCGACAAAAACGGCCAGGAAGCGGAGCGGGTCTGCTTCGTGGATGTCGTGGCATGGGACCGCCAGGCGGAAGTCTGCGAGCAGCATTGCCGCAAGGGATCGCCCGTGCTGGTGGAAGGCCGCCTGCAGCTGGAAGAGTGGCAGACCCCCCAGGGCGAAAAGCGCAACCGCCTGCGCGTGCGCTCGGACCGCATTCACTTCCTGTGGTCGCAGAAACAGGAAGGGGCGCGGGGCGGCGAACCGGCCGGCAGCGCGCCGGCGGGGGGCGGCGGCGACAACCCGCCACCGGCCGAAGCCGCCGCGGGCTCGGACGCGCCGTTCTGACCGGCTGCGGCGCGCGCCCGCTAAGCGAACAGCCATTCCACGATGTGCCGGGCGCGATGCGCCATGGTGTGCTGGGCCATGCACGCCGCGTAGCCGCGCTGGGCCATGGCCGCCCGCTCCGCCGGCCGCTCCAGGTAAATCGCCAGCCGGGCTTCCAGCTCCTCCGGTTCCTGGAACATGGCCAGCTCGCGGCCATCCACAAACCAGTCGGCCAGGCGCGGCTTGTGGTCCACCAACTGGCACGCACCCGCGGCGAGGATCTCGAAGGTGCGCGGGTTCACGCCCTCCACCGACTGGTCGTGGTGCAGGTTGAGGTTGATGGCCGTGGCATTGTACCAGGCGTTCACTTCCTGCGGCGCAAGCTTGCGGTTGACCGCGATGGCTTGAGCCAGGCCGGGCCATTGCCGGGCCAGCGCGCGCCGGTTGCGGAACGGGCCGCACAAGGCCAGCGACCACCCGCGCCGCCGACAGATCCCCGCCACGTGTTCCAGAATGGGCAGGCGGTTGGCGTGGGGCGCGCCCACGAACCCCACCGCGTAGCGCGCGCTTTGCTGCAGCGGCCGATAGTGCGCCGGGTCCGCGCCATAGGGCAGGTAATGCGCCCGGGGAAACAGCGCCAGGTCCGCCGGCTCAAACACCAGCTGCACGGGATAGAGCTGCACCAGGTCGGCCGTCAGCCCGGTGTTGGCCAACCGGTCCACCAGCCAGAGGGCCACCGGCCGCTGCGCGGCCAGCCGCCGGACCGTGTCCGGCAGGAGCGCCTCGCCGCTGATGCACACCACGCCGTCGGGCCGGTCGCGCGCCACGCGCCGCAGGAGGCCGCGGTTCAGGAGCCACAACCGGCCGGCCGCCCGCCAGCGGGTCAACGGGCGGGGGCTGGCCAGCTTGCGCACGTGGATGCGCGCGTGCCGGTACACCCCGGCGTCAACCCCGCCGGCGGCCAGGCCCCGGGCAAGGGAATGGATATACCCGTAGTGATTGTCGCCGCATACCAATATCTTTTTCATGCGCCCGCCGGCGGGCCGCCGTCGCCGAAATCCTCATTGTCAATCGCACCGGACTGCGGCACAATCCGGCGCCAACGTTTCATCATGACCCAGGCGGAAACTATAACCATGGCCACGGTGCCGATGCAAGCGGTCGGCCCGGTGAAAATCCTTGGCACGGATGCGGCGGGCGACTTCATGGCGCCGCTGGCGACGTTTGAGTCGCCCCTGTGGCCGTCGGTCGGCCGCGGCGCGCGCGTGTCCGTGCAGTGCGGCGGCGTGCGGGTCACGGTGACGGACGACCGCATGGCGCGCTCCGTGCTGCTGGCGGCGCCGGACGCGGCCGCGGCCTTGCAGGTGGTCACGGCGCTGCGGGACCGGTCCGCGGCCATGGCGGCGGCGGCCGAGGCCGGCAGCCGCCACGCCAAGTTCCTCGGCTGGCACCACCAGCTGGCGGCCAACCTGATCTACCTGCGCCTGGAAATCAGCACCGGCGACGCCGCCGGCCACAACATGGCCACGGCGGCCGCGGAAAACCTGCTGAACTGGCTGCTGGCCGAATACCCGCAACTGCGCTACCTCTCGATCTCCGGCAACTACTGCTGCGACAAGAAGCCGTCCGCGGTCAACGGCATCCTCGGCCGCGGGAAACACGCCATTGCCGAGGCGGTGATCCCAGCGGCGGTGTGCGCGCGGGACCTGCGAACCACGCCCGCGAAGATGGCGGAGCTGAACCTGCACAAGAACTACCTGGGCACGCTGCTCGCCGGCGGCGTCCGCAGCGCCAACGCACATTTCGCGAACATGCTGCTGGCGTTTTACCTCGCCACGGGACAGGACGCCGCCAACATCGTCGAAGGATCGCAGGGGTTCACCCACGCCGAGGACCGCGGCGGCGACCTGTATTTCGCCGTCACCGTGCCGCACCTGATCGTCGGCACCGTGGGCAACGGCAAGGACCTGGACTTTGTCCGCCGCAACCTGCAGGACCTGGGCTGCCTGGAGCCGCGCGCGCCCGGCGCCAACGCCCGCCGGCTGGCCGCCGTGGCGGCCGCGGTGGTCTGGTGCGGCGAGCTGTCCCTGCTGGCGGCCCAGACCAACCCCGGCGAGTTGATGCGCGCGCACCGCCGCCTGGAGCGCCGGGCGTGACCCGCGCCGCCACCAGCCAGCGCAAGCTGGACCACATCCGCGTGGCCAGCCGGCCGGAGGCCGACCGCAACCGGCGCCACTTCGATCGCCTGCGCCTGCAGCACCGCGCGCTGCCGGAACTGGACCGCGCGGAGATTGATCCCGGGATCGAGTTCATGGGCCGCAAGCTGGCGTTCCCGCTGCTGATCTCCTCCATGACCGGCGGCGCCCAGGCCGAGCTCAAGGCCATCAACCGCAACCTGGCCCGGGCGGCGGAAGCCGCCGGCGTGGGCCTGGGCGTGGGGTCGCAGCGCGTGATGTTCCAGGACCGCGCCGCGCGCGCGAGCTTTGAACTGCGCCGCTACGCGCCCGGCACGCTGCTGCTGGCCAACCTGGGCGCCGTGCAGTTGAACCATGGCTTTACCATCGACCATTGCCGCGAGGCGGTCCAAGTGCTGGCGGCCGACGGTTTGTATTTGCACTTGAACCCCCTGCAGGAGGCGGTCCAGCCCGAGGGCGAGCCACGCTTCGCCGGCCTGGCGCAAAAGATCGGGGACGTGGCCGCGGCGCTGGACCGGCCGGTCATCGTCAAGGAGGTGGGCTGCGGGATCAGCCGGCCGGACGCCGAACTGCTGGTCCGGCATGGCATCCGGTACCTGGACGTGGCCGGCGCCGGAGGCACGTCGTGGGGCACCATCGAGCACCTGCGCCAGCCGCGGCGGCGGGCCGGCGATCTACCGTTTGCGTTTGACGACTGGGGCGGCCCCACCCCGGACCTGTTGCTGGACCTGGCCCCGCTGCGGCCGGGCGTCACCTTGATCGGGTCCGGGGGCCTGCGCAGCGGCGTGGACATGGCCAAGGCCATGATCCTGGGCGCCTCGCTGTGCGGCCTGGCCCGGCCGTTCCTCGCGCCGGCACGCGAGTCGGCCGACGCCGTGCTGCGGTTGATCGCGCAGCTCAAGCAGGAGTTTGTCACCACGTTGTTCCTGCTGGGGGTGGCCCGGGCCACCGACCTGGTCGGCCGGACCGACCTGCTGGCCGGGGCTTCTGCGGCGCCATGATCGCGCGCGCGCCGGGCAAGATCATCCTCGCGGGCGAGCACGCCGTGGTGCATGGCCATCCCGCCCTGGTCATGGCCGTGAACCGGCACGCCCGTTGCCAGGCATGGGCGGAACCGCCCGGTGCCATCGAGCTCGCGATCCCCGCGTTGAACGTCCGGCGCACCGTGCCGCGCGCCGCGCTGGAAGGGTTGCGGCGCGACCTCGATGCCCGCTACGAAGACTTTGAAACGGGGCGCTTGCCCATCCGCGCTGTGCTGCGCGAGCCGGCCGACCTGGTCCTGTACGCCCTGGCGTTGGCGCTGGACGGTGCGGACAACCCGGCCGCGGGTTGGGCGTTGGACGTCAGCACGGATATTCCCCTGGGGGCGGGCATGGGGTCCTCGGCCGCGCTCGGGGTCTGCGTGCTGGCCGCGGCGCGGCCGGACTGCGCCGGAAGCCGGGACCGGATGTTCCATCAATCGCGGCAGGTCGAGCGGCTCCAGCACGGGCATCCCAGCGGCGTGGATTCTTTCATGGCGGTGCACGGCGGGCTGGCCTGGTACCAGGCCGGGCGCGCGGAGCCCGTGCCCGGCCCGGGATTCCCGATGCTCCTTGCGCACACGGGCACGCCGGAAAGCTCCACCGGCGAATGCGTGGAACAGGTGGCGCCGTTGTTCAAGGCCGGAACCCTGGGCGCGGATTTTGCCGCGGTGGCGCGCGGCCTGCGGGCCGCGCTCGCCGACCCGGAGATGGCGGTGCGGCAGTCCTGGATCCGGCGCAACCACGCCCTGCTGTGCGCCCTCGGCGTGGTGCCGGACCGCGTGCAACGGTTCATCCGGCGGCTGGAGGAGGCCGGGGCCGCGGCCAAGATCTGCGGCGCCGGCGCGGTGCGCGGGGCCGCGGCGGGCGTGGTCCTGATCCTGGCCGCGGACGAGGCGGCCGCGCTGGCCCTGGCGCAGGAATTCGGCTACACTGGGATGCACGTGGCCATGGAGCCCCGCGGGGCTTGGCTGGATAACGCATGAAAACGGAACCGATCATCGCCTCCGCGCCCGGCAACCTGATGCTGCTGGGCGAGCACGCCGTGTTGCACGGCCGGGCGGCGCTGGTCGCGGCCACGGACGTCCGCCTGCAGGTTGTGCTGGCCCCGCGATCGGACGACCTGGTCCGGATCCGCTCCACGCTTGGCGAGCACGAAACCACGCTGGCCGCGCTGGACGACGCGCCGGCGTTCCGGTTTGTCATGGCAGCCCTGCGCCGGGTCCGCGAGCGGCTGCCCTCCGGGCTGGACTTGGAGGTGCGCTCCGGGTTTTCCAGCCGGGTGGGGCTGGGGTCGTCCGCCGCGGTGACCGCGGCCATGGTGGCCGCGCTGGCCCAATGGACCGGCGCGCCGGGCGATCCCGCGGCGCTGTTCGCGGCCGGGTTGGACGTCATCCGCACCGTGCAGGGGCTGGGGTCGGGCGCGGACCTGGCGGCCTGCGTGCACGGCGGCGTGGTCCGCTACCGCATGACGCCCCGGGAGCTGGAACCGATCGCCGGGCAACCGGAACTGGTCCTGGTGTATTCCGGCTACAAGACGCCCACCCCCGAGGTGGTGCGCCAGGTGGAAGCCCGCCGCCAGCGCCACCCGGAACTGTTCACGCGCGTGTTTGACGCCATGGACACCAGCGTGGCCGCGGCCGTGCCCGCGCTGGCCAACGGCGACTGGCGCACGCTAGGCGAGATCATGAACTTTAACCACGGGCTGCTGGACGCGCTGGGCGTCAACACGCCTGAGCTGGCCGAGATCGTGTTCCGCCTGCGCCGGCAGCCGGGCATCCACGGCGCCAAGATATCCGGATCCGGCCTCGGCGACTGCGTCGTGGGCCTGGGCCGGACGGACCCGGCCGGGCTCGGGTACGAGCTGATTCCCGTGGCCGTGGCCCACGCGGGGGTGCGCCTTGAATAAACGCGACGTGGTCCGCCTGCTGCTGCAGGGCCGCGGCTGGGACGCCCGCGGGGAAGGCCGGGGCGTGGCGCCGGTCAACATCGCCCTGTGCAAGTACTGGGGCAAGCGCGACGAGGAACTCAACCTGCCGGTGACCGCCAGCCTCTCCGTGGCGCTGCCGGAGTTGCAGGCCCGCACCCGGATCCGCCGCGACCCGGAGCGCGACCGCCTGCGGCTCAACGGGCGCGACGTGCCGCCGGAGGCGCCCGCCGCCCGCCGGCTGTTCGCCTATCTCGACCTGGTGCGGCCGGCGCCGGAGTTCCTCTTTGCTGTGGACAGCGAATCGGATGTGCCCGTGGGCGCCGGCCTGGCCTCGTCGGCCGCCGGCTTCGCGGCGGCGGCGCGGGCCGTGGACGACCTGTTCGGCTGGGGGCTCGCGGCGCGCGAGCTGTCGATCCTCGCCCGCCTGGGCAGCGGCAGCGCCTGCCGCTCGGTGTACCCGGGCTTTGTCACCTGGCAAGCCGGCACGCGCGCCGACGGCATGGACAGCGTGGCCGAGCCCTTGGACGCCACGTGGCCGGATTTGCGCCTGGGAGTGCTGGAAGTGTCCGCGGCCGAAAAGCCCGTGGGTTCGCGTGAAGGCATGCGGCGGACAAAGGCCACCTCCACGCTGTACCCGGCGTGGCCCGGACAGGCGGCGCGCGATCTCGACCGCCTGCAAGCGGCGATCGCGGCCCGCGATTTCGCCCAGTTGGGCGCCACCGCCGAAGCCAACGCGCTGGCCATGCACGCCACCATGCTGGCCGCATGGCCACCGCTGCTGTACTGGCAGCCGGAGAGCGTGGCCATGATGCACAGGGTCTGGGGGGGACGCGCGGCCGGGATCCCGGTCTACCTGACCATGGACGCCGGGCCCAACCTGAAACTGCTGTTTGAGGCCGGCCACGCCGCCGACCTCACGGCCGCGTTTCCGGGGATAAAAGTGCTGTGTCCGTTCGCCGCGGCGGACGGAGCTATTTCATAGCTTCCAGGGCTTCTTCGCGCGTCGCATATATTTTGAATACGCGGCCGAGCCCCAGCATGTCGAGCGAGCGCACAATCTTGGCGCTGGGATTGCACAGGAAGAGGCGTCCGCCCCCGGTGTAGCAGCGCCGCCGGAACCCGGACAGGGCCCCGATGCCCGTGCTGTTGATGTAGTTCAAGTTGGTGCAATCCACCACGATTTTTGGACGTTTTGCCGCAATAAGAGGCTTGATCATCGACTCAAAGGTGTCGATGGTGACCGAGTCCACCGGCCCGATAATCGTAACCACGCTCACATCCTCGACTTGGGCTACCTGGACATCCAGAGTAGATTCCGCCATGATCATGCCTCCATTACGCTTAGGATTTTGAGTTTTGACTTTAATGTGCTTGTTCCGGGGCGTCAAGTGTGTTAAACGTTTTTGCAAGAAATAGAGCGGGAGGTGTACCATGGCGGAAGAAAACGGCAATAATCCATCCGGCATCGAAGCGGGCGACATTGTGTTCGACTGTCCCCATTGCGCCAAGAGCATTGCGATTGACGCCCGGGGCGCCGGCCTGATGATCAACTGCCCGGATTGCGCCGCGCGGATCCAGGTCCCCTACACCGCCGAACACCCCCAGGATCCCAATGCGGTACCCGGCGATGACGCGGGAATCACCGATAACGACATCGTGTTCGATTGTCCCCACTGCGGAAAAAACCTGGTTGTCGAGGCGCGCGGCGCCGGCTTGATGATTCCGTGCCCGGATTGCCATAACCGCATCCAGGTCCCGGACGCGGAGGCCGGGGACGAGGAGGCGGAAGATGCGGCCACGGATGTCGCCGCGCTCCGCCAGCAGCGCGACCAGTTGCGCAAAGCCCGGCAGGACGACCGCAAGCGGTTCCAGAACATTGCGCGGGAAATGGGCATCATCCAAGCCTCCATGGACCGGGTCATGGCCATGGTGCAGGACAGCGCCGGAACCTAGCCCGCCGGGCCGCCGCGGGTTACGACCGGAAAATAAAGTATACCGCGCCGACCAGGCACAGCCCGGCCCACAGGTAGTCCAGCTTCAGCGGCTGCTGCATGTAAAGCAGCGCAAACGGAACGAACACGGACAGGGTAATGACCTCCTGCATGACCTTGAGCTGCGCCAGGCTCAGCTCCGTGTAGCCGATCCGGTTCGCCGGCACCTGGAGCAGGTATTCAAACAGCGCGACCCCCCAGCTGAGCAATGCCGCCACGTACCACGCGCGGTGCCCGAGGTGCTTCAGGTGCGCGTACCAGGCAACGGTCATGAACACGTTGGACAGGCTCAGCAGGAACGCCGCCTGCACTACCACCGGGACCCGCGTTAACCAGCTTGTCATGCGCTTGCTCCTTGCCAATGAAAGCCGCGCATCATAGCCCGGGCGCCCCGCCAAGTAAAGCGGCCGGGTTGACCTTGACAACCCCGGGCCAGCCCCCATAATCCCGCACGCTAAACGCATGAAATGCCAACGCATATCGGGATTCGGCTTCCGGCGACGCGTAGCGCGCGGATGGCTCCTGGCCCTGCCGATCCTGGCCGGGGCGGCGGCCGCCGCCCGCGGGCAGGATCCCGCCACGATGATCAGCAACAACATCCCCCGCCGGAACATGGCCCAGGCCGTGATGACGTGGGAGGCGCGCACGGACTTCAAGGGCGCCGGCGTGAACGACAATGTCCAGGTCACCGAATGGTCCACCTACGCGGCGGCCCCGCTGGTGATGAAGCCCACCTGGAAGCTGTTTGCGGTCGTGTCCCTGCGCCTGGACCGGATGAAGTTCTCGGTGCCGGAGGTGGACGACCTGGACGCCTACGTGATCTCGGTCCCCGTCCGCCTGCAGGTGCCGTGGCGGGAAAAGTGGGATTTCCTGGTGGCGCCCGCCCCGGGCATCTACAGCGATCTGAAACGCATCACCGCCGAGGACTTCCGCATGGCCGGCATGGCCATGGCGAATTACGCGTGGTCGCCCACGCTGCGGGTGGCCATGGGCTTGGCCTACGCGCCGATCTTTGGGTCTGCCAGCGTGTTCCCGGCCGTGGGCGCCACGTGGACGCCACGCGCCGAGTGGCAGGTGGCGCTGATGTTCCCGCGGCCCGCCGTGACCTACGCGCCCACCCGCTGGTACCGGTTCATGGCGGACCTGACCCCCGCCGGCGACCAGTGGAACGTCGCGGCGCAGGTGGATGGCGCGGAACGGGAGTGCGACCTGCACTTCAAGGGGTATCGCACCGGGGTGGGCGGGGAAGTGGACCTGACCGAGCACATCAACGTCATGCTCCGGGGCGGCTGGGTGTTCGGCCGCAACTACGATCTGCAATACGAGGGCGATTCCATCAGGGAGAACGGCGTGGAAAACACTTGGTTCATGACCGCGGCGATCGGCATCCGCTGATTCCCGGCGCCCGCGGAGGAGGTTGATTATGCGCTACCCCATAGTCACGTTCGGCGACGATCGCCTGCGCCAGAAGGCCGTCCCGGTCGGCGCCATCACCCCGGACATCGTCCGGCTCCTGGACGACATGCAGGAAACCCTGCATATCGAAAACGGCCTGGGCCTGGCGGCCGAGCAGGTCGGCAAGCCGCTGGCCGTCTGCGTGGTCGATATTCCGCCGGACATGGATGTGAACGACGAGCAGCAGCGCGAGAACCCGGACCTGCCCATGCCGCTGGAGCTCATCAACCCGGAGATCACCTGGTCGTCTCGGGCCAAGGTCGCCCGCGATGAAGGCTGCCTGAGCTTCCCCAAGATCTATGCCTCGGTCACCCGCCCGGCCGAGGTGCGGGTGACGTTCCGCGACCGCCTGGGCGCATCCCGCGAGTTGCTGGTCCGCGGCCTGGCCGCGCGGGCCGTGCAGCACGAGCTGGATCATCTTAACGGCGTGCTGCTGGTGGACCGCATGTCAGCGGTGAAGCGGATCGCGCTGAAAAGCCGCCTGCGCCGGCTCCGCGAGCAAACCGAAGCCCGCCTGGCCGATCAAGCCTGAACCCGCGCGCGCCGCTCAGCCGCCGTACGCCAGGACCCCCGTGAACACATGCACCGCCGGCCCGGTCAGGGTGACGTCTTCGGCGCCGTCCGCGGTCAGGCGGTAGTTGACCTCGAGCGTGTCCCCGCTGGCACAGGTCAGGCGCACCGGCGGCCGCGCCCGGCCGCAGCGGCCGGCCACCAGCGCCGTGGCCACCATCCCGGTCCCGCACGCCAGGGTTTCCGCTTCCACGCCCCGCTCGTAGGTGCGGATGCGCAGCGCGTCCGGGCCGGTGACCGCAAAAAAGTTGGCGTTCGTACCCGCGGGAGCGAAATCCGCATGCCGGCGCACCTGGCGCCCGACCCGATCCACGTCCACGGCGGACAGGTCCGGAACCTCGATCACCGCGTGGGGCACGCCGCTGTTGACGAAGTTGTAGGCCAGCGCGCCGCCGTCGACCTGCAGCGAGCGGTTCAGCCGCCAGTCCTTGGGCGGCGTCATCTTCAGCTCCATGGCATCGCCGGGCAGGACCCGGGCCTGCAACTGGCCCGCCGGGGTCTCGATGCTCATGGTCGTGGCCGCGATCCCCAGGTCGTGCGCCAGGCGCGCCACGCAGCGCGCGCCGTTGCCGCACATGTCGGCCTCGCGGCCATCAGGATTGAAAAACCGCATGCGGAACGAGGCCGTGGCCGAGGGCTGGATCAGGATGACGCCCTCGCAGCCCACGCCCGTGCGGCGCGCGGCCACGGCCGCGATCCACGCCGTGTCGCTGGCCGGGAACGTGGCCTGGCGGTCATCCACCAGGATAAAATCGTTTGCCGCGCCGTGCATTTTCCAGAATGGAATGTTCATGGGGCTCCTTGGTCCGTAGCGGCGGCAGCCGGCCAGGCGATCCCAGCCAGGGCCTGGTTCCACTCGGTCAAGATCTCGGCCAGGGCCTGGTTCCAGCCCGCCACCAGCGGGCCGGCGGCGCAGGCGTCCAGGGGCACGCGGCGCAGCCAGGTCTTGTCGAGGACGATCTCGGGCGCGTTGGCGCGCTGGCGCAGCAGCACGAGCTTGAGGCCCAGCACCGCGGCCGGCGCCTTCCGGTCACGGAAATCGCCGTACAGCTCGGACACCCAGGCCACCAGCACGTAGCCGGGGTTGATACGCTCCGAGGATGTCAGCACCCCGGGGAAATAGCCCGACGCGGTGGCCCAGCGGATGAGCACGTCGGTGATCATGTCGTCCGGCGCGATGAGCAGCTTGTTGTAGAAGTCCGGCACATACACGTTGTCCGCGGTGCGGTAGACCAGCTCGCTGCGGGCGAATAGCGGGGAGCACAAGGCGCGCTGCACCAGCAGCGCCGCGCCGGCCGAATTCGTCGGCGCAACCGCGGTCGCGGCCGGCGGCACGGACAAAACATACTGGGTGCGGTCCGGGTAGGACTTGGCCAATCCCATGCACCCGGCCACTAAAGCCAGGCTGGCCGGCCACAACACCGCGGCAAGGACTTTGATTTTCATGGTGGGTCCAGGTTGACCGGCGGCGGCGGGTCGCCGAACAACAGCAGCGCGGGGTATTCCCGCAACGTGTCGCTCACCGCCTCCAGGTTGGCGGAAATGGCCTGGACGTTATCCACGGCCGCGTCCAGGCTGGCCCGCTTTTCCGAGGTCCAGCGGTTGGCGTTGTTCACGGTCTGCGCCAGCTCGTCGATCAGCGGCGCGAGGCTGGCGGTGGCCGACTTGAGGTTGTCCAGCACGGGCTTGAAGTCGCGATCCATGGTCTGGTTCAGGTTCCTGGCCATGCCCTGGAATTCGGCGGGCATGTCCTTGGCGGCGCGGTTCAGGCTCACCAGGAGCGGCGCCAGCTGGTTCGTGACCACGATGTTGATGTTGGCCAGCAGGGCGCCGGCGTTCTGGCCGATCGCGGCATAATCGACCTTCTGCAGGTTCAGCAGCAGGTCCTCGATCGTGTTGCCCAGGCGCTGGATGGTGCTGGCAATGGCAGGGATGTAAGGCACCTGCGGGGTCCAGTCGATGTCCATGGACGGATGCGTGGCCGCATCGACGAACTTGGCCTCGAGGTAGCAAGTCCCGGTGATCCCCTGGTTGGCCAACTGCAGGCGGAACCCTTCGGCGACCATCTGCTGCACCTCTTGCTCCAGCGTGGTCTCGCTCAAGCCCATGCGCCGCAGCTCGCGCGCCAGGCGGCCCGGCTCGATGCCCATGCGGATCAGCACATACGGCTTGTCGGTCTTGTACAGCCCTTGCACAAAACCGAGGCTCTTGACCGTGCCGATGCTGACCCCGAGATACTTGACCGGCGACCCGACATCGAGCCCCTGGACCGAGCTGTCAAAATAGGTCTCCATGATCCAGACCGGTTCGAACAGCGCGCGGGCGCCCAGGTAAAACACGGCCACCAGCAGCAGCCCCACGGCCGCCAGCACAAACACGCCGATACGAAAATAGTTGTTGGTCCGGTTCATCACAGTCAGCGTGTCGATTCATAGCACCCGCCCACCGTTTTGGCCAGCCGGATTGCGGCCGCTACGGCGCGGCCTGCCCGCGCACGTTGTAGAAGCGCAGCGCCGCGGCGTCCAGCGCCTGGGTCCAACTCTGGCCGGTGACGCCGGACACCAGGGTAGAGAAGGCGCTCGGGTTCAGCCGGTCGCTGGCGGCGATCTCGTACGGGCCGGTCACCGCGCCCAGCGGCTGCCACTGCAACACCAGGCCCCCGGGCTGCTGGTGCGCGGCGGAAGTGATGGACAGGCTCTGCCCGCGCGCGGACGTGATGGTCCATTGCTTGGCAGGCACCTGCAAGGTCTGCTTGAGCGCGCCGGTGTCAATGTCATAGAAGCTTACCTGGCGGGTGGTCACGCCCGGGTTGTAGGCGGCATACGTTGTTTTGTTGTCCGGGGTGGTGAACGCGGCGCAGGGCACGTACACGCCGTTGTCCGGCTGGCCCACGATGCTCCAGTCCGGCGGCCCGTACTGCTCGAGCGCAAACAGGAACGCCGCCATCTCGCCAGGCGTCTTGTCGCCAACGCCTTCGATAACCCGCTGCAAGAGGCCCTGGCCGGTGTTGCCGTTCCAGGTTTCGTCCCACGGCGGCATGCCGGTGTTGGGTGCGGTGGTCATGAGGTTGAGGAACCAGTCCAGGGCCGCGTCGTGCGCGGTGCCGGGATAGGGCCGGGTCGGCTGCTGGCGGTTCTGGCCCTCGATGTAGGTGGCGGCCAGGTTGGTCTGGGTGCACAGCGCCTGCATCAGCACCAGGTTGGGCGCGAACGACCCATCCCAGGCCACGTCATCAGCGCCGCCGATCATCTGGTTGAAGGCGTAGTTGGTCTGGGCGATGGCCGCGGCCCACTGGGCCATGTAGGCCGGGTTGCGCGCCATGAGCAGGGTGTACGCCGTGGCCGGGAAACACTGGATGTAGAAGCTGCTCTGCGGCGTCATGGTGAAGGTCATGCCGAACGTAGCCGCGGACTGCAGCGCCAGCGGCGTGCCGGCGGCGGCGATCGAGTTGCCGTTCATGCGCTGCATGGCGTAGTCAAACAACGTGGCGCCCACGGGCCAGTAGGTGCTGTTCATGGTCGTGGCGCTGGTGACCACGGGCACGAAGCTGCCGGAAGCCGAGGCGCTGTTGGTCTGGCCGGACACGGCGGGCTTCTGGTTGTTGTTCTTGTCGTAGAAGTACTGGTCCGCGGCCTGGGCCGCGGAGGCGTAAAGATACATGCCCAGGTCGGCGATCTGCTTGCGGCCGGTGGCCATGCCCCACAGGGCGATGGCGGCGAACGCGCCGTTGGCCTCGCCCACGCTGTTGTTGTTGTGGCCGTTGCCGCCGGCGTTGGCCGCCTGCAGGCCGTCGGCCCAGCCCATGCCGAGCACCTGGTCGAAATACTGCAGCTTGGCGAACGCCGCCTGGCCGTCGCCGCGCAGGTCGGTGGACTGGACCGCGAACTCCCGCACCGTGGCGTCGTAGGCGATGCTCATGACCAGCGCATCGATCGCGGCGATGAAGCTGTTGGTGGCCGGCACCGCGGGCGCGCCGCTGCCGCCGGTGTACGCGGCCCAGCCGCTGGGCGCCACGAGGCCGGCGGCCGGATCCCAGGCGCCGTCGAGCATGGCCAACAGCGCCGCCGCGGCAATCCAGCCGCCGTAATTGTAGTGCTGGTCGTCCAGGTTCGAGGCCAGGCCGAACGCCTCGTTGATCATGGCGTACTCGCTGTTGGTGATGGCCGAATCGATCGTGCCCCAGCGCGCCGCGTTGAGGTTGGTGCGCGTGGGGTAGGCCGCGGTGGACAGCGCGATGCTGATCGGATGAATCACCGCGGTCGCGGCATCGGCGTCGTAATAGCCGAAGTGCTCGAAGTTGGTGTTGGTGAACGTCAGCCCTTCGCTGCCCGCGGGGCTGAGGGCGCTGACCACGGGCGTGGCGCCGAAGTAGCCGCCCACGCCGGACGCGCTGCCGCGCATGGCCAGTTCCAGCGCGTGGGTAAAGCTGGCCGTGGGCTTGTTGTCGGCCCAAAACCCGTTCTCGTCCACGATGCTGCCGATCCACGGCATGTACGAGGTGCCCAACCCGACGCCCAGCTGGGGCCACCTGGCGAGCATCCGCGTGGCCGCGGTGCTGTAGTAGGCCCGGCTGGTGGCCGGGTTGCCGGCAAAGTCGCCGCCGAAAATCTGCAGGTACTGCTGCAGCCGGAACGCCTGCTGCGCGGTCAGGAGCGCGGTGTAGCCATCGTTGTACACCGCGGACGGCGAATAGTTATAGGACATGGGGTTCCACGGCCCGGCGGTGGCGTAGGTGGAACTGGTGTTGCTGATGTAGCGCTTGCCGCCCATGTCCACGGCGCTCGAGGCCGCGGCCGACTGCAGCCGCTGGTACAGGTCCATGAAGATCAACTCGCCCACCGGCTGGTTGGACCAGACCCCGGGCTGGAACGCGCTGGTGAACGTGCGGTTCAGCAGGTTGGTGTCCAGCGGCAGGGACGGCAGGAAGTTGTGGAACAGGTATTCCACCTGGTACGCGGCGCCGCCCACGGGCTTGAGCTTGCCGCGCACGTTCCAGTACTGGAACGCCGTCGAAATCGTTCCGGCCGCGTCGCCGCTGGACTCCAGGTCGGCCGCACCGGCCAGGTTCAGCACCTCCGGCCGCACGCCCGGAGCCAGGGTGACCGGCTGCCACTGGTGCGGCGGCAGCAGGAACACCGTGCCGGTGGCGGTCGCAAACCCGGGATACGGGGTGGTCGTGGTGACGGCAAAGCGCGTGCACACGCGGTACCCGTTGGTCACCCAGTAGCTCACCTCGGAGTTCACCGGGAAGTTGAACGCATAGTGGCCGAGGGTCTTGAGCCACTTGAGCGCGTTGGTTTCCACGTGCTGGCGGTACCACGTGTTGGCCTGCTCGCCGAAGGTGCCGGCGCCGGGATAATTGAACCGTGTCGGCGCCTTGGCGATCACGAACCACGTTTTCTGCGTCGGGTTGGCGATGTCCAGCCGATGGTTGAGCGTGCCAAAGCCGTGGCTGTTGCCGGGATCCGAAGTCAGGTCGTTGTAGAACGTGGCGGCGGCGGTCGGGTAGAACACCGCGTAGGTGGCCCAGTTGTCCTGGGAGCCGCCGGGGTTGAACTGGATGTTCGTGGCGGATCCGTTGGGGCTGTTGACGTCGCCGGCCACGATCGCCGCGCCCAGGCCCGACGGCAGGCCGAGCCCCGCCACCTGGGCGCTGCTATTCTCGTACACGATGTGCTGGTAGTACGGGTTGGGTCCGCTGGGATTGATGTTGCCGGAGGGATCGCCCGGCACCATGGGCATGGTCTGGCGCAGCATCACCGAGGAAATGCCGCGGCACTCCACCCAGATGAACGGCGAGTGCTGCATGGCGGTGAACTTGAGGTAGGTGCCCTGGCCGTTGGCATTGGCCGTGTAGGCATAAGGATCAGCCGGATTTTGATAGATGCAGTCCACGTCAAAGTCGCCCATGCGGTCCACCAGCATCAGGCCGGCGTTTTGCGCGGCGTTGGTGGTGTCGTCGCTGTACTGCGCCCAGGCGGGCGTGACCGTGGTGCCGCGGTTCGGCGGGGCGGCCACCGTGTACGCCGCGGCCGTCACGTTGGTGCCCAGGTCCAGCCCGCTGCCGGCCGGGATGGTCACGTAGTAGCCCGGCGGGTTGCCGCTGGACACCTGCTGGCACAGGCCGCCGGAACCGCCGCCCATGGTGTCCACGGTGAATGTCTGGGGACCGGTAACGGTGATTTGATAAAACCCCTGCGGCGGCAGCTGCACGTTTTCCGGCTGCTTGAATATGCCGGCCAGGAAGACCGTGATGTTCGTGGTGTAGTGGTGGTTCGTGACCGTGGTGATGGTCGAGGGTTGGGTCGCCGAGGCGGTCGAAACATTGCGGGTCGGCTCCAGGCCCGGCATGTTGACAGTGTAGGTGCCGTCCAGTTCCGGGTGGGTGGCCACCAGCAGGCCGATGGCGGTCCCGGGACCGACGCCGGCAGGCAGGTCGTAGACCACGAAGTTCTGTGAGTTGGCGCCCTGCTGCACAATCCGGCACGCTTGGTACACAGGGCTCCACGGCTGGATCAGCCAGTCGCCATTCTGGTTGCCGGTGAACAGCTTCAACGGGGTGCGCGCCGCGTAGATGGCCGGCAGCGAATCCGGGAATCCGGGGCCGTTCAGGAAAAACGGGTAGTTGCCGCTGATGCTCACGCCCACGTTGTTGGGGCTGGTCTGGCCGGAGAAGGTGATGGCGCCGTCGTTGGCCGCCCCGGCCACGGCGCTGAGCTGGATCTGCGTGGCGTTCAGGATCGCCTGGACCGTGGCCAAATAGGGCGTGCCGCTGCCGGTCCAGCCCACCTGCATGCCCGAGGCCAGCTGCGCCGTGGACCCGACCGTGACCACGTCCGACCCGGCGGTGATGGTGCCCGCCTGGACATTGGTGGCGTTGTTCATGTTGGCCCGGTTGAGCTGGGCAAGATAGAACAGGTTCATGCACTCGCCCCACACGGGGTACTGCTTGAGGTTGATCTGGGTCCAGGCGCGCAGGCGGGCCTCGGCGCTGGGGTTGTTGGGATCCGGCACGTCAGGCGCGAAGTTGGGCGACCAGTACTGCGGGTGCACGCGGCCCGTGCCCCAGAGCGCGCCGCCCAGCCAGGATCGGCTGCGGTACGGCTTGCGCACCTGGTTGGCCGGGCTCGGGTTGCGGCGGCTGGCCTCCACCACGGCCATGGCGTCCGGCGCGGACGTGCGCGGGTACGGCACGAGGTAGCGCGGGTCGGTCATGTCGCCCGTCTGCAGCCAGGCGGCGCCGCCGCCGGGATTGATCGCGGTCAGCCCGGGGATGGGCGGCGGCGGGTTGAGCGCAGCCGCGGACCTGTGCATGCCGGTGAGTGCGAGAATTCCGACGACCGCAAAACAGACGGCTCTGCGCATGACTGCGCCTCCTTGTCTCAAGCTTGTGAACTTACCACCGAATTCTAAATTAACACCGTGAAGATTGTGATGGGGATGTGATACCACTTTTGCATGAGGATCGGTACTTGTCTGGGCTCCCCGCCTTTTCAAGGCGGGGGGGGACCCGAAGGGTGGGGCGGTTGTTCCGGGTTCCACCCACCGTGATATCGGGGCGCGGACCATCCACAACCACCCCGGCCTGCGGCCACCCCTCCTTGCAAAGGAGGGGAGCTTGTATGCTTGTTCTCATGCGAAAATGGTATGAGTTCATCTCCCGCCAAGGCGCCAAGCCGCTAAGCTATTTGTTTTTCCTCAGGTTACGGCTTGGCGTCTTCGCGTCTTTGCGGGAAAAATAGTCAGGAAAATAAATAGCCGGCGCCGTCCTAGCGCGCCGCCAGGGCCCGCATGCGCAGGCGCAGGGCGTTGAGCTTGATGAACCCATCCGCGTCTTTCTGGTTGTAAATGTGCTCGGTCTCAAACGTGGCCAACTCGGGGTTGTACAGCGAGCGCGGCGCCTTGCGGCCGCTCACCGTGACCTGGCCCTTGTACAGGCGCACCCGGGCCGTGCCCGTGACCGTGGCCGCGGCCTGGTCGATGGCCGCCTGCAGCATCTCGCGCTCCGGCGAGAACCAGAACCCGTTGTACACCAGCGCCGCGTACTGCGGCATGAGCGAGTTGCGCAGCTTGAGCACCTCGCGGTCGAGGGTGAGCGACTCCACCGCCTCGCGCGCGCGGTACAGGATGGTGCCGCCGGGCGTCTCGTACACGCCGCGGCACTTCATGCCCACGTAACGGTTTTCCACGATGTCCAGCCGGCCGATGCCGTGCCGCGCGCCCAGGGTGTTCAGCCTTTCCATCACGCCCAGCGGCGACAGGATCTCGCCGTTGACCGCCACGGCGTTGCCCTGCTCGAAGTCCACGGTGATCTCCTCGGCCTGGTCCGGCGCCGCCTCCGGGGCCACGGTCCAGCGGAACATGTCCGCCGGCGGCGCTTTCCACGGGTCCTCGAGGATGCCGCCCTCGTAGCTGATGTGCAGCAGGTTGCGGTCCATGCTGTAGGGCTTGGCCGCGGTCACCGGCACCGGGATGCCGTGTTGCTTGGCATAGTTGATGAGGTCGGTGCGCGACTTGAAGTCCCAGATGCGCCACGGCGCGATCACCTTGATGTCGGGCTGCATGGCATAGGCCGTGACCTCGAACCGCACCTGGTCGTTGCCCTTGCCGGTGGCGCCGTGGGAGATGGCGTCGGCCTGGTTCTCGCGGGCAATCTCGATCATGCGCTTGGCAATCAGCGGCCGCGCGATGGACGTGCCCAGCAGGTAACCGGACTCGTAGATCGCGCCGGCGCGCACCATGGGGAATACGAAGTCGCGCGCAAACTCTTCGCGCAGGTCGTCGATGTAAACCTTCTTCGCGCCCGTGCGCCGCGCCTTCTCGTCCAGCCCGGTCAGCTCCTCTTCCTGGCCGACGTTGGCGGCAAACGCGATCACCTCGGCCTGATAAGTCTCCACCAGCCACGTGAGGATGACGGACGTGTCAAGGCCACCGGAATATGCGAGTACGATTTTCATGAGGGGTTCCTCCAGGTTGCGAATATTTTGTTGATGGCGTCCTTCTCGAAAAGTTCAGGATCGTAGTCCTCGCCCAGCCAGTTCACGGCATCCTCGTGACCCGGTTTCCTCGGGTCGCGCAACGCCGCCAGCGAGGCAGAATAACCCCAGGCTCCGCCGATATCGTCCGGCGGGCAGGCCATGGCACCCGCCA
The DNA here is from genome assembly GCA_964489425.1 of uncultured Verrucomicrobiota bacterium. GTDB lineage: Bacteria > Verrucomicrobiota > Kiritimatiellia > RZYC01 > CAZAYP01 > CAZAYP01. The sequence goes on along the minus strand of CAZAYP010000006.1, from coordinate 11,500 downwards.
CGCATTGCGGATAAGCGGCATCGGGATCCAGCGGCAGGATCTTTTCCACCTTGATGTCATGCCGCCAGCCGTCGCCAAAATCATACTCGTACTTGATCTTGTTGCCCGGCTTTAAATACAGCTCGGCCAGGGTGACGGCGTCTTCGTCCTCGGTTTCGTTTGTATTCGAGAACGGCTCGTCCGCGATCGCCTGGTACATGACATCGCGCACCCAGAACGCATGTACATGGTCGCCGTCCCAGCCCATGCTGGTCTGGATGACGCTATGCAACCATCCCAACGTGTAATTATTGGGGATCAACACCCGCCGCCAGACGGGCGGCTTGGTGTCCAGCAACGTGATCTTGAGCTGCAAGGTCGCAGTCGCCGGCGGCAGGTCGCGGCGCGGTTCCACGGCGGGAACCACCGTCAGGGTGGGGCGCGCGGCGGGCGGCAGTTGTGCTTCCGCCTTGCGGATCAGGGCATCGAATTGCGGTTCCAGCTCGTTTAACAGCGCCTCGAATCTGGCGATCTCCGCGGCGGAGAGCGCATCGCCGGGCTGCAGCAGCTTCACCGCTGTTTTTATCAGGGCCATCATCATGTTCACGTCCATCAAGGAATCGCCGCGCAACTCTTCGGGCGTGTAGTTGCGCGCGTCCAAGGACCGGACCCATATCGTGTAGCGGTCATAGATCGCCAGCGCCCGGTGGCGGAGCGGCGCGTTGGGCTGGTCCGCCGCCGGGTCGTACGCGGCGCACGTCGCGTTCCAGAGATTCTCGTAGCGCTCCCAAAACTCCGATTCCTGGTCCGGGTTGTCAAACCGCAGGCCCTGGGGCAGGCCGGCCAGCACCCGTTCGGTCACGCGGATCAAGTCTCGACCGCCCGCGGCCAACTCGTCGAGCATGTACGTCTCGAGATCGTCCCGGTCCAGTATCAGGCCAATGCTCTGGGCAATATCATCGAGGGACCCGCGCAAGCCGCTTGGTGGCGGCGCCAGAATCTGATCGTCCATGGCGGCCTGCACATCGGGATCTTCGTTCGTCCGCCAGAGAATGGTGCGCCCCTGGCAATCCACCCGGCGGACGGTCTGGCTTTGGTTGATCAACAGGCCGAGGGCCATGGCGGGGTCGTTGAGCGTTTCCGGCCCGGCAAACCAGTACATCCAGGCCAGCTGATCCTCCAGCCGGGCCAGGGGGCCCAACTCGTCAAACACACGCTCCAGCGCCGCTTCCAACTGTTGGCGCCATGCGCCAGCCGCGCCGGCATCCTGGGCCCATTCGGCGGCGCGCTTGAACTCCAAGGCGATGCGGCCCGCGCGCCAGTCGACCACCGTGGCGAGCAGCAGGTCGCCTTCCTGGGCGGCGCGGCCGGCCAGAAAATCCCGCAAGTCAAAGACCCGGTAGGGCTGGCAACCGTCCACGGCGGGTACCTGCAGCCCGCTCGTTACCTGGGTCTCATAAACCCCGTAAACGGCCCGGTCCTGGGGGTTAAAGAAGAGCAGGTATTCCGCCACGGCCTCCGGCGCCCGCTGGATAACCCGCTGGGGAAAGCTCCGGCCATCCAGATCCACCAAGTCGATCTCCGCGGGAAACCGGGCCGGCGCCACGAACGGCAGGAACCGATGCCCGGGGAACAAAAACCCTTCCCGCGCCTCCTCCTCGCGCAAGGCGATGAGAAACCGCGCATCGTCGAAAAAGTGATGGCGTGGTATAAATCCGGCATCCACGATGCAGTCGGGATCGGGCAACAGCCAGGGTGATTCGTGCAAGCCGGTTTCCACCGTATCGATGATCAGGTCCAGGTCCTGGCCGGTCATGTGTGCCACCTGGCGGGCGGCATCCTCCAAGCCAAGATAATCCTCGGCCTGCTTTGCGACCAACTCGGTCGCCTCGGCGATCGTGATTTCAGGCCGCATCGGGCGGGGCCGTTGCGGGTGCTTCTTCTTTTTCTTCTTGCTCATGGCGTGGGTGGCGTCAGGTTGCTTGGGGGGCCGCCCGCCAGGCGTCGCAGCCCTTGCGGATCATGCCCATGGCCTGGTCCACGTCCGCGCGGGTGATGTTGAGCGGCGGCAGGAACCGCACGGTCTTCTCGCCCGCGGCCAGCACCAGCAGCCCTTCCTTGGCCAGCAGCGGCACCAGGTCCTTGGCCGGCCGCTTGGTTACGAGCCCGAGCATGAGGCCGATGCCCCGCACCTGCTCCAGGAAATCGTACTGCGGCACCAGCGCGGCGAGTTGCTCCTTGAAATACGCGCCCACCTGCTGGGCGTTGGCGAGCATGCCGTCCGCCTCGATCGCCGCGATCACCGCCCGCGCCGCGGCACAGGCCAGGGGCGTGCCGCCAAACGTGCTGGCGTGCTGGCCGGGCTGGAACACGTCGGCCAACTTGGGGCCGGTGACGATCGCGCCCATGGGGTAGCCGGCGGCCAGGCTCTTGGCCAGCGAGATGGCGTCGGGCTTGCCGCCCACGGCCTGGTACCCGAACCAGGTCCCGGTCCGGCCCATGCCGCACTGGACTTCGTCGCAGAACAGCAGCAGGTTTTTCTCGTCGCACAGCTGCCGCAGGCCGGCCATGAACTCGGGCGTGGCCGGGACAATCCCGCCCTCGCCCTGCACGGCCTCGACCAGGATGGCCACGGTCTTGTCAGACACCGCCGCGCGCACGGAGTCGAGATCGTTGAAGTCCGCGTAGGCAAACCCCGCGGGCAGCGGCTCGAACCCTTTCTGGACTTTCACCTGGCCGGTGGCGGTGAGCGTGGCGAGCGTGCGGCCGTGGAACGAGTTCCGCATGGTCAGCACCTCGTAGCGGCCCTGGTCGTGGCCCCACAGCCGCGCGAGCTTGATCAAGGCCTCGTTGGCCTCGGCGCCGGAGTTGCAGAAAAAGCACTTGCCGCCCAGCGCGCGTTCGCTGAGCGCCTGGGCCAGCAGCGGCTGCTGCTCGTTGTAAAAAATGTTGGAGACGTGGGTCAGCTTCTGCGCCTGCTCGGCAATGGCCTGCAACACCCGCGGATGGCCGTGGCCGACATTGAGCACGGAGATGCCGGCCAGGAAATCCAGGTATTCCCGGCCGTCCGCGTCCCACACCCGCGCGCCCTGGCCGCGCACCAGCGCGAGGCTGGGGGCATAGGTGTTCATCACGTATTTTTTGTGCAACGCCTGGATGGTTTCCGAATTCGTCATGGTACGATCTCCGTTCCCACGCCCTGGTCGGTGAACAGTTCCAGCAACAGGGAGTGCTTGATGCTTGAGTCAATAATATGGATTTTGCCCACGCCCGCCTCTAGCGCGGCCACGCAGCCCAGGATCTTCGGCAACATGCCGCCGGCGATCACCCCGCGCTCGATCAGCCCCTGCACCTGGCCGGTATGCACCGTGGAAATCAGCGAGCCCGGATCCTCGCGGTTGGCCAGCAGGCCGGGCACGTCGGACATGAACACCAGCTTGCGCGCCTTGAGCTCCACGGCGATGGCCGTGGCCGCGCTGTCGGCGTTCACATTATACAACAGGCGGCCGGCGTCCCGGCCCAGCGGCGTGACCACCGGCGTGATGCCCGAGTCGAGGAACGCCTTGATCGGCTCCGCGTCCACCTGCACCACGTCGCCGACAAACCCCCAGTCCAGCGTCGCGCCGGTTTCCGGATCCGTTTCCACGTGCTTGGTCACCAGCAGCAGGTCGTCGCCGTGCATGCCGCGGGCCTTGGTCTCGTAGCCTTCCAGCAGCTTCACCAGCGTGGGGTTAATCTCGTGGTTGAGCACCTGCTCGACCACCCGGACGGTTTCCTCGTCCGTGACCCGCAGCCCCTTGAGGAACACGGGCTTCTGGCCGGTCTTGTTCATGCTCTGCGAAATGCTCTTGCCGCCGCCGTGCACCAGCACCGGCCGCAGCCCCAGGCAGGCCATGAAGGCGATGTCGCGCAGCAGGTCGCTGACCCGCGCCTCGTTGTCCATCATGCTGCCGCCGATCTTGACCACCACCGTGGCGCCCCGGAACTTCTGGAAGTAGGGCATGGCCTCGATCAGGACCGTGGCCTTCTCTATGTATTTTTTCATCGCCTGGCTCCACCCGGCCGTTTTTCCAAACCTTGGAAAACGCGCGGCCCGTTTTTCCAAACATTGGAAAAACAAGCGGCCATTTTTCCAAACATTGGAAATAAAGCAAGGGGTTTTTCCAAACCTTGGAAAACGCTGCGGGCGGAGCGCTGGCTGGCAGTGGGCACGGGCTATTGCAGCGCGTTGTTCATGGTCATGATGGGCATGAGAATGGCCAGGGCCAGCAGCAGCACGAGGGCGCCCATCAACAGGATCAGCAGGGGTTCCAGCAGGGCCAGGGCGCGGGCGATCAGGCGGTCCCACTGCTGCTGGTACCGCTGGGCCGCCTGCTCCAGCAGCGGAGCCAGCGCGCCGCTGGCTTCCCCGGCCTGGACCCAGCCGGGCAGGGAGCCCGCCAGCGGCGGCACCCGGCGCAGGGCGTTGGCCAGCGAGCTGCCGTGGCGGATGGCCTCGGTTTCGACGGCCATCCGCTCCACCAGCCAGGCGCTGGCCGTGGCGCGGCCGGCGAGCTGCAGGCTGTTCACCAGGGTCACCCCGCCGCGCAGCAGCATGGCCAGGGTGCGGGCAAAGCGCAGGTTCACGAGCGCGGTGTAGCCGCGGCCGACGAGCGGCAGGCGGTACAGGCCGGCGTCCAGGCGCACCCGGAACCGCGCATCGCTGCGCCAGCGGTGCACACCCCAGGCGATGCCGCCGGCGGCCAGCGCCAGCCCGATCCCGACCGCGTAGGGAAACACCCGGCCGGCGGCGAGCGCGCCCCGGGTCAGGGCCGGCAGGGCGACGTGGGCGTCGGAGAACAGGCGCGCGAACCGCGGCAGCATCACCCCCAGGGCCAGGGTGGCGATCAGCCCCGCCAGCCCGATGACCACCGCGGGATAGATCAGCGCGGTCTGGACCTTGTCGCGCAGCGCCACCTGCTCCTCCATGAATTGCGCCAAACGGTCCAGCACGTCGCCCAGGGTGCCGGACATTTCCCCGCTTTCCACGGCAGCGCTCTCGAACGGCTTGACGCGCGGGCTGGCGGCCTGCAGGGCGGCGCCGAACGCGGCGCCGTCGCGGATGCGGTCGCGCATGCCGGCGAGCAGGGGGCGGGCGGCGCCCAGTTCCGGCGCGTCGATCAGCAGCTCCAGGGCCGGGGCCATGGGCAGGCCGGCGCGCAGCAGGGCCCCGAGTTCGCGGTACAACGCGGCGCGATCCGCGAGGCCGAACCCAGCGGCGCGGCGGCCGGCCCAGGTGGCCGACCGGCCATCCCCGGCCGGGGTCAGGCGCTCGGCCAGGATGCCGCGGTTGGCCAGCTTTTCGCGGGCTTCCTTGGGGTCCTGGGCGTCGAGCAGCCCGCGGGCCCGGCGGCCCTGCTGGTCGTAGCCCCGGTATTCAAAGGATTTCACGCGGCTCCGCTAACGCCGCAGACATCGAGGATTTCGGCGACATCCGTGACCCCCTGGCGCACCTTGTCCAGGGCGTCGTCGAGGATGCCCGGCATGTTTTGTTCGCTGGCGATGGCCTGGATGTGGCGGACCTCCGCCCCGCGCCGCACGGCCTCGCGCACGGCGTCGCCCATGACCAGCATCTCGTAGAGGCCGGTCCGGCCGCGGTAGCCGCCGCGGCAGGCGGGGCACCCGGCCGCGCGCCACAGGGGGTGCGGCTCCAGGCGGGCGGCCAGCCCGCCCAGGGCGTCGCGGTCAGCCGCGGTCAGCGCGGCCGGCTGGCGGCACAGCGGGCAGAGCTTGCGCGCCAGGCGCTGGGCCAGCGCGTCCAGGGTGGCGGCGGAGACCAGGTACGGCGGGATGCCCATGTCGATGAGCCGGATCAGCGCGCCGACCGCGTCGTTGGTGTGCAGGGTGCTGAACACCAGGTGACCGGTGAGCGAGGCGCGCACGGCGATCTCCGCGGTTTCCAGGTCGCGGGTCTCGCCCACCAGGATCACGTCCGGGTCCTGGCGGAGCGTCGAGCGCAGGGCCGCCTCGAAGGATCGGGTGTGGGCGCCGACCTCCCGCTGGTTCACCAGGGACTGGCGGCTGCTGTGGACCGTCTCGATGGGGTCCTCGATGGTGA
>CAZAYP010000006.1:0-5414 GCA_964489425.1 uncultured Verrucomicrobiota bacterium | reverse complement strand
GCGGGTCTCGCCCACCAGGATCACGTCCGGGTCCTGGCGCAGGATATGGCGCAGGCCCTGGGCAAAGGTGAGGCCGATCTTGGGCTTGACCGAAATCTGGCCGATGTCCGGCATCTGGTACTCGATCGGCTCCTCGATGGTCAGGACGTTCAGGTGGGCGGTGTCGAGCTCGCGCAGCGCGGCGTACAGCGTGGTGGTCTTGCCGCTGCCGGTCGGGCCGGTGACCCAGATGGCGCCGTGGGTTTGCCGCACCAGGCGGCGGAACCCGGCGGTGATGTGCTCCGGCATGCCCAGCTCGGCCAGCGGCAGCACGGCCGAGTCGCGGTTGAGCAGGCGCAGGACCATGCGCTCGCCGGCGGCGATGGGCACGGTGGAGATGCGGATATCCACCTCGCGTTCGCCGATCCGCACGCGGGCCATCCCGTCCTGGGGCAGGCGGCGCTCGGCGATATCCAGGTGGCCCATGACCTTGAGCCGCGAGATCAGCGCCGCCTCCAGGTGCTTGGGCGGGGCGGGCTGGTCGTACAGCCGGCCGTCGACCCGGTAGCGCACGCGCAGCTTGTTTTCATAGGGCTCGATGTGGACGTCGGAGGCCTCGCTTTTCACGGCGTCGAGCAACACCAGGTTCACCAGCTTGGTGACCGGCGCGTCCGGGCTGAGCAGCAGGTCATCCGCGCGAGACACGGCGGCGGGGACGCCCGCGGGGGTGGCCATGTCGTCCATGAAATCCCCGGGCGAGTCGTCTTTCTGAAAATAGCATTTCTCGATGGCGCGCAGGATTTCGCGGGCCGGCGCCAGGACCGGGCTGAGCTCGTCCTGCAGCAGCAGGGCCAGGTCGTCCGCGTCCACCGCCTGGGCCGGGTCGCACGTCAGCACGGCGGTCCGGCCGGCGTGGCGGACGGGCAGCATGCGGTGCTGGCGGGCCCATTCCACGGGCACGTTGCGCACGAGCTCGGGCTGCAGCGCCTCGTCCGGGATCGTGGCGAGCAGCGGGAGGCGGTATTGCTCGGCCAGCGCGGCCAGCACGTCCAGCTCGCTGACCGCGCCGCGCGCCACGAGGATCTCGCCGAGGCGCTGGCGCGGGGTGTCCGCCAGCTGCGCTTCCAGCGCGGCGTCCACGACCGCGGCCGTGGTCTTGCCCTGCTTCACGAGAATTTCGCCGAGCCGCATGGCATGTCCTTTGTGCCGCCCCGATCAACGCTTGCCTGGGGAGGCCTGCTCGGTCGCGTTGGTCGCCGGGACGGAAAACTGGGTGCGGACGGTCACGTTGGTGGCCAGGCTCGCGACCTGGGTGCGCTGCTCCCAGGCCTGCTTGATTTCCTCGGCCGCGGCCGGGTCGGTGACCACGGTGGGGGTCACAAAGACCAGCAGGTTGGTGCGCTTGAGCTGGCGGTCCGTGCGGCGGAACAGGGCGCCCAGCCAGGGAATGTCGCCCAGCAGCGGCACCTTGGACACGGTTTCGAGGTGGTCCTCGCGGATCAGCCCGGTGATCGCGATGGTGGCCCGGTCGGCCACGGTCACGGTGGTGTTCACCTCGCGCTTGGCGAAGGTCGGCGTGTACTCGTCCTTGGGCCCCGCGTCGATGATCGCCTCGATCACCGGGTTCAGCTCGAGGGTGACCTGGCGGTCCGGCGTCACGTGCGGGGTCACCTTGAGGCTGATGCCCACGTCCTTGCGCTCAATGTTCTTGGTGACCGCGATGGTCGTGCCCGCGCCCTGGTCCACGGTGGACTTGAGCAGCGGGATGTTTTCCACGACGCTGACCGAGGCCTGCACGTTGTTTTGCGCCCACAGCGGCACGTTGGAAAGGATCTTCACGTTTTCGTTCTCGGCCAGCGCGCGCAGCAACACCGGCATCAGCGGGATGACGTTGCCGTTCACGTCCATGTAGGTCCCCTTGGCCACGCCGAGGGTGAGTCCCTGCGGGAACACCCCCTTGGCCAGCGATTCCATGATGGTGTCTTCATTGCCCGGCCGGCTGCGGCCGACCACGGTGTACTGGTCGTCCTGGGGCAGCTGGACCGTGGACCATTCGACGCCCAGATCGAGGCGCTTGCCCAGGGTGACCTCGGCGATCAGCACCTCCACCAGCACCTGCTCCGGCGGCTGGTCCAGCCGGTCGACGAGCTGCTTGACCCAGTCGAAGTCGCGCGGCGAGGCGTTCACGATCAGCGCGTTGTTCATGGTGTTGGCTTCGATCGCGATGCGGCCGCGGGTGTTCTCGTCGGTGTTCTTGTCCAGCAGGGCGGTCAGGCTCTTGGCGCCCTGCTCGGCGCTGAGGTACTTCAGGAAAATGGCGTTGAGCGGGCCGCGGCCGGCCATGCCCTCGGTGTCCAGCATGCGCACCATTTCCTTGAGCTCATTGATCTGCACCGGGGTCCCCACCAGCACCAGGCTGTTGGCCTGCGGCGCCGGCACGACAAATGCGTCCAGCGGCAGGGCCGTGATGCCCTCGGCCACCTCGCGCACGTGGCGGCTGAGCTTGGCGCCGATGTTCTCCGCGCCGGCCATGGCCGCCATGACCTGCCGCGCCACGTCCTCGGCCGACGCGTAGGTCAGCGCCACCACCTCGACCATGCGCGTGGCGCCGGGCTGGTCCAGCTGGCGGATGACGCCCTCGAGGCGGCGCAGGGATTCGATCGTGTCCGTGACAATCAGGTGGTTGCTGGCCGGGAACGCGACCAGGGCGCCGGTCTTGCCGCCGCCCACCATGGGGTCGAGCGCCTTCTTCGCCTCGCCCGCGTTGATGTAGTCGAGCTTGATCACCTTGGTCACCAGCCCGCCGGCGGCGTCCGCCAGGTTGGTTACCACGGGCGCGCCCGGGACGTCGCGCGGCGGCAGGGGCACGATGTAGTGCACGGCGCCGCTTTGCGTCACCGTGAACCCGCTGGCCTCGAGGATCGACAGGAACAGCGGGTACACCTCCGCGCGCGGGATGCGTGCCGGCGTGATCACCGTGACCTTCTGGCTCACATCGTCCGCCACCACGAACTGGCGGGCGGTCATCTCGCCCACCAGCTTGACCAGCAGGCGCAGGTCCACGCGGTCAAAGTTGAAGTCCACAAACTGGGCCGCCGCCTCCGGGCCTTCGAGGGGCGGAGGCGCCGCCCCCAGCATCCCCGCCAGGGGCAGGGCGGCCGCCAGCAGCGCGAGCAGGGCCCGGCGCCGGCCGCGGCCCGCGGTGTTGCGGGGCGGCCGCACTAGCGGGCAAAGCCCCGGTTGCCGGACTGCTCGACGAACGCCAGCAGGTGTTCGAGCTCGGGGCCGGCGGGCAATTTCTGGCGAATGGCCGCCACGGCCCGGGCCACGGTGAGCTGCTGGCGAAACAGGATCTTGTGCGCCTGCTTGACGGCTTTCTGCGCCGCCGGCGCCACGCCGCGCCGCTTGAGCCCCTCGGTGTTGACGCCGTGGACGCCGGCCGGGTGGCCGTCGGCCATCATGAACGGCAGCACGTCCTGGGTGACCTTGGAGCACCCGCCGATGATGCACATCCGGCCCAGGCGGACGAACTGGTGGATGCCGCACAAGCCGCCGATGATCACCTGGTCCTCCACCTCGATGTGGCCGGCCAGGGTGCCGGCGTTGGCGATGATCACCTCGTTGCCCACTTGGCAGTCGTGGGCGATGTGGGCATAGGCCATGATCAGGCAGCGGCTGCCCACGCGGGTGTAGTCGCCGTCGTTCGTGGCGGTGTTCACGGTGACGTACTCGCGGATCGTGGTGTGGTCGCCGATGGCCATGCGCGGGGTGCCGCCCTTGTATTTAAGGTCCTGGGTGCGCGTGCCGAGGCTGGCAAACGGGTAGATCGTGCAGTGCGCGCCGATCTCCGCGTGGCCGTCGATGAACACGTGCGGCATGACCACGGTGTAGTCGCCGAGGCTTACCTCCGGGCCGATGACGCTGTAGGCGCCAATCGCAACCTCCGCGCCCAGCCGGGCGCCCGGAGCCACGATGGCGGTGGGGTGGATCTCCGCCATCGCGTCATGCCTCGGCCAGGCGGAACATCATCTCCGCCTCGCAAGCGACCTGCTGGTCCACGCGGGTGACGCCGTGGACCTTGACGGTGCTCAGCTTGAACCGGTCGATGATCATTTCCATCACCATCTGGTCGCCCGGCCGCAGGATGCGGCGGAACTTGGCGTCGTTGATGGCGACAAAGTAGGAAATCAGCCCCTCGCGCTTGAGGATCTGGTTGAGCAGGATGCCCGAAAGCTGGGCCATGGCTTCCAATTGCAAGACGCCGGGCATGATGGGCCGGCCGGGAAAATGGCCCTGGAAAAAAGGCTCGTTGACGGTCAGGTTCTTGATCCCCACGATGCGCTTGTTGGCCATATCGATTTCAAGCACCCGGTCTACCAGCAGCATCGGGTACCGGTGCGGCAAAATTTTCAGAATGTCATCGATTTCCATTATGGCCATACGTGCTTCCTTACCTTATAGATCTCCATGTCCGCATTACTTGCCGGGCCCACCGGGAGGTCCGGATGCCAACTACCAGCTTAATCTATCGCGCCCCGGGAGCGGAGTCAATCCCCGCCGCGGCTTCGGCCAAGGGTTGATTAGAGCCCAACGTATTGTTGACCGGAACCGCTGCGCAGAAATCCCAATAGCGCGCGGCGACTCCGTTCAACTTCATTTTATGCCTTATGCGGCTCGTTCCGGCTTGCCGGCCCACGCCGGCTGTCTTATCCTCCCTGCACAAGGGATAAAACGCTATTTGTCGGGCTGCATAGGATATGAAAGAAATCTGCTTCAACCTCTGGCACTACCCGGATTCGCAACCGAACATCAACGCCATTACCGCAAACGCCGACGCGCTCGAAGGTGATGATGAACGCAACGGCCACTCGCTTCGTGATCGCGCCGCGAACGACTAACGCCAGCAGGCGCCACCATGTCCACATCCTCTAACAGCGCGTACCCGCAACCTTCAGGTTCCAAGGCTCACGTTCTTCGAGAGCGAGGCATCGAGGATGAGTTTATCGAGAAGCTGTGCAGTCTCAAATACTCCTATCGCGGCGACATCCGGGACCGCGCCGCCCTCGAGCTAAACTTCCGCCAGAAGTTCGAGGCCCTGAACCGCGTCAGCCTCACCGACGGCGAGTTCCAGCGCCTCCTCGATGAGCTGATTACTCCCGATGTCTTCACTGCCGCTCGCGTCCTGCGCGAGAAAAACGACTTCATCCGCGACGACGGTACCCCGCTTTCCTACACGCTCGTCAACATCAAGGACTGGTGCAAGAACGACTTCGAGGTCGTCCATCAGCTCCGCATCAACACCGACTACAGCCACCACCGCTACGACGTCATCCTTCTCATCAACGGCGTCCCCGTCGTCCAGGTCGAGCTCAAGACCCTTGGCGTCAGCCCGCGCCGCGCCATGGAGCAGGTCGTCGAGTACAAGAACGATCCCG
>CAZAYP010000005.1:0-123246 GCA_964489425.1 uncultured Verrucomicrobiota bacterium | reverse complement strand
CCAACGACTGGGACTTCCTGCGCGAGACCAACCCCGCCAAGATGCCCAAGTTCGATGCCGTCGTCGCCAATCCCCCGTTCAGTTACCGCTGGGACCCCAAAGAGGATATGGGCGACGACATACGCTTCAAGAACCACGGCCTGGCCCCGAAATCCGCCGCCGACTTCGCCTTCCTCCTGCACGGCTTCCACTACCTGAAGGACCAGGGCGTCATGGCCATCATCCTGCCGCATGGCGTGCTCTTCCGCGGCGGCGCCGAGGAGCGCATCCGCACGAAACTCCTGAAGGACGGCCACATTGATACCGTCATCGGCCTGCCCGCCAACCTCTTCTATTCCACGGGCATTCCGGTCTGCATCCTCGTCCTCAAGAAATGCAAGAAGCCCGACGACGTCCTCTTCATTAACGCCGCCGAGCACTTCGAAAAGGGCAAGCGCCAGAACGTGCTCTCCGAAGAGCACATCGACAAGATCGTCGAGACCTACCAGCACCGCCGTGAAGAAGAGCGGTACTCTAAGCGCGTCTCGATGGAGCGCATTGCCGAGGAGGGCTATAACCTCAACATTTCCCGTTACATCAGCACAGCCGTGCAGGAACCGGAGATTGACTTGGCGGCGACTCATCGCGAATTGGTGAACATCGAGCATGCCATCCGAGAAGCGACGACAAAACACAATGAATTCCTGAAAGAGCTGGGACTGCCTTTGCTGCCCTTGCCCGAGTGAGACCTGGCTTCCAAGCAGGAGAACGCGCGTTGCTTTCTGCGGGTCGGCATGCGGGCCTGTTTTTTCCAGACGGCGACGACAGAGCGGCGCCTTCCAGGGCAGATGCTGGAGGGATTCGCTCCGTCGAATCCGTCTGGGCAGGGTTGGCGCATCCGCCCGCCAGCCCTCAACGGAACGGCACAAAAGATTTCAAATCCGGGCAAGAACTGTTATGGTTATGTTCAAGCAGAAGCGAAACCAGCGCGCGCCGCTCCGGCGGCAAGGAGGATGGAATGCAGCACATAGCCCAAGCGGAAGCCAACGCAACACGATGCACAACGCCATGGCGGGCTGGCCGTGTGGCCGTCCTCCTGGCCATGGGCGCGGGTCTGCTCATGGGCTGCGGCCAGCGCCCGGAACCCGCACCGCCGCCCACGGCCACACCCCGGCCGGCCGGCCCCACCGTCCTGCCGCCCGCGCCCACGGCCACCCCCGCGCCGCCGCATGCGCAGTTCAAGACCGTGGACCTGGGCGGGAACGTGAAGCTGGACCTGGCGTGGATCCCCGCGGGTTCATTCGTCATGGGCAGCCCCGCAGCCGAAGGCGGGCGCGACGAGGATGAAACCCAGCACGAGGTCACCCTGACCAAGGGGTTCTGGATCGGCCAATACGAAGTGACCCAGGCCCAGTGGCAGCAGGTCATGGGCAGCAACCCGAGCAGCGCCAAAAAGGGCGGGGATTTCCCGGTCGAATCGGTGAGCTGGGTCATGGCCGCGGATTTCATCGCCAAGCTGAACGCGCTGCAGGCCGCCCGCAAGGACGCCGCGCGGTTCCGCCTGCCCACGGAAGCGGAATGGGAGTATGCCTGCCGGGCCGGAACCACCACGGCCCTCTACACGGGCGAGGGCTCCAGCGCGCTGAACATGGCCGGCTGGTACATCGAGAACAGCAGCAATGCGCTGCAGCGCACCGCGCTCAAAAAGCCCAACGCCTGGGCCCTGTACGACATGCCGGGCAACGCGTGGGAATGGTGCGCGGACTTCTACGAGGCCTATCCCGCGGGACCGGTAACGGACCCGGCCGGGCCCGCCGCCGGCCAGTTTCACGTCAGCCGCGGGGGCAGTTGGCGCCAGGATTCCGTGGAGTGCCGCGCCGCCAGCCGGTCCAAGTTCAAGCCGGAATTCCGCTGGAACGACGCCGGGCTGCGCCTGGTCCTGGACGAGCCCTGATACCATTTCCGCACGAGAACAAGCCTACGAGCTCCCCTCCTTTGCAAGGAGGGGTGGCCGCAGGCCGGGGTGGTTGTGGATGGTCCGCGCCCCGATATCACGGTGGATGGAACCCGGATCAACCGCCCCACCCTTCGGGTCCCCCCCGCCTTGAAAAGGCGGGGAGCCCTGATACCATTTCCGCCGCGGTTCAGCGCAACCGCAGCATGCCGTCGCCGTACAGGTTCAAGCCAAGGACATTGGCGATATGCGCCATGCGGTCCGCGGCCGGCGCGGCCATGAACCGCTGGATATAGCGGTCGCGCACGCTTTGCGCGGCCTGCAGCAGGGTGTTGTTACGGTCAAACCACGCCGGCAGGAATCCCAGTTCCGCGATGCGGATATTCATCAGCGTGGGCGTGGTGGCAATGGTGCTGGCCGCCACGGCCACGCTTTGCCGGTTCATCAGGGTCTTGGCCAGGTTCAAGCCGTTGGTGAGCGGCTGGTCGTTCAGGCAGGCGAACGAGATGAACACGTTGAGCTTGTTGGTGGACAGCGCGGGCACATCCGCGGTTTTCAGGCTCTGGATAAAACCGCCGTTGGTGGCCATGGCATAGACTGCGGACGCCGACCCGTGGGACAGGTTGAAATCCACGCCGCCGGAATACAGCGCGGCGTTTTGCATAAAGTGGTACAGGCGGTGATTGTTGTCCGTCACCACGTAGTCCGGCCCGCCGTAGGGCGTATCAAACACCTTGCGCTTGCGCGTGGCGCGCTGCACGATCAGCGCGTTGAGATACTGGACCGCGGCCGCGTCGCCGCGGGTGACAATCGACCCGGCCACCAGGTTCAGGTGGCGGCGGTACGGCGCGGATTCGTACCGCACGGCCTTGGCGAGCATCGCGCGCAACTGGTTGACGTTCCTGGCCGGGATGCGGAACACCAGGAACGACGGGTAGGCCAGGCTGACATTGGTGATCTGGCTCACGTTAATCGCCGGCGGCACCAGCAGGCCGTACAGGTAATCCGTCTGCACCTCGCTGGCATAGGGCGACACGATCGGCACTTTGTAGCGCGGGATCAGGGCATCGTCGGACAGGGTGTTATCGAACAGCTGGTCATCGCCCAGCAGCGCCAGGTAGCGGCCCTTGGCCGTGGCCGCGGCGCGGGTGGCGCTGAAGTTGCGGCGCAGGAACAGGCGGATATCCTCCGGCGCCAGCGCCGCCATGCTCTTGCCGGCTGCGGCGGCGACCTCGTAGAGCGGCACGCTGTCAAACACGTAGCCCTCCGCCTGCCGGTACGCCCGCCAGGCCGCCACGGTCGAGAGGATCGCCGCGTGCTGGCTCGCGTTGCCGGCCGGGGTGACCAGCACGACGTCCGCGTTCCAGTTGTGCGTGGCGGCGATCGCCGCCGGCGCCGCCAGCGCCAGCACCACCGCGGCCATGACGATCAACGATCGAGCTGAATTCTTCATCGGGTCCTCCCTGGCTGTCCTCGGTTCTCGCCCTCATCCCCCAATATACACCAGCCGGCGCGCTTGTTAAATAAGCGGCCCGGACAATGCCACCGCAGCCTAAACAAAGTACCGGGTCCGGGTATATTAGATGATCTGGCAGAAGGACTGTAACCGGTGGACCTTAAGATACCCATCAAACGATTGCAGCGGACGGCCCGGGTGGCGGCGATCGCCGCACTCTGCCTGGCCGTGGCCGGCCCGGCGTGGGCGGTGAAGATTCGCATCGCCTCCTACAACGTCAAGTTCGGCGTCGGCGTGCCCGGCAGCCAGGAGTACAACGCCGTAAAAAGCATCCTCCAACGCATCAATCCCGACATCATCGCGTTCCAGGAAATGCTCGAAACGGACTATGACTACTGGATCACCATGTCGGCTGAACTGGGCTACGCTTATTCCGCCTATGGCCCCAGCTACGGCCCGCTGACCGGATCCCAGCGCCTGGGATTCCTGAGCCGGTTCCCGATCAGCTCATCCCACGAGGTTACCGAATATCCCGGCGCCTGCGAATTGACGCGGTATCCGCTGCGGGCGGTGATCGAGGTGCCGGGCGCGCTCAACCCGCTTATCATGTATAGCGTCCACTACAAGGCCAGCGCCGGGGACGTCAACCAGTTCCGGCGCGCGATCGAGATCCGCCGCACCCGCACCAACTTGATGGCCTATGCCCAGTCTCATCCGCTCGAGACGGAGTGGATCGTGTGCGGCGACTTCAATGAGGACACCGCGTTTTCCCAGGAAATATCGTTCTCGTCCCTGCCCGCAGGTCTGCCCACCGACTATGCCCTGGGCGCGGATGTGCTGTTTCCCCAGCCGTACAAGCTGTGTCCCGACGACCTGTTTTCCGAAATCGACATGGCGCCGATCACGCCGTACCGCGAGGACTCGTCCGAAGACGGCACCACCTGGGCCACGGACTCGCGTTACGACTACCTGGTGTTCAGCGAGGAAATCCTCAACAGCCCCTATGGCGCGCCACAGGGCGAGATCTTCGACTCCCGGCTGGACGACGGCGTGGGCGGGTTGACCAAGTATGGCGCGCCGCTTAACAACGGCGCCAGCACCAATGCCTCGGACCACCTGTGCCTGTTCGCGGACATCAACATGATCGACGGACTGCCGTGCGTCAACCCGGTGTTGATCCTCAGCGAGATCGTGGATCATCCCACGGATCCCAAGGCCAACTACATCGAAGTTTATAACTCCGGCACGTCGCCGCTGGGCGTCACCAATTACGCCGTCGTCGTGTACCGCGACGGCAGCATCCCGTTCACCATTACCCTCACCAACACCCTGGCCGGCGGCGCCACGTGGGTGCTGGCGGCCAATGCCGCCATATTCTCTTCGACGTACGGCCGGGCGGCCAACCAGATCAACACCAACATCACGCTGATCAACGGCAACGACGTGTGCGCCCTGAAAAACACGGCCGACACGCTGTTCGACATCTTCGGCGCGATCGGCGAACCGGACGGCGACACCGACTTCACCATGGCCTGGGCTTACCCGTCGCAGGTGGTCCAGCGGGCAGCCGGGATCAGCGACCCGTTTTCCACCTGGCAGACCAACGAGTGGACCATCACCAACATCACGGTCGCCACCCCTGGCACACACCGGGCCTGCGACGTGGCCGATGTTTATTACAGCACCCACTACCTGGCGCCCACCGCGCCGCTCACCGGCCAGACGGTCACGATTTATGCCAACATCGTGCCCAACCTGCCGGCGTCCAACCTGGCGGCCACCGCGTATTACCGCCTGAACAGCGATCCGTACACCGGCGCGGCCATGACCCTGGTCTCCAACATGCTCTGGAAAACCACCGCCTTCAACCCCGGCGCCCAGGACGCCGACCATCTCCAGTATTACATTGCCACGACCTTCTCCGGGCCGGGTGGCGCCAGCCCGGGCCTGTCCCAGACCAACACCTACGAATACCCGGCCGGGGCCGGCGGGGGCGGCGGGACGCCCGCGGCCGGCGGCGAGGCGCGCTTCAACGAGATCCAGGCCGACGACGACAGCACCGATGACCGCGAGTTCGTCGAGATCATGGCGCCCACCGGCCAGGTCCTCACCGGCTACTTCATCGTGCACTATAATGGCGTCGACTCCGATGACGGCGGCCTGTGGCGCTTCACCCTGCCCGAGTTCACCGTGCCCGCCGACGGCGTGACCGACTCCAACGGCCTGGCCCTTGGCTTTTGCGTCATCGCGCAGAATACCAACGTGGCGAATTTCGACTTCCTGGGCCTGTCCACCCTGCAAAATGGGCCCGATGGCCTGGTGTTGTACGACCCGGCCAGCAACATCCTCGACGCCATCGCCTGGGTCGGACCAGGCGACATGGCAACCAATGATCCCGGCGGACTGACCACCAATGGACCTGCCACGGACAATAATTATTTACACGTGACCGCCGCCGACTCCACCACCGACACCACGCTCCAGGCGCCCAACAATGTGCGCGGCAACTCCGGCGCCGGTTGGGTCAAGCTCACTGCCACGCCGGGCGCGATCAACGGCGGCCAGACCAACGCCAAGATCACTTTCAGCGCCATTGTCTATGGCGACACGGACGGCGACTCGTTCACCGATGACGTGGACAACTGTCCCACCAACTCCAACCCCATTCAGACCGATAGCGACGGCGACGGCCAGGGCGACGCGTGCGATTTGGACAAGGACGGCGACGGCATCGCCAACACCGTGGACAACTGCCCCCTCAACGCCAATGCCGATCAGAGCGATCGCGACGCTGACGGTACGGGTGATATCTGCGATTACGACGTGGATGGCGATGGCCTTGAAAACGATGCCGACAATTGCCCGGAAACCTACAACCCGATGCAATCCGACTTTGATGGCGACGGCCTGGGCGACAGCTGCGATCTCGACAACGACGCCGACGGCGTGCCGGACGCCTCGGACAACTGCCCCACCACCGCCAATGCCGGCCAACAGGACGGCGACCTCGACGGCGTGGGCGATGCCTGCGACACGGACTGGGACAACGATGGGTACCCGAATGCGGCCGACAATTGCCCCACCAACTACAATCCTACCCAGGCCGACAGCAACACCAATGGCGTGGGCGACGCCTGCGAGTCCGACATCGACGGCGACGCCATCCCGGATACGATCGACAACTGCCCCACCAACTCCAATGCCAGCCAGGTGGACACCGATCATGATGGCATCGGCGACGCGTGCGACACGTGCAGCGGCGCGTTGGCATCGACCAACCTGATCAACGAGTCCTTCAATGGCGGCCTGCCCGCGACCTGGGTGCTGGTCACCACCGGATCTGCCTCCGCCTACTGGCGGTTTGATGACCCCATGTTCCGCGACAACCATACCGGCGGCGACGGTCTCTTCGCGATTGCCGAGAGCGAGAACATCCGCAGGAACATGGACACGCAGTTGCGCACCCCCCGGCTCAATCTCGCGGGCGCCAGCGGGATCCAGCTGAACTTCAAGACCCACTACGACTATCGGGCGGGCGGCGCGGTCGAGGTGGCCGATGTGGACGTGAGCGCGGCCGGCACCAATGGCCCCTGGCAGAACGTCTGGCGCAAAACCACCCAGGACGTCACCGGCCCGGTGACGGTTGCGCTCGACGTGACCGCGCTCCTGTCCGGCTCCACCAACGCCGTGGTCCGCTTCCATTACTTCAATGCCTCCCGCGATTATTTCTGGGAGGTGGATGACGTCGTGCTCACCTGCACCATCTGCGACGCCACGCGCGATACCGACAGCGACGGGGTTCTCGACATCAACGACAACTGCCCCGCCACCGCCAACGCCGGCCAGCAGGACCTGGACGCGGACGGCGCGGGCGATGCCTGCGACGACGACCGCGACGGTGACGGCGTGCCCAACGCCTGGGAAGACCAGCACGGGCTCAACTCGACCAACGCCGCCGATGGCACCGCCGACGGCGACGCGGATACCGCCACCAACATCGAGGAATACCGGGCTAACACGGATCCCCAGTCCGCCGGCAACGTGCTGGCCGTGTCTGTGTACGATGCCACGCTCAGCGCCGGCCGCGTGGACTTGGTGTTCCCATCGAGCACCGGCCGGGTGTACGAGGTCATGGTCCGCGACAACGCGGCCGGAACGAACCCGTCCTGGCGGCTGAGTTCGCCGGCGCCATTCCACGGCCAGGATGGCACCACCACCTATTCCGACTTTTCCGTCACCAACCTGCCCGCCGCCCAGCCCCGGTTTTACCGGGTCAAGGCGGCGGTGCCCTGACCGCGCCCAGCCCGCCAACCCGGCGCCGGCAAAAAGCGTGGAACCCTTGGCCCCCTCTTGGTATAAGCAAGCCATGAACAACGCCGAACCCGATCCACGCAATCCTGCCGCGCCGGCCTTGGAAGCGCTGGTGGAGTCGGTCCTGGTCGGCGGCCCCGCGGCCGCGCAGGGTGGGCCGGACCTGCGCGACGGGACCGCACAAATCTTCCGTTCGGACGCGCGGGCCGCGCGCGTGGTGATCCTGGGCGGCGGCACCGGGCTGTCCACCGTCATCGGCGGCAACAACCAGCTCCCCGGGTGGGCCGCGGATCCGTTCGCCGGCCTCAAGGAAGAGTTTCCCCGGCTCCAGGTCATCGTGGGGACGACCGATGACGGCGGGTCCACGGGCCGCCTGCTCCAGCAACTGCCCATGATCGCCATCGGCGACCTGCGCAAATGCTGCGTGTCGCTCATCCGGTCCGACCGGTTGCGGCGCCGCTACCACCTGGACGCCGCCGGCCTGCCGCGGGTTGTCCAGGCCCTCCGGATCATCTTCAACCACCGGTTCCCGGACGCGGGCGCCAACCGACGCCTGCTGGGAGATCCGGCGCGCGTGTTGCCGCCGGAGCTGCGCCGGGCCTGTCCGCCAGAGCTGCGCGCGGCGCTGGCTGGCCTGGGCGCCAGCCTCCTGCCTGGTGGCGGCGGGCCGGTCATTGCGCCGGCGGGCCACTGTCTCGGCAACCTGCTGCTGACCGCCGCGGTGTTCCAAGCCGCGGGCGGACGCCTTGACCGGCCGCCCACCCTGGGCCACATCCGGCGCGGGCTGGACGCCGTGGGGCGGCTGCTCGGGGTGGCGCCCGGCGCGCTGCATCCGCTCACCGCCACGCCGGGCCAGCTCCTGTTCCGCTACGCCAACGGCGTGGCCGTGCTGGGCCAGGCCAAGGCCGCCCGGGTACGCCGCGGCTGCTCGGTGGCCCGGGTGCAGGCCCTGTTCCATGGCCCGCCCCTTGCCAACGCCGCGGCCGTGCGCGCGCTGCGCGCGGCCGACCTGATCGTCTACGCGCCCGGCAGCCTGTATTCCAGCATCATTCCCCTGCTGCAGGTTCCGGCGATCACGGCCGCCATCCGCGCCAACCGCCGGGCATTGAAAATCCTCGGCGCCAACTTCTGGGTGCAGGCGGGCGAGACCGACATCTCGCCCCGCCGCGACGGCCGCGATTTTCACGTCTCGGAGCTGATTGAAGCGTACGATCGCAACGTGCCTGGCGGCGCCGCGGGCCTGTTCCACGTCGTGCTGAGCGCCAACCTGGAGCGCATGCCCGGGCATATCCTGCGCAACTACGCCCTGGAGGGGAAGCGGCCGATCCACCTGGACCGGGCCCGCGTGGCCGCCCTGGGCGTGATGCCGGTGGAAGCCACGCTGTACACGCTGGAGTCCTCGCGCGCCGCCCAGGTCATCCAGCACGACGCCCGCAAGTTCGCCCTGGCGGTGCGCGCGCTCTGGTATGCCCGCACGCATCTCGGCTGGCTGCCGCCCACGCCCGACCGCGCGGCGCCGCCGGGCCGCCCGGCCGGGTCCGATCCGCGAAGCCGGGCCGGCAGCCCGGTGCTGTGCCGCTACCTGGCGGCGATCCGTGCCGGCCTGGCCGGCAAGCAGTTCGCGCCCGCCAGCCTGAAGGCGCTGCTGCTGGAAACCGCCTGGGACAACCGCGACCTCCAGCCGGATCACTTGCGCTTTTTCCGCGGCATCCGCGCGATCCCGGCGCCGGAATGGCCGCGGACCAACGAGTGGGACAACGTGCTGAGCTTTTACGATCCGGCGGACCAATTCATCAAGATCCACGCCCACCTGCTGGACAAGCCGGAATGGTTGCGCGCGGACCTGCTGATCGCGCTGGGCGAGTCGCTGCTCGGCTGCTACATGGAATCCAGGCGCTGGCTGGACGACGCGGCCGGCTGGCCCGGGGTCCGTTGCTACGAGATCCGGCTGCGGCCGCCGGCCCAGCGCGGCGGCCTGCTGACCCCGCGGCAGATGGACGCCTATCTCCGCCTGGCGCGGATGCTGCCGGATCCGCGCCGGCCGCGCTGCTACCGGCTGGTGTTGAACGGGGACGAAGGGTTCCTGCCGCCCGGACTGCTGTTCGGCTTGCTCTATGCCTGGTACCTGGACAACCGCTACGGCGGG
This sequence comes from uncultured Verrucomicrobiota bacterium, assembly GCA_964489425.1. Lineage (GTDB taxonomy): Bacteria > Verrucomicrobiota > Kiritimatiellia > RZYC01 > CAZAYP01 > CAZAYP01. The sequence continues at coordinate 113,400 of CAZAYP010000005.1, read as the reverse complement.
TTCATGGACTATGAAATGTCCCTGCTGCTGTGGCCGCGCCATGCCCTGATCCCGCACCAGGCCCAGGAGCAAATGCGCAAGCAGGGCCTGGTGGATTTCTTCCGCCGCGAGATCTTCGGCCACCCGCGGGATTGACGGGCGCCAGCGCCAAGCAGCCAGGCCCGGCGCCACCGCGCGGGGCTACAACCAGATCACTCGCCACGCGGTGACGCCGCGCGCAGCCCCGCTCAGGGAACCGCAACCGGCCGGTTGGTTTCCCCGATCAGCAGCATGTAGGCGCCGACCGGCGCGGGCCGGCGGCGGAACACGGCGGTCAGACTGCAATTGGCCTGGGGGTTGATCTGGGTGGCGGCCTTGTTGGTGTTGACCACCCCGGCCGTGCCGCTGAGCTGCCAGAACCGGAACTGCCAGCCGGCGCGCGGGGTAGCCGTGACGTTATAGACCTGGCCCAGGTTCACCACGTGCACGCCCGAGGTGGGCGCGGTGGACCCGCCGTTGGCCGGGCTGCTGGCCATGGTAAGGTTGGCCGTGCGCGTCACGGTAATCGTGGCCGAGTTGGCGCTCATGCCCGTATCATTCTGGGCGCGCACGCGGTAATAGCACACCCGGCCCGAGGCCACGCCGGTCACCGGCCAGCTCAGCGCCGTGCCCGCGTTGCGGTTGCTGAATCCGGCCAGGTAGCCATCGCCATCGAACGTGCTGTTCGTGGCCACGTCCAGGAAATACGCCTGGGCGCTGCGCGCCGCCTGCCAGTTGGCATGGAAACTGGCCGCGGAAATATTCGTGGCCGACTGCGCCGACGGGGCCGGCGGCAGGGTCAGGAACGTCGCCAGCGCGGTGTGGCTCGTGCTCCAGGCGTTCGCCGCAAAAGCCACGAAGTAGTTCGTGGTCCCAGCCACCAACCCGGTGACCGGCAGCCCGAACACACCTGTACCAAACGTGCCGAACTCCGAGACGCGCGTGCCCGGCACGCCCATGCCGAAGGCGCTGTTGGTACTCCAGAAAACCCCGCGCTCGGTAACCGGCATGGGCGCGGCGGTGATCTCGCCGCCCAGGAAGGCCGCGGTGGCCGTCACATTCGAGCTGAACGGCCCGCTCACCGTGGCCTGCTGGATCAGGGTCAGCGTGACCGGCAACCGCTGCAGCACGCGGCCGGTGTCCAGGGCCACGAACGAGTTGGTGGCGTGGTAGACGCCGGGCGCCATCGCGCCCGGGTTGACCGCGCCCGTATAGGCCTGAACCGCGCCCGCGGCCAGCGTGCCGGAATCCGCGCCCGGCAGGAACCAGCCGCTGGCGCCGGGGCCGTAGGTTACCACATTGGTGAAGGACACCGTGCCCGCGTGGTTGGTCAGTAGGTATGTTTGGGCGCTCGGTGCCGGCCCGCCCCAGTTGGCGGTGAAGGCCAGCGCCGCCGGGCTGACCTCGAGCAGGCCCGGGATGATCATGGTCAACGGCAGGGCCGCAACCTGGTTGACATAATCGCCGGAGAACCGCACGAATGCGTGGTACGTCGCCGGGTCGTTGGTGACCTGGCTGGAGTCGAAGAGCACGTCGATGAAGTCCGCCGCGCCGGGCGCCAGGGTGACGGCGTTGGTCGCCAGGCTCGGCCAGGTCGGGATCAGGTCGGTCATGCCGTAGCCCAGGATATAGTCGCTGGCATCCGCCTGTTGCAGGCCGATGAACGTGGCGGTGCCGTTGAAGTCCCCGAACGCCGCGCCGCCGGCCAGGCCGCCGGGCGGGGTGGCGCCCGGCCGGGTCACGCCGGTGTACACGCCCGTGCGCGGGTTGAACTGCGTCAGGTGGCACTCCGGATTGCTGCCCTGCGACCACACCCACAGCCAGGGACCATCCGGCGAAAGATTGTCCCACGCCAGGCCGTAAATGGAGTTGGTGCTGGCATAGGTGTGCAGCACCGTGCCGGCGCGATTGATCTCGTAGATCGAGGACTCGAAGTTGGCCACCCAGAAGTGGTCGCTGGCCGGGTCGTACGCCAGCCCGCGGTTCGGGTTCAGCGGCCCGGGGATGGTCGTGCCCGTGGCCTGGCCGGTCGCGCGCGAGATCTGCTGGATGGTGGCCGAGTCGCTGGCGTAGAGATACGTGCCGTCAAAGGCCAGGTCGCGCCAGCCCCAGTCTGACGACGTGCCCTGCTCATAGTTGGTGATCAACTGGCCGGCGGCATCGAACTTATAGAGGTAGTTGGGGTTGGCGGACGACCCGCCGCCCGTGACCCAGAAGTTAACGCCGTCCCATTCCACGCCCAGGCACTGCGAATCACCGGAAGCCGCGCCGACATTGTACTCGAACACCACGTTGGTGCCGCCGCTGTCGGCGGTTGTCGCCAGCTGCATCGTCACCGCGACGGTGCGCGGGCCGGAGTTGCTGACCACCAGCTGGTTGGTGACCGCCTGCGGCCACTCCACGGTCCGGACCATGGCCGTGGGGGCGTAGGACAGCACTGAGCCCACCAGCCAGAAATTCTGGGTGACCACCGCGCCGTCGGCCGGAATGTCCAGGCCACTGACCAGGCCGGTGACATAGTTGGCCTTGGCGGCCGAGAGATCAAATCCGCCGGTGAACAAGGCCAGGCTGTAGCTGCCGTTGGTGCCGGTGGTCGTGGCCAGGTCGGTCTGGCCGGACCAGGCCGTGACCTGGGCGCCGGCCAGCGGCTGGCCCGAGTGCTGGGCATACACCTTGCCGACCACGCGGCCGGCGGCCGTGCGGCCGGACACGTCCACGCTGACGACCGGCGTCTGGTTGTCGTTGTTCATGATCGTCACGATGTTATCGTTGGAGCCCAGGTGCAAAGGGGCGAAGATCACGTCAAAGGTGAACGCACTGCCCGGGGCCACCGTGGCCGGCAACGCCGGCAGGTTGGTGATCGTGAACGGCTCCTCGAACACCGCGGCGGATGCCGGCGCATAGTCTTCCAGCAAGGCCATGGCCAGGTCGGGCGCGGCAGACTCTGCGGCCGGAGTGTAGCTCCCGGCGCCTTTGGGCCGGCTCTTGGGCTGGGCATGGGCGTTCAAGTAATGCTGCTTGCGCCCCAGGCCGAGAATCTGCGTGACGGGCTTGTTGACCGCCACGTTATCGAAGTAGTGCGTGGTCGAGGATGCGGGGATCGAGTAACCGCACAGGGCGATGTGGCCGGCGGCCAGCGCGCTGTCGGACCCCTCCCAGACCAGCGTGTTATTGATGACGAAGCGCAACTGGTTGCTGCTGATGCTGGCCAGCAGGATGTTGGTCGCCGTGCCCGGCCGGATAACCGTGGTCAGGGTCCAGGCCTGCAGCGGGGTGAACGTTCCGCCCTCGGCCCGCCAGACGGAGTATTGGAGCCCGCTCCACAGGAACATGTAGGCGGATCCCGTGCTGATGGCGTCAAAGTCTTCCGTAGCCCGCAAGGCGATGCCTTCGGAGTTGTTGGTGTTGCCCGCGCGGTGCATCAGGACCTGCAGCGAGCAGTCCGCCCAGGTCTGCGGCAGGTAGGTGGACACCATGAACGCATGCTGCGTGCCAAGGGCGCGGTATTCCTGGTTGACGACGCTCCATTCGGCGGGCACCGTGGGCTGCCAGCCGGCCGCCGTGCCGCTGGCGAAGTTCTCGCGGTAGTAGCCAAACAGAATATTGGTTACGACCAGGTTGCGCCCTAGGGCGCTATCGTTGCGCACGGTGATGTGCTCGACGCGCGACGTGCCCAGCGCCAGGGCGCCGAACGGCAGCTTGAGATCGTTCGTGGGCGGGATGGAGTCGTAGACCGCGATCTCGCCGTTGATTTCAATGACCGTGACCTCAACCGCGCGCGCGAACGTCGCGCCCGTGACATGGTTGGAGAAGGTCACCGTGTCGGTGAACACGCCCGGCGTGTTGAGCTGGGGCGCGAGCAGGCCCACGTTCACCGTGGCGCTACCGCCGGCCGCGAGGGTGCCGCCCGCCGGCACCACCTGCAGCCAGGCCGCGGTCCAGGAGGATGTCCAACCCATGGCCAAACCGGCATGGTTGGTCAGCAGGTAATCCTGCGAGCCCGGGGAGAAAGGCCCACCTTCCAGGCCCGTGGCCGTCAAGCCGGCCGTCGGCGCCATCTCCATGGGCTCGATCACAGCCAGGTTCATGGTCCGGCTCTCCACGCCGCCCCCGGTGACATTGGAGAACACCAGGGCGCCGTCATAGGCGCCCGGCAGGTATGCATTGGCCGCAGAGTTGACCGTGACGGTCATGGCGCTGGTTTCGCCCACGGCCAGCGTGCCGCCGAGCGGCGCGCCGGCGAGCCAGGCGCAGTCCAGCCGCGCGGTCCAGGTCAGCGCGCCCGCCGAACCGTTGCGCAGCAGGTATTCCTGGCCGGTGGGCAGGAACGGTCCGCCATAATAGCCGGCCAGGGCGACGCCGCCGGGCGGCACAATCGTCAGGGCGCCCATCTGGCGCTGGCCGTACACGCGCACGTTGTCCACTTCCCACCAGTAATCGTAATAGGCGTTGTAGTAGTGGAACCGCAGCATCACGTTGGTGCTGCCGGCCGCGGCCCGGAAGTTGAGCACGAGGTTGGTCGGCCCGCGGACATCCGTCCGCTGCACCAGGAGATTGGCCCAGGGCCCGGCCGCGCCGTTGAGGCTGTAATCCACCTCGCCATACTCGTTTTCGCTGTAGGCGCGGAAGTCGCTGTTAAAGGCCACCCACACATTGGTGTACGCTTCGAGGTTCAAAACCGGGGTGCGCAGTTGGGTGTCCATATCCACCTCGCCCGCACAATCGCTATCGGCCATGGCGAACAGCCCGGTGGACCCGGTCAGGTTGCCCTCGGAGCAGGGATCGTCGAACCGCCAGTACGCGTCGGGATCGCCGCCGGTAACGATGGTCCAGCCCGCGGGCAGGCCGTCCTCGAAGTTCTCGTGCAACACATAATCCGGGTTCACGGTCAGGGCCACGGTGCGCGTGGCCGCCTCGGCGCCGCTCTGGTTGGTGAACACCACCGCGCTCAAATATTGGCCAAAGGGAAGGAAGCTGGCTTCGCTGTTGAACGCCACGGTCACGGCCGCGCCGGCGCGGGGCGCGAGGCTGCCGCCCGCCGGGGTAACCGTCACCCAGGCCGCGGACCAGGTCGAGGTCCAGGACAGGGCGCCCGCCGACTCGTTGGTCAGGAAATAGGTTTTACTGGCTGGCGTGAACGGCCCGCCAACGTTGCCCGCCGCAGTCAGGCCGGATGCGGGGTGCACCTGGAACCCAAACGGCGCCACGCCGATGGCCACGGTGGTGGTGGTGTCCAGCAACACGTCCACGCCGGCCAGGGTGGCGGGGAAGAACTGGTCCGCGCTGGCCACGAGCGTATAGGTGCCGGTCGGCAGGTTGAACCCGAAGACGCCGGAAGCGTCCGTCCGCATGAAGTAGCCCAGGTTGGTGACCGTCACCAGGGCGTCCGCCACCGGCAGGCCGGTGAACGTGTTGGTTACCACGCCCGCCACCCGGCCCTGGTTGGGGGCGCCGAGGCGGAACGACCCGATGCGCGTGCGCCAGTTATAGCCGCCGGTCGTGTACTCGTTCATGTACCAGAAGGTCACGTTGTCCACCGGGTCCACGGACAGCGAGGTGTAATCGCCCCAGCGGTTGGCGCCGACCTGCGACGCGGCGCCGGCCCAAAGCTCCGCCTCGCCCTGGTACAGGCCGTTGGACGGATCGCCGGCCAAGCGGCCGGCATAGCGGATCGATGGATAGACCGACGCGCTCGACACGCTGTAGCCCACCGCCAGGTTGCCCTGGCTGTCCATGGCCGCGCTGCCCATCCAGCGGCAAGCCGTATCCGGCGCGAACGTGGCCTGCTCGCGCACCGCGAACGCGCCACCCGCCGTCGGCCGGCGCAGCTCGTAATAGCGCACGCCCGCCTGCTCGCTGCCGACATTGACCGTGTGGTTGGCCACCAGCGACTCGTGGGCGCCGAAGTTGCGGTACTGCAGCCGGTGCATGATGCGGTCGCCGATGGGGTCCAGCTTCTGGGTGGTGCCGGGCTGCGGAACGGTGTTGCGGTCATTGGGGAACGTCCAGTTGAACGCGGCCACCACGTTGGTGTAGTTGGGCTGGCCGTCGTGGCCGAAGGTGCTATTGGCCGGGGTGGTCCAGTCCACGTGGAACTCCCAGGTGTAGAAGGCGTCCAAGGGGTTGATTAGCTGGTGATCGACCATGCCGAACAGGCACGGCGCGCCCGCGGGCGGCGGCGGGCCGTCGAGGTCGGCCGGCAGCATACCGCTGAAGTCCGCGTTGGCGCCGTACAAGTCAAAATACTGGTAGGTCGCGTTGGTGTCGCCGATTAGCATCTTGGCGCGGTCAAAGACAAACACGCCGGCCCCGCCCCAGGAGTTGTCGGGATTGAACTGGTTGTCAGTCATGTAGTAGCCGTCCGGCCACAGGCCGAAGTGGGGGTAATCGTTCATCTTGGCGTTGGGCATCACGAAGTCATAGAGGTACCATCCGCCCGTGGCGTCCTCGCTCATGGAGATGCCAATGACTTCGTGGCACGGGGTGACGTCCACAATAAACTGGCTGATCAGCCAGCGGCCGGCCAGGTGGTCGTAGATCACGATCGGGTCGCCGTTGTCCGTGGTGGAGGCGGGCGGCGGGAACCCGGCGGCGGCGAACAGGCTGCTCATGAGGATCGGCGCGGGCAGCAGGTTGGTGCCGGTCTGCTTGTCATAAATGCTGAAATGCATGTTGACCATGGAGATGTATTGGTTGATCCCCACGTCGCCGTTGGGGTCGGGCGGCGTCACGCTGTCAAGGCTGGGCACGCCCTCGAAGGTGATCAGGGGCGCGGGCATGTTGGGCGCGGCCGGGTGCGACCGCTGCGCCACCGGGTCAACCACCTGCGCCTGGGCCTGGCGCGCGCTGCGGGCATATTTCGGCAGGTCGCCGCGCGGCACCTCGCGCAGGGTGGCGGGCTGGCGCGGGACAGCGGTGTGCGCCGCCTCGGCCACGGCGCGCAGGCTGGCCACCTGGCCCACGCGTACCGCCTGGCTCACGTAGGGCGCCAAGGTTGCGTCCTGCGGGCCGCGGGCCGGTTTGGGCGCGGCCATTGCCGGGCGGTTGGCCCAGCCGGCCAACGGGAGTGCGAGCAGGGAAATGAGCAGGGAAAATCGCTGCATGGCGGCACGCTCCTTTATCTTAACCAGTATTCACAAACCAATAATTTATTATTAGACCAAACCACGCCGGGATTGTCCATCCTGAATCAGCAATTCGCAATTCTAATTTGGCGGTGGCGCTTGACGTGGCGCGGTGGGTGGACGATAATAATACATTGAGTAAAACGTGATCGCGCGACTGGGGGAACCGGGTGTTGAAAAGATTTCGCCAGGCGCCGCGCGCAAACCAGGAGGACCGAAAATGGCCGCAAATATGAAGTTAAGCACCAAGTTGATCGGGGGCTTTGTCATTGTTGCCGTGGTTACGTTAATCGTTGGCGCGATCGGGTTCTGGGGCGTCAACAAACTGCTGCAGAGCATTACGGAGATTGGGGCCGTGCGCCTGCCGAGCGTCCAGTCCTTGCTGGTTATGAGCGAGGCCCAGACCGCCGTGGATGCCGGCGAAAACGCGCTGCTGTCCGTCAATATGGACGCCGCCGGCCGCCAGGCGGCCTACCGCCGCTTCGATGACGCGCAACAACGCGCTGACGCCGCGCGCAAGGTTTACGAGCCCCTGCCCCAGACCCGGGACGAGGCGGTCGTGTGGCGGGACTTCGTGCCGGCCTGGGACCAGTGGTGGAAAGATCACCAGGACTTTGTCACCCTCGCCAAGGAATTCGAGATCCTTGGGATCCGGAACCCGGCCGCGCTCGAGCGCGATTTGCAAAAGTTCATCGGCGATCATCACAAGCTGGTCATGACGGTGCTGGACCACGTCAACAACAATGAAGAGTGCCCTGGCGGGGATGACCCGGCCGCCTGCCGATTCGGGAAATGGTTGGCCACCTTTGATTCCACCAACCCGCAGTTGAAGCGGGAGCTGGATGCCGTGCGGCCTTCGCACGACGCGTTTCACGGCGCCGTGAAAAAAGCCAAGGAGTTGACCGCCAAGGGAGACAAGGACGCCGCCCTCAAGATCGTGCACGGAACCATGGAAGAGGCGGCCGGCAAAACTTTCGCGGGTTTTGATGCCCTGCTGGCCGAGGCGGCCAGGGGGACCGCGCTCTATGACAAGATGAACCACATGGCCACGGTCACCATCGGGGAATCCTTCAAGGCGGCGGAGGATTTGATGACCCAGTTGGTGGCCCTCAACACGCGGGCGGCCGAAGAAAGCAACCGGCAGGCGGGGAAAAATTCGGTGGTCGCTGAAACCGTGGCGATCATCGGCACGGTGGCGGGATTCTTGATTGCCCTTGCCTTTGGCATCTTGCTCAGCGCGTCCATCAGCCGCGCGCTCAACCGGATCATCGAGGGCTTGTCGGCCGGGTCCGAGCAGGTCACCGCCGCATCGCAGCAGGTGTCCGGCGCCAGCCAGTCGCTGGCCCAGGGGGCCAACGAGCAGGCGTCCGGCCTGGAAGAAACGTCCGCGTCCCTCGAAGAGATCGCGTCCATGACCCGCCAGAACGCCGAAAACGCCACCAAGGCCGATGCCCTGATGAAAGAGGCCAAGACTACGGTGGGCGGCGGGGTGGGCTCCATGAAACGCATGTCCGAGGCGATCGAGAAGATCAAGACCTCGGCCACCGACACCGCGAAGATCATCAAGACCATCGACGAAATCGCCTTCCAGACCAACCTGCTGGCCCTGAATGCCGCGGTCGAAGCGGCGCGCGCGGGCGAAGCCGGCAAGGGATTCGCGGTGGTGGCCGAAGAGGTGCGCAACCTCGCCCGGCGCAGCGCCGAGGCGGCCAGGAACACCGCGGATTTGATCGAAGGCGCGCAGAAGAACGCGGAGGCCGGCGTGGCGGTGAACAACGAGGTAGCCAAGGCGTTGACGGCCATCCAGGAGAGCGCAGGCAAAGTCGCCATCCTGGTTTCCGAAATCGCGGCCGCCTCGAAAGACCAGGCCAAGGGCGTGGAGCAAGTCAACACGGCGGTGGCGGAGATGGACAAGGTGGTGCAGCAGAACGCCGCCAACTCCGAGGAGTCGGCCAGCGCGTCGGAAGAACTGTCGTCGCAGGCCATGGAGCTGAACGTCATGGTCGAGCAGCTCATGACCCTGGTCGGCGGCTCCACCAGCGCCTATGCCGGCGCCATGGCGGCCTCGGCGGCAGCGCGGAAGAAGGCCTCGGCCGCGACCCGGACGCCGGGCGGGCGGCGCCCGGCCCTGCCCGCGGCCGGGAAGCCTGCCCGGGCCGAAGAATTCATCCCGCTGGACGCCTAGTCCTTAATAGAGCGGGATAGTTGTTCTGCGTGGCGCGGGGCTCCGCCCCGCGGTCCGCCCCGGAGTGCCTTGGCAAAAAAAAGGGGGGGGGGGCGGCCACGCATGAAACTCGGCTGGCGCTTGACGCTGCATGACCCGATGGTGATAATACAACCATGGCCAGAATCGACGGAGTGGTTGCGACCGATGCCGACGAGCCGGCCTTCCTTGGCGTGGCCATGGCGCCCCTCCCGGCGGGCGATGACGCCGCGGCCAACCGGCAGTTGCGCGCCGCCAACTTTGAGCTTGGCGAGCGCATCAAGGAACTGAACTGCCTTTACCGGCTGGCGGACCTGGCCCGGCAAGGCCTGCCGTTGGCGGAAACGTTGGCCCTGGCAGTTCACCATATACCCGAGGCTTGGTGCCATCCCGAGTGGGCGCGCGCGCGCATCCTGATGGATGGCCGGGAGTATTCCTCGGCCAACTTCCGCGCTACCCCGTGGCGGCAGGCGGCCACCATCCTGCGCCACGGCCAGCCGGCCGGCCTCGTGGAGGTCTGCTACACGGAATCCTGGGCGGCGCCGGGCGCGGAACTGTTTCTCAAGGAGGAACGCTGGCTGCTGGACGCGCTGGCCGAGCGCATCGGCCGGATGGCGGAGCTCCAGGCCACCGAGCAGGAGCTGCGCGAGTACCAGCAGCGCCTGCAAGCCCTGGCGAGCGAGATGACGCTGTCCGAGGAGCGGCAGCGCCGCGAGCTGGCCACGGACCTGCACGACGGCGTGGGCCAAATCCTGGCGCTGCTCAAAATGAAGTGCGAGGCGCTCCGCCAGGCGGCCGGCGCCGCGCCGCTGGCCGGCGAGCTCGACGCCTTGGACGGCCTGGTCGCCCGCGCCCTGCAGCAGGTGCGCTCCAAGACCTTTGAGCTGAGCCTGCCCCTGCTGTACGACCTCGGGCTGGAAAGCGCGCTGGACTGGCTGCGCGAGAAGTTCCAGGCCCGGCATGGCCTGCCGATCGCGCTCCTGGACGACGGCCAGCCCAAGCCCCTGACCGTGCCGACGCGGGTGCTGCTTTTCCGCGCCGCCCAGGAGTTGCTGCTGAACGTGACCAAGCATGCGCGCGCGCGGGCCGTGCGCATGGCCATCAGCCGGGCCGGCGGGCGCGTCCGGCTGGCGGTCGAGGATGACGGCGTCGGCTACCCGCCGGCGCGCGGCCCGGTGGCGGCGCCGGCGGGGTTTGGCCTGTTCAGCATCCGCGAGCGCCTCAAGTCGCAGGGCGGCTGGCTGGAGATCGGGGCCCGGCCCGGCGGCGGCACCGCGGCGGTCCTGTACGCCCCGCTGGATCTCCCCGGCCCGGCCGCGGAGCCCGCCGGCGACCCGTCCGCGAGCCACGGGTGGCCCGCGCCATGAGCACGCGGATCCTGCTGGTGGATGATCACCAGCTGATGCGCCAGGGGCTCGCCGCGCTGCTGCAGCAGGATCCGGACTGGACGCTGGTGGGCCAGGCGGAAAACGGCCGGGACGCCATCGCCCAGGTCGCGGAGCTCCGCCCCCGGGTGGTGATCATGGACATCGCCATGCCGGACATGAACGGCATCGAGGCCACCCGCCGGATCGCGCGCGAGTGGCCCCAGACCCGGGTCATCGCCCTGTCCGTCCACCACGACAAGCGGCTGGTCCGGGAGATGCTGCACGCCGGCGCCGCCGGCTTCCTGCTCAAGGAGTGCGCGTTCGCGGAGCTGGCCCAGGCCATCCGCGAGGTGCTCGCCGGCCGCGTGTTCCTGAGCCCCGCCATCACCGGCGACATCGTGCGCGATTATCTGGCGCGGCCCGGCGTGGCGCCGGACGCCGGCGGCCCGGAGCTGACGCCCCGGGAGCGCGAGGTGCTGCAGCTGATCGCCGAGGGCCGCTCCGCCAAGGAGATCGCCGCGGCGCTCGAGATCAGTGTCAAAACCGTGGAGACGTTCCGCAGCCACATCATGCAGAAGCTGCAGCTCTTTTCCGTGGCGGAGCTCACCAAGTATGCCATCCGCGCCGGGCTGACCGCCCTGGACTGAGGCCGCGGCCGGCTGGCGCCATCAGGTATTTGGAGGGCGGTTCTAGGGGTTCCCCCGATGGCGCGGGGGCCGGCCTCCGCGTAGGCTGCCCGCCGTGAATGGTATCCAAGGCGCCGCCACCACAGCCCCCATCCGCGTGCTGGTGGTGGATGACCACGCGCCCCTCCGGGACGTGGTGTGCGCGCGCCTCGCGGCGCAGGCCGGCGTGGATGTCGCCGGCATCGCCGCCACCGCCGCGGAGGCCCTGGCGCGCGTGCGGCAGGACCGGCTGGACGTGGTCGTGACGGATCTCATGCTGCCGGACCTGAACGGCATGAGCACCGTCCGCGAGATCCTGCGCCACGCCCCCCACGTCCGGGTGATCGTTTACACCCTGCACAGCGATGCGCGCTACGTGTCCCGGATGATCGAGGCGGGCGTATCCGGATACGTGGCCAAGGACGACAATCTCGGCGAGTTGGTCAGCGCGGTTCACCGGGTGATGGCTGGCTCGCTTTATCTTAGCGCGAGCGTGCGCCGGGCCATGGCCACCCGCGGCCGACGCTTACGAACAACAAGCCCCCCCGCAACCAAGGAGACCGCGACATGAATGCCACCATGGAAACCACCCCGCTGGCGGCCGGCACGGCCCAGGCCGCTGCCGCCCACCTGGCGGGCAAGTACCTGACCTTCAAGCTGGCCGCCGAAGAGTACGGGCTGGAAATCCTGAAGGTTCAGGAAATCATCAAGATGATGGAGATCACCCAGGTGCCGCGGACCCCGGCCTTCGTGCGGGGGGTGATCAACCTGCGCGGCAAGGTGATTCCCGTGGTCGAACTGCGACTCAAGTTCGGCATGGAGTCGGTCGCGACCACGGATAAGACCTGCGTCATCGTGGTGCAGGTCAAGCGCAGCGCCAGCACGGTCACCATGGGCATCATCGTGGACGAGGTGTCCGAGGTGCTCGACGTTCTGGCCGACCAGATCGAGCCGCCGCCGGAGTTCGGCGCCAGCGTGGACACGGACTTCATCCTCGGCATGGGCAAGGTGGCCAAGAAGGTGGTCATGCTGCTGGACGTGGACAAGGTGCTGTCCAGCGCCGAGGTTGCGACGCTGGAAACCGTCGGGTGAGCAAGGGAAACAAAAAGGAGAACGAACATGGCGAACATGAAGTTGAGCACAAAGCTGATCGGCGGATTTGTAACGGTGGCGGTGGTCACATTGATCGTTGGCACCGTGGGTTACTGGGGGGTGTCCAAACTGGCCGGGAATTTGCACACCGTCGGCGAGGTCATCTTGCCCGGAATTGAAAGCCTGCTCGTGATGAGCGAAGCCCAGACCGCCGTGGACAGCGCTGAGAATGCGCTTCTCAGCCGCGAGATCACCTTGCAGGATCGGAAGGATACATATAAGCGAATAGAGGATAAATTCGCCGCGGCGGCGGAAGCGCGCAACGTCTACGAACCGCTGGAGCAGACCGCTGAGGAAGCCCGGGTCTGGAAAGAATTCGTTCCGGCGTGGGCGGCTTGGATCCAGGATGATCAGACCTTTCTCCAGCTAAGCCGGGACTACGATGCCACGGTGGAAGCCCAGAATACATCGGCTGACTTTTTTGCAAAAATGACCAGGCAGGGCTTGGAAGTCAATGGCGCCAGCTTTACCAAAGCAGAGACGCTCCTTGACAGTATTGTGAGCTTGTATGCGGATACCGCCGCGACCACCACCGATGAACAGGCGTTTAACAAAACGGCCTTCCTCACCGTCCAATCCTTGCTCACCATCAGCGAGGCGCAGACCGCGATTGACAGCTCCGAAAATGCCTTGATGAATATCAGCATAGATATGAAAACGCGCTTGGAACAATACGAACGGATGGCTGCCGCCTGGCAACGGGTCGCCGCGGCGTGGAAAATTTATGAGCCGCTGGAACAAACCAAAGAAGAAGCGGCGCTCTGGAGAGAGTTTGTCCCCGCTTGGAACGCTTGGAAAAGCGATCATGAATCCTACGTGAAGCTCAGCAAGGAATTCGATACGACCATCGAAGCCCGGAACAAGGGCGAAGAATTATACAAGAAAATGACCGATCAGGCCTTGGTGAAAAACGCCGTGACCTTTAAAAAAGCTGAAGATTTTCTCACGCAGGTCGTTGCCATCAACAATGCGGGTGCAACGGCCGCCGCGAAGGTCGCCGAGCGAAACGCCGCCACGGCTAAATGGGCCTCGGCGACCGGCATGATCATCGGATTTCTCCTGGCGCTCGCCTTCGGAATTTTTCTAAGTTCCTCCATCAGCCGCGCGCTCAACCGCATCATCCAGGGACTGTCCAGCGGGTCCGAGCAGGTGACCGCCGCATCGCAACAGGTGTCCGGCGCCAGCCAGTCGCTGGCCCAGGGGGCCAACGAGCAGGCGTCCGGCCTGGAAGAAACGTCCGCGTCCCTCGAAGAGATCGCGTCCATGACCCGCCAGAACGCCGAAAACGCCACCAAGGCCGATGCCCTGATGAAAGAGGCCAAGACTACGGTGGGCGGCGGGGTGGGCTCCATGAAACGCATGTCCGAGGCGATCGAGAAGATCAAGACCTCGGCCACCGACACCGCGAAGATCATCAAGACCATCGACGAAATCGCCTTCCAGACCAACCTGCTGGCCCTGAATGCCGCGGTCGAAGCGGCGCGCGCGGGCGAAGCCGGCAAGGGATTCGCGGTGGTGGCCGAAGAGGTGCGCAACCTCGCCCGGCGCAGCGCCGAGGCGGCCAGGAACACCGCGGATTTGATCGAAGGCGCGCAGAAGAACGCGGAGGCCGGCGTGGCGGTGAACAACGAGGTAGCCAAGGCGTTGACGGCCATCCAGGAGAGCGCAGGCAAAGTCGCCATCCTGGTTTCCGAAATCGCGGCCGCCTCGAAAGACCAGGCCAAGGGCGTGGAGCAAGTCAACACGGCGGTGGCGGAGATGGACAAGGTGGTGCAGCAGAACGCCGCCAACTCCGAGGAGTCGGCCAGCGCGTCGGAAGAACTGTCGTCGCAGGCCATGGAGCTGAACGTCATGGTCGAGCAGCTCATGACCCTGGTCGGCGGCTCCACCAGCGCCTATGCCGGCGCCATGGCGGCCTCGGCGGCAGCGCGGAAGAAGGCCTCGGCCGCGACCCGGACGCCGGGCGGGCGGCGCCCGGCCCTGCCCGCGGCCGGGAAGCCTGCCCGGGCCGAAGAATTCATCCCGCTGGACGCCTAGTCCTTAATAGAGCGGGATAGTTGTTCTGCGTGGCGCGGGGCTCCGCCCCGCGGTCCGCCCCGGAGTGCCTTGGCAAGGGGGAGCGCGCGCCCGCAAATCTTCCCGGCGCATGCTTGCAACGGCGCGTAGATATGGTACAAGGGGATCATTTGTAGCCCATCCAACCAAGGAGAACAACGTGAGCAAAGAGCAGATCTTGACCGACGGCAACGAGGCAGCGGCGCATATTGCGCACAAAACCAACGAAGTATGCGCGATCTATCCCATCACCCCGTCCTCGGGCATGGGCGAGTTGGCGGACCAGTGGTCCAGCGAAGGCCGCAAGAACATCTGGGGTTCGATTCCCGAGGTGGCCGAACTCCAGAGCGAAGGCGGCGCCAGCGGATCGGTGCACGGCGCGCTGCAGGCGGGCGCCCTGACCACCACGTTCACGGCCTCCCAGGGCCTGCTGCTGATGATCCCCAACATGTACAAGATCGCCGGCGAGCTGACCTCGACCGTGTTCCACGTGTCGGCCCGGTCGCTGGCTTGCCAGGCCCTCTCGATCTTCGGCGACCACTCGGACGTCATGGCCGTCCGCGCCACCGGGTTCGCCCTGCTGGCCTCGGCCTCGATCCAGGAAATCATGGACCAGGCGCTCATCGCCCAGGCCGCCACCCTGGCATCGCGCGTGCCGTTCCTGCACTTCTTTGACGGGTTCCGCTCCTCGCACGAGGTGAACAAGATCTTCAACGTTTCGGACGACGAGATCCGCGCCATGATCGACGATGACCTGGTCATGGCCCACCGCGCGCGGTCCATGAACCCCGACCGGCCCGTGCTGCGCGGCTCGTCGCAGAACCCGGACGTGTATTTCCAGGGCCGCGAGACGGTCAACCCGTTCTATGCCAAGGTGCCGGATATCGTGCAGCAGCAGATGGACAAATTTGCCAAGCTGACCGGCCGCCAGTACAAGCTGTTCGACTACGTCGGCGCGCCGGATGCGGAACGCGTGCTGATCATCATGGGCTCGGGCGCGGAAACCGCGCAGGAGACCATCGCGCACCTGCTGAAAAAAGGCGAGAAAGTGGGCCTGGTGCGGGTGCACCTGTACCGCCCGTTCTCCGCGCAGCACCTGCTCGCCGCGATCCCCAAAACCGCGCGCCAAATCGCGGTCCTGGACCGCACCAAAGAGCCGGGCTCGGACGGCGAACCGCTCTACAAGGACGTGGTCACGGCGTTTGCCCAAAGCTTCGGCGGCGGCAAGCTGCCCGGGATTATCGGCGGCCGCTACGGGCTCTCCTCCAAGGAATTCACGCCGGCCATGGTCAAGGCGGTGCTGGACGAGCTCAAGAAGGACCAGCCCAAGAACTTTTTCACCGTGGGCATCAACGATGATGTCGGCAAAACCAGCCTGGCCTGTGATCCGAACTTCGTCATCGAGTCGGACCGCGCGGTGCGCGCGATGTTCTTCGGCCTGGGGTCGGACGGCACCGTGGGCGCGAACAAGAACTCGATCAAGATCATCGGCGAAGAGACCGAGATGTTTGCCCAGGGCTACTTCGTGTATGACTCCAAGAAGGCCGGGTCGCGCACGGTGTCGCACCTGCGCTTCGGGCCGGATCCCATCCGCTCCACCTACCTGATCCAGTCGGCCACGTTCATCGCCTGCCACTCGTTCGTGTTCCTGGAGCAGACCGACGTGCTCAAGTGCGCCGCGCCGGGCGCGGTGTTCCTGCTCAACGCGCCCTACGGCAAGGACGAGGTCTGGAACCACCTGCCGCGGCCGGTGCAGCAGCAGATCATCGCCAAGAAGCTCAAGTTCTACGTGATCGACGGCTACAAGGTGGCCGAGGACACGGGCATGGGCGGCCGCATCAACACCATCATGCAGACCTGCTTCTTTGCCATCTCCCAGGTGCTGCCCCGCGACGAGGCCATCGAGCAGATCAAGAAGTCCATCAAGAAAACGTACGGCCGCAAGGGCGAAGAGATCGTCAAGAAGAACTTCGCCGCCGTGGACCACACCCTGGCCCACCTGTACGAGGTGACCTACCCCAGCCAGGTCACCAGCCAGATCGAGATGCCCCCGACCGTGTCGCCCAACGCGCCGGAGTTTGTGCGCAAGGTCACGGCCGAAATCATGGCCGGCCGCGGCGACGACCTGCCCGTGAGCGCCATGCCGTGCGACGGCACCTACCCGACCGGCACGGCCGCGTGGGAAAAGCGCAACATCTCCCTGAGCGTGCCGATCTGGGATCCCGCGGTGTGCATCCAGTGCGGCACCTGCGCGTTCGTGTGCCCGCACGCGGTCATCCGCGCCAAGTGCTACGACCAGGCCCTGGCCAAGGACGCCCCGGCGGGCTTCAAGACCATGCCCAAGAAGGGCAAGGACGTGCCCGCCGGCACGCTCTACACCCTCCAGGTGTCGGTCGAAGATTGCACTGGCTGCGGCACGTGCGTGGAAGCCTGCCCGGCCAAGAACAAGCAGGCGCCTGACCGCAAGGCCATCAACATGGGCGACAAGCTGCCGATCCTCGAGCAGGAGCGCGCCGGGTTCGCCTTCTTCCAGAAGCTGCCGGTCAGCGACCGCGCCAGCCTGGACCTGGCCAAGATGATGGACCTGCAGTTCACCGAGCCGCTGTTCGAGTTCTCCGGCGCCTGCGCCGGCTGTGGCGAGACCGGCTACGTCACGCTCATGAGCCGCCTGTTCGGCGACCGCGCGATCGTCGCCAACGCCACGGGCTGCTCCTCGATCTACGGCGGCAACCTGCCGACCACCCCCTACACCGTCAACAAGGACGGCCGCGGGCCGGCCTGGAACAACTCCCTGTTCGAGGACGCCGCGGAGCTGGGGTACGGGTTCCGCCTGGCCGTGGACAAGCAGCACCAGCACGCGCTGGAGCTGCTGGCCACGCTCAAGGACGCGGTGGGCGCGGACCTGGCCGCCGGCCTGGCCGCCGCCGACCAATCCACGGAAAAAGGCATTGCCGAGCAGCGCGCGCGCGTGGCCGACCTGAAGGCCCGCCTGGCCAAGACCAACCAGCCGGGCGCCAAGCTGCTGGCCTCGGTGGCCGACAGCCTGGTCAAGCGCAGCGTCTGGATCCTCGGCGGCGACGGCTGGGCATACGACATCGGCTACGGCGGCCTGGACCATGTATTGGCCACGGGCCGCAACGTCAATGTCCTGGTGATGGATACCGAAGTGTATTCCAACACCGGCGGCCAGTGCTCCAAAGCCACCCCGCGCGGCGCCGTGGCGAAGTTCGCCGCCGCCGGCAAGAAGGTGGGCGTGAAGGACCTGGGCCTGATGGCCATGACCTACGGCAGCGTGTACGTGGCCAAGGTGTCGCTGGCCGCCAACCCCAGCAAGACCATCAAGGCGTTCCTGGAAGCCGAGGCCTACGACGGCCCCTCGATCATCATCGCCTACTGCCATTGCATTGCCCAGGGCATCGACGAGATGAAGCACGGCCTGAACCAGCAGAAGCTGGCGGTCAAGTCCGGCTTCTGGCCGCTCTACCGTTACAACCCCATGCTGACGGCCGAAGGCAAGAATCCGCTGATCATGGACTCGGCCAGGCCGGCCATGCCGCTGAAAGAGTATGCTTACAACGAAACCCGCTACAAGATGCTGCTCAAGAGTGACCCGGCCGAAGCCGAGCGCCTGATGAAGCTGGCCCAGGAAGACGTCGATGCCCGCTGGAAATGGTACGACCGCCTCAGCGCGGGCGCGTAAACCAGCCCTTGTGGAGGCTTGAGCCGCAACGGGGAGGGCATCGGGCCCTCCCCGTTGTTTTGGCGCCGGCGCCGCCATGATTCTTTGAGCGCCTTCTTCCAGGCCACAACGACCGTTCTGTTACAAAAGGTGTCCAATGCAAATTAAATGGCGGGCGATGGGGTTCTGCATCATGGCGTTGCCGTTGGGGCTGGGCGCGGCGTGGGGCGGAGACCTGCGGCTGAACGAGGTGGGCGCGGCGCAGTCGGAGCGCCGGCTGCGGTGGGACGCCAACGGGACGGCGCGCCTGGGCATCGGGCCGGCGTGGTATGCCCCGGACTTTTCCCCTACGGCCTGGGCCGCGGGCCCTGGCCCGCTGGGCTACAACCACGCCGGGCTCGGCACGGACTTGAGCGAGGTGATGTATGCACGGGCCTTCTCGCTGTACCTGCGCCGCGAGTTCACGGTGACCGCCGGGGAAGCGGCCCTGGCGGACGCCGTCCAGCTGGCCATGGATTTCGATGGCGGGTTCGTGGCGTACCTGAACGGCGTCGAGGTGGCGCGGCGCAACCTGGGCGCGCCGGGCGGCTTCGTCTATTACAACCAGCCGGCATTCAACCTGTGGACCAACCTGGCGCCGGAGACCTTTACGCTGGGCGCGGCGTCCAACGTTCTGCGCAGCGGCAGCAACGTGCTGGCCATCCAGGGCCACAACACGCTCATCAACGACGAGGCGTACTGGCTGGCGCCCGACCTGGCGCTCACCGGGCCCGCCGGGCGGATGCTGGTCAGCCAGAACGAGGACTGGCCCTATGCGGTGGGCGATTTCGAGCCGTCCGGCGGCCCCATGGACCCGGCGCTGCTGCCCGGCCGCCAGCCGACCAACCTGGCTTGGACCACCGCCGCTTTTGACGATGCCCGCTGGGCCGTGGGCCCGGGCGGCATCGGCTATGGGCAGGCGGATGCCCGCACGGATGTCCACGACCTGGTCTACGGCCTGAACTACTCGATGTACCTGCGACAGGTGTTCATGGCTTCCCCGGCAACCGCGGCCGCGACCAACCCGCTGGTCCTGGCCGTGGATTACTGCGACGGGTTCGTCGCGTACCTCAATGGGCAGGAACTGGCCCGCCGCAACCTGGGCGTGCCCGGCGAGCTGATGGCGCATAACCGCGCCGCAGAGTCCGCGCACCCGGCCGGCGTTCCGGAATCCATCGTGTGCGCGCCGGCGCGGGACCTGCTGGTCGCCGGCACCAACGTGCTGGCGGTCCAGGTGCACGTGGCCGATCGTTGGGGCAGCGCGCTGGCCCTGGTGGCGGACCTGGCGGTCAGCGGCGCGGGTGGCGCGCGCCTGGCGGCGCACGCGGCCGATTGGTCGTTCTGGCCCGGGTCGCAGGAGCCGCAGCCGCGGATCCGCGCGCCGGGTTTCTACGATTGGGTGGAAATCGTCAATACCAGCGCCGCGCCCGTGGCGCTGCGCGGGTGGTCGATCACCGATAACGCGGCCCGGCCGCGCAAGTGGCTGTTCCCGGACGTGGCCGTGGCCGGGGGCGCGTACCAGCTCGTGTTCTGCTCGGGCTTTGATCGCGCGCCGACCAACGCCGGGGCGTACCTGCACACGAATTTCAAGCTGGCCCGGGAAGGCCAGTTTCTCGGCCTGTACAACGGGCAGACCCAGCTCATGTCCAGCCTGGTATATCCCGGCCAGGCCTTTTTTCATTCGTATGGCTGGGACGATGCGGCCGGTAGCGGCCGATATTTCGAGACCCCCACGCCGGGCGCGGCAAATGCCGGGATCGCGTATACCAACCTGCTGGCCGCGCCGCGATTTTATCCAGCGCAGGGGTTCCATGATGCGCCGTTGACCGTGACCCTTTCCAACCGCGCCGGCCGCGTGGCCGCGATCCGCTACACGCTGGACGGGAGCGATCCGGATGAGCAGCGCGGGTTGGTGTACAGCACGCCGCTGCTGCTTACGACCAGCGCCGTCCTGCGCGCCCGCGCGTTTCACACCAACGAACTGGCCTCGGATATTGCCTCGGCCACGTACCTGATCGGCCAGCCGGCGGTCCTGCGCCAGTTGCCGGCCGCGCTGCTGGCCGGCGACGAGACCCGCGCCCTGGCCGGGACCCAGGGCGTGGCGGCCATCTGCGGCGGCGCTTACACCGCCGTGCCCAATCCGTACAACGCCACCTGGTATGCCACCAACATCAACGACTACAACATGCCGATGAAGTCCGGCGCCCCGTACGAACGGCCCGTGGCGCTGGGCGTGCTGTCGGCCTCCAACACGGTGGTCGCAAGCCTGGATTGCGGCCTGCGGTTTGGCGGGGGCGACTATGTGCGGTCCGTGACCAAGCCCGGGCCCTGGACCAACGGCCCGCAGTCCAAGTATTCCTACAACCTTTACTTCCGCAGCGATTATGGCGCCAAGTCGCTGGATGCGCCGCTGTTTGCCGGATCCCCGGTCGCGGAGTACGACAGCCTGCGCCTGCGCGCGGGCCACAACGACTGGCGCGCGCCATTCTACCGCGACGAGCTGGCCCGGCGCCTGCAGTGCGCGGGCGGCCAGGCTGGCAGCCTCGGCCAGTTCCTGAACCTGTTCGTCAACGCCCAGTACCGGGGCTATTACAATCTCGTCGAGCGCTACCGCAACGAATTTTTCCGTAAGGCCTACGCCAGCGCGGACGACTGGGACGTGATCAAGGTGTTCGACGAGGCGTCCGAGGGCGACACCGTGGCCTGGTTGTCCATGCAGCATTTCATCACCAACCAGGACCTGACCGTGGCCAGCAACTACCTGGCCGCCGCGCGCTGGCTGG
Source organism: uncultured Verrucomicrobiota bacterium (assembly GCA_964489425.1). Taxonomy (GTDB): domain Bacteria; phylum Verrucomicrobiota; class Kiritimatiellia; order RZYC01; family CAZAYP01; genus CAZAYP01. The sequence goes on along the minus strand of CAZAYP010000005.1, from coordinate 92,315 downwards.
ACCTGACCAACTTCGTGGACTACCTGCTGGTCGAAATATACGGATGCAACCCGGACTGGCCGAACAACAACTGGGTGGCCGCCCGCGCGCGCACCACCAACGGCCTGTTCCGCTTTTACGTGTGGGACGCCGAGCAGTGTTTCAACCCCGCCCGCACCAACGGCAACAACTTCCTGCAGTACCCCTCGTGGCTGCCCGGCGGCGGCAAGGGACTCAACGGCGAACAGACGCCGCTGGCCAACATGTACCGCGCCCTGACCAACAACCCCGAGTTCCGCCTGTTCTTTGCCGACCGCATCCAGCGCCAGTTTTTCAACGCCGGACCCCTCGCCGACGCCAGCATCGCCCAGCACGCAATGGCGTTTGAAACCGAACTCCGCGACACCGTGGCCGCGTATTTCGGGAACTACACGACCGAGATTACGAACCTCTGGATTCCCCAGCGCCGCGCCGTGGTGTTCCGCCAGTTCATCGAGCAGGGGTTGTGGCCGGCCACCCCGGCGCCGCAGTTCAGCCGGACCGCCGGCATTGTGCCCTACCGCTCCGAGGTCGCCATCTCCAACCCGGCCGCGGGCGGCACGATCTACTATTCCTTGGACGGCACGGATCCCCGGTCGGTCGGCGGCGTCCCCGCGGGCCAGGTCTACACCAACCCGATCGTGATCAACCGCGCCCTGGACCTCAAGGCCCGCGTGCTCGATGCCGGCGAGTGGAGCCCCATGAACGAGGCGCTGTACCTGACGGACATCGGGGCCACGCTGAAAATTACCGAGCTGATGTATAACCCGCCGGCGGTGGCGGGCAGCCCGTACGACAGCCAGGAATACGAGTTCCTCGAGCTCAAGAACACCGGCACGAACACCATCAACGTCGCTTACATGGCCTTTACCAACGGCATCACCTGCACGCTGCCCAACCTTGACGTGTCCCCCGCCGGGATCATCGTGCTGGTGCGCAACCGCGCGGCGTTTGCCGCCCGCTACAACACCAACGGCGTGGTGGTGGCGGCCCAGTACAGCGGCAAGCTGGCCAACGAGGGCGAGCGGCTCACGCTGGCGGACCCCGCGGGCCAGCCCGTGTTTTCCTTTGTGTACCAATCCGGCTGGTACCCTGCCCCCAACGGGCTGGGGTACTCGCTGGTGCCCACCAACGCAGTCCCGAGCGGAGACCCCGGCGCCCAGGCGTACTGGCGGGTCTCCACCGCAATCAACGGATCGCCCGGCCACGACGACCCGGACCCGGCGCCGCTGCCCGGCCTGCTGGTGAACGAGGCGCTCACGCATACGGATCCGCCGCAGGTGGACGCCATCGAGATCTTCAATCCCACCGCGGCGGCCGTGAGCCTGGGCGGGTGGTGGCTCTCGGATGACGTGGCCCAGCCCCAGAAATACGCCATCCTGCCGCAGGAGTTGCCCGCTGGCGGGTACGCGGTATTTTATGAAAATGCCGGCAGCACCAGCAGCATCCCGCCCGAGTGTTTCGGCAACGCGTTTGCGCTCAATTCGCACGGCGACGGCGCCTGGCTTTTCTCGCCCGACCTGCGCTACGGTCACGGCCTCGAGTTCGCGGGCGCGGACAACGGGGTCAGCTTTGGCCGCCACGTCAACAGCATGGGCACGGAGCAGTTCCCGGCCCAGGCCACCAACACCCTGGGCGGGATCAACTCGCCGCCGCGGGTCGGCCCGGTGGTCCTGAGCAAGATCATGTACGACCCGCCGACCAACAAGCACGAGTACGTCGAGCTGGTGAACATTACGGCCACCAACATCGCGCTCTACAACAGCACCAACACGTGGCAGGTCGACGGCGTGGGGTTCGCTTTTGACGGCCAGCTGGCGCTCTTGCCCATGCAGGCGGTTCTGCTTGTGCGCGACACCATCGCTCCCGCCGAGTTCCGCACACAGTTTGCCGTGCCGACCAACGTGCCCATTTACTCATTCAGCGGCGGCCTGGCTGCGGCCGGCGAAACCCTCACGTTGACCAAGCCGGACACCCCCGACGACCAGGGCGTGGCGCGGATCGTGGTGGATCGCGTGCAATATGCCAACCAGGCCCCGTGGCCAGTCGAGGCCGCGGGCAGCGGGGCCGCGCTGGAGCGCATCCAGCCCACGGAGTACGGCAACGATCCCGTCAACTGGCGCGCGGTCCAGCCCGACCAACCCGGCGTGGTGCCGGTGTTCACTCCCATCCCCTGGCCGCCGGCCACGCCGGTCCCGACCCCCACGCCCACGCCAACCCCCGCGCGCGGATCCGTCGGGTGGCTGAACCTGCTGATGGAGTAACCGCCCGCGGAAGTGCTTTTCACCTGCGCGCCGCGCTGCTATGATGCGGCTCATGAAAGCAAATCCTCTAATAACCATGGCCATGGCTGGCGGACCCGGGCCGGGGTGCGAGGCGCGCTAACATGGCGTTATTCAAATACGTGGCCCGCTCCACCACGGGGCAGAAGACCGAGGGCGTGATCGAGGCCGCGGACCGGCGCCACGCCTTGCTGCACATCGAGCGCCTGGGCGGCGTGCCCATTTCCGTGGCCGAAACGCGCGCGCCCGCCGCCGCGCCGGCGGCCCCGGCCAAAGCCGCGAAAAAGCCGGACGAAGCCCCGCCGCCCGCGCCGGCCCGCGAGCGGGACAAGGAAAAAAAGCCCCCGCCCCCGGAGACCCGGAAGCCGGACAAGAAGGGTGCCCGGCCCGAGCCGGCCAAGGCCGCGCCGATCCTGTCCTTCGGCCGCAAGCGGGTCCGCATGAGCATGCACGACATGCTGCTGTTCACCAGCGAGCTGGCCGACCTGCTGGCCGCGGGCATGCAGCTGGGCACGGCCCTGAACGCCCTGGCGCGCCGCCAGACCAACAAGCCCCAGGACGTCGTCGTCGTTGCGCTGCGCGACGACATCATCCAGGGCGCCAGCTTGTCCGAGGCGCTGAGCAAGTGGCCGGGCACGTTCCCCACGCTCTACATCAGCATGGTGCGCGCCGGCGAAGCCGCGGGCGCCATCACCCAGACCCTCCAGGGGCTGCAGCGCCATTACGAGCGCGTACAGGAAGCGCGCGAGAAGGTGATGATGGCCCTGATTTACCCGGCGGTGATCATCTGCCTGGGCATCGGCACGTTGATCTTTGCCATGGTATTTGTCATGCCGAAATTCACCCAGATCTTTGCCGAGCTGGGCAACACCATGCCGCTGCCCACGCGCATCATGATCGGCCTGAGCAAGGGCCTGACCCGCTACGGCTGGCTCGTGGCGCTGGCCGCGGTCGGCGGGTTTTTCCTGTTCAAGCGGGCGATCAACACCCGCGAGGGCCGCCGCTGGTGGGACGGCCTGCTGCTGCGCATGCCCGTGGCGCGCAACATTGTTGCCGCCAACGCGTTTGCCCACTTCGCGCGCACCCTGGGCGCGCTGATGACCAGCGGGGTGCCGGTCCTGCAGGCGCTCACGATCGTGGAAAACACCGTGGGCAACGCGCTGATCGCCGAGGAAATCCACAGCGCGCGCGACCGGGTCACCGATGGCTCCTCCATCTCCGGCCCCCTGGCCGCCAGCCGCGTGTTTCCGCCGCTGCTGACCGACATGCTGCGCATGGGCGAGGAAACCGGCGACATGCCCGGCGCCCTGGAGCATATCGCGCGGCGCTACGACGGCGAGCTGGACCGCTCGGTGAAGATCATGACCACGCTCATGGAGCCGGCGCTGATCGTCGTCGTGGGCGGCTTGGTCGGGTTCGTGGCCATCAGCATGCTGATGGCGGTGTTCGAGGTCACCAGCGGCCTGCAAAACTAAACCCCGGCGGATCGCCGTTGCGCCGCCGCGGCCGCGCAAAAAAATGCTTTCCGGCCGGCCGGGCCAAGGGTACGATAAAGCTTGAAGGCATTTATTCAATGGATCAACGGGAGTCTTGAAATGAAAAACAAGGTTGGATATCGCGTGGTCGGCCGGGCGGGGTTCACGCTGGTCGAAATTCTGCTCGTGGTGGTCATCCTGGGCATCCTGGCGGCGATCGCCATCCCCAAGTTCACCGGCAAATCCGAAATGGCGCGCCAGAGTTCCGCCATGGCCAGCATCAAGGCCATCAAGCTGGCCATCGATACGTACGAAGTGGATACCGGCAAGTTTCCTCCCACGCTCCAGGGGCTGGTCAACAACCCCGGCGAGGCCAACTGGAGCGGCCCCTACCTGCGCGACGGCTTGCCCAAGGATCCGTGGGGCAACGAGTTCATTTACAGCGCCCAGGGCAACACCTATACGGTGACCTCCTCCGGCATCAAAGAGGGCGGGGGCACGCCCTCCAGCGGCACCGGCGCGGCGGGCGGCAACGATGCCAACCGTACCGGCAACTTCTAATCCCGGCCGCCACGCGGCCCGGGCGGGGTTCACGCTGGTCGAAATCCTGCTCGTGGTGGTCATCCTGCTGATCAGCATGGGCGTGGCCGTGCCCTCGCTGGTGCGCTCGTACCGCGGCGCGCGCCTGCGCACCTCCGCCCGCACCATCGTCATGGCCAGCAAGTACGCGCGCAGCGTGGCCGTGCTGCGCCAGACCCAGGCGGCGCTGCTGCTGGACTCCGCCGCCAACAACATCGAGGTGGTCACCGTGGGCAGCGCGGCCGGCGCGGATGCCCGCAGCAAGTTCCTCGACGACCGCGGAAGCGAGACGCTGCCCGGCGCCGCCGTGCCCGGCGCGGACGCGCCCGCCGCCCCCGCCGGCGGAGTGGAATCCGTCCTGCGCCGGGGCCTGGAGCCGGAGGTGCGGGTCGTGGAAGTCGAGGCCGGCGACGGCCCGGCGGCGGAACTGGACGGCATCTACTGGATGAACTATTTTCCCAGCGGCATGTGCGACGAGTTCAGCGTAACCCTGCAAGATGACCGCAACCAGCGCGTGACCATACACGTGGACCCCATGTCCGGCACGTCCCGGGTGGCGTATGAGTAGCCGGCGCACGCGCCAGGGGTTGACCCTGATCGAGGCGCTGCTGGCCGTGGCCATCCTCGGCGTGGCCATCACCGGCCTGATCGCCGCCGCGTCACGGTGCCTGGCCGTGGCGCGCAAGGCCAAAAACTACGAGGCCGCCCGCCGCCTCATGGGCCAGATCGAGCTGACCGATCCGCTGAACACCGAGGAGATCGAGGAGGGCACCCAGACCGAGCCGTTCCCCGCGCCGTACCAGAATTACACCTGGACTCGCACCATCGAGCCGGTGGGGCTCAAGGAAGATGGCCTGTACAAGATTACCCTCCAGGTGAACTGGTCCAACCAGGGCCAGGAAAACCACGAAACCACGGTCTCGTACTTGTATTTCCCCGAAGAAACCGAAGGCGGCACCACGACCCAGTAAAAAGGACGCGAGCATGATCCACCGGTCCAAAGTTCAATTCTTTTGGCCATGGCCTGCACCTTTACGGGCTCCCCTCCTTGAAAAGGAGGGGAGCCTGATGGTGGCTGGCTCAAGCGCCCCCGCGCCGAACGCCCAGGCCGTCACTGGCCCCCAAGGTGTGCAATGAACTTAGCGACCCAAACAAAAAAGCTCCCCTCCTTTTCAAGGAGGGGTGGCCGAAGGCCGGGGTGGTTTGGGTTATGGTTGGAGCCGCGGAGCGCCGCCCAAACGCTCGCAGCAAAAGCACTCCCCACCGCTGCCTTCACGCTGATCGAACTGATGGTGGCGCTGGTCATCACCATGACGGCCATGACCATCGTGCTGACCACGTTCACCACCACGCTCAACGCCTGGCAGCGCGGCACCGCGGCCCTGGAGGATTTGCACCATGGCGACTTCGTCATGGAGCAACTGGTGTCCGCGCTGCGCTCGGCCATCATCTTCGGGTCCACGCCCGGCGCCTACAGTTTCCGGGTCGAGTCGCGCTCGGGCGGCTCCTATCCCAACGACCTGGCCAGTTGGGTGACTTCCGGCACGGCGTTCATGCCCCAGGACTCGCCGCTGAACCGCGGCCTGCACCGGATCGTGGTCACCGTGGAGAACAACCCGGACGGCGACCCGGCGTTTGCCATCCGGGCCCTGCCGCATCTCTCCGAAGACGAGGACGAAGACCCGGACCCCTGGTTCGTGTCCACGGAGGTCAAGGGCCTTAAGTTCCGCTTCTACAACGTCGAGGACGAAGACTGGGACGACGAGTGGGAGGACACCAATTCGCTGCCGGCCATCGTGGAGGTCACGCTGTATCTTGACCCCCTCGAAAAATACGGGCCACCGGTCGAGTTCAAGCGCCTGGTGCGAATCCCGCTGGGCGGCGCCGTGCCCGAGGCAGTCAAGGCCACTGGTCCGGAATCGTCTGCGCCGGTCAAGACGGATCAAAAACCCACGGACGGCGGCGGCGGGCAGCCCGCGGAGGGGCAACCCGCCAAAGAGGGCGGGACGCGGATCGAGGTCAAGCAGGGTGGATAGTCTGTCGCCAGCGGCGTTGCTGATCCGCGAAGTGACCAAGCGGTTCGGGCGGCACCCGGCCAATGATCGGGTCAGCCTGGCCGTAGAAGCCGGCCAACTGGTGGGATTGCTGGGCCCCAACGGCGCGGGCAAAACCACGCTGATCCGGATCTGCGCCGGGTGGCTGGCGCCGGATGCCGGGGTGGTGGAACTGGCCGGGGCGCGCCAGTCGCTCACCTCGCGCGCGGCGCGCCGGGGCCTGGGCGTGGTTTCGGACGATGCCCCGCTCTACGGCGAGTTGACCGTGGACGAGACGCTGGCCTACTGGGCCACGCTGCACGGGTTGGACCGCGCGGCCGCGCGCCGCGCCGGCGCGGAGGCCCGCGGCCTGTACCTGCTCGACGAGTTCCGGCGGCAGCGCGTGGGCCGGCTGTCCAGCGGCCAGCGGCAGCGGGTGCGCATCGCCTGCGCGCTGCTCGCGAACCCCGCGGTGTTGCTGCTGGATGAGCCCACGGCCGGGTTGGACCCAGCCACGCGCCGGCACACGTGGGAGCTGCTGCGCCAGGCCGCCGCGCGCGGGGTGGCGGTATTGATGAGCACCCACAACCTGGAAGAGGCCGCGCACCTGTGCTGCGCCGTCCACCTGCTGCGCGGCGGTCGCATTGTCAGCCGGCGGGACCTGGCCGCGGACCCCGCCACGGCGGCCGGGTTGGAGCAGGAATACCTCGCGGCGCTGGCGGACGAAGCCACCGGGGATCCGGCCGCGTGAGCGCCGGCCGCCAGGTCCTGGCCGTGGCCGGCAACCACCTGCGCCTGTGGTGGCGTCGGCCGCTGGAGGTGTTTTTCAGCATCGCGCTCAGCATCACCTTCATGCTGGTGACCCACCGCATATTCACGGTGGATCTCGGCGGCGCCGCGCGCCTGGGCTTGTGCTGCGACCGCGCGGCCCTGGAGGAGCGGTTGCTGATGGAATTCGAGAGCCGCAACGTGGCCGTGCAATCGTTTGCCAGCTTGGACGACGCCCGGCGCGCCATGGACCAGGGCCGGATCCTCGCCTGCCTGGCGCTCACGGGTAGCGACCCGCTGCGCGTGCAAGTGGCGCTGGCCGGTCGGAACCTGCTGCTCGACCGCGAGGTGTCCGGCCTGCTGCTGCGCCTCGCCGGCGGCGCCCTGGGCGGGGAAGTCGAGAACCTGGAGTTTGAGCTGATCAACGACCGCTACAGCGCGCGGATGATGACGGCATTCACCATCGCCAGCCTGCTGGCGTTCCTGCTGCTGAGCCTGGCGCACAACAATTTCGGCAACCTGTGGGTGCGCGACTGGGAGCACGGCACCCTGTTCACCCTGCTGGCGTCCCCGGCGCCGCGCTGGGTGTTCGTGGCCGGCCGGTTGCTCTCGGGCACGCTGCTGAACGTGCTCAACCTGGCTGCGGCCCTGGCGGTGTGCCGGGCGGTGACGCCCTGGCCCTGGCCGGGCCAGCCGGCGCTGTGGCTGCTGGTGGTGTTGATCCAGATATTCATGGCCAGCGGCCTGTTTTTCCTGCTGGCCACGGTCTGCCGCCATTATCACTTTTATGCCAGCGTTTCACTGTTCCTGCTGGTCATCCTCCTGTTCGCCAGCGGCGCCATCACCCCCCTGGAGGTCAAGCCGGGCTGGGAACAGGGCCTGGCCCGCCTGAACCCCGCGTTTTACATGGTGCGATCCATGCGCGCGGCCATGCTGGATGCGGGCCCGGTGCGCGGGGCGGACCTGGGGGTCATCCTGGCCTGGGGCCTGGCCTTGTTCGGCATCGGCCTGTGGCGCCTCAACCACGCGACCATCGACCGGCGCGGATGATGCCAAAAGGCGTTGCGGCGGGCGTTGGGCCGGGCGTATACTTGCGGCCTTCAACCAAGCGGGGAGAACAGACGATGAAACGGATCCTTTGTCTGGCCTGGTTCGCCGGAGCATGGGCCTGCCTGGCCGTCCTGCCGGCCGCGGCGCAACCCGAGTTCGACCAGGGCCGCGAGTATCTCCGGCGCTGGGGGCAGCCGCCGCGCGATGCCGCCAACCTGCGCCTGGCCCACGCCAGCTTCCAAAAAGCCGTCGAGCAGGATCCGCAGCAGGTTCCGGCCCGCGTGTACCAGGCCATCACCGGCATCCTGCTGCTGGCGTACGGTCCGGAAATCAACGCGATCCTGACCGACCTGGGCTATTCCACGGAAGGCCGCGACCTGTGGCAATGGACCGCGCGGCCGCAAAACCCGCTGCCGCAAAACGGGCTGACCTCCACGCGCATCCTGGCCGTGGCCGCGGCCCGGGCGGAACCGCAACTGGAGCAGTCCCGGGCCTGCCTCAAGGGCATCCCCGCGGGTTGGAATGGCAGTGTGGTCATTCCCACCAACGAGCTGCCCCTGCCCCGCGCCACCGAGGTGGACGCCGGCGACGTGGTGATGATGCAGGCGCTGCTGGAGGCCGGGCAGGGATTGATCGGCGCCGCCCGGGGCTACAACCTGGCGTTTGCCGTGGACGGCATCCTGGAGGTGGACGGCACCGGCATGCTGGCGCCCAGGCCCGGCACGTTTCCGGCCCGGCCGCTGCAGGACAACCCGCTTTTCATGACCGTGACCAACTCCGCCGCCCTGGCGCCGGCCTCCAACACGCTGGCCTCGGCCGCGGCGACCTATGCGGCCGCGGCGGCCGCCATCCGCGCCGAAAAAGACGACCAGGGCGATGACCTGTTCACCACGGACATGCTCCGCCAGATGGACCCCTATGCCCAGAGCATCAGCGCCCCGACGGCGGTTGAATGGGCGCCGGAGTTCCGGGCGCAGGTGTACCTGGCGCCGCTGTTTGGTGCGCCCTACGTCACGCGCACCGCGCTGCCGCAGTACAACGCCGCCGGCGACGTGGTGCTGGGCACGTTTCCGGACCCGGCCTTCCATGGCATGTTTCCCGACATGACCCAGGCGCGCTGGACCGAGTACCTGCGCTGGTCGTACCGGTTTTCACACACCTCCAACGACCTTTTCGGCGTGGTCCATGGCCGCGGCCTGTTCGTGGCCGTGGGCGACCGCGGCGCGATCGTCACCTCGCCGGACGGTCGGGCCTGGACGCCGGCGGCCAGCGGGGCGACCACGCCGCTCAAGGCCGTGGCGTGCGGGCCGGATGGCTTCGTGGCCGCAGGCCAGGGAGGCGTCCTGCTGGCGTCGGCCGATGGCCGCGCATGGCAGCGGTGTGCCGCGGAAGCCGCCACGGATTGGGAGGGCATCGCGTACGGCAACGGCCGGTTCGTGGCCGTGGGCCGCGGCGGGGCCATGGCGGCCGCGACCGATGGCGCGGCCTGGACGCCCGTGGCGTCCGGCGTTCAAGCCCACTTGTGGGACATTGTTTTTGCCGGCGGCCGGTTCCTGGCCCTGGGCGCGCAGGGCGTGATCCTGGTCTCGACCGACAGCCGCGAATGGGCCGTGCACCAGGATCTGGCGCCCGGCCCGCTGATGGCCGGCGCGTTCGGCAGCGACCGGTACCTGGCGCTGGGATACGAGGGCGCGATGCTGGCCTCGCCCGACGCGCAAACCTGGACCGCGCTGCCCGTGGGCGCCAACCGCAAGCTCAGCAACGTGGCTTTTGTGGACGGCCGGTTCCTGGCGGTGGGCGGCGAGGGCGGCGTGTACGATTCCGCCGATGGCCGCGACTGGACGCGCCAGGTGACGCGCACCCGCGCCAACTTGTACGCCGTGACGGCCGGGCCGGAACTGGTCGTGGCCGTGGGCAACCGCGGGCGGCTGCTTACGGCGTCGCGCGGCGCCGGCCGCGCGGGCGCCCTCATGACCGCGGGGTTCGCGCCCAGCGCGGATCCCTACGAGTGGTGGCGCCTGGCTTCGCTGGAGTGGAAACATCTGCGCGCCACGCGCGCTCCAGCCACGCCCCGGGCGCCGGCGCCGGCCGTTGCCGCACCCGCCGTGCGCATCGATCTGCAGGCCGCGCGCGCGCCCGGCGGCGGCAACGTGGCGGCGGTCCACTCCGGGCTGCCCGCGGAAAACCGGGACCCCAACGCCTGGATCGGGTTTTACCGCGTGGACACGGAGCGCAACGAGGAGTACGTGTGCTACACGTTCCTGAACAACCTGGTCAACAACACCTACGACATCGCGGCGCCGCGCGCCCCCGGCCAGTACCACTTCCGCCTGTTCCGCGACAGCGGCTACAGCTGCATCGCCACCAGCGCGGTGGTGGAAATCGAGTAACCAGGAGGAACGCCATGGTCGTAATCACGTTTGCCAATCGCGAGATGGTGCTGACCGTACAAGGTACGCATAAGCTCTGGGCGCTCAAGTCCGAGCTGCGCGTTCCGTTGGCGCAGGTGGCCGGCGCGCGCATCGATCCGGAAACCGCCCGGCGGCCCAAGGGCTGGCGCGTGGGCACGCACATGCCCGGCGTGATCACCGCGGGCACCTTCCGCCGCCACGGCCAGAAGGTGTTCTGGGACGTGAGCCGCAAGAAAAACGCGATCGTGATCGATCTGCAGGGCCACGCGTACAAGCAACTCGTGGTCGAGGTGGCGGACCCGCCGGCGGCGGTGGCCGCCATCAACCGGCGCAGCGCGGGCTGACCCGGTCGGTCGCGCGCGCTACCGCGCGCCGCGGCCCGGCGTTTCGACCAGGTAGCTCCAGTAGCGCTGCGGCATGAACTGGCGCTGCAGGCGCGGGTTCAGACGCTCCGGGACGGCGATGCGCCGGAAGTAAACCTGCCACAGCCGCGCCCAGTCATCCGCCGGGGCCGGCCCGTTTTCGGCGCGCCGGCTATCCTCCGGGTCCAGCGGGTGCAGGTGGTGGCGATCCCAGTACACCGCCACCCCGCGGCGCATGTCCTGGACGATCCAGCGCTCGGCGCCCAGCCGCTTGCGGAAATGCAGCGCCACGGAAAACGCGATGTTGAAGTCCGGCGCCATGGGCCCCCAGAGCAGCCCGGGCTCGATTTGCTGAAACCGCAGCAGGCCCTTGAACCGATGGATTTCCCCGCCCACCGCGGCGGCCACCTCCTGGACCCGGCGCACGGCCGGGTGGGCCACGTACTGGTCCACGGCGGCGCCGTGCTGCCAGCCGAGCTGAACATAATCGTACAAGCTCCGGCCCAGGTCGCGCAGCTCGGACAGGTGCGCGTAGATCACGCGGCGCGCGGCCCGGGGCGAGATCTCGCGGCGGATGCGCGCCAGCAGGCCGGCCGCCCGGTCCGCGTCCGTGGCCACGACCTGTTCGGGCATGAACAGGGAGGACTGGCGGTGGCGGGCGGCGTCAATGTCGCCGGGCGGGGCGGGCGCGGCCAGGGCCGTGTCCAGCGCGGTGAGGAATCCATCCATGGTCCCGTCGTGAAGGTAGGCGATGGTTCCGTGGCCGGGGTCCATGGGGGCGCGGCGCGGCCTCAGGCCGGCACCGGGTCAAGGTTGAAGGCGAATTCCATCTGCCGGGGAGCGGGCGCGGTGGTCGGCGGCGGGCGGAGGCGGCCGGGCAGCAGGCTGGCCCGCAGCCGGTCCGGGGCGCCGGACAGGTCGGGCGGCAGGTAGCCGGGGCAGGCGATGAAGTAGCGCGCGCGCTTCATCACCGCGCCCATGGCGGCCACGTCCTCGTAGCGCAGGCTGGCGAACCGGCGGGTGGCCAGGATCTGCTTGACGGTTTGCACGCCCAGGCCGGGGACGCGCAGCAGCGCCTCGCGGCCGGCGCGGTTGATGTCCACGGGAAACTGTTCCGGGTGGCGCAGCGCCCACGCCGACTTGGGGTCCAGGTCCGGGTCCAGGTTGGCCGTGGATTCCGGGAGCAGCTCCGCGGCCTGGAACCCGTAGCGCCGGACCAGCCAGTCGGCCTGGTACAGGCGGTGCTCGCGGCGCAGGTCCGGCCGCGTCACGGCGGTGACGCGCGGGTCCTCGTTCACGGGCACGTACGCGGAGTAATACACGCGCTTGAGCCGGTACTGCTCGTAAAGCTTCTCGGCCAGGTGCAGGATGTGGCGGTCCGGCTCCGGGGTGGCGCCGACGATCAGCTGGGTGCTCTGGCCGGCCGGCGCGAACGCCGGCGCGTGTGGGTCGGTGCGCCGCGTGGCACGGCTGGCGGCAATGGCGCGGGTCATGGCGCCCATGGGGCCGAGGATGCTGTGGCGGTTTTTCTGCGGCGCCAGGAGCTGCAGGGACTGCTCAGAGGGCAGCTCGATGTTCACGCTGATGCGGTCGGCGTAGCGCCCGGCCTCCTGGATGAGCGCCACGCTCGCGCCGGGAATGGTTTTGAGGTGGATGTACCCGCCGAAGCGCTGCTCCTGGCGCAGCTTCTTCGCCACGAGGGTCAGCTGCTCCATGGTGTAGTCCGGGTCGCGGAGCACCCCGGAACTCAGGAACAGGCCTTCAATGTAGTTGCGGCGGTAGAAATTCATCGTCAGGGTGACCACCTCGTCCACGGTGAACGCGGCGCGGCGGTGGGGGTTGCTGGCGCGGTTGATGCAGTAGGCGCAGTCGTAGATGCAATGGCTGGAGAAGAGGAGTTTCAGCAGGGCGATGCAGCGGCCGTCATCCGACCAGCTATGGCAGATGCCGCCCACGGAGGTGTTGCCCAGGCCGCCCGCGGCCGCGGGGCGGCGACTGCCGCTGGAGGCGCAGGACACGTCGTACCGGGCGGCAGCCGCGAGCAGGTCCAGCTTATGTTCCAAGTCCATGACGGCGTACGGCCCTTTCTGTCCTGGAAGTATAAGCCGGGCCGGGAACCGGCGCCACGAGAAAGCGGCGAAAAAAGGCCGCGCCCGTCAGCCCTTGAAGATGATGAACTTGCGGCACACGAAATTGATCAGCAGCGAGGAGATCATCTTGGTGACGTACGAGAACGTGGTGCTGAAATGCAGCCGCTTGATCAGCAGCCAGCCGAGGAATGTGCCGATGAAAAGGCTGATGCCGGACACGGCATAAAACATGGCCAACTCCACGTACCAGGCGTACTTGCCGGCCTTGAACACCCAGAGAATATTGATGAGGTAAGCCACGAAGTTGGACACGCAGAAGGCCAGCGCGGTATTGATAATGAAGCGCCGCGGGCGCGCCGCCTCGCTCACGGGCCGCACGCGCAGGCGCAGCAGGCGCACCATGGGGTCGTTCTCGCGCAGCGCGGGGATGACCAGCCAGGACAGAAAATAGAAGACGGCGATATCCACGCTGGTCGCCGCGACGCCCCCCAGCGCGTACTTGACGAACTGGATGACGGCCGGGGCGTGTGGGCCCAGCAGGTTGTTCACATATTCCATCATGGCGTGGGTGTCCTGGGGGGGGTGGGGTGGCGCGGCCGGGATCAGGCGTCGCTGTTAATCCACTTGTGGATGGCGTCGGGCAGGCCCGTCACCTCTGTTACTGTGGCGGATTGCGGGCCGGCGGCCGTCGGCACCTGCACCGTATCGCCGGCGCGGTGGCCTTGCAGGGCCTGGGCCATGCCGCTGTCGTTGGAGATGATCCCCAGGGTCTCGTCGCGGTCCCAGGCGCCCAGGATATAGAACAGCTCCTCGCGGCCGTCCGCGTGGCGGATCCGCACGCCGGTGCCCACCCCGGCCTGGTCGTGGGGCAGGCCGGTAAACGCGCTCGGGGTCACGGCGTGCAGCATGGCGTTGATCTCGCCCTGGCGGCGCAGCAGCAGGGCCTGCTTGTCCTTGGCGGCCTTGTACTCGAAATTCTCGCTGAGGTCCCCGTATTCCCGGGCCTTGCCGATTTCCCGCGCCACCTGCGGGATGTCCACGGTGACGATTTTTTCCAGCTGGCGCTGGCGTTCGTGGTAGCTGCGGTGAGAGGTGATCGGCCCGCGTGGCGCGCTCTGCGCGGCAATTTCCTCGGGGGCGGCCACCATGACCTCCAGGAGCGTCGGGTCCAGCTTGATAATCGCGCCGAGCACGGAGCGGCGGTCCACCTCCAGCCATCCGCCGGACTCCTTCACCAGCCGCATCAGCTCCCGCCGCTCGGTGGGGTCGAGGCCATCCAGCAGGATCTGGAGCCACTCTTTTTTGTCAAATTGGGCGCGCAGCTGGTTCTGCGCTTTGAGCTGCTCGCCGTTGTACTCCTTGCCCAGCACCCGGAACATCCAGCGCGTCAAGTCTGCGATGGTGCCCAGCCGCCAGGTTTCCATCCGGTCCCGGTGCCGGCACAGCCAGTAGATCATTTCGACTTCCGCCACCTGGCGCTCCACCGTCTGGGTGCGGAAGGCGGCCGCGCAGCGCGCCTCCTGCCCTTCGGCCAGCAACAAGTCCATGGCCTCGGACAGGGCGGTCATCTGCAGCTTGGGCAGCATTTGGACCAGCAGGTCGAGCAGCGCCGTCCGGTCGATTTTCATGAGGTACCGCAGGAAGCGCGGCAGATCGCGGGCGGGCACGCGCGCCGTGGTGGCCACGAACAGCGCCGGGGCCATCAGTTGCCGGGCCCGGTCCGGAAGGTCCACGCCGGGGGTCTGCAGGCCAAGGTCGTCGGCCGCAATCATGGCCTGGGCCATCAGGCCGGAATGCTTGTTGCCGGCGCCGATGATGACAAACGCCAGGCGTTCGGCCAGGACGGCCAGGTGTTCCGGCGGCTGGGGCTCGGTGCCGGCGGCCAGGCGGAACTCGGCCACGCGGCCCAGGATATCCTCCATCTTGCGCGTGGCGGCCAGCCGCGCGAACCAGGCCGGGGTGATGCCCTTGTCCTGCTGGAGCAGGCGCAGGGGATCGTTGCGGCTCTTGGGAATTTCCACGCGCAGATCTTTTTTCAGGTCGCCGCGCGCCTTGTCCCAGAACCGTTTCCAGTCGTCCGCGGCCACGATCCGCGGCACCAGCAGCTCCTGCATGCGGCTGACCGGCAGCGGCCCGCAGCTGCGCAAGGTGATGCGCACGACCTCGGCGGGCTGGTCGGCCACCATCTGGCGCAAACGGTCCGGCTCCCGGTGGTGGAGGCTCATCAGGTGGTCGGCGGGCAGCAGCTCCAAGGTTTCGGCGGCATATCCCATGGCCAGCTGGTGGCCGGATTTCTTCTCGAAATCCACGGCAATGCGCTTGTAAAAGTAGTCGATGCCCGTGATTTTTCCGATGCCCCAGGTCTTGTCAAAGCACAACACGCCGGGCGTCATGGCGCGCAGGAGCTGCAGGCGCCGGAAGCATTCGCCGGTGGCCACGCCGGCCTCGGAAAACCCGGCCTGCTCCACCAGGGCGCGAACTTCGGGGCTGTTGCCGAGCAGGTCGGTCACGGCCGCCGGCGCCTGGTTGCGGAAGGTCCGCTCGGCCCCGTGCCACCGGGCGCGCAGGGTCAGGACGTCCAACGCCTGGTCAAGGGCGCCGCGTTCGCGAAGCGTGTCCTGCAGCAGATCGGCGGAAGAGTCCGACAACTTTTCCTGGCCGGACGTTTTGCAGGTTTGCAGCCAGGCCATCAGCTCTGCTGCCGGGACAGGGTCCCGCTCCAGTTGTTCCAAGAACCATGATTCGCCCGGCGCCGCAGTTTCCGTACCCATAGCCAACCTTCTGTTCGTTACGCTTTATTTGCAAGAACGCACTTTACATATTCCCGTGGGAGGGGGTACTATATACTAGCGGGTAGCAGATGCCAGTCTTGTTTTTAAGATTTGGCGTGGCGGGTTAAAGAAAAAGCGGCTTAACAAATAGCCGGGTTTGGGAAATAGTTATAGGTAGGAAGATAAAACGTTTTTCGGAAACTGGGCATAAGGCCCGGCCGGGAGGGGTGCACAATGAAAAAGATGTACATGGCGAAAACGACGATGGCGGCCGCGGGCATGCTGCTGGCTCTGGCTGCAGGCGGCTGGGCGCAAGGCGACCCGGTATATTCCGTCAACGTGTTCGGATTCCAGACCGTGGCGGCGCCGTCCAACAGCCGCACGATCGTGGCCACCCCGTACCAGGCCACGGGCGATGACACCATCCAGGAGGTGGTTGGCGGCCAGCTCACGGCGGGTGACAGCTATGGCAATGCCGATCACGTCATCACCTGGGATCGCGAGAGCGGACAATACAAGCGGTTCTACCTGCTTTCCTATCCACTTGATCCCTATTGGGATAACAAGTGGATCGACACGTCGACCAATCCCAACATCATGGCCACGGCGAGCCTCCCGCCCGGGATGGGGTTCTGGATTGACAATACCAAGGGCGGAGACGATACCGTGGTGCTGCGCGGCGAGGTGGTGGATGTGCCGGTCATCACCAATGTCATTGCCGAGGGGTTGCAGCTTGTTTCTTACCCCTACAGCACGGATATGGCCATTGATCTCATGCAGTTGACCAACGGCTTGGCGGGCAGCTCGTACGGTGATGCGGACCATATTATTACCTGGGACAAGGCTACCCAGAACTACAAGCGCTTCTACTTGTATGCGGATCCCGATTATCCCGAATATAACCGGCGCTGGGTGGACACCTCGGAAAACGCCTGGGCCACCAACGATATCATCACTGCCGGCGAAGGTTTTTGGTATGACCGCAAAGACGCCTCGTCATTCGAGTGGGTGGTGACGCGGCCTTACGACCTGTAAACGCAGGCCCGGCAGTCCGTAGCCATCCAAGTGTGGGCGGGTGGGGCGCGTGGCCATGGGGAACACCCATGATGGAAACGGGATTACGTGGATGTCTATATTGGGCCGGCTTGGCAGCATGGATATGGTGCCTTGGCCTTGTTGCGCGGGCCGATATAGTCTGGCAAAACACCGTTCCTAATTACATCACCCACGGCGATACCGGCGAGCGCCTGTTTGCCTCCACCAACAACGCGGCCCTGGGCTGTTTCCTGCAGCTCGTCTTCGCCGGCGACGATGACGTCATCAACCCGGCCAACAACAATCCCAATTCCACTGGCACGACGGGCGACGACCTGGTCGTGGCGGTGAGCTTCTTCGGGTACGGCACCACGGGCGGATCCCCGCCCAGCCCCACGATCCAGGGGATCAAGCAGGTGATCCAAACCTTCAACACGACCGGCTATGTTTTGGGCGACCAGTTCTACGTCCGCGCCTGGACTGCGGCGGCGGCGGCTTACAACCAGGACGATCCGCTGCTGTCGTACGTGCCCACGATCTCCACCGTCTTGTACGGCAACTCGGCCCTGTATTCGTTCCAAAACAAGCCGGCGGGCGACGACTTCAACTTCGGCAGCGAGGGCGGCCAGACCGGGTGGTCGGCCAACCTGCACCCGATCCCCGAGCCGGCCAGCCTGCTGCTCGTGCTGTGCGGCTTGCCGCTGCTGCGGCGCCTGGCGCGCCGGCGCGTGGCTGGCTGACTCGCTTGCCGGGCGGTCCGCCGCGCTACGCGGTAACGTGGATGTGTGGGGGCGCAGCGTCCCCGGGCTTGGGCGGCGGCGCGGCGGGCGGTGGTCCCGGCGGATGGGCAGCCAGCTCTGCGTGTTCCTTTTCCAACAACTGCTTGGCTTTTTTGCTCAGGATCAGGCCGTCGTGGATTTCCGGTGCCGGCGGCGCGGTTTCGGCCGCGGGCGCTTCCGGCGGCGCGTCCTTGGGGGGCTGTTTCTTCTTGCGCAGCAGGTCGCGGAACGAGTCCTGGCCGCCGGCATCCTCGGGGTCCAGGCTTTTGACGAAATAGGCGTTGTCCCGCACCGCTTCGGCCGGGTCGGGTGGCAGCGCTACGCGGTCCAAGTCGTCGGCCATGGCGTCCTCAGT
The DNA here is from genome assembly GCA_964489425.1 of uncultured Verrucomicrobiota bacterium. Taxonomy (GTDB): domain Bacteria; phylum Verrucomicrobiota; class Kiritimatiellia; order RZYC01; family CAZAYP01; genus CAZAYP01. The sequence goes on along the minus strand of CAZAYP010000005.1, from coordinate 74,307 downwards.
CCAGGTTGAGGCAGGCCCGCAGCTTGGCCACGGCCAGGGCGTGGATCTGGCAGATGCGGGCCTCGGTCAAATCGTACAACACCGCAATTTCGCTGAGCTTGAGCTCTTCGTAGTAGTACAGGTACAGGATTTTCTGTTCCTTGGGCGCCAGCTGGAGAAACGCCTGGCGCAAATGCCGCCGCAGGTCTTCGCGCTCGGCTTCGGCGCTGGGCAGGACCGCGCTGGCATCCGCCAAAACATCCTTGAGGTTGACGCCCGCGCCATCCATGTCGAGCGTGACGCTGTCAAGGGAGATCCATGGCTGCGAGCGGGCGATCAGGGTGGAGACGTATTCCGGCCGCATCTCCAGCGCGGCGGCAATGTCCTCCTCGTCCGGGCTTTCGCCATGCTCCTGGGTCCACTGGCGGATGGCTTCTTCCACCTTCTTGATCTGCGCCCGCGTGGAGCGCGACAGGTAGTCCATGGACCGCAGCTCATCCAGGATGGCGCCCCGGACGCGCGGGAACGCAAACGAGATAAAGTTGTGTTTTTGCTCCGGGTCAAAGCGCGTGATGGCATGATACAGCCCCAGCGTCGCGGCTTGCAGCAGGTCTTCGATCGCCACGTGCGGCGGCAGGGTGATGGCAATCCGTTCCAGCACCTTGTACGCAAGGGGCAACTGGGCCTCGACCAGCTTGGTGACGGCCTCCCCGGATTCCGGGTTTTTCCAGTACTGCTCCCACAATTCGCGGGACGCCAAACCGAACAGCTGGTTCGGTGTCGCTTCTGTTTTGGTCGCTTCCATCTTGTCTCTGCCTGTTACGAAAGAAATAGTAGTCGCTTGCGACGCGGTTTGTCAAATCCGGCGCGCAAGATCATGGAGCGGCGGCGGCCGATCCCGCGGCGCGATCCGCCGCGCGCGCCAGCGCCGCCCGCATTTCCCGCCACCCCGCGCGCCGGTTGCCCGCCACCCACGCGGCGCCGTACTCGGCGCTGAAGTCGCGGCGCCGGCCGGCATGGCGGCGGGCGGCCGCGGTTCCGCGGCCGGGCAGCGCCGCCTGCTCCGCGTTCAGGGCCAGTGCCCGCGCCGCGAGGCGGAGTTCGGTCACGTCCAGGTCCGCGAGCCAGGCGCCCGGCCGCAGGGCCTCGGCCAGCCGGCCGATGCGTTGCGCCTGATCCCGGGCGGCCGCTGCCGTGGCGGGATCCGGAGGGCCGCCGGCCAGGGCCTCGGCGCCGCGGTAAAAATAGGGCCACGACGCCAGCGGGAACCGGCCGGCCGCCGGGAACAGCTCGGCCGCCGCGGCCGCCGAGCGGCCCGGGCCAAACAGCACCGCCCCCAGCAACCGGTCAAAATCGGCCCCGGCCGGGCCGTCCGGGTTCCATGCCATGGCCGCGCCCAGCGCGAGCCCGTGGCGGGACGCGGCGCGCAGGTTGAAGTGCCCGAGGTCGCCCCAGTCCGTGTTCAGCAGGCCCACGGCGCCCAGGTCGCGGCCGGCGCGGGCGTACCCGCAGATGTTGGCGCGCGCGGTTTCCACCTCGTTGAACACCACCTTGTAGCCGCGCACGCTGGGGCACACGACCACGGGCAGGCCCGCGGCGCGGAACACCTCGGCCTTGCGGAAGTTCATGACCGCCTCGTAACCCCAGTCCAGCACCGTGAAATCCCCGGGAATGCCCGGGATGGCCGCCGGGTGCTTGAGCAGGACATCGCTCCAGAACATGATCCGCTTGCCGTGGCGCGCGGCCAGGCCGGCCACGTAGCGCAGGTGGTCAAGGTACAGGCGCGCGATGCCGTGGCGCGCGGCGTAGGCCGCGTTACGGCCCCGGCCCAGGTCGTACGTTTCGTCGCCGCACAGGTTGAAGCGGCCGGAGCGGAACAGCGGCAGGAACTCGTCGGTCATGCGCCGGACCAGGGCGCGCGACCCAGGCTGCCGCGGGTCCAGGGTGACCCCGCGCAGGCGGGCCAGCCACGGGGCGCGTTTCCAGGGGCCGTGCGTCCAGGGGATCTCCGCCAGGTCGCGGTACGCGGGCAGGCTCAGGATGCGCCCCATGTGCCCGAAACAGGTCATGCTGGGAACCAGCTCGACGCCGTGTTGCCGGCAAAACACGTCCAGGTCGCGCACCTGGGCCGCGGTCAAGGGGGCGCACCCGGCGGCGATGTCGGGATCAAACTGGAACGCGAACACGTGCTCCACGTACAGTTGCAGCTGGTTGATTTTCAGGTGGGCCAGCAGCCGGACCAGGCGCCGGAGCTCGGCCATGCGCGGCACTTTGCCGCGCGAGATGTCCAGGTAATAGCCGCGCTGCTGAAATGCCGGCGCGTCCGTGATGCGCAGCGCGGACGCCCACCCGCGCCCGCTGCGCACCAACTGCGCCAGCGTGTGCAGGCCGTGGCGCAGCCCGGCCGGCGCATCGCCCGCGATCGTGACGCCATGGCGGGAAACCGTCAGCTCATAACTTTCGGTGGCGGAGCGCGCGTCAGGCCGGATCTCGAGCGCCAGCCCGTCCCGCGTCGTCGGGATGCCCGGTTCGGCCAGGGCCCGTCGGACCTCTTGCAGGGCCGGGGCCAGCGCCGCGCGCTGCGCGGGCGGCACGGCGGCATGGAGCGGGCCGGCCAACCGCACCCGGCCCGGCCTTTGCTCCACGTGCTGTGGCCAAGGCAACAGGTCTAAACTGGGCACAGGATCCTCCATGGATTTTTATCGTAAGCGGGAACGATCCGGCTCACAAGCACTATTGACCGGCGGCGGGCATGGCTTATCATCCCTGGACATCATGAAAGCCAACCCCATGGATGCTGCCGCGCCACAGCGGGTGACCGTTACCTACGAGGGCCGGGTACAGGGCGTGGGGTTCCGCTACACCACGGCGGCGGCGGCCATGCAGTTCGCCGTCGCGGGATTTGTGCGCAACGAGTGGGATGGCTCGGTGATCCTGGTGGCCGAGGGGCGGCCGGACGAGGTCCGGCGGTTCCTGGCGGCCATGCGCGAGTCGCGGCTCGGGCGCTACGTCACCCGCGAAGACCAAGCCTGGTCGCCGGCCACCGGCGAGTTCACGGGTTTCGATATCCGCCACTGAGCCGCGGCCACGGTGTTATTCCGGGGCGAACCCCGAGGCGTCCAAGCTGTTTTCCCGCATGAACGCAAGAAAATCGTCCAGCGCGGGAGGGCGGACCAGGTAGCGGCGGCCATCCCGCAGATACATGGTCAGCCAGCCGGTATGGTACTGTTTCCCGCCGGCGCACAGGCCCTCGCGCAGGATCACCTGCGCCGCCGGCCACTCGATGATCGTGAACCCGCGCTGGAGAAAAAAGTTGGTCTGCGGGCCCCAGGACGCCACGAGGTCCGCGGGCAGGTCGGGATCCCCGGTGGAGCGGATCGGTTCCGCGGCGGCGGCCGCGGTGGCCCAAATCAAGGAGGCAAGCAGGCAGATACCGGAATATTGTTTCAAGCCAGGGCCTCCCGGGTGGCCTGGTCGAAGAACCGCGCCTCTTTCATGTCCAGCACCATGGACACGTCCTGGTTAACCTGGGCGCCCTTCTTGGTGTTGACCCGGGCCACGAAGCGATGGTCGCCGGCCGCGAGGTACAGGAACACTTCCGCGCCCATGGGCTCGACCACCTCCACGCGCGCCTTGACCTGGTGCTCGGGGTTGGGGTTGGCCACGAACAGGGCATCGGCAATGTGCTCCGGCCGGATGCCCAGGACCACCGGCTGGTCCACGCGGCTGGCCAGGGCCGGCTCGTGCGCCGGGTCGAGGCGCAGGGCGAAGACGCTGTTGGCGAAATACAAGCCCGCCGGCTTGCGCGCCAGGCGGCCCTCGAAGAAGTTCATCGGCGGACTGCCGATGAACCCGGCCACGAACTGGTTGACCGGCCGGCCGTACAGGTCCAGCGGCGCGGCGACCTGCTGGATCACGCCGTCCTTGATGACCACGATCCGGTCGGCCATGGTCATGGCCTCCTCCTGGTCGTGGGTCACGTAGATCATGGTGGCGGCCAGCCGCGTGTGCAGCTTGCTGATCTCCGTGCGCATCTGCACGCGCATCTTGGCGTCGAGGTTGGACAGCGGCTCGTCGAACAGGAACGCCTTGGGCTTGCGGACAATGGCCCGGCCTACGGCCACGCGCTGCCGCTGGCCGCCGGACAAGGCCTTGGGCTTGCGCTCCAGCAGGGGGGCAATGCCGAGGATCTCGGCCGCCTCGCGCACGCGCTGGTCAATCTCGGCGCGGGGGAACCGCCGCAGCTTGAGCCCGAACGCCATGTTCTCGTACACGGTCATGTGCGGGTACAGGGCGTAGTTCTGGAACACCATGGCGATGTCGCGGTCCTTGGGCGGCACGTCGTTGACCACGCGGTCGTCGATCAGGATGCGGCCGGCGCTGATCTCCTCCAGCCCGGCGATCATCCGCAGCAGCGTGGATTTGCCGCACCCGGACGGCCCGACCAGCACGACAAACTCGCGGTCCGCGATCTCCAGGCAGGCGTCCTTGACCGCCGCGACCTGGCCCGGGTACGTCTTGTGAACATGCTCTAAAACCACTTTTGCCATGGTGCCGTGTCTCCTGGCCGCCTACCGTACATGGCGGCGGTTGTAGTGCATGCGCAGGTCCTGGTTGCCCTTGGCCGGCAGCTCGATCACGAACTCGAGGGTGCCGGCATCCTTGCGCGTGTAGGGCAGCGTGCACTCCAGCATCTCCCACTCGCCGGGGATGTGCTGGATCATGGTCAGGGTGGCGGGCTGGTCCTTGAAGTTCTCGATCTTGGCGGTGATCTCCTCGTCCGTATCATACAGCACGATCTGGTTGGACGTGTTTCGCCGGATGTTGATGCGCTCGTCGCGCATCTTGCGCTGGGTGACCACCAAGTCGCGGCTGTCGCCGATATAAATCTTCATCTCGCCGCCCACGGGCACCAGGGGGGTGTCGTCCTCGCCGAGGAAGATCGTGCTCTTGTGGCCGTCGTCCTGGTACACGCGGACCCGGCCGTTCCACAAGGCATACTCGCCCAGCGCGCTGCTGGTGACGTTGGAGATGACGTAGTGCACCGGGATGCCGACGTTGTTGGCCTCCAGTTCCGGGTCCCACGGGGTGGTGGCGGCGTCGAAGGTCCATACCTTCTTGATCGGCACGGCGTTCCGCTCGAGGAACAGGAGCTGCTTGGTTTCCTCGTTCTGGATGCCCACCGCGAACGCCTGGCCGTAGTCGAGCTGGACCTGGGCGCGGCCGAAATCCTCGCCCGAGAAGTTGCGCAGGATGATGTAGCTCTTGAGGTCCAGCGCGGACTCGTCCTTGGCGGCGACGCCGTGATAGGTGATCAGGCGGTCGATGTTGCCCAGCAGGTAGCTGATGCGCACCGGCTCCTCGAGGGCGCCCGTGCTGTTGATTTCCCAGACCAGGGCCGCCTCGTTGGGCGGGTAGCTGACGTTCAGCAGCGTCACCTGGTCGGGATGGCCGAGCACGGTCAGGCGGATGGAGTCGGCGTCGATGGTGACGCCGTTCCAGGCGAAGTCCACCTTGTTGACGCCTTCCTGGAGGGTGAGCACGCGTTCCTCCTCGATCAGCGTGGCCTGGGGGTTGTCCAGGCGGATGCCCGTGGCTCCGCGTTCCGGCAACGCCACCAGCTTGATGCGCGCGGGGCAGACTTGCGTGAGCGCCAACAGCATCAGCCCGGCGGCCACCGACTTGCAGCACAGTGTCTTCATGGTTCCTCCGTTGTCCTTCGATTTGCTTGCATCTCTTAAATTATGCCATCTGCACCAGGATCATGGTGAAGTCATCGGCCATTTCGCGCGGGCCGCGGTGCGCCTCCACCGCGGCCATGACGTGCTTGATGGCCTGGTCGGGGTCCTGGTCCCCGTGTTCGCGGAGCACGGCGCAGAGTTGTTCCTCGCCGAACTCGTCGCCCGCGGGGTTCATGGCCTCGGTGAGGCCGTCCGAATAAAACAGGATCTTGTCGCCGGACCGCACGGGCCACTCGCTGGCCGCGTACGTGCTGCCTTCAAAAAACCCCAGCGCCGGCCCGGTCGGCATGGACCACACCGCCGTATCGCGGGTGGCGGCCTGGTAGGCGATGGCAAAGGGGTGGCCGGCGTTGCCGACCCGGCAGCGCTGGTTATCCAGGTCGAGCACGGCGTAGATCAGGGTCACGAACTGGTACTCGGGAATCTCGTCGTGGAGCATGGCGTTCAACTGCTGGAGAAACTGGTCGGGATGCCACAGCACCGAGCCGGGTTGCTCCGCCGGCGGCAGGTGCCCGTGTTCCTGCTTGAGCGTCTCGACCGCCATCTTGAGCAGGCCGGAGATGAGCGCGGCGCTGGCGCCGTGGCCGGACACATCGGCCACGAGCACCGCGACGTGCTCGGCGTCCAGGCTGAACGCGTCGTACAGGTCGCCGCCGAGGATGGCGCAGGTCATGAAGCACTTGTCGAACGCCAGCTTGCGGTGGCGCGGGAAGGTCTTGGGCAGGAACCCGAGCTGGACGCTGCGCGCGAGCTTGAGCTCCTCCTCGTAATGCTGGTTCAGGGCGGCCAGCTCCTCGTTGGCGTAGTTGAGCGCCTTGTTGCGCACGAACAGCTCCTGGCTCAGTTGCCGGTTGCGCCCGAGGATCAGCGCCTGGTGCGAGTACAGCCAGATCACCGCGGTCAACAGTCCGCCAAGCGCCAGGCCGGCCGCCAGGATGGCCGCCCGGACCGTCCAGAGCTTGACGGCCACCGTGCCGGCGGTCACGTCCACGCCGACCATGGCCACGGTCCGGCCCCCCGCGTCCTTGATCGGGGCGTAGCCGGAGAGCAGGTCCGGGTACGGCGGGTCCGGGGTGACGCCATCGTCGGCCGTGGGTTGCTCCCAGCCTTCCTGCATGCGGGGCAGCGCCGCGGCATCGTAGGCCTGGCCGATGGGCTCCTCCTGCTCGACGCGATCGATGCGGCCGTTGTCGTTGCTGTCCCGCTCCCGCTCGTCCACCACGTATTCGAACGTGGCCGGCGCCGGGCCCTGGCGCATGACGTAGATGTAGCGGATGTCCGGATTGCGCATCGAAACCCGGGTGATGTATTCCTGCACCCGCTGGAACGCCGGGCTGGCGCGATCCGCGGGCTGGCGGATGGCGTCCGGCTCCGCGGGCGGGATCCCCGCGGCCACGGCAATGGCAGTGCCCATGGCCTGGGCGCGGATCTCGTTGAGGATGGCGCGCTGTGCCACCCCATACAGGGCGCCGAACAACGCGGCCACCACGATCCATCCGGCCGCGAGCGCCAGCCACTGGCGCGCGGCCAGGCGATGCGCCCCGGGGGCGGGCAGCTCTTCCGGGCGCTCGGGCAAAAACGGGCTGGGGGATCGGTCAGGCATGGCGCCAGCGCGGCGGCGAACCGCCTAGCGCTGTTCCTCCCGCAGGCCGTACCGCGTGGTGACCTCGTAGGCAAACTTGCGCATGGTGCGCGGCGGCAGCTGCAGGGTGAACTTGACGGTGTCGAGGTCCACCTGCTCGAACGCGTCGAACTCGCCGCTTTTTTCCATGGTCCAGTACTGCGAGGCGAAGTGCCGGTACACCTCCACGGTCACCGGCAGCGGCCGGGTGTTGCGCACCTCCACCTCGTAGGCCTCGACCTCGTCCCAGCCGCTGATGTCGCCGGCGCCGTCAAACATGTAGTTGTCCGACCGGTAGTTCATGACCTTGGTGTCCACGTACACGTTCTGCACCGGCCCCAGGTCCAGCTCCACGTCCTGGCCCACGGGGATGTACTTGAACGACGACTGGCCCTCGTACACCAGCGGCGGAGCGGCGGCTTCGGACCGCGGCTCGAGGTCGCGGTACACCTTGAGCATGCCGCCCGGGATGGGCGTCTGGCCCAGGCGGTGATCCGTGTCGTTGGTGAAGCTCAACAGCCGCGTGACCTGGTAGCCGTAGCGCTCCTCGTCATAGCGGTACAGGTTGATCACCGGCACCTCCGTGGCCGTGAAGCTCGGCAGGCGCTTGGACCAGCCGTTCGGGATGGTTTCGCGGCCCTCGATGGTGTACAGGAAATACTCGCTCAACCCCTCCTTGAGGATCTGCTTGACCTGCCGCCGCGGCATGGGCGGCGGGCTCGCCTCCGCCGCCATGGCCATCGGCGCCTCGGCGTACTCGGCATCGTAGGACATTCTTGATCTTCCCGCCATGCCGTTCATATCCGGCGGCAGTTCCGGGCGGCCGTAGGGGTTCGCCCGGCGGGCCAGCTCGGCCAACTGATCGATCAGGTGGACCTCGCCGACCACCAGCCGGACCTGCGCATTCTCGTAATCCTCGCCGCTGCCGTTGATCACCCGCACGTAGCCTTCCAGGCGCATGACGCTCTCGTCGGCCGCCAGGATCCCCATGTAGAACGCATACCACGCCAGGCCGCTGGTAAGATACGAAATCTCCACCGGGGTCTTGCCGCGGCGGCCGCTCTGCACTTCCCACATGGCCAGGGCCTTGGTGCGCGGAGGAAACGTCTCGGATTGGATCTGCAGGTCCGCCTTGGCGTCCAGCGCCTCGAGCTCAAGGCTGGTGGGGTCGATGAGCGTGTTGGCCCAGGAAAACTGGAACCAGTTGGCGCCTTCCCGCAGCGTCAGGTCGCGCCGGTCGCGCGCCAGGGTGAGGTCCGCCGAGTTGTAAATGGTCAACTGCACCGAGTCCCGCGCCGGCAGGGTCACCAGGTCGACCTTGGCCTCCACGGCCATGGCCCATAGCAGAACGCCCGCGGTCCCAATCAATATCCGGTTCATGCATACCCTCCTGGCGGTTAAGCCGGTCAACATCCTTGCGCTTGGGAGGGATGGTAACACCCCGGCGGGCCGCGGCAAGCCCAAAACCCGCCCAATCCCCGCCGCCCCAACCCGCGCCGACCCGCGGCCGGATGCGGCGGCGGCCGGCCCCGGAGAAAAAGGCGGTTATGTGTTGAATCGGGAGGCGGGGCGCATAGTATGGACGGGAGTAGGCACTGACCCGAACCGTTTTGGGATTTTTAAATTTAGATGAGCGACCAACCTTTTGTACATTTGCATTTCCACACGGCGTACAGCCTGCTGGACGGCGCCTGCATGGTGAAGAAAGCCATGCAGCAGGCCGTGGAGCTGGGCATGGACACCGTGGCCATGACGGATCATGGCGTGCTCTTCGGCACCATCGAGTTTTACAAGGAAGCCCAGGCCCACAAGATCAAGCCGATCATCGGCTGCGAGACCTACGTGGCCGTCAAGAGCCGCAAGGACCGCATCGCGGCGGACGGCGCGGGCAACCACTTCGTGCTGCTGGCGGAGAACGAGACCGGCTACGCCAACCTCGTGCGCCTGATCTCGCTGGCCCACCTCGAGGGCTTCTACTACAAGCCGCGCATCGACAAGGAGCTGCTGGCGCAATACCACGAGGGGCTGATCGGCCTGTCCGCGTGCCTCAAGGGCGAGGTGGCCGAGTGCCTGCTCGCGGGCGGGGTCAAGGCCGCGGCGGCCGTGGCCGGCCAGTTCGCCGACATCATGGGCAAGGACCATTTTTACCTCGAGCTCGAGGATCACGGCATGCCGGAACAGCGCCAGGTCAACAACCTGATGCTGGAGCTGGCCAAGTACACCGGGCTGCCGCTGGTGGCCACCAACGACGTGCACTACATCAAGCGCGAGCACGCCGAGGCGCACGACATCATGCTCTGCCTGCAAACCCAGACCACGGTGAGCGACCCGCGCCGCATGCGCTACGCCAGCGACCAGTTTTACATGAAGAGCGCGGCCGAGATGTGGGCGCAGTTCGGCGCCGTGCCCGAGGCGCTGCGCAACACCCGCGCGATCGCCGACCGCTGTAACGTGAAGCTGGAATTCGGCGAGGCCACGCATTTCCCGACCTTCAAGCTGCCGGACAAGAAGATGTCGCAGAAGGACTACCTGATCCAAGGCGCGGCCGCCGGGCTCAAGAAGCACTACGGCATCGCGGATCCGCGCCAGCCGGCCGACGCGCGCGAACAAAAGATCTGCGACCGGTTCTTCTTCGAGCTGGGGGTGATCGAGAAGACCAAGTTCATCAACTATTTCCTGGTCGTGGCCGATTTCATCCAGCATGCCAAGGCGCAGAACATCCCGGTGGGGCCCGGCCGCGGGTCGGGCGCGGGCAGCCTGGTGGCGTACGCGCTGGGCATCACGGGCATTGACCCGCTGCGCTACAACCTGATCTTCGAGCGGTTCCTCAACCCCGAGCGCGTGTCGCCGCCGGACTTTGACATCGACTTCTGCCAGGCCCGGCGCGGCGAGGTGATCGCGTACGTCAAGGAGCACTACGGCAAGGAAAACGTGGCCCAGATCATCACCTTCGGCACGCTGGGTCCCAAGACCGTGGTGCGCGACGTGGGCCGCGCCCTGGAGCTGCCGCTGGTGGACTGCGACCGGCTGGCCAAGATGATCCCGGAAAAACCGGACATGACCCTGGCCAAGGCCATGGAGGAAAGCCCGGACTTCAAGCGGGCCGTGGAAACCGAGCCCCTGGCCCAGCAGATCATGAAGTACGCCACGGTGCTCGAGGGGCTGCCGCGCCAGCAGGGCACCCACGCCGCGGGCGTGGTCATCGGCGAGAAGCCGCTGATCGAGATCCTGCCGCTGGCGATGGATAAGAACGGCGAGACCATCACCCAATTTGAAATGAAGCCGCTGGAGTCCACCGGCCTGCTGAAGATGGACTTCCTCGGCCTGCAGACGCTGACCATCATTCAGGAGACGATCAACAACGTCCTCCAGGCGCGCGGGAACACGGTGGACATCGACACGATTCCCATGGACGACGCGGAGACGTATCAGTTGCTCAACCGCGGCGACACCGTGGCGGTGTTCCAATTGGAAAGCACCGGCATGCGCGACCTGCTGCGCAGGATTGGGATCAGCTGCATCGAAGACCTGATCGCCATGATCGCGCTGTACCGGCCCGGGCCCATGAAAATGCTGGACGACTACGTCAACCGCAAGCACGGCAAGGTCATTATCACCTATGACCACCCGCTCCTGGAAGGCATCCTCAAGGAAACGTACGGCATCATGCTCTACCAGGAACAGGTCCAGCAGGCGGCCCACGTGCTGGCCGGGTTTTCCCTGGGGCAAGGCGACCTGCTGCGCCGCGCCATGGGCAAGAAACTCCCGGAAGAAATGGCCAAGCAGCGCACGAAATTCGTGGAGGGCTGCCACAAGGCCAATCATATCCCCAAGGAAAAAGCGGAAAAAATATTCGACAACATTGAGCGTTTCGCGGGCTACGGCTTCAACAAGTCGCACAGCGCCGCGTACGGCGTCATCTCCTACCAGACGGCCTACCTCAAGGCGCATTACCCCAAGGAGTTCATGGCCGCGGTGATGTCGATGGAAATGGGCAACGCCGAGAAGCTGGCGGAGTTCATCCACGAGACCCAGGAGATGGATCTCAAGATCCTCCCGCCCGACGTCAATGAAAGCGGCGTGCGGTTCACGCCCGTGAAAGACGGCATCCGCTTCGGGTTGGCCGGGGTCAAGAACGTGGGCGCGGGCGCGGTGGAAGCCCTGGTGGCGGATCGCCGGCGCAACGGGCCGTTCAAGGGGTTGCTGGATTTTTGCGCGCGGGTGGACCCGAAGCTGGTCAATCGCAAGGCCATGGAAAGCCTGGTCAAATGCGGCGCGTTCGACTTCACGGACATCAGCCGCGGCCGGCTGTTTGCGGGCATTGATTTCGCGGTCAACCGCGTGGCCGCGCAGCAGGATGACCGGCGCCGCGGCCAGGCCACGCTGTTTGACTTGCTCACGCCCCAGGACGCCAGCGACACGCAGGACAACCTGCCCCTGGCGCCGCCCTGGCCGGAGCACGAGATGCTGTCCGCGGAGAAGGAGTTGCTGGGGTTCTACATTTCCGGGCACCCGCTCACCCGGCACGAGTGGGCCCTGAACCACTTCGCGTTATTCCGCATGGCCGGGATCGACCAGGTGGCGCACGACGCCCTGACGCGGGTGGGCGGCGTGGTCACGAGCCTCGAACGGGCCTTTTCCAAGAACCAGAAGCCCTATGCCCGGTTCCGCCTCGAGGGGCTGGAAAACGCGGTGCAGGTGATGGTGTTCAGCCGGAAGCTGGAAGAGTTCGGCGCGCTGCTGCGCGAGGAGGAGGCGCTGCTGATCTGCGGCCAGATGGACCGCCGCACCGCGCCCACGCTGCTGGCCGAGGAGATCTACCTGCTGGAGCAGGCGCACCTGTTTTTTGCCAAGTGCGTCCACGTGCATGTGTCCGCGCATGGCCCGGACGATGGATTGCTGGAAAAAGCGCGGGCCGTCATCCAGGCCCATCCCGGCCCCACGCCGGTCCGCCTGTGCGTGCAGTTCCCGGGGGGCGAGAAGGTGTTCCTGAGCACCGGCCAGCAGTTCCAGGTGGCGGCCGACCAGGCGCTGGTCCACGAGCTGCAGCACATCCTCGGCGAGCAGAGCGTGTATGTCGAGGCGCACCAGCAGCCGTGCCGCCGGCCGCGCGAGCCGCGCTACCCGCGCAACGGGGGGAACGGCAACGGCAACGGGTACAGCCGCTGACCCTGGCGCGGGTCAGCCCTGGCCGCTTTTGAGCTCGCGCAGGCGGCGGGTCAACGCCGGCACGATCTCGTGCAGGTCGCCGATCAGCCCGTAGTCCGCCACGCCGAAGATCGGCGCGTTGTCGTCCTTGTTGATGGCAATGATGATGTCCGAGGTCTGCATGCCGGCGAGGTGCTGGATGGCCCCGGAGATGCCGCAGGCCATGTAAACCACCGGGCACACGGTCTTGCCGGTCTGGCCGACCTGGTGGTGGTGGGAGATCCAGCCCGCGTCCACGGTGGCGCGCGAGGCGCCCACTGCGCCGCCCAGCTCCTGGGCCAGCTCGTGGATGATCTGGAAGTTCTCGGGCTTGCCCAGGCCGCGGCCGCCGGACACGATGTACTTGGCCGCATGCAGGTCAATGCTCGCGTCCACCTCGCGCACGGATTCCAGCTTTTTCATGCGCTCTTTCACGCCCGCGAAGTCCACCTTGACCGCTTCCACTTCGCCGGTCTCGTGGTCGCCAATTTTCATCCGCTTGAACACGTTGGACCGGACCGTGGACATCTGCGGCCGGTGGGCCGGGCACTGGATGGTGGCCATGATGTTGCCGCCGAACGCCGGCCGCGTCTGGAGCAGCAGCTTGAGCTCCGTGTCAAAATCCAGCTCCGTGCAGTCCGCGGTAAGCCCCGCGTACACCATCACCGCCACGGTGGGCGCCAGGCTGCGGCCGACGGTGGTGGCGCCGTACAGCATGATTTCCGGCGGCTCCCTGGCGATCAGCTCGGCGACCGCCTTGGCGTAATAGTCGTTCTGGTAATCCGCCAGGCGCGGATCCTCGAGGGTATAGATTTTCTCGGCGCCGTGGTTGAACAGCTCCTGGAAAAAAGGCTGGCCGCCGGCCGAGAGCAGCACGGCACAGAGCTTGTACCCCGATTTTTCGGCCAGGACCTGCCCCTTGCTAAGCAGCTCGAGCACCACGCCGGCCAGCTTGCCCTGGCGCTGTTCCGCGAAAATCCAGATTTCCTTTTTGCTCATAGGATCTTCCTCTCTTTCATCTTCCGCAGCAGGCAGTCCACCATGTCCGGCACGTCGCCGCTGATGATCTCCTTGTTCACCTTGACCGGCGGGGCGAAAATCTTCACCACCTTGGTGGGCGAGCCTTTCAAGCCCACCTTTTCGGGGTCCGCGTTCAAGTCCGCGGCGGTCCACGTGGGGATGACCGCCTTCTTGGCCGCCATTTTCTTCTTCAGCGACGGCATGCGCAGGGTGTTGGCCTCCTTAACCACCGAGCACGCCGCGGGGCGGTCCACGCGCCAGAGGTGGTAGCCGTCTTCCGTCACCTGGGTGGCCAGGAAGTGATCCTCCTTGACCTCCAGCTTGCGGACCATGGTGATAATGGGCAGGTCGAGGAAATGCGCCACGCCGGGCCCGACCTGGGCGGTGTCGCCGTCAATGGCCTGCTTGCCGAACAGCACCAGGTCCGGGGTGCCGGTTTTTTTCACGGCCAGGCTCAGGGTGTAGGACGTGGCCCACGTATCGGATCCGGCAAAATGGCGGTCGGTGATCAGCGCCGCGTCGTCCGCGCCCACGGCCAGGGCCGCGCGCAGGGCTTCCTCGGCCTGGGGCGGGCCCATGGTGATGACCGTGACCTTGCCGCCGTGCTGATCGCGCAACTGGAGGGCCATCTCCAACGCGTTCTCGTCAAACGGGTTGATAATGCTGGGCACGCCGGTGCGGTTGAGCCGGTTGGTTTCGCGGTCGATCGAAACCTTGTCGGAATCCGGCACCTGCTTGATGCAAACCACTATCTGCATGACGTTCTCCTCTCTCTAAACAGGCGGGGATATATACAGCATTTAGCGGTCGATACAAGCGCAAACCGCGGCGCGCCCGCGCCCGCCAGGCCAACCGGCCGGCGCCAAAAAGAGCGTTGCGCCGCGCGCGCGGCTCGTGGTAAACGTGGAAGGTCAGCGGTTGACCAGAAAGGAGCCCAGCGTGCAGTTGCGCATCGAGCGGGTCGAGTTGAACGATATCAAGGTGATCGTCCCGGACGTGTTCCAGGACGAGCGCGGCTTTTTCATGGAAGTCTACCGGACCGACCAGTTCCGCGAGTTCGGCATTCCCGAGCCGTTTGTCCAGGACAACCATTCCCGCTCCTGCCGCGGCGTGGTGCGCGGGCTCCATTTCCAGTGGTCGCCGCCCATGGGCAAGCTCATGCGGGTGACCCTGGGCAGCGCGTTCCTGGTGGCCGTGGACCTGCGCAAGGGCTCGCCGAATTTCGGGAAGTGGTTCGGCATCGAGGCCAGCGCCGCCAACCGCCGCCAGGTCTGGGCGCCGGCCGGGTTTGCCCGCGGCTTCTGCGTGACCTCGGACTTTGCGGAGATCCAGTACAAGTGCACCGGCCTGTACAACTCCAAGTGCGAGGGCGGCGTGCGCTGGAACGACCCGGCCATTGGCGTGGCGTGGCCGGTGCAGAACCCCGTGGTGTCCGCCAAGGACCAGGTCGCGCCGCTGCTCGCCGAGTGGGCCCAGCGCCCGGAGTCGGCCGCGGACGCGTTCCAAGTCAAGTGATCCCCGCAACGCCAGGAGAACGTATAACATGAGCGCAATGAAATTGCTGGTGGCGGGCGGCGCGGGCTATATCGGCTCGGCCCTGGTGCCCAAGCTGCTGGAACGCGGCTACGACGTGGTGGTGGTGGACAAGCTGTGGTTTGGCAACCACCTGCCGCCGGGCATCACGATGATCTGCGACGACGTGTTCAACCTCAAGGAGGAGAACCTCCAGGGCGTGGACCAGGTGATCTTCCTGGCCGGGTTGTCCAACGACCCCATGGCGGAGTTCTCGCCGAGCAAGAACTTCATCTACAACGCCGCCGCCCCGGCGTACCTTGGCTACCTGGCCCGGCGCGCGGGCGTCAAGCGTTTCATCTTCGCCGGCTCCTGCTCGGTGTACGGGTACACGGTGGATGAGCTGTACGACGAAACCAAAACCCCGGCCTCGCATTACCCCTACGGCATTTCCAAGTACCAGGGCGAGCAGTCGCTGCTGCAACTGGCGGACGACAAGTTCTCGGTGATCTCCCTGCGCAAGGGCACGGTGTCCGGCTACAGCCCGCGCATGCGCCTGGACCTGATCGTGAACACCATGTTCCGCAACGCCATGGAGCGCGGCGAGATCACGGTCAACAACCCGGCCATCTGGCGGCCGATCCTCAGCATCCAGGACGCGGTCAGCGCCTACATCCGCGCCGTGGAAGCCAACCCCTCCATCTCCGGCGTGTTCAACGTGGCCTCCGGCAACTACACCGTGGGCGAGGTGGGCGACCTGGTCAAGGAAACCGTGGACCGGGCGCTCAACCTGAACATCAAGCTGCGCATCCTGAACATCCAGGACTATCGCAACTACAAGGTGGACTGCTCCAAAGCCATGAAAGTGCTCAGCTTCAAGCCCAAGCACGACGTGGAATGCATCGTGCGCGACCTGGTGGAAAACCTCGACAAGTTCAGGGATTTCCACGATCCGAAGTACTACAACATCGAAACCCTCAAGCGGATGCACGAGATGCAGCCGCAGATCGACCTCGAAGCCGCGGCCCGGCGCGCATGAGCATCGTGGTCCTTGGCGCCTCGGGCCAGCTCGGCCAGGACCTGCTGGCGGAGTTCCAGCGCGCGGGCGCGCCCGCCGTGGGCCTGGCCCATGCCCAGGTGGAGGTGGCGGACGCCGCCGCCGTGGACGCGGCGCTCGATCCGCTGGCCCCGCGCATGATCATCAACACCACGGCCATGCACAACGTGGATAAGTGCGAGCAGGATCCGCAGCGCAGCTTCGCCGTCAACGGCCTGGGCGCGTGGAACGTCGCCCGCGCCGCCCGGCGCCTGGGCGCCGGCCTGATCCACATCAGCACCGATTACGTGTTCGATGGCCGCAAGACCGCGCCCTACGTCGAGACCGACCTGCCCGGCCCGCTCAACGCCTACGGCAACACCAAGCTCTCCGGCGAGCACTTCGTGCTGACCACCTGGTCGCGGGCGCTGGTGCTGCGCGTGTCCGGCCTGTATGGCCGCCACCCCTGCCGCGCCAAGCAGGGGCTCAACTTCGTGGAGCTGATGCTCAAGCTTGGCCGCGAGCGCGGCAAGGTGCGGGTGATCGCCACCGAGTTTGTCAGCCCCACGGCCACCGCCGACCTGGCCCGGCAGATCCGGCTCCTGTGCGAGAAGCCGCTGTCCGGCCTGGCCCACGCCACGGCCGAGGGCCAGTGCTCCTGGTACGAGTTCGCCTGCGCCATCTTCAAGGAGGCCGGCCTGGCCGTTGACGTGCAGCGGGCGGACCCCGGCGAGTTCCCGGCCAAGGTGCCCCGGCCCGCGTACTCGGTGTTGGAAAACCAGGTTCTGAAGCAAGCCGGGCTGAACATCCTGCGCCCGTGGCAGGAGGCGCTGCGGGAATACCTTGCCGGCCGCCCGGCCTAGCGCCCCAGCGCCGCGGCCATGGCTGCGAACAGCGCCTCGGCCGTGACCGGCTTGGCCAGGTACCCGTTCATGCCGGCCACCAAAAATCGTTCCCGATCGTCCTTGGTGGCATAGGCCGTCACGGCCACGATGGGCGTGGCGCGCCGAGCCAAGGCCGGGTCGGCGCGGATCGCCCGCGCGACGTCCAGGCCGTTCATCCCGGGCAACTGGATATCCAGCAGCACCAGGTCAAACTCCTGCTGCGCGAACAGGCGCAGGGCGGTTTCGCCGTCTTCGGCCGATGCCAGCGTGTGGCCGCCCTTTTGCAGGTAGAGCTCAAACAGGTGGCGGCTGCTGGCCTCGTCTTCCACGAGCAGCACGCGCAGCGGCGCCGACCGCGGCTCCTTCGCGGGGGGCGTTCCACCGCCCGGGTCGGCCGCCGGGGCGTCCGGTTCGACGCGCGGCGCGACCAGGGTGAAGCAAAACGTGCTGCCCTGGCCTTCGGCGCTGGTTGCCCAGATCCGGCCGCCCATCTGTTCCACCAGTTGCCGCGCAATCGCCAGCCCCAGGCCGGCCCCGCCAAAGCGCCGGGTGTAGGACATTTCCGCCTGCACAAAAGGCTGGAACAGCTCGGCTACCTTGTCCGGCGGCAGGCCGATGCCCGTATCGCGCACGCAGAACAAGAGCACCACCTCGCCGGATCGCGGCGCCCGCGTCACGGCCGCGGCCGGGTCCTGGGTTACGGTGAGCTCGACCCCGCCGCGCGCGGTGAACTTGACCGCGTTGTTCAGCAGGTTGGCCAGGATTTGCTTGAGGCGCAGGGCGTCCGCCGAGATCGCGGCCGGCAGATCTGTGGCCAGGTGGCAGGCGAACGTCAGCTCGCGGGCCTCGGCGGCGATCTGCGCGGTGCGCGCCACATCCAGCACGACTTGGCGCGGGTTGATTGGCGCCGGCGTCAGCACGGTGCGGCCGGATTCGATCTGCGTCAGGTCGAGGATGTTGCTGATCAGCCCCAGCAGGTCGGCGCCGCGGCGCTTGATGATCCGCGCGAACTCGCGCTGCTCGTCGTCCAGGTTGGGCGCGTCGGCCAGCAGGTCGGCGAACCCGATCACCGGGTTCAGCGGTGTGCGCAGCTCGTGGCTCATGTTGGCCAGGAACAGGCTCTTGGCCTGGCTGGCCGCCTCGGCCTGGGCCTTGGCCAGGAGTAGCTGTTCCTCGATCGTCCGGCGCGCGGTGACGTCCGCGAACGATCCGCTGATGGCAACCGGGCGGCCGTGCTCGTCGCGCAGCAACCGCGCGTTGCTGCGGACCCAGGCGATGCTTCCGTCCCACCGCTGCAGTGCGAACTCATAATCGGTCACGAACCCCTGCTGGAGCAGCAGGTCGCGGAACCGCCGGCTGTCATCGGGGTTGACGTAGGATTTGCGCGTATCCTGGGCAAACCACTCGGCGCGCCGCTCGGGGGGGCAGTGCGCGATACGCAGGCATTCCTCGTTGGCGGCAATTATTTTTCCGTCCAAGGTCGTCTGGTACAGCCCGACCGGCACATTTTCAAACAGCTCGCGGTACTTCTTCTCGCTCTCCTGCAATGCCGCCGCCGCCTGTTTCTGGTCGGTGATGTCGATGCCGATGGCTTGGTAGCTGGTCGGGTGGCCGGCTGGATCGAAAAACGCCCGGTTGATCCAGACCTGGTGGCGCAGGGTGCCGTCCGCGTTCTTGTGTGTTTGCTCGTGGGATTCCACAGGGTTGTCCGGCGTCAGCGCGGCCAGGCCCTGGCGGACCTGCGCCAGGTCATCGGGGGCGAGAAAATCGAAAAAGCTTTGGCCCTGCAGCGCCTCCGGACGTTTCCCGGTCATGCGGGCCAGGGCGGGGTTGACGTAGGTGAGCGTGCCGTCGGGCAGGAACACGGAGATAAAGGCCGGCATGTCTTCGGCCAGCTTGCGGAAGTGCAGCTCGTTCAGGATAGGCATGGTTTGACTCATGGGTTCCCGGACAGGATTTCGATGCGGTCCACCATGGCGTGGTCGGTTGTTTCCGACAAGATAACCAGGGCGTAGAACCCGGTGACGAACGCCAGCCAGGTCACGCCGAATACGAGCAGGATCAGGTTGGACCGGTTGACGCCGTACGTGAGCACCGCCTCAGCCGGGCGGGCCGGGTTGTAGCGGACGGCCACAGAGCGGGCCCCGGCCAACCGGGCGCGCAGCGCCTCGTGGCTCGCGCGGCCGCTGCTGCCGGAATAGCCAAAGGCGACGCGTTCGCCGCGGTAGGGCTGGCCGAGCGCCTCGTAGGCGTAGCGGACATTCACGCGGTAGGTCGTGCCATCGCCGCTGCTGTCCTCGACCAGCTCGCACGATTCGAGCACGCCGGAGGTGACCGGCCAGTGGGCGGCGGTGCGGGCCTTGTAAACGGAGCGCAACCCGGCGGCCACCATGCCCAAGCCCACCAGGAAAAACAGGCCCAGAAACAACAAAACGCCCCAGCTCATCATTTTCATCCAACGGGTCTCGAAAAAAAATGCGCCGCGCCCTGTAACCTTGGACCGCGACCGCGCACTAACAGGTTGAACCAGCCATCCGCAGCCAAGCTTCATGGTGAAGCATGCCGGAGCGGATGGCAAATACAAAGGAGAAGAAAAAATGAAGAAGAACCGCAAAAACCTCGTCATCCTCAGCGTCGCGGCCCTGGCCCTGGGCGCAACCGCCTGGGCAGCCACCGCCGCCGCGCCCGCATGGCAGCCGGGGTTCGCCACCGGACCCCGCGGCCCGGTGCGGAACCTGGTCCAGGCCACCCTCGGCCGGATCCTGACCCTGCGCGCGGATCTGGACGTGACCCCGGAACAGCGGATGGCCATCCGCGAGGTCGTCGAGGGTTACCGGCCCGCGATCCGCCCGATGCTCGAAAAAATGGTTGCCAGCCGCCGCGCGCTGCATGAAACTGTGGTTGCGGAACAGCCGAATGAGGCGGCGATCCGCCACGCGGCGGCGGACATGGGCGCGACGATTACCGAGGCGGCCCTGCTGGCGTCGCGGGTCGCGGCCGAGGTCCGCCCGCTGCTGACTGCGGAGCAGATCGCGCGGCTGCAGGAGTTCAAGGTGGACCAGCAGTTTGCCGTGGACACCTGGCTGCAGAAAGAAGCCTCGGGTTTGGGCGCTGGCGAATAACGCACGGGGAAACCATGATCGCGTTCGCGGGATACATGGGAGAAGCGAGTCCGGCCGGGTGCTGCCCGGCCGGACTCGCCGCGTGGCTGCGGCTGGCCATGGGAAAACCACCCCGCCCTTCGGGCACCCCTCCTTGGGAAGGAGGGGAGCTTGATGGTTCCCGGCCTGTGGACACCGCCGCGGCAGGGCGGCGCGCTCCGAGCGCCAGCCCTTCCGAAGCCTGCCGCCCGGAGAGCGCCGGCCTACAGGCGCATGACGATTGGCGCCTGGTCCGCCGGTGCCTGGACGAGGATCCCGACGAGTTTCGCGTGCTGGTGGAACGGCACCAGGCGCGCATCGCAGCCATGATGTGGCGGTTCACGCGCCGCCACGCGGACCACGAGGAACTGGTGGCCGAAGTCTTTGTGCAGGCGTACAAGAGCCTGCGCCAGTACCGTGGCGCCGCGCCGTTCGCGCATTGGCTGGCGCGGATCGCCACCCGCGTGGGCTACCGCTACTGGCGCCAGCAGGCGCGGGTCCAGGTGCTCACCCCCCTGGCGGCCGACGACCAGGTCGCCGCGCCGGCCCCGCGGCCGGAGGCCATGGATCCGGATGTCGCCGCCGGGATCCTGCACGCGATCCTGGGCCGCCTGCCGCCGCGCGATCGGCTGGTGCTGACCCTGCGGTACCTGGAGGAATGCGACGTGGCCGAAACCGCGCGCCGCACCGGGTGGAGCGCCACGCTGGTCAAAGTGCAAACCCTGCGGGCGCGCCACAAGCTGCGCCGGCTGTGGGCAGAATACGAGCGGAGGACAACCCCATGACCATGGACAAATATTTGGATCAACTGGCCGCGCGCGCGCGGTGCGCGCCAACGCCGGCCGTGGACGTGACCGGCCGCGTCATGGCGCGCCTGGCCGCTCCGGGGCTGGCGGCGCCCGGCGCCGACACCCAGCGGCCGCTGCTGTGGATGGCCGCGGCGTCCGCCCTGGCCGCCGGGTTGGCCGTGGCGTTCTATTACTCGTCCATGATGGAATCGGCCTGGACCGATCCCCTGTGGGCCATGGTTTTTGATTTCACGGGAGGCCTGGTATGAGCACCGCTCGATTGATCGCGCCGCCACCGCGCCGCCGGCTGTGGCTGACGGTGCTGGCCGGCCTGGTCCTTTTCGCGGCCGGCATGGTGACCGGCGGCGTGGGCAGCCTTTGGCTGGCCCAGCGGGTGATGACCCTGAATCGCGAACAGCCGGACCGGCTGGTCGCCATGGTGGCAACTCGACTGGACCGCAAGCTGCAACTCACGCCGGATCAATCCGTGGCCGTGCGCCGGGTGCTGGATGCGCGGGCGCGGAATCTGCGGGCCATTCGGGATGCGGCCTGGCCCCAGGCCGCGGAACAACTCGCCCGGTTGCGTGACGACGTGGCGAAGGAACTGGATCCGCGGCAGGCCGGGATGTGGCAGCAGCGGTTTGCGCGCCTGGAAAAACGCCTGCCGTTTGCGGTGCCGCCGGCGGCCGCGAAAACCGAATAGCCGCCGCGCCGAACAACGTCTGGCTGTAGCCACGGCGCGGTGTCGCCGTGGTGGCCGGCCGGTCAGACCGCCGGCTTGGGCCGGATGCGGTTGGCGGCGCGGGTCTTGCGGCGCACGGCGGTGTTTTTCTTGATCACGCCGTATTTGACCGCCTTGTCGAGCACGGAGCAGTACGTGCGGAACAGGCCATCCTTGACGGCCGCGTCCGCGCCTTCCGCCACTTCCATGAACTGGCGGCGTGCGGTCCGGATGCCTGATCGGACCGCCTGGTTGCGTTGCCGTGATTTTTCCGCAGTGCGGTTTCTTTTTTCCGCGCTTTTAATGTTCGCCATATCTTCGTCTCCGCGCCGAACCTGTCTGACAAGATGTTGATCTGTCCGGCAAAGTGGTGCAATACTAAAGAGTTGCGGCTTGAAGTCAATAGGCATCCGCCTGATTTTTTCAGGGCCGCGCCCGTACCCGATGCAGAAGGAAAATATAACCGCGGGGGCGGCCGGCCCGGTGTACCGCCGGCACCTGGCGGCCAGCGCGCCATCCCGCCGCGCCGGCGGGGGGGCATGGAATGGCCTGTGGGCGGCGGATCCCGGGCTCCCGGCCGCGCGGCTTGCGGAGCGGATAACCGCGCTGGAGGCCAACCCCGCCACGACGATCCTCAAGCAGGACCCCGGCAGTTGCGTGCTGCGCGGCACGCTGCTGGGCGCCGACGCGCTGGTCAAGCGGTTTGACCTGCGCCGCGGGCGCAGCCGGCTCTCGTACCTGGCCCGGCCGTCCAAGGCGCGGCGGTTCTGGGCGGCGGCGCGCACGTTCCAGGACCTGGGCCTGCCCACGCCCGCGCCGCTGGGGTTTCTTGAAGAGTACCGCGCCGGCGTGCCGGCGCGCAGCTACATCGTCACCGCGTTTCTGCCGGACGCCGTGCAGGCGCGCCAGTGGATCGGGGCCGACTACATCCGCCTGCCGGAGGTCGAGCGCGCTGCGGCCCGCGGCCGGCTGCGCGACCTGCTGCTGGCCATGTACCGCCAGGGCGCATATCACCGGGACACCAAGATGGAAAACCTGCTGGCGCAGCCGGGGGCGGATCCCGCGCGACCCGCGCTGTCCTGGATCGACCTCGAGTGCGTGCGGTGCGGCCGGCCGCCGGGCCGGAACGGCATCCTCCGCAACCTGGTGCAGATCAACGGATCCCTGGCGCCGCAGGTGAGCGAAGCGGACCGCTGCGCGTTCCTGCAAGACCTGGCGGCGGTGTACCCGTGGCTGCGCGACCCGGCCGTGGCGCGGCAGATCCTGCGCTGGACCGGGCGGCGGCTGTACCAAGAGTACTTCGTGCCATGAAGCTGCTCAAGCTGCTGGTGGGCCTGGCGTTGGTCCCGCTGGCCGCCAGCGCCACCCTGACCCTGGCGGCGCTGGTGCGCGACCTCTACGCCGGCGCCAGCGGGCCATGGCCGGCTTCGTTCTGGGGCCTGGCGATCGGGTTCGGCCTGTGGCTGCTGCTGTTCCTGGCGTTCCCGCGGCCGCTGCGCGCGTACGTGCTGGGCCACGAGCTGACCCATGCGCTGTGGGCGTGGCTGATGGGCGCGCGCGTGTCGCGGTTGCGCGTGGGCGCGCAGGGCGGGAGCGTGAACGTCTCGCACACCAACTTCCTGATCACCCTAGCGCCGTACTTTTTCCCGCTCTACACGATCCTGGTGATGCTCGCGTATTTCACGGCCGCCCTGTTCCACGACCAGCGGGCCTACGCGCCGCTCTGGCTCGGCAGCATCGGGCTGACCTGGGCGTTCCACCTCACGTTCACGGTGGACATGCTGCGCCACCGCCAGCAGGATATCCAGGACCAGGGCCACGTGTTTTCGTACGTGGTCATCTACCTGCTCAACGTGCTGGGCATCTGCCTGTGGATCGTGCTGGTGGCGCCGCCCACCCTGCGCCAGTACGTGGAGCAGTCGCGCGCCGACGCCAGCCGGGTCTGGCAGGCCAGCCGCGCGCTGTACGCGCGCGCCGCCCAGGCCATGCCGGCCAAGCCGGAGCAAGAATGAGGCGCCATGGTTGATCGCGATATTTTCGGCTCGGCGGGACGCCGCGCCCCACCTTTAAACAGGAGACCCCCATGCCATCTGACCAGCTCATCATCCAGGGCGCCTGCACCCACAACCTCAAGGACATCAGCCTGGCGATTCCCAAGCGCCAGGTGGTGGTGTTCACCGGCGTGAGCGGCGCGGGCAAGTCGTCGCTCGTGTTCGACACGATTTACACCGAGGCCCAGCGCCAGTTGGTGGAGACGTTCTCGGCCTTTGCCCGGCGCTTCCTGCCCAAGCTCACGCGGCCGCCGGTGGAGGAGATCCGCAACATCTCCACCGCCATCATCATCGACCAGAAGCGCATGGGGCGCACCCTGCGCAGCACGGTGGGCACGGCGACGGAAATCTTCACCCACCTGCGGATGCTCTACTCGCGCTGCGCCCAACCGTTTATCGGTTGGTCCAACTTCTTTTCGTTCAACCATCCCGAGGGCATGTGCCCGGCCTGCAAGGGCCTGGGCAAGCGCATCAGCGTGGACACGCCGCGCCTGCTGGACCTGGACAAGTCGCTGCGCGCCGGCGCGATCACCCACCCCGATTTCAAGGTGGACGGCTGGAGCTGGCGCGAGCTGGTGGCGTGCGGGCTGTTCGACGCGGACCGGCCGCTGCGCGAGTTCGCGCCGGAAGAGCTGGAGAAGCTGCTGCACGCGGAGGGCATCCCGATCAACCGCGCCCACGGCGCGGGCATTTACTCCAAGCAGTTCGAGGGCGTGGCGCGGCGCCTGGAACGCCGCTACGTCAGCAAGGCCGAGGACGAGACGCCGGAGGCGGACAAGGATGTCTACGACCGCTACTTTGTCTACCGCGACTGCGCGGACTGCGGCGGCACGCGGCTCAACCCGCGCGCCCGGTCCGCGCGGCTGGCCGGCCGCACGATCGACCAGCTCGCGGCGCTGGAGCTGGGCGAGCTCGACGCCGTCCTCGCCGGCGTGGAGGGCGACCTGGCCCGGCCAATGGTGGCGCGCATGCGCCAGTGCCTGGCCACGCTGATCCGCATCGGCGTGGGGTACCTCTCGCTCAGCCGCTCCGTGGCCACGCTGTCCGGCGGCGAGTCCCAGCGGGTGAAGATGGCGCGCCAGCTCAACTGCGACCTGGTGGACATGATGTATATCCTCGACGAGCCGTCCATCGGCCTGCACCCGCGCGACCACGCCCAGCTCGCGGCCGTGCTGCGCCAGCTCCGCGACCAGGGCAACAGCGTGCTGGTGGTGGAGCACGACCCGGAGATCATCCGCGCCGCCGACTGGGTGGTGGAGATCGGGCCGTGCGCCGGCCGCGACGGCGGCCGGGTGCTCTACAACGGCCCGGCGGCCGGCCTGGAACAATCGGACACCGCCACCGGCGCGTGCCTGCGCGCCCGCGCGCCCGCCACCGGCCCGCGCAAGCCCTGGCACGCCGCCTACGCCATCCGCGGCGCCACCCTGCACAACCTCAAGGCCGTGGACGTGGACCTGCCGCGCGGCGTGTTCACCTGCGTGACCGGCGTGGCCGGGTCGGGCAAGAGCAGCCTGATCCACGGCGTGTTCGTGCCGCAGCACCCGGAAGCCGTGGTCGTGGACCAGACGGCGATCGGCCGCTCGTCGCGCTCGATTCCCGCCACGTTCCTGGGCATCTTCGACGCCATGCGCAAGGAGATCGCCCGCGCCACGGGCGCGGACCCGGCGCTCTTCAGCTTCAACTCGCGCGGCGCCTGCCCCAAGTGCAAGGGCCAGGGGGCCCTGAGCCTGGACATGGGGTTCCTCGACGACGTGGCCATGACCTGCGACGAGTGCCAGGGCCGCAAATACAAGGACGAGGTGCTCCAGCTCCGGTACCAGGGCCGCGCCATGGACGAGGTCCTCGACCTGACCGCCGCCGAGGCGCGCACCTTTTTCGAGGCGCCCGAGATCCGCCGCCGCCTGGCCGTGCTGTGCGACGTGGGCCTGGACTACCTCGAAATCGGCCAGCCGCTCAGCTCGCTCTCCGGCGGCGAGGCCCAGCGCCTCAAGCTGGCCTCCGAGCTGCACAAGCACGGCCAGGTCTATGTCCTTGACGAGCCCACCACGGGGTTGCACATGGCGGATTGCGAGAAGCTGCTGCATATCATCCGGCGGCTCCGGGACCACGACAACTCGGTCCTCGTCATCGAGCACAACCTGGACATCATCAAGCACGCCGACTGGGTCATCGACATGGGGCCGGGCGGCGGCCGCGACGGCGGCGCGGTGGTGGCGGTCGGCACCCCCGAGCAGGTCGCCGCGTGCCCGGCCAGCCACACCGGCCGGTACTTGAAGGATATGCTGGGCGCCAGTTGAAGGGGTTGCCGGCCCGCGGCCGATTCAAGGCGCGGCGCGCACAGCGCCCGTAGAAGCGGCGGGCCATAAAAGTCCAAGAAAGTTCCGGACCCAGCGTTTTCCTTGCGGTATAGCCGGTTCTCGTGGATGTGGAACTCAAGCAATCCAGGAAAACCATGCCGATCCATGCCGGTCCACGAGGATCGCAAACTCCGTTCCCAGCTGCCTGAGTTCCAGATGGAGCGTCTGCTTATGGAACGGCCAACCCGCACCGAATCACAGATGCGCCCCTCAAAACCAAGGGCCACCACCTCGAACATAACTTCGGCACGGCCAGCCATATCTCTCCAGCCTGCGCGGCGCCCTGCGTTACGGAGGCCTTACGGTCGATTTTGAGGTGCGGCCCGGAGGTCGTGTGGTATGATGCCGGCTCACTTAATCCGGGAGCAGCGAACATGACGAACCAGGCGACGGGCTTGTTGTTGGGCGGGCTGGCGCCGGCGATTTTGTACGGCGTGGTGGCCGTGCTGCAGAAAACCTGCAGCCAGGCGGGCATCAGCACCGGCGTTTACCTCATTTTAATTGGCCTGGCCACGGCCGCGGTGGGGGCGGTCTGGCATGCGTGCGCCGGCGAAACGCTGGTGACGTGGAAAAGCGCGGGCTACGCCGTGTTGATCGGCGTGTTGTGGTCCGTGGCCATGGGCTTGGTGGTGCTGGTCTTGACCCGTTACACCATTCCGCTCAGCAAGCTGGTTCCACTATACAACATGAACACGCTGGTGGCGGTCGTTCTGGGCATGGTGCTCCTGGGCGAGTGGCGCCACGCCAGCGTCTGGCAACTGCTGCTGGCCGCGCTGCTGGTGGTCATCGGCGGCACCCTCGCCGCCCGGGCCTGAGCCGCCGCTAAAAGTAACCCTCGACCCCCACGCCATACAGCCGCGGATCGCCCGGCTGGGCAATGGGCGACGCCTGCGGGAACGCGTAGACCGCGGTGATGTAATCCTTGTCAAAGAGGTTCTTGACGAAGGCATAGACCGCCACCCGCGGGTGCGCCACGCCCAGCCGCAGGTTGCACAGCGCGTAGCCCGGGGTGGACACCGCGTTGGCTTCGTCCCAGGTGGTGTCTGTGATGCCGTTGCAGTCCAGGCGGCCCGCCAATTTCCAGTCGCCGACCAACGGGAACTCCTGCTGCACGGCGGCGTTGTAGTTGACCCGCGGCACAAACGGCAACCGGTTGCCGTTGTAAGACGCGCCCAGGCCCTCGTCCTGCGCGTCCAGGTACGCGGCGTGGGTGTAACCCAGCCCGCCGGCCAGGGTGCCGCCGTCCCACGGCCGCGCCACGGCGTCCAGCTCCAGGCCCCGGCTTTGCGCGGAGCCGGCGTTACGAAAATAGTAGCCGGACCCGTATGGATCAAACTGCAGGAGCTGCTGGTTGTCGACGTGGATATAGAACAGCGCCAGGTTGACGCTCAGGCGGCGTTGCCACCAATCGGACTTGAGCCCCAGCTCGTAGTTCCACGAGTACTCGGGATCGTAGGTTCGGTCGGTCTGCCGCGCCGGGCTGTTGAACCCGCCGGCGCGCCAGCCGCGGGCCACGCGGCCGTAGGACATCACCCCCGGCGTCCACTGCTGGTCCAGCACGAGTTCCGGCGACCACTGGTGGTCGTTGCGCGCATCCTGCGCGACCTGCTCCGGCCCGGCCGGCTGGCCGCCCATGGAGTTTTGCACGGTGCCATCGCGGTCCTTGTGGTCGTAGTCGTAGCGCAGCCCCAGGGCCAGGTGGCCGGCGGTCCACAGCTCGCTCCGGCCGCGGCCGAACAGGGCCAGGGCCGTGGTGTCCAGGTCCTGGCAGGTATCGACGCTCAGCCCCGGCGGCGCGCCATAGAGGCCGGCGTCCGGGCCGTAGAGGGTGGTGGTGTCGTCGTCGTTCCGGCCGCCGCTGTAGTAGCCGCCGAGGAGCCACGACCCGTGGGCGGTGTTGGTGGCCGCCGCGCGCACCTCCTGCGAGAACGCCTTCAGGTCGTAGCGGTCGTCCGTGCGCAGGACGTCGCGGGCGGTGAAATCCGCGTCGTAGCGCTCGCCGTTGCGCCAGTCGGTGAACGCGCTGATGGTCTTGACCTCCACGTCGCCCGGCCGCCACGTGCCGCGCAGGTGGTACAGGCCCAGATCCCGGTCGTGGTGGGCGGTCATGTTGTGCTGGACGTGGTACGGGTTGTCCTGCACGTCGGCCAGCGGCGCGAACACGTAGCCGCCATCGCGGTCGCGGCTGCCCATGGCCCCGGCCTGGATGTCCAGCGCGGGCGCCGGCCGCCAGGTCACGGCCGCGCGGCCGCCGGACTCGCGGATGGGGTCGGCGTCTTCCTGGAGCAGGTCGTTGTAGGTGATGCCGTCCCGGCGCCGGCACTGGCCGCCCACGTCCAGGAACAGGCCGTCCGGCGCCACCGGGCCACCGGCATGAAAGCGGGCCAGCCCGTACTGGTGGTTGCCGCCCTCGACGCCGAGGCGGCCATTCCACGCGGATTGCGGCGGCGCGGTCACCAGGTTGATCGCGCCGGCCTCGGTGTTGGCGCCATACAGCGTGCTCTGCGGCCCGCGCAGCACCTCCACGCGCTGGAGGTCCACGAAATCAAAATCCGCCAGGCCGCTCCGCTCGAGATAGACATCGTCCAGGAACACGCCGACCGCTGGCGGGTTGGGCCCGGACGACCCCAGCCCGCGGATAAAGAACAGCGCCGTGCGGCGGCTGCCGGCTTCGTAAAAATTAAAGTTGGGCGTCAGCCGCGCCACGTCCACCAGGTTGTTGATGCCGGCCTCCTGCATCTGGGCCGGCCCGAACGCGGCAAGGCTCATGGGCGTGGTCTGCAGTTCCCCGGCCTGCTTGCCGGCCGTGACCGTCACTACCGGCAGCTCGTACGGCGCGGCCGGGTCGGCCGCCGGATCCGCGGCCCAACCGGCGCCGGCCCAACCCACGCCTGCGCCCACCAACACCAGCCAGCCGGCTATTTTCCTGTCCATCATTATCCACCTTTATCTTGCGGTTTCAAGCAGGGAGCCCAACCCGCCTGCGGCCACAGCCGCCGTATATTCAGGATGCGTAGCGCCAAGTCAACCGAATAAACCGCCAGGAAATGCTTGGACATGCAACCCAACTGTCCCTGTGGTCACGGGTTACGGTTGGCTGCCCGTCGCCGGTTGACACCGTTGAGGCGGCTGACGCCGCCCGGTTCGTGCCGCCCGTCTTCGCGTCGTCGTTTTCGGGGGCGCGCGCCCCGCTTCTTCGTCCCTATTCCGCAATGATCCGTACCCGTCCGGTATCCACAACACAACGCAGTACCGTCTTCCCGGACGTCGTTCCATCCGCGATCATCTGCGTAACCGGAATCTCCACCTGCTCCTGAATGACACGGCGGAGATTCCTTGCACCGAACTCCGCGCTATGGGCCTCGCCGCACAGATTCGCGACCACGTTGTCGGGGACCTCAAACCGCACGCCATGCCGATCCTCCAGCGAACCGGCGAGGGCACCAAGAAACCTCCGGGCAATCTCGACCAAAGCCCAGCCGCCAGCGGAGCAAAGCAAACGATCTCGTCAATCCGATTGATCAACTCGACGCGGAACTGCTTCTTGATCTCCGCATCCACAGGAACGGGGTGATCTCGCTCCTCGGGAATGGCCGCATTGAATCCGAGCGGCGCACGGCGTGCCTGCATGGCGCTTCCGCGCCGCTTGCCCCAGCGCCGCATCCGGGACGCGGCCGCCCCAAGGTCTATGGCCAAAAGATCAAGCTCCGGACCCTGTTCGAGCAACCCGACGCCTTCACCCCAGCCCCCAGCCCGGTGTACGGCGAAAAGGACGGCACCCTGCGTTATCGCGTCATCGATCGGTATTGGAAACCGGTCGGCCACCTCGTCCGCTTCGTTCTGGTCATCCATCCAGATCGGGGCCGTAAGACGGCCTGCGCTTCAAAATCGAGTTCAGTTTCAAGCAGGCCATCCATGTCGTAGGCGCCTACGCCTATCACTTCTGGATGCGAGCCATGGTCGCCCGGCCTCGCCGCTCTGGCAATCAACACCCGCACCACCAATCCCAACGCGATCGCGACCAAGTGCGCCGAAAGATTGGCGCGTATCACGCCCACATCCAGTTGGGCTTGATCGCCCAAGGCCTTTTGCAAATCCTTGCGTTGCTTTGCACCGCCGCCGTCTGGCAGCACTTCGGTTCGTGGTTGCGCACCATCCGCCCCTAAAATCCGCCCTCGGAACTGGTCGTCGCTACGGCGCTCCGCCATAGCATGCCGTTATTTCTCCCGGATTCCCCCATTGACCATTCCCTCGCTTTATTCATCCGCGACCGCATCGACCTCGACCGATTCGAAGGATGACGCCTGGTGGCCTGAACCAAAATTAACGACTCATGAGAATAAGCAAAAAAAGCATTAAAAAGTTGTTGACATTTGTTGCGCCGTTGTTTTATGAATGCGCGCGTTGGCCGGTTGCCGGGGTGGCGGCCGGTCACGTGGGGTAAGGGATCGGATCATGAAAACTCTTTCGCGGCGCGCATTTTGTCGTGCCTTGGCGGTGGGGACCGCCTCAATGGCCGGCGCAGTCTGGCTGGCGCGGACCAGCCCGGCGGCATTGCCGGTGCAGTACCAGATCGTGCCCCGGGCCGGGGTGCGATACCCGCCGTCCTTCCTCACGTTTGCCCAACACCGGCGCTTTGCATCGCTCACCGCGGCCGTGGCCGCGGTGACCGACCGCCGGCTCGGGTACAACGTGGTGAAGGTGGCGTGAACCATTTTAATAGTCAGTTTGACGTCGGGCGACAGGCGACGAGCTCCGGAAGGAACGGTTTAATGCCGTCCGACGTCTCTTTTCTTCCCGGAGGCCGCCATGAGCCGGATCCGCCAGCGTAAAACCGCTCGCCAAAAACAACCGGCGCAGTCACCAGTGTCGCGGGCCCTGCGCGCCGCCCTGGTGCGCCTGCAGTCGGGGCAGCCGGACCGCGGCCTCGCTGCGCTCAACCAACTGGCCCGGCAGTGGACGGATCCGGCTCGGCAGGCGCGGATTCTCGGGTTGGTGGGCGACTATGAGTTGCGCCGGGGCAAGCACCGCGAAGCCGTGGCCGCGTTCCACGGCGGGCTCGCGGCTGCCGGCGCCGACACGCGGCTGGCCTACCGCCTCCGCAGCGGCGTGGTGCGCGCGCTGCTGGCTTATGGCAAGCCCGATTTGGCCATCGATCAGGCCCACGCTACACTGGCAGACCTGCAGCAGGCAGAACAAGCGTACCGTTCCGCGCTGGCCGCCGCCGAGCAGGACCTGGCCGCCGGCCGCACGGCCGCAGTGCCGCCGCGGCCATTCTACGCCAGCCAGGCCGCTGCCCGGCTCGGGCGCCTGTTCATGGATGCTGGTGAACTCGCATCGGCCGAGTCCTTGCTCATGGAATCCCTGAAGCTCCATCCCAAGGGGTGCCCGGCGGTGTTTACGCATTTGGCGCATTTATCTGCGCGAACTGGCCGCTGGGACCAGGCCGCAGCATTGGCATCCCGCGCGCTGGATCTGGGCGGGCGCAAGGCCACAACGTTGGCCGCCTGGCAACAGGCCATTACCGCGCGCTTGGCCTTGGGTCAGACCGGATCGCTGGCCGTGCCCGGCGCCATGCTGGCCACCGCGCAACCCACCGTCCGCGCGCGGGCGGTATTGCTGGCGGCCCGCACCTTGCGCAGCGCCAGGGACCCGGCTTGGACGGCCCTGGCCACGGACTGGCTGCGCACGGAAGGCCCGGGGCATCCGGTGGTGGCCACGGAAATACGCAAGCTGTTGGTCTGCGACTCCGCCGCCACCGCGAACGGGTCGCCGGCCGACCAGGCCCAGGCCGCGGCGGAGATGATGCAATCCGAAGGGCTGCGGCCCCACGAATTCATGTGCGCGTTCCGGTGCTGGATGGCGGCCGGTCTCCGCCAAAACCAGGCGCTGGACCCCACTGCGTTTGTCCAACTGGGCGTGAACCGGTTCGGCCCCCGGTTCGGCCCCCGACTGCTCAATACTGCCGCCAATCTCTGCCGCGCTGGCCAGCGACTGGACCAAGCGCACACATTGCTCGTCGCCGCCCTGGCCGGCCAGCCGCCGGCCACTTATTGGCATACCCGGATCCGCTGGAACCTGGCCGGGCTGTTGAGCGACCTGCAACAAACAGGTGCGGCCGCCCAACAGTACCTGGCGCTGGCGCGGGACGAGAAGGCGCCGGACGCCCTGCGCACCAAGGCCCGGTTGCGCCTGCTGTCCCTGGCCGGCCAGGGCGGCGGCGTGGACGTGGCCGACGTACGCCGCGAGTTGGACCTGGCGCTGCGCGGCATGGACCACTACGAGGCGGTGCTGACCCTGGCCCGGGACCTGTTTTACAGCCCGAAACCGGAGATCAGCGCCCTAGGCCAAAAGGCGTTGGACAAGGGCAACCGCCTGGCCCGGGCGGCATTCGCCACAGCCACGGCGCCCGACGTCGCGGCGGCCGTGTTGTTCCGCTGGGCGCGCCGCCTGCTGGACATGCAGCAGAATGCAGGCATGGCAGAGCTGTGGGACAACCTGCCGGCCGCCAAACGGACGTGGCTGCAGTCCGCCGGCCGCGACTACTGGGATTTCCTGGCGCTCTACTACCGCGCTCTGTGCCGGCTGGGCCGGTCAGGGGAAGCCCGCCGCTTCGTAGTCCCGCTGCTGGCTGATCCATCCACGCCGGATGTCGGGCGGCTGGCCCTGGGCCTGGCGCACGGGCTGCAGTTGGTCAAATCCCGTTCGTCACGGCCGGAAGGCCTCGACGTCCTGCGCCGGTTGCCGCGCGAGGGAGCCCTGCAACCCGAGATGGCCGCTGCCGCCTACTGGCTGGCCCTGGACGCCTGGCAGCGCGGCAACCGCCCGGCCGCGCGCGACCTGGCGCAGCACCTGAAACGCTGCCTGGGCCCGAGCCCGGGCCTCAAACGCCACCAGCAACTGCTCCTGTGCGCCGACCTTCTGCTGGCCGACCTCAACCTTGACGCCGTCGCCGGCCGCTACAGCTTCGCGTCAGTGCCGCGGCTGAAAGCGGCGTATGTGTGCCTGCAAAAGGACCTGGCGCCATGATGCGGCCTCATCGACGGTGTAACGTGGTCTGGGGGCTGGCGGTTGTGCTGATGCTGGCGTTGGGCGGAGCGGCCGGCGGGCAGTATTACATGTGCGGCCTTGACGGACCGGCATACATCTGCCCGTGTGAGTCGGTGACGCTTGAAGCCACCTTGTGCGATGACTGCGCCGTGGGGTGGCACGCCACGATCGGCAACATCAGTCGTGGGGAAAGCACCGCCACCTGGGAGCCGGCGGACGAGCATGGCCAGCGGGGTTGCTTGCCCGCCGATATCAACGAAGTCACCATCACGGCCCAATGCAACGGAGAAACCAACGATCTGGTCATGCATGTGGTCCGGCCGTTCGTCAAGTTGTCAGAAGAACTGCTGGACCACGGCGTATTTACAAACCCGCCCTACGGCTATATTGTGCCGCTGAATGACGACGATGACAACGACAACGACCAGTGGGACTGGGACGATTCGGGGCCATACCAAGGTGAAGAC
Organism: uncultured Verrucomicrobiota bacterium; assembly: GCA_964489425.1. GTDB lineage: Bacteria > Verrucomicrobiota > Kiritimatiellia > RZYC01 > CAZAYP01 > CAZAYP01. Next base: position 40,753 of record CAZAYP010000005.1, on the reverse strand, counting down.
GAATTGGTGGGTGCCAAGGTGTGCAGTACTGTGGCTGAGGGTGATATCACGCTGACTTATCCGGGACAGATCAAGGTGTTCACGACAGCGGACAAAGCGAGCGACTGGCCCTCGGGCAGCAGCGAGCCGGCGGCCAACATTCTGCCGGTCTATGTCGAGGGCGTGGAACTTAGCGCAGCGCCACGGGATGTTGTCATTGTGCTGGAGCACTATGCGAGCCCGGCGACGTGCCTGGCGCAGACGAACGTTACGGTGATCAACGTCGACTTGGACATCGACTCTGACAACACGGGCCCGTATGAGCCGCCGGAGGGTACGGCGGATGAAGACCAGGCGGAACATTCGCCACGGTGGCCGGGGAAGTATATGGTAGTCAACGACGGCGATGTGAACAGCGATGGCATCCCCAACTTCGCGGATGGGTACGACTGCCCGGCGACCGGCCACACGCCGCAGCCGGGTCTGGGCGGCCGCTTTGTGCCCATGCAACTGAGCGTGCCCCTGTTCCTTGACCCGGCGCGGGCACGCATCAGTATCGAGTACTATGCTTCCGATCCGGCTGGCGTTACGGCTTCCGGCAATCCAAGAGTATACGCGCCGGCGCCGGGAGCGCTGCGGATCTGGGCAAAAGACGGCTCCGAGGCGCGCTCCCGGCGCAGTGTGGCCAGGCCGGAGTACCCCACGCCGACGTGGATTCGGGGCGACTACGTACCACCACGCGTATACAAACTGCAAGACTTGGGCAATCCTGCAACACTCTACGTCGAGGCCACGGCGCCTGGCGAGCACATCATTACCGTATCCCTGGACCCCGACGGCACCAACGGTCCCATTGACTTCCTCTGCGTGGACAAGGTCAAGGTAACCGCACTTAAAGTCGACATCGCCATGGACGGCAACCGCGACGATGCGATCAACTTCGATGATCCCGCCGATGCCCGATATCTGTTCTGGGTGAACAACGATTATGACGTTATGCACTGGGAAGAAAACATGTGGCACGAGGACGATGACTCCGCGCCGTATGATCCTTGGCCTTCGACGACACCCATTCCGAAAAATTGCGATGATAATTACATCGGACAGATTGTTTACGGAGGCGCGCAAATCAACCCGCACAACTGCCGCCGCGATCTGGAAGACTTTACTCGCCTACATATCCGCATCGAAGACGCCATCACGAAGATGTCCGGCATTGAATACTATCTGAAATTCGAGGGCGTAACCGCTGGCAGTCCATCGGTAAATATTTTCGAGGCTGTTGACGAGAGCCTAGCGTATTTGCAGGTTGGCGCAGCCGCCGATCAGCAAATTGAGAAAACCAAACTGCTTACGGTTGCATCATCGGAAGTTCCGCTGCCGAATGCCTATATCAAGAACCTGGGACAGGTGACCCCATTCCTTCTGGAGGGCAAGTGTGAAGGGAAAGGCCGCTTAACCCTTATCGTGAAGAAAGATGGAACCGAACTCTGTCGCAAGGCTGTTCTTCTGGAGTTGCGGCCGATCGGCAAGTTTTACCAGGTTTTTCAGGTCGCTATGGCCGGGCAGAACAGCGCCGAGGTTTCCGCCGGGTATAACTCTGATTTTACCAGCACAGATGACTATCTACTGTTCGTGCACGGGTTCAACGTCGACTCTACCGGCAAGGCTTACTGGCCAGGGACCGTCTTCAAACGCCTCTGGTGGCAGGGCTACAAAGGACATGTTGGATGGTTCGACTGGCCCTGTGTCGTACGTGACTGGTGGGATCTCAATCCAGAATTCTTTGACAACAGCGAGAATATTGCATGGCAGTGCGGTGGTGCTCTACTTCATCGGATCAACCAGCTCAATGCGGGTGCGCATGCCGGCAAGGTTCGCTTGATGGCGCACAGCCAAGGTAACATCATCGCTGGTGAGGCATTGAGGAATGCCAGTGGTGTTGCCGTCCAGGCATATCTCGCCACTCAAGCGGCTATTGCGGGGGACCACTATTCTGCCGGCTTGCCGCAAAATCCGAATTCCTATGGACAACTTTTCCCGACAACTCCCAACATCTTGACGAGCGATCCCCTTGCCGGTTCGCCATATTTAAGCGGGATATTTTCGCACGTCGGAATATTCGGAGTATTCGCCTATATCAATAATGCAGACTATGCACTACGCAGAGGGATGTTCTCTTGGGAGAGAAATAATGCAATGAAGCCGGACCTAAACTATTGGTATCATGAGGTTGATGGCGTTGTGGATACGTATGTTTGGCCCAACGAGTATTTTTTCTATGACGATCTTTTGCCGGGTTTCCGCGTGCTCTCATATCCCAACGATCGTTTCGAGATTTACTCCTATGCGGCAGAATCGCGTTCGTTTGCGTTGGGTACCGACGGCGTGGCTGGGTTTGCGCTATTTGATCTTCAAAATGTCCCCCTTCCATATAATGAAGCGCACTATTCCCATAGCCGCCAATTAAGGTCAAATATCGTGGACGAAGAAGCGTATTGGAGAAGAGTTGTTGAAAACTGTGGGTTTTAGTCACTCGATAACAATGAAGAGTTACGCTATAGTGCTTTATCTTTGCGCAACGAACTGGTTGCTGTTTGGGGCTGCTTCTGCCGAAGAATTTAGCCCAATGGTATTATTGAAACAATACAGAGCCGAAGAGGGGGTCATTCTGTTTTTTGGAAAAGTTGTGGATCAATATGGGCAACCAATTGAAGCAGCGAATATAGAAGTATCCGTGCCGAAGGCCGCGGATCGAGGGCAGATGACCTATCAAAAAGCGAACCTGCGGACCGACAGAAATGGATTATTTGAAGTATCGAGTAAAACCTATGGCGTTCATGAACTAACGGGTCATTATTTGGATGTGGTGCGAATCACCAAAAACGGGTTTGATGGAGATTGGGTCCGTGGGGATAATCGGTCGTTTGCTTTTTCGAAGACCAACTCAAAGCGATTTATACCAGATCCTTCAAAACCAATTGTGTATATGCTGCGCAAGAAGGGCGAAGAAGCCGTTCTCCTTGAAGAGCCCGTAATAAAGTTCCAAATACCGGGGCCTTATTCTGGCAAGGCCATCGGCTACGACTTTATTCAGAGTGGCCGGATCAGAGACGTTGCCAATCCTGCCGGCGACGATGCGGCGCGTGTCTGCGATCTCCAAGTCAAGGCGACGTTCAAGACGAACGATGCGACGTGGACGGTGGTTCTATCGCCAGGCAACACCAACGGAGGAATCATCGCATCCGACCAGTTGCTTTACGAGGCGCCTGAGACCGGCTACCAGCCGGAATACCTCTTTACGCCCGAAGACCGAAAGCCCGTCAGGGAGAAGTATGTCTATCTGAAGAGCCGCAATCCGGCCATTTACACGCGTTATGAAATCGAATATGTCAATGCCAATAATGACTTCTTCCGGTTGAGCGGGAAATCAGTTACAAATCCTTATGGCGACCGGAATCTTGAACAAGCAACCGATCTGCCATGGTCGATAACCAAGCAACTTACAGATGAAGTTAGAGCTGCTTTTCGTCAGAACACGCGCCCGGTGAAACCCGACCTTGCCCAGTTACTTGGGGAAGAAAAGTAAACCTCGGCGATCGAAAAAGTAGAACGGCGCGAGGTTAGAAGTGATCGACCAAGTGGTCGGCAGAAAGTACAGAGTGCTCCCTGACGACTTGCGGAGACATGGGCGTGCGGTTGGGGTGGCGAAAATGGTGGCTGTGGAATTAGCGGCCAGGCGGAGCGGAGAGACCCTGAGGGCCATCGGACAGCGGAGGCATCAGGGTCAGGCCGTAAATATTCACTTTAAGCGCTGGGCATAGTGCAACAATATGCGATGAAAAGCAAGGTTGTCTTGGACGGCACTTCGTGCGTCGCGCGTTTTTCGCGAGCACCCCCCCTTCCCCCGCCCATGTAGCCGCGGGCATAAGCCCGTGGATATCTGTTGCACTCGGTCGCTGCGCTCCCGCGTGATCGCCGCCGGGGCGGCGGCTTCGTGTCGGGGCCATGGTGATTGGCGTGATCGTGGCCGTATCGCGGGTCGTCGGTGTCCGGCGTGGCGCGCCGGCGATGCGATGGTGATGCGAAAGAAAAGGGGGGCGGTGGGTACATACGAACAACTAGCGGACAGACGATAGAAATATGGTCAACGCTATCCAACGTTGGCCGCTTTTCGACAAACAAAACGATCCAGCCCCCGTACTCCCTTCTGAAACCGACCGCACCCAGCGACAGCGCCTGGCGCCGGGCGCAGAGAAAGAGCTTGTCAAACGCAGGCCGGTGTGTAAAAAAAGCGCCCGTTTAAACAAAGAAAAAGAAACCACAGCAAAGAAGAGAGGAACCAACCATGGCCAACATACTCCCCAAGTGCACCTGCGAAGAAAACGGGATCCTGACCGATGCCCAGCTTAAGAGCGAGATGGCCAAGTGCGAGTACTGCGCGGAAAAACCGTGCAAAACCGCGTGCCCCTGCGATTGCTCGCCGGCGGATTTCATCATGGCCGCCAAGCTCGGCGCGCCTTCCGATTACCGCCGCGCCGCGGGCATGATCATGGGCCAGAACCCGCTCGGTGGCATCTGCGGCATGGTGTGCCCGGACCGGCACTGCATGGCCGCCTGCTCGCACGCCAAGTTTGACGCGCCCCTGAACATCCCGGCGATCCAGGGCACGATCGTGGCCAAGGCCCGCGCGCTGGGCGTGATGCCCAAGTTCCAGAAGGCGAAAGCCACCGGGCCCAAGGTTGCCGTGGTCGGCGCCGGCCCCGCGGGCCTGGCCGCGGCCGCGTTCCTCGGCCAGAGCGGCTACCGCGTGGATGTTTTCGAGGTGCAGGACAAGGCCGGTGGCATGTGCCAGTGCATTCCGGATCACCGCCTGTTCAAGCCGATGCTGAACGACGACGTGAAGTTCGTCCTGTCCCTGAGCAACATCAAGCTGTGCTCCGGCAAGGGCGTCAAGGAGCCGGCCGACCTGCTGAAGAAAGGCTACAAGGCCGTGGTCGTGGCGGCCGGGCTGTGGAGCCCCATCAACCTGCCCATCCCGAATGCGGACCAGGCGATCGCGGGCATCGACTATTTGCAGAATCCCAAGGCGTACCGGCTGAAAGGCCGCGTGGCCGTGATCGGTGGCGGTGCGACGGCGCTGGACGTGGCCGTGGCCGCGAAGAAGCACGGTGCCGCGGCCGTGGAACTGATCGCCCTGGAAACCGGCGGCGAGATGCCGCTGACCTCGCGCGAGCGCGGCGAGATCCTCAACCGCGGCATCGAGGTGACCGGCCGCACCCGCGTGACGGGCATCCGCGTTGCCAACGGCAAGATCGCGGGCATCGACACCCTCAAGGTCGAGCTCCCCGCCGGCCAGAAGTTCAACCCGCGCGCCATCCGCGATGTGCCAGGCACGGAGCAGGCCCGCACGGACATCCAGGCGGTCATCATCGCCATCGGCGCCCGGTCCTCCCTGCCCGCCAAGGAAGCCAAGGCGGTGTTCTACGTTGGCGACATGGTGAACGGCCCGACGACCGTGGTGGAAGCTTCCGCCGCGGGCAAGAATGTGGCTACGCAGGTGGAGGCCTGGCTCAACGGCGGCAAAAAGGTGAAGATCGAGAAGGCCACCAAGGGCTACGCCACGGTGCCGGGCTTCAATGACCGGCCGGTATCGCTGGAGACGGATTTCTTCGGCCGCAAGCTGATCTCGCCGTTCCTGCTGTCCGCGTCCCCGGCAGCCGACGGCTACGACCAGGTCAAGCTGGGCTACGAGGCGGGCTGGGCCGGCGCGATCATGAAGACCGCGTTCGACAACCTGTCCATCCACATTCCCGCGGCCTACATGACCTGCTTCAACGACACCACGTGGGGCAACTGCGACAACGTCTCCGACCACCCGCTGGATCGCGTGTGCAAGGAGATCCGCCGCCTGGTCAAGGAGTACCCCGACCGCCTCACCGGCGCGTCCACGGGCGGCTCGGTCTCCGGCAACGACGACGGCGACCGCAAGAGCTGGCAGAGCAACACCCGCAAGCTCGAGCAGGCCGGCGCCATGGTCATCGAGTACAGCCTGTCCTGCCCGCAGGGCGGCGAAGGCACCGAGGGCGACATCGTCTCCCAGAACGCGGCCCTGACCGCCAAGATCATCGACTGGGTCATGGAAGTCAGCAACCCGAACATCCCCAAGCTGTTCAAGCTCACCAGCGCGGTCACCGACATCCGCACCATCCTGCGCGCGGTCAAGAAGGTGTTCGACAAGTACCCGAAGAAAAAAGCCGGCGTCACCCTGGCCAACACGTTCCCCTCGCTGGCGTTCAAGCCCGGCGCGAAAAAGACGTGGGACGACGGCGTGGTCGTGGGCATGAGCGGCGAGGGGATCACCCCCGTCAGCTACCTGTGCCTGGCCGGCGCCGGCAACATGGGCATCACCGTATCCGGCAACGCCGGCCCGGTGAACTACCGCGCGGCGGCCGATTTCCTGGCCCTGGGCACGAACACGGTCCAGTTCTGCACGGTCGTGGAGAAGCACGGCTACGGGATCGTCAGCGAGCTCGAGTCCGGCCTGAGCCACCTGATGGAAGCGCGCGGCATCAAGTCCGTCAAGCAGCTGCGCGGCATTGCCCAGCCCAACCCGATCCGCGACTTCATGGCCTTGTCGCCGGACAAGCAGGTCTCCGACTGCAACCGCGACCTGTGCGTACAGTGCGGTAACTGCACCCGCTGCCCGTACCTGGCGATCTCGCTGGACAAGGACACGTACCCGACCACGGACGCGGAGCGTTGCATCGGTTGCGGCCTGTGCACCCTGCAGTGCTTTGCCGGCGCGCTGTCCCTGCGCGACCGCACGGCCCAGGAAAAGCAGGCCCACGCCTAACTCAACCACCACGCAACCCAAGGAGAAACAACTCATGGCTACGAAAGACAACCTGTTGCTCATCAAGAACGGCACGGTCATCACCCTCGGCGACCAGAACAAGATCATCCCCAACGGCGCGGTGCTCATCAAGAACGGCGTGATCGAAGCCGTTGGCACCACCGGCCAGGTGGCGAAAAAGGCGCGCGGCGCCAAGGTGCTGGACGCCAAGGGCAAGCTGATCATGCCCGGGTTCATCAACACCCACATGCACTTGTATTCCACCTTCGCGCGCGGCCTGTGCCCCAAGATGCCGCCGGCGGAAAACTTCGTGGAAATCCTCGAGCGCCTGTGGTGGCCGCTGGACAAGGCGCTGAACGCCAAGGACGTGATGTACAGCGCGCTGATCCCGCTGATCGACTGCATCCGCCAGGGCACCACCACGATCATCGACCACCACGAGAGCCAGGGCTACCAGAAGGGCTGCATGGACGTGCTCGAGGCGGCCCTCCGCAAGACCGGCGTGCGCGGCGTGCTCACCCTGGGCATCTCGGACCGCTACCGCAAGGGCCAGGAAGGCATTGAGGAAAACGTGCGCTTCATCAAGAAGATCCGGGCCCGCCAGCAAAAGGGCGACGACCTGGTGGCGGCCATGATGGGCCTGCACGCCCTGTTCACCGTCAACGACAAGAGCCTGGCGGCGGCCGTGGCCGTGGCCAAGGCGTTCGACGTGGGCCTGCACGTGCACGTGGCTGAGGACAAGGCTGACCAGGTGGACAACAAGAAGATCTTCAAGCTGAGCGTGGTCGAGCGCCTGCACAAGGCCGGCGGCCTGGGTCCCAAAACCCTGGCCATCCACTGCGTGCACGTGACCCCCGCGGAAATGGCGCTGCTGGCCAAGACCGGCACCTGCGTGGTGCACAACCCGCAGTCCAACACCAACAACGCCGTGGGCGTGGCGCCGATCCCCGAACTGCTCAAGAAGGGCGTGCTCGTGGGGTTGGGCACGGACGGCATGACCGCGAACATGAAGGACGAAGTGCGCATGGCCAACATCCTGCACAAGCTGGCCAAGTGCGACCCGCGCGTCTTCTTCGTGGAGTCCTGCCAGCTCCTGCTCAACAACAACGCCAAGATTGCCAGCCGCTTCTTCCAACGGCCGGTGGGCGTGCTGGAAAAGGGCGCGTATGGCGACGTCATCGTCATGGACTACGACCCGCCCACGCCGCTGACCACGAACACGTTCCTCGGCCACTTCCTGTTCGGCATCTGCGGCGCGCGCGTGGACTCCACGATCGTCAACGGCCGCGTCCTGATGCAGGGCGGCCAGCTCAAGGGCCTGAAGGAAAAGGAAATCAACGCCGCCTCGCGCAAGCAGGCGCAGGATTTCTGGAAGCGGTTTTAACGCTTGAACCGGGGCGCATCCGCAGGCGCGGGCCCACGGCCCGCGCTGCGGAACCCGTGGCGCGTGGGGCTGGCCGTGGCCTGCAGCCTGGGCCTGCTGGCCCTGTGGCTGTATCTCTGGCATGAAGGCCGGCCGTTGGCCGCCAAGCTGGCTCAACTGCAGGCCTCGGCGTCGGTTCGCGGCCCGGGCCACTGGGGCCCGCGCATGCAGGCCATGGCCCAGTTGCTGGCCCTGCACCGGCTGGTGCTGGCCTTGCTGGCCGCGGCGCTGGCAGCGTTCCTCATCCAGTGGCGCCGCCGCCGGCTCCGGCCGGCCCTGGGGATCGGGACGGCCCTGCGCCTGCTGCTTTACGCCGGGGCCTTGGCCTTGGCGCTCTACACCTGGGCCGCCGCCGTGCAATGGCTGGCCAGCCTGGAGATGCTGCGGGGTTTCCTGTGGCTGACGCTCGGAACGGGTTGCCTGGCCGCATGGTTGCTGGTCCTCCTGCTGACCCCGCCGGCCGGGGCCCGGTGGGGCGCGCGCCACGTCCGCTGGCTGGATTGGCTGCTGTTCAACCTCTGCCTGCTGGGACTAGCCCTCGAAGGCGGCCTGATCCTGTGGGCCCCCCACGCCCGATCCCCCTTGTTTTGGGACGATGCGTCGGTGGAATCCAGCCTGCGATCGTTCCGGCGCCCGGCCCAAGAGCCCTACTTCAACACGCGTTTGAACAGCGGCGGCTACCATGATGAGGAGTTTTTTGCGGCCCGGTCCAACGACGTGGTCGTGGCCCTGCTGGCGGATTCGTTCGGCTTCGGCGTGGTGCCCTACGCCTACAATTTTGCGACCGTGGCGGAGAAAAGGCTGCAGGCAGCCGACCGGCTTGCGGAGCGGCGGGTCGCGATCCACAATTTTGGCGTGCCGAGCATCGGGATGCGTGAATACTATCACCTGCTTACCTGCGAGGTGCCCCAGTACCGGCCGCAATGCGTGGTCTTGTGCCTGTTCGTCGGCAACGACATCGGCGGGTTCCGGGATGTCCGCGGCCAGTCCCGGGATCGCCGCGACCTGGCGCAATGGTGGAGTTGGACCCTGGCCCGACGGATCTACCTGATGTGGGCGGAGCGGCAGACCACGTATGCCGGGCAGCCGGCGGTTGGGCCAGTGCCGCCACTTTATAGCGAACCCGACTACATCCAGGATCCGGACCGGGAACCGCCCACATTCTCGGAAGAACGATTCCTGGCCATCGAAGCCGAGCGCCTGGCCTGCTGCGATCCGGCCAATGCCCGGGCCAGCTACAACTACGCCAAGCTGTGGGTCACCCTTGACCTGGTCCGCGCGGCCGTGCCCCGTCAAGCCGGGTTCCTGCTGGTGCTGATTCCCGACGAATACCAGGTCAACGACGACCTGTACCGGGCCCTGGTCCGCCAGCAGCCTGCGGCGCAAGCGTGGCCGCGCGACTATCCCCAGCAATGCATCCTGGCCTGGTGCCAGCGGGAGGGCGTGGCCGTGCTGGACCTGTTGCCGGTGCTGCGGGAGGCCGAATCGACCGGCCGCACGTACCATCGTCGCAACACCCATTGGAACGCCCGGGGTAACCGCTTGGCGGGCGAGGCGCTGGCGCAACAAATCTTGGGCGTCCTCGCCGAAAAAAATCTGTTGCAGTGATCCTTATCTTTTCGCTATGTATAATTGATATATCTATTAAACACGAGGTTGAGCACAAGTTAACGGAGGTTGCATCATGGCGACGGGTATACAGGCGATCAACGACCAGGTGAAAGAACACAGCGTGTTCGTGGCGGCGCTGCGCGCCGAGATGCAGAAGGTGATCGTGGGCCAGAAGTACCTGCTGGACCGGCTGATCGTCGGGTTGCTGGCCAACGGCCACATCCTGCTCGAGGGCGTGCCCGGGCTGGCCAAGACGCTGTCGGTCAAAACCCTGGCCACGGCGATCCACACCACGTTCCAGCGGATCCAGTTCACGCCGGACCTGCTGCCCGCCGACGTGGTGGGCACCCAGATCTACAACCCGCGCGAAGGCACGTTTTCCATCAAGAAAGGCCCGGTGTTCGCCAACCTGATCCTCGCCGACGAGATCAACCGCGCGCCCGCCAAGGTGCAGAGCGCGCTGCTCGAGGCCATGCAGGAGCGCCAGGTGACGATCGGCGACCAGACCTTCCCGCTGCCGGTGCCGTTCCTGGTCCTGGCCACCCAGAACCCCATCGAGCAGGAAGGCACCTACCCGCTGCCGGAAGCCCAGGTGGACCGGTTCATGCTCAAGCTGCAGATCACCTATCCGTCCATCGAGGAGGAGCGCCGCATCCTGGACGCCATGTCCGTGACCAGCAAGACCTTCAACGTCCAGCCGGTGGTGGAGCCGGCGGCGATCATGGCCGCGCGCAAGATCGTGGACGAGATCTACGTGGACGACAAGATCAAGGACTACATCCTCAGCATCGTCTTCTGTACCCGCGAGCCGGACAAGTACCACGTCAAGATCGGCGACTACCTGCGCTACGGCGCGTCGCCGCGCGCGACCATCTACCTGACCCTGGCGGCCCGCGCCCACGCGTTTCTTGAGAGCCGCGGCTACGTCACCCCGCAGGATGTGAAGTCGATCGCCCTCGACGTGCTGCGCCACCGCGTGCTGGTGTCGTACGAGGCCGAGGCCGAGGAGTTGACCGCGGACGATATCGTCACCCGCATCCTCAACGAACTGCCGGTGCCGTAACCCGCCGTGGCGCAACCCGCGGAGCCGGAGCCCGGGCCATGATCACCAAGGAAATTCTCAAGAAAGTCCGCCAGATCCAGATCCGCACGCGGAACATGGTCAACGACGTGTTCGCCGGCCAGTACCAGAGCGTGTTCAAGGGCCAGGGCATGGAGTTCCACGAGGTGCGCGAGTACATCCCCGGCGACGACATCCGCGCCATCGACTGGAACGTGACCGCCCGCACCGGCCACCCGCACGTCAAGAAGTTCGTGGAAGAGCGCGAGATGACCGTGATGCTGATGGTGGACATCAGCGCCTCGCACGAGTTCGGCCACGCGCCGCAGCTCAAGAAAAACCTGGCCGCGGAGATCGGGGCGGTGCTGGCGTTCTCGGCGATCAAAAACAACGACCGCGTGGGCCTGATCCTGTTCACCGACGGGGTGGAACGCTACGTGCCACCCCAGAAAGGGCTGCGCCACGTGCTGCGCGTGATCCGCGAGATCCTCTACTTTACGCCCCAGCGCCGCGGGTCGCGCCTGGTCCCGGCCCTGGATTTCCTCAACCATGTGACCACCCGGCGCACGGTCACGTTCGTCATCAGCGACTTTTTCTTCCATCCCGAGGATTTCCGCCGCACCCTGACGGTCACGGCGCGGCGCCACGACGTGATCAGCGTGATCGTGGGCGACGGCCTTGAGCGCGATTGGCCGCGCGCGGGTTTGATCGACTGGGTGGACGCCGAAACCGGCCGCCGCCAGCTGGTGGACACGTCGGACGCCGCGACCCGGCGCGCCCTTGGCGAGTTGCATGCGCGCCGGCGCGCCGAGTTGCTCAAGGGCTTGCGGAGCGCGTCGATCGACGCCATCCAGGTTTACGCCGGCGAGCCGTACGAGAAAGAATTCATCAAGTTTTTCAAGATGCGGGAAGGCCGCTTGCGGACATAGCGTGAAACCGCGGATTACAAACCACCTGGTTTTACTGGCCCTGGTGCTGCTGGCGGCCGGGTGCCGCGGCCGGCCCGCAGTTCCGCCGCCGGCCCCGGTGGCCTCCGGCCCCCTGGCCGTGGCGGTCAACCTGAGCACCAACGAGCTGCGCGTGGGGGATGGGTTCAAGGCCGTGATCAGCGTGGACCACCCGGCCGCGGGCCGGATCCAGTGGCCGGCCGTGGCCCAGGGCAAAGACGTGGTGGTTCGCGATCAGAAAGTCAGCACCCAGCCGCTGGCGCCCGGCCGCGCCCGCACCACGGCCGAGTACTCGTTGACCTCGTTCCGCGTGGGCGCGCACCTGGTGGCCACGGGGTGGGTAAGCTGCGCCATGGCCGGCCAGGAGGAGTTGCGGCAGCCCGTGCCCCGGACAAGTTTCAGCGTGGTGTCGGTGCTGGGCGACAAGCCGGAAGCGTTGCGCGATATCGCCGGGATCGCGGCCTGGCCCGGCCGCGTGCCGCGCTGGGTTGGCGTGCTGGCACTGGTCGCGGCGCTGGCGGCGATCGCGGCCTGGGTCGCGGCGCGGCTGGTCCGCCGCCGATCCGCCCGCGTGGTGGCGCCGCCGCCGCCGCGGCCCCACGAGATCGCCTGGCAGGCGCTGGCGCGCCTGAAAACGCGCGGGTGGATCGAGAGCGGCGCCGTGGAGCCGTTCTACGTGGAGCTGTCCGGCATTGTGCGCTTTTATCTTGAAGGCCGGTTCCGCCTGCGCGCGCCCGAACGCACCACCGAAGAGTTCATCCGCGAAGCCGCCAATGCGCGGGTCATCACCCCGCCACACCAGCAGCTGGTGCGGCAGTTCCTGGAGCAGTGCGACCTGGTCAAGTTTGCCCGGCACCGGCCCGCGGCGGACGACATGCGCGGCGGGTTGGCTGCGGCCGAGACCCTGGTTCGCGAGACCCAGCCGCAGCCCACGCCGCCGCCGGCCGGGCCGGTCGTGGAGGCGGCGCCGTGACCCTGGCGTATCCTTGGTGGCTCCTGCTCGCGCTGCTACTCCCCGCGCTGCTCTGGCTGCGGTACCACCCTGGCCGGCGGCCGGCCGTGGCGTTCAGCGACGGCGAGGCGCTGCGCCACCTGCCGCGGTCGTGGGCCGTGCGCGCGCAGCCGCTGCTGCCGCTGTTGTTCGGGCTGGGCCTGCTGCTGCTGGTGATCGCCCTGGCCCGGCCGCAGCGCGGACTGTCTGAAAGCCGCGTGGAAACCGAGGCCGTGGACATCGTGCTGCTGGTGGACGTGTCGACTTCCATGCGCGCGGAAGATTTCGCCACCCCGCTCCAGGAGCACCTGAACCGGCTGGACGCCGCCAAGACCGTGCTGAACAAGTTCATCCTCGACCGGCCGGACGACCCGCTGGGCATGATCGCATTCTCGGCCATGCCATACACGGTGTCGCCCCTGACCATGGACCATGCCTGGCTGATCAAGCGCATGGAAGACCTTAAAACCGGCATGCTGGAGGACGGCACCGCCATCGGCGACGCCCTGGCCTCGGCCGTCAACCGCCTGCGCGACGGCAAGGCCACCAACAAGGTGGTGGTGTTGCTGACCGACGGGCAGAACAACGCCGGCGCCATCACGCCGGCCAATGCCGCCCAACTCGCCCGCGCCATGAGGATCAAGGTGTACTGCGTCGGCGCCGGCGCCTCGGGCATGGTGCGCGTGCCGGTCCTGGACTTCTTCGGCCAGACCCAGTATGCGCGCCAGATGTCGGAGATCGACGAGCCCACGCTGAAAAACATCAGCCGGGTCACCGGCGGCCGCTATTTCCGCGCGCAGAACCTCGACGAGTTGGAAACCGTGTACGAGGAAATCGACAAGCTGGAGAAGACGCGGATCGAAGTGGAGCAGTACACCCGCTACGAGGAGCGGTTCATGTCGTTCCTGGCGCTGGGCCTGGCCCTGCTGCTGGCGGAAAAGCTGCTGGCCCTGACCCGGCTGGGGAGGCTGCCGTGAACTGGGGCGCGCGGCACCTGCTGGGCCTGCTCTGGCTGCTGATCCCGTTGGCGTGGCTGATCCTGCTGGCCCTGCGCCGCCGCGAGCGGCGCCTGGCGCGCCTGCTGGACCCGGAGATCATTCCGGTGCTGGCGCCGTTCCGCAAGGCCGCGCGGGCGCGCACGCAAAACGCGTACTGGCTGCTGGCCGTGGCCTGCTGCCTGGTGGCGCTGGCCCGGCCGCAGTGGGGCTTCAAGTGGGAAGAGGTCAAGCGCCGCGGGCTGGACATCCTGGTGGTGCTGGACACGTCCCGCAGCATGCTGGCCGAAGATATCAAGCCCAACCGCCTGCAGCAGGCCAAGTACGGCGTGCGCGACCTGGTCCGGAAGCTCAAGGGCGACCGGATCGGCTTGATCACCTTTGCCGGGTCCAGCTTCCTGCAGTGCCCGTTGACCGTGGATTACGCCGCGTTTCTCATGATGCTCGACGATGTGTACGCCGGCATCATCCCGCGCGGCGGAACCGCTATCGGCCAGGCGCTCAAAACTGCCATCAACAGCTTCGAGTACGATACCCAGGCCGACCGCGTCATCATCCTGGTGACCGATGGCGAGGACCACGAAGGCCAGCCCATGGACCTCGCGGACGACCTGAAGAAGAAGGGCATCCTCCTGTACGCCATTGGCGTGGGCACCCAGGAAGGCGGCCTCGTGCCCACGGAGCGCGACGCGCAGGGGCAGCCGGTTTTCCTCAAATACGACAACAAGGTGATCAGCAGCGCGCTGCACGAGGACGTGCTGCAGCAGCTGGCCCTGGCCACGGGCGGCATCTACGTGCGGTCATCGCCCGGCGACTTTGGCCTCGAGCGGATTTACGACGCCGGCATCCAGCATCTGCAGCGCGCGGACCAGGAGTCGCGCACCGTGAAAATCTACGAGGATCGGTTCATGTGGTTCGTGGGCGCGGCGTTGCTGCTGCTGGGCGGCGAGTGCGTGTTGGCCGGGCGGCTACGCAAGCGCCGGCCGGTACCCGGCCAGGAGGCGGCCGCGCCATGACCTTGCGCGCGCGCCATGGGCTGAGATGGATGGCCGGCCTGGGCCTGGCCGCCTGGGCTTTGCTGGCTGCGCCCTGTGGTGCGCAGAGCGCCCGGGTCAACATGGCGGCCGGCCGGCGGGCGTATGAGCAGGCGGCGTCCGCGCCGGACGAAGCGCAGAAAGCCGTGCTGTATGCCCAGGCGGCCAGCAATTTCCTGGCGGCCGCCGTGGCCGCCGCCGCGCAGAAGCTGGACCCGGCGCCGGCCTATTACGACCAGGGGAACGCGCTTTACCGGCAGGGCCGGTTGGCCGACGCCCGCGCGGCATGGGAACAGGCCTTGCGCACGTCAGACCTGGCGCTGCAGGCGCAATCGTATTACAACCAGGGCACGGCCCTGTTCCGCCAGTTGAGCGCCCAGCCGCAGCCAGAACCACCCACGTACGACCAAACGTTGAAGGCGCTGGACACGATCATGGAGCTCTACGAAAAAGCCATGTTATTGAATCCCGCGGCGCTCGATTACAAGGTGAACTACGAAATCGTCCAGCGCACCAAAGCGGCGCTCATCCAGGCGCGCATGACCATCACCGGCCTGCTGGACGACTCGCGCCGGCGGGTCAAGCAGGGCCAGTTTGCGGCGGCGCAGGCCATGTTGGAGAAGGCCCTGGCGCAACCCCTGGTGCGCCAAGTGATGGAAGTCGATAAGGACCTGGGCAAAAAAGTGCAGGAAGTTCAGCAAAAGTTCCAGGAACTCATCCGCCTGGACCAGGAAACGGATGCTGAAATCAAACAGGGGTATCCCACGCCCAGGACGCCGGGCCCCCAGTCCGGCGCCCCGGCAGGAGGTCCCGGTGCATAGGTTGGTTTTTTGTGCCATGATCGCCTGGGTTGGTGGCTTGGCCACGGTCCCGGCCCAGACGCCCCCGACCCAGTACTACTATGATGGCGCCTTCTTGTATACAGGCAGCGAAAATGAAAAAGCCCTGGCCGTCATCACCGAAGGGCTGAAGCAGAAGCCGGGGGACATCAAGCTGATCCGGCTCAAGGAGCTGATCGAAAAACAGCAACAACAGCAACAACAGCAACAGCAAAAAGATCAGCAGAACCAGCAGCAAAACAAAGACCAGCAAGATCAGCAACCGCAAAACAAAGAGCAAAACCAGGACAAACAGCAGCAGGACCAGCCGCAGCAACCGCAGGATCAAGCAAAGCCGCAAGACCAGCCGACGCCTGCGCCGGACCAGCCCCAGGACGCCGCCGGCCAGCCGGAAGCCCAGTGGGAGGAGATGACGCCGGACGAGGCACGGATGATGCTTGATGCCATCAAGGACAAGGAGCAGGCTGACCGGGAGCGGATGCGCATGATCATGGGGCAACCGATTCCGGTGGACAAGGATTGGTAGAGGTGCGATACCAGCGCCACGTGGGCAATGGTGACGGCCGGAAACAATTTGTTGCGCGGGCAGCCAACAGGCCTGGGAATGACGAAGATGAAAAGTCGGGCAGCGATTGGACGGGATTGGCTTCAGGTTTGCGGCCTGATGTGGCTGCTGTGTGGCTGTGAAGTGGTGGATTTCAAGAGCGATCCCGGCACCAAGCAGAAGCTCGGAACGGCCGGCGGGTTGCGGGTCGTAAAAGAGGACCGGGTGATGATGGCGGCCGTGGACCAGGCCAAGGTTACGGCCGGCGATTTTGTCAACGCCGTGCTCAACCCATCTCCAAAGCAGACGTTGTGTTCGTTCAAAGTTCCGTTTACCCAGGGCGAGATCGTCGAGCAGTTATGGGTGGCGGACGTGCTGTACGATGGCCGGAATCTGCGCGGGGTTGTGGACAACCATCCCAGCCGCGTCAAAACGGTACGCAAGGGGGATCCGGTCACCATCCCGCCGGCCGGCATAACCGACTGGTTGGTGGTGGACGATGGTAAGCTGTATGGCGGGTTTACCCTGCGGGTATTGCGGGCGCGCATGACGCCCAAGGACCGGGCGCTGTTCGACAAGAAACTCCCGGTCAAGCTGGCGTCCGCCGACAAGAAATAACCGCGCGCGCGCCACCGGCTACCGGGTGCGCAGCCACTCCGGTTCCAGCGCGCCGAACGGCTGCATGCTGACGCTGCTGGCGGGCGCCAGTTGGGTTTTAAGCGGGTTCGATTCCAAGCCGGCGCTGTATGCGCTGGGCCGTTGGGCCATGGACCCCGCCGGGCTTTGCGCGGCCGGCATAAACCCGCCCGGCGTGGTGGAAGGCGGCAGGGCACCGGGGCCGGTGGTTGGAAGTTCATAGCCAGTGTTGGGGGGGCGCAGCATGCCCATGGCGTCGCCGGCAGAGTCGCCGGCGGGGTCGCGGAACCCGGCGCTGCCGTAACGGGCGGCGGGCTCTTCGCGGTTGCCAAAAATGGTTTCCCGGACCACCGTGTCCCGGGCAAAGGGGCTGTCGGGCGAGCGGGTGTCTGCCGCAAGGGGCGCGGTCTGTTTCGGCGGATCGCGGGTTTCCGGCGCCGCAGGCCGAGTCAGGTCGGACGGTTCGAGCAGCTGGTCTTCCAGGCCGATGTTTTCCCGGTAGTCCATGAAGGTGGGCAAGGTGCGCAAGTTGCTTTCGGTGGTGGGCCTTTTTTCGGCGCGCTCCGCCTGGGTGAGGTCCTGGTCGTCGGCATAGGGATGGTCTTCCCGGGGGCGTCCGCTGCGCAGCATCAGATCGACCGGCTTGAATTTTTTACGGGCTTCACTTTGGATGGCTTCATTATCCCTGGGCAGGTTGCCCAAGACGTCGTCCGGGTTTTCCTCGTTGGGATCGCTCAGGCTAGTCACGGGTTTGAATAGCAGGCGGGCGTTGAACTCTCCGGGGCGGGGGCTTTGGCTGGCGGCGGGCTGGAGCAGGTTTTCTTCCGGGTCGTCTTCCGGCGTCTTGTCCGCCCGAGCGGATGGCCCGGAGCCCTGGCGCTCCTGCAGGTCGTCAGCCAACCACCCCCAGCCGGAGGGCTTGTCTTTCTCGGCATCCTGATCCTGATCCCTATCCCTATCCTTGGATGGTTGCGGTGGGCGCACAAACGGGGTCGCGTTCAGCGGCATGGCGCCCGCCGGGCTGTCGGCCGCGCCGCGCAGCGTGGTGGACGGCGCCAGGGGCTTGCGCTCGTCGTCGACAGGCGGGGCAGCGGTCAGCGGCGCCTCGTCGAACTGGATCCGGGTGGTATAATGGATCACCCGGTCTTTGCGCGGTGGCGGGTCATCCGCCTGCGCGCGCGCCAAGAGCCATAGTCCCGCGGCCAGCGCCATGCCGATGGCCATGCGGCGGGGGCGCATCTGTCGGAGGCTGGATGCAGGATGTTTCACGTTGATGAACTATAGAGCCGTGCCGCGGGGCTGTCAAATTCCATCGGTTTCCTGGCCGTTCACCGCTGGCACCCGGGCCGTCAACCGGTCGGCAGGCGCAGCGGCTTGCCGATAGCGGTCAGGCCGTAGAACGCCGCGCCCCAGAGTCCGCTTTCCTCGTTGGTAATCAGCGAGACCGGGATCTGTTTGAGCAATTCGTGGTGGATGGGCGAGGCCACGAACTCTTCGCGGAACACGTCGTTGAGCACGAGGAAACGGTTCTTGGACGCCACGCCGCCCGCCATGTACAAGCCGGCGCGCGGGAGTACGGTCAGCGCGTAGTTGCGGCAGGCACGGGCATAAAAGCGGGCAAACCACTGGGTGACCTGCGCGCGGATATCGAGATGCGCCACCACTTCCCACGGCGAGAGTTTCTGGCCGTGGAAATACTGGTACAGCCAGGACAGGCCCGAACCGGAGACCACCACCTCGGTGTACACATACGGCAGGTTGGTTTCGCGCAGCAGGAACTGGTTGAATTTGTTTTCTTCCTCGCTGACAAACGCAAAGGCAATGTGGCCGGTCTCCGAGGCAAACGGGATGAACCCGCCGTGTCCGTCCGCGGCCAGCGAGCAGGCGCCCAACCCGGTGCCCGCGCCGATGACCGCCATGGGCGCAGTGCGCTGGGGTTGGCCGGGGAGCACTTCCACCGCGGTGCTCACGGCCTCTGTGCGGCATGCGTAAGCCTGGGCCACGAAGTCGTTGATCAGGAATACCTTGCCGTCGCCGATCTTTTTCCGGTACGGCGTAATGTCCACGGTCCATGGCACGTTGGAGAGCCGCGCGGAAACGCCGCCGTCCACCGGGCCGGGCACGGCGGCCACGATGGCGGAGCAGGCATCCGGCTTGAGCCGGAACGCGCTGCGATGCAAGTTGTCGAACAGCTTTTCAAAGGAGTCGGCATCCGCGGTTTTCAGCCAGATGCTTTCTTCCATGACCAGGCGGCCATCCCCGCTGGTGCGAAAAGCCGCAAAGCGGCTGTTGGTGCCCCCGATGTCTGCAGTCAGAATTCTATCCATAATCTGCCTCTCCTGCCTGAACGTTGCTTTCCCAACCCGGTCGTCCATCCGACGCGGGACTGGAATTGGCGCGCCATTATGCGGAAAGGGCGGGCGCGGGTCAAATGAATTGGAGCGTGAATGAAGTGCCGCTCCAACCCCGCTCCAACCGCGACCGGTCGCGGGACAGGCGCCCCGCGCCACGCGGTTCTCCCGGGCCGTGTTTCCCGTTGCCGGCTGCTACTGCTCCGCGTCCGCTGCTTTGCGCCGGATCTTGAAGAAATCCAGCAGCAGGGTCCGGCACTCGTCTTCCAGGATGCCCGGCGCCAGCACCGGCCGATGATTGAGCTGCGGATGGTTGAGGATGTTGAACACCGAGACCGCGCCGCCCCGCTGCGGGTCGGGTGCGCCCCAGGCCACCCGGGGGATGCGCGCCAGCACGATGGCGCCCGCGCACATGGCGCAGGGTTCCTTGGTGACATAGAGCGTGGTCCCGGCCAGGCGCCAGTCGCCCAGCGCGGCGGCGGCCTGGGTGATGGCCAGGATCTCGGCGTGGGCGGTGGGGTCGCGCAGCAGCTCCACCTGGTTGTGGGCCTGGCCCAGCAGCCGGCCGCCCGGCGCCACGATGACCGCGCCCACGGGCACTTCGCCGGCTTCCCCGGCCAGGCGCGCCTGGCGCAGGGCCTGGCGCATATAGTGGATATCCAGCTGCGGATCGGCCGGCGGGTTGGCGGGCGCGGGGCCCAGCCCGGGTTCAAGCGCCGGCGGGTCCGGGCGGCGGATCACGGCCCGGTCCGCAGATCCCACTGGCGCAGCATTTCAAGCCCTTCGTAGTGGGTCAGGTCGGTGCTGATCGGCGTGAGGGAGACAAAGCCGCGCTCGAGCGCGTCCAGGTCCGTGTGCTCGCGGTCGCCCATGTATTCCAGCTCGCCGTCCATCCAGTAGTAGATGTTGCCGCGCGGGTCGCTGCGCTTGTCGAAGATTTCCACGAACCGCGAGCGGCCCATGCGCGTCACGGCCAGGCCCTTGACTTGGTCCACGGGCAGGTTGGGCACGTTGACGTTGAGCAGCAGCCCCTGCGGCAGGCCGTGCTCCTGCAGCAGGCGCACCAGCTGCGGCACGAAATGCGCCGGCGTGGCCCAGCGCGGGTCGGCAAAGGTGTTGAGCGAGATCGCCATGCTCGGGATGCCGAGGATCGTCCCCTCCGTGGCGGCGGACACGGTGCCGGAGTAGATCACGCTGATGCCCGCGTTGGGGCCCAGGTTGATGCCGCTGATGATGATATCCGGCGGCCCGTCCAGCAGGGCGCACACCGCCAGCTTGACGCAGTCCGCCGGCGTGCCGCTGACCGCGTGGCCAAAGAACTCGCCGTTGCGATAGACCTTCTTGGCCTTGATCGGATCCGAGAGGGTGATCGCGTGGCCCACGGCGCTGCGCTCGGAGTCGGGCGCCACCACGACCACCTCGGCCAGGGGGCGGACCGCGTCGTAGAGGGCCTGCAGTCCGGGGGCGTGGATCCCATCGTCATTGGCCAGCAGAATTTTCATGGGGCGGATGGTGCCTGTTCGGCGCGCGTTAGACAAGGGCGAAATGGCGCGCTTTTTTGTTGGCGGCGCGCGGCGGCGCAGGGTACAAAGAGCCCGCCCTGCCGCGCCCGCAGCGCGCGGCCCGGCCGCAGCATGAGCAAGCCAGAACCATTTGATTTTTGGTACGCGGTCAACAACACCGAGGTGGTGCGCCCGCCGCGGCAGAGCC
This sequence comes from uncultured Verrucomicrobiota bacterium, assembly GCA_964489425.1. Lineage (GTDB taxonomy): Bacteria > Verrucomicrobiota > Kiritimatiellia > RZYC01 > CAZAYP01 > CAZAYP01. Next base: position 19,777 of record CAZAYP010000005.1, on the reverse strand, counting down.
TCGAAACCTTCGGCGCCACGCTGGTGAACTACCACTTGGTGACGGAGCTGATGGACCAGGCCCACAAGGTGCGCGTCCGCGAGGGCCGGATCGAATCGTTCCGGCCGCGGATCATCACCCCCGATTCGTATGCCGACAGTATGCTGGAAGGGTTCGGCGCGGAGGCCCAGCAGTACGTGGCGTGGCTGCGCGAACACCAGCAGGAGCTGCTGGTGCTGCAGTACGGGTTCGCCATCCGCAAGATGGAAGTCAACGACCATATCGTGTCCGAGCCCCTTGCCGCGGTGCTGGGCCAGCTGGGCCAGCGCCTGGAGGAACGCAACGACCCGCTCGACGCCCTGGTCGTGGGCGTGGACGAGCCGTGGGAGGTGTGCCTGGTCAAGCTCATGGTCGAGGTTGTCCAGCGCTCGGCCTCGCGCAACGCGTCCGCGCTGCGCGCCGATCCCGAGGGCGCCCACCACCAGGTCGAGCATGCGTTTTTGGCCGCGGCGCGCGACCGCGCCCGGATCCCCGATCTCGCGCGCCTGCTGCAGCGCCACAAGCTGTTCGAACAATACCAGGACCGCTTTTTCTCCCTGGTGCAGGCGGCCCGGTGAGGAGCCCGCCATGATCCAGCCCCGGTTTTCCGCCCGCCGTTTCCGCGTCCCGGCCGTGCTCCTGGCGCTGGCGCTCGCGGGCCCGGCGCCCGCGCGCGCGTCCGTGGACGGCCCGGCCCGCGATGCCGTGCGCAACGCGATCGTGAAGATTTACACGATCTACGATCTGCCGGACGCCTACAACCCGTGGAGCATGATGGGCCCGCGCTCCGCCACGGGCTCCGGCTGCGTCGTGGCCGGCAGGAAGATCCTGACCAACGGCCACGTGGTGGGCAACCAGACGTTCCTGCAGGTGCGCCGCTACGGCGAGGCGCGCAAATACCAGGCGCGCGTGGCCGCGGTGTCCCACGACGCCGACCTGGCGCTGCTGGCCGTGGACGACCCGGAGTTTTTCGCGGGCGTGACCCCGCTGGACCTGGGCGAACTTCCCCGGCCGCAGCAGGAGGTGGTGGTGTACGGGTTCCCGCTGGGCGGCGACACGCTCAGCACCACCAAGGGCGTGATCTCGCGCATCGAGCACCAGATCTATTCCCACAGCTCCAAGTACCTGCTGGCGGCGCAGATGGACGCCGCGATCAATCCCGGCAACAGCGGCGGCCCGGCCCTGGTGGACGACAGCATCGTGGGCGTGGTCATGCAGGGCATGCCCGATGCCGACAACATCGGCTACATGGTGCCCGCGCCCATCATCCGCCATTTCCTGGAGGACATCGCCGATGGCCGCCACGACGGGTTTCCGAGCCTGGGCCTGATGCTGGAAGCCATGGAGAATCCGGACCTCAAGGCCATGTACCGCGTGCCGCCGGACCGCACCGGCATGCTGGTGATCGACGTCATCCCGCGCACCCCGGCGGCCGGCGTGTTCCTCGTCGGCGACGTGCTCATGGGCGTTAACGGGCAGCCGATCGCCGACGACGGCACCATCGAGTTCCGGCCCAAGGAGCGGACCAGCGCGCTGTACCTGGTCCAGCAGTACCAGGTGGGCGCCACGGTGACCGCCGATGTCTGGCGCGCCGGGCAGGAGGTCCACCTGCCGCTGGTCCTGAGCCAGGCCATGGGCGCCGACCGGCTGATCGCCGAGGACCAGTACGATACCCGGCCCTCGTATTACATTTTCGGCGGCCTCGTGTTCAGCCCGCTGACCAAGGAAGTGCTCAAGGCCTGGGGCAACAACTGGTACAACACCGCGCCCAAGGACCTGGTGGCGCTGCTCTCGCCCAACCACGTCACGACCGAACGCGACCAGGTGGTGCTCCTGCTGCGGACCATGCCCGCGGGCGTCAACGAGGGGTACCACGACATTGCCAACTGGATCGTCACCGCGGTGAACGGCCGGCCGATCCGCAACCTGCGGGAACTGGTCACGGCCGTGGAGACGGCGACGAACACGCCCTACGTGGTCTTCGCCAATCCCGACGGCGAGCAGGTGGTCCTGGACCGCGCCAATGCCGCGCGCTCGCACGCGGAGATCCTCCAGCGCTACCGCATCCCGGACGACCGGTCGCCGGACCTGCCGCCGCCGCCGCGCCCCTGACCCGCGACCGCCGGGCCTACGGCCGCGGCTTGCGCGTGTGGCCTGGGCCGGTGCCCAGGCCGCGGCCCAGGGCGCGGATGCGCATCTGCACGCACAGGCCGCAGCGCGTGGCGTCCTCGTCCACGCAGGGCTTGCCGGGGTACAGCAGGTAGTCGCGGCGGTGCTCCACGGGCGTGGCGTTAGGCATGAAAATGTTCGCCCCGCGCTGCAGGGCCAGGTCGCGGCCCGCGTCGGGAAACACGGCGTCATAGGCCGTGGTGGCCGGGATGTGCGCGTTGGGGTTGAAGAGGCGCAGCACGGCCAGCGCCTTGAAAAACATCTCCGGGTCGTCAGCGTACGCGTTGGCCACGCCGCCGAGCGGGGTGCCGGGATGGGCGATGAACGGGCCGATGCCGATCATGTCGAGGTCCAGCTCGCGGCACAACAGGATGTTGTCGGCCAGCGTGGCCAGGGTCTCGCCCGGCAGGCCCACCATGAAGCCGCTGCCGGTCTGCACGCCCAGGGCGCGCAGGTCGCGCAGGCATTGCAGCCGGTCCGCCAGGGTGCAATCCGGGTGCGCCTGCGCGAACAGCGCCGGGTCGCTGGTCTCGAAGCGCAGCAGGTAGCGGTCCATGCCGCAATCGCGCCACCGGGCGTAAACCGCGCGCGGCCGGTTGCCCACCGAGAGGGTGACCGCCAGGCCGGTCTCGGCCTTGATCCGCCGCACCAGCTCGCCCAGGGCCTCGTCCCCGAGCGCCGGGGCCTCGCCCGACTGCAGCACCACGGTGGTGGCGCCCTGCGCGCGCACGCCCGCCAGCGCGGCCAGGATGGCGTCCGGCGTCATGGTGTAGCGCCGCACTTCCGGGTTGGAGCGGCGCAGGCCGCAGTACAGGCAGTCGTTGGCGCAGCGGTTGGAAAATTCAATGATGGAGCGGATGAACACCTCGTCGCCCATTTCCTCGTGCCGGGTGCGGTCCGCCGCCGCATAGAGCTCCGCCAGCTCCGGCCCGGCGGCCCGGAGCAGCTCCAGCGCGATCTCGCGGTCATAAGGCGGCGGCCAACGCATGCCCGCAGCGTAGGGGGTGCGGCCGGCGCAGGCAAGCCATTTGCACGGCGGATCCGGCCGCCCGCAGCCCGGGCCGGGTTGGCCGCCGATCATTTTTTGCACATTTTTTGCACGTTTTGTGTTGCACATTTTTTGCGAATCCATAATGTTGCGCGATTGTTAAAGCGGGTTGGTAAAGGCCCGACGGGCGCGAGCGGGCTGTTGTCGGTGGGGGGGGGCGGAGTTGTATCTGTTGCTTCCCCGGCGGCGCAGGCGTTCGGCGCCCGGTGTCAGGAAAGCCGTTGAAGTAAGGAAGGTGTAACATGGGTTCCCGGTTGTACGTCGGAAATTTGTCATATCAGACCGATAAAGAGGGGCTGCAGGCGCTGTTCAAACAGGCCGGCAACGTGACGTACTGCGACGTCGTCATTGACAAGGAAACCGGCCGCTCGCGCGGATTCGGGTTCGTGGAAATGGACACCGAAGAAGCCGCCCGCAAGGCGGTGTCGCTGTACAACGGCACCGAGCTCGATGGCCGGGCGTTGAAAGTGAACGAGGCGCGCCCGCGCGAAGAGCGTACCGGTGGCGGTGGCGATCGGCCTGCGCGCGGTGGTGGTGGTGGTGGCGGCTACGGCCGGCGCGATCGCGGCGACCGCGGTTAAGCCCTGGGCGCGCCCGGCCTGCGCTGGTCCGCGCCTACATCTTCGCTTCTTATAGCCTCCCGGCACGTCCGGTCCGGCTTTGCCGTGCGGTAGACCCGTGACGCCGTGGGCCGATGTGCCCTTGGTAAAACAACGGTATGGGCCTGAATCGATCACTGCCGGTCTACGAGCTCGAACAGCGGCTCGGGGATCTCTGCCGCAGCCAACCCCGCCTGCTGGTCCAGGCGCCGACCGGGTCGGGCAAATCCACCCAGGTTCCCCAGATGCTGCTGGAGCACGGGTGCGCCGGATCCGGCCGCATCGTGGTGCTCCAGCCGCGCCGCCTGGCCGCCCGCATGCTGGCCGCCCGGGTGGCGGCCGAGCGGGGCCAGCCCCTGGGCCAGGAGGTCGGGTACCAGGTGCGCTTCGAGCGCGTCGGCGGCCGGGACACCCGCATCTGGTACGTCACCGAGGGGGTGCTGCTGCGCCAGATGGTGGCGGACCCGCGCCTGCCGGGCGTCAGCATCATTATCCTGGACGAGTTTCACGAGCGCCACCTGTACGGGGACATCACCCTGGCGCGGGCCGCGCAACTGCAGGCCGCGGAGCGGCCGGACCTGCGCCTGGTGGTGATGTCCGCCACGCTGGACGCGGACGTGCTCGAGCGCTACTGGCCCGGCGTGGCGCGGCTCAGCGCCGCCGGCCGGGCGTTTCCCATCGAGGTGGAGTACGCGCCGCGCCCCGTGGACTTCAACAAAACGCCGGTATGGGAGGCCGCGGCCGCGGCGTTCCAGCGCCTGGCGCCGGCCGGGGCCGCGGGCGATGTCCTGGTGTTCATGCCCGGCAGCTACGAGATCCTGCGCACGATCGAGTGCCTGCGCGCCCTGCCCGCGGCCCGCGGGTGCGACCTGCTGCCCTTGCATGGCGAGCTGTCCGCGCGCGACCAGGACGCGGCCGTGGCGCCCGCGGCCCGCCGCAAGATCATCGTGGCCACCAACGTCGCGGAAACCTCGATCACCATCGACGGGGTGACGGCGGTGATCGACAGCGGGCTGGCGCGCATCGCCCGCCACGACCCGCGCCGCGGGATCAACACCTTGTTTGTCGAAAAGATCAGCCAGGCGTCCGCCGACCAGCGCGCCGGCCGCGCCGGCCGCACCGCCCCCGGCCGCTGCCTGCGGCTCTGGACCCGCGAAGAGCACGCCCACCGCGCGCGCCAGGAGACGCCCGAGATCCGGCGGGTCGACCTGGCCGAGACCCTGCTGACGCTGAAGGCCACCGGCGTGGAGGATGTCCGCGCGTTCCCGTGGCTCGAGGCGCCCGCGCCCGCCGCGCTGGACCAGGCCCATGACCTGCTGCGCGACCTGGGCGCGCTGGACGCGCGGGATGGCCTGACGCCGGCCGGCCGGCGGATGGTCGCGTTCCCGGCCCACCCGCGCTACGCGCGCATGTTCCTGGCCGCCGCGGATGGCGGCTGTGTGCGCGAGGCGGCCTTGATCGCCGCCCTTTCCCAGACCCGCCAGGTGCTCCAGCGCGCGCGGCGGGCCGACGTCCAGGAGGATCGCGACCTGTTCCTGGGCGATGAGCAGACCTCGGACTTTTTCCTCCAGATGCGCGCCTGGCTGTACGCGGACCGGCAGGGCTACGACCTGGACAAGTGCCGCCGCCTGGGCATCCATGCGGGGTCGGCCCGCCAGGTCCGGGACCTGTACCGGCATTTTCTCCGGCTGGCCGAGCAGGCGGGCCTGCCGCTCAACGACCAGCCGGCCGCGGCCGATGCGGTGCGCAAGTGCCTGCTGGCGGGGTTCGCCGACCAGTTGGCCGTGCGCCGGGACCAGGGAACGTTGCGCTGCCAGCTGGTGCACGGGCGCACCGCGGAGTTGGCCCGCGAGAGTGCGGTGCGCAACGCGCGGCTGGTGGTGGCCGCCGAAATCAGCGAGATCGGCGGGCGGCCGGGCGAGAGCCGGGTCGCGCTGAACCTGGTCACGGCGGTTGAGGAGGAATGGCTCCAGGAGCTGTTCCCGGACGATTTTTCCACCGCCACGGCGCAATTCTACGACCCGCAGGCGCGCCGCGTGTGCCAGGAGCAGCGCCGCATGTTCCGCGACCTGATCCTCGAAAGCCGGGCGGCCGGCGAGGCGGATCCGGCGGCGGCCGGGCCCCTGCTGGCCGAGCAGGTGCTGGCTGGCCGGCTCGATCTACCGCAGTGGGATGCCGCCGTGGAGCAATGGGTCCAGCGCCTGAATTTTCTCGCGCGCTGGTGCCCGGAAACCGGCGTGCGGCCGCTGGATGCCGCCGGCCGGACAGAACTGGTGCGCCAGTTGTGCGCCGGCGCCGTCTCGTTCAAGGAGCTCAAGGATCGCCAGGTATGGCCGCTGCTGCACGCGTGGCTGGGCGGCGGCCGCCACGTCCTGGACCGCGAGGTGCCCGAGCGGCTGGCCCTGCCCGGCGGCCGGCACGCGAAAATCCAGTATCCCGCGGACCCGGAACAGAGCCCGGCGCTGGCCGCCACCATCCAGGATTTATACGGCCTGCGCGAAACGCCCCGCGTGGCCATGCGCCGGCGGCCGGTCAAGCTGGAAATCCTCGGCCCCAACCGGCGGCCGGTGCAGATCACCGAAGACCTGGCCTCGTTCTGGGCCGAGGCCTACCCGCGCATCAAGAAAGAGCTGCAGCGCAAGTATCCCAAGCACGAATGGCGTTGACCGAGTATATGGTTTTTCATAATACATGTCCGGAAAGACCGGACGGCTCACGGGGACCGTTCGCCCTGCCTGGCCGCAGATCTCCCGGTAGGGCGAGGTGTCCCACCGAGCCGCTGACGGCGCCCCGCCGACCATGCAGGAATCGGGACCGGAATATTTTCCCGCCAAGACGCTAAGCCGGCCGGATCAAGCCTGGAGCAACAGGCCCGGCGTCCAGGCGGCGGCGGCCGGGTCGCTTTCGGCCAGGCGCGCGGTCAACTGGTCCGCGACCGTGTCGATCACAGACGCTTTCTGATCCGCGGCCGGGGCGCCGCGGCACAGGTTTTGCAGGCGGGCAAACAGGTTCCGCAGGTGCGGCATCAGCTTGGTGGAGTCGGCCTGGCTTTCCTTCACCGCGGACACCAGGCCGTCCAGCAACTGGTCCAGCAGGCCCGGGCCGCGCACCGCGGCGGCTTCCAAGGGCGACTCCGACGCGGGGGCCAGGATGGAGGATTCGTCGTGCGCCTCGATGCTGAGGTCGTGCTCCAGTTCCGTGTCCACGCCGGCAATGCTGGCCAACACGCCGAAATCGCCGTTGTGCGCCATGGCGTCCTCGGTGCGGCCGGCCAGGAAATCCGCCATCATGTTTTCCACGATGCTCAACGCGGCCTGGACATCTGCGGCCTCCTGGTCGTTCAGGTCGCCTTCCACGGCGTACTGGGTGGATTCCGAGGACTGCACGAGCAAGGTGGCGTTCTGTTCCTGGACCACGCCGCGGTCACCCCGCGCCAGGTATTCATACGTGTTGTATTTGGCCTGCCACTGGGACTCGCGCGAAAGGGTCACCTTGTCGCCTTCGGCCGTGTAAATGGTGACATCCATGGCCTGGCGTTCCTGCGCGGCGATCCGCGTGGAGCGGGTGCTTGCAAACGCCGTGGCCCCGGGCCATTCAGCCCGGGCACCGACCGCAGTGGTTCCCGAGGAAATCGTGTTCACGTGTTTGTCATCCCTGACTCGTGATTACATCCTTTGGTCATAGAATCGACGGGCCCAGGCCCCGGCTTAAGCGACCGGGCGGCGAGTGGCAGGTTTTGCCGGGTTGCAGCGGGAACTGGAAGATTGACTCGCGCGCGGGAAAGCGGGAAACTTCAACCGTATTAACCAAGGAGAACTGAAATGCGTCCGATATCTGTCCGCTTGATCATCTTGCCCGCGCTCACGCTGGCTTGCGTCGTGGCCGCCAACGGTTGGGCGCAGAACATGCCCGCGGGGGCGGTTCCGCCCATTGAAGGCTCACGCATGCTTTTACTGCTGAACGACCAGGCCCCCGATGGCATGGTGGCCGTGCCCGCGGGGTCCTTTGCCATGGGGAACGCCATGGCGGGCGAGGGCGACAGCGACGAGCTGCCCGCGCACACCGTGACTTGCCCGGCTTTTTATATGGACCGCGGCGAGGTGACCCTGGCCCAGTGGAGCCAGGTTTACGCTTGGGCCATCCAAAACGGCTATACCTTCAGCCAGGCGGGTTCCGGCAAGGCCACCAATCATCCCGTGCACACGGTGACCTGGTTTGACGCGGTCAAGTGGTGCAACGCTCGCAGCGAGATGACCGGGCGGACGCCCGTCTACACCGCCAACTCCGCCACGCTGAAAACCGGAACACCCGCGGTTGTGACCGCCAACTGGGACAACAAGGGGTATCGCCTGCCGACCGAAGCGGAGTGGGAATATGCCGCGCGGGGCGGCGTGGCCGGCCACCGTTTTTCCTGGGCAGATACAGACAACATCGACCATAACCACGCCAATTATCGCAGCCTGTACCCGTCCGCCACCGAGCCCTACGACCTGGGCCCGGCCGGTTATGACCCGGTGTATGGCGTGGCGCCCACCCCCTATACCAGTCCCGCCGGCAGCTACGCCGCCAACGGGCTGGGCGTGATGGATATGACCGGCAACCTCATGGAATGGTGCTGGGACTGGTACGGCTCCGGCTATTACACCACATCGCCCTCCACGTCGCCCCGCGGCCCGGACACCGGCACGTACCGGGTGCTGCGCAGCGGCAGCTGGAGCTCCTCGCCCAAGGTCGGCCGCGTCGCCAACCGCAGCTACGATGCGGCGACCATGGCCAGCGCGACGGTCGGGTTCCGCTGCGTTTGCCTGCCGTGAACGGCATGCTGCGCGCGGGCTGGATCCTGGCCCTGCTGGCGGGCGCGGGCTGCGCCGGGTACCGGGGCGGGCAAGTCAGCGTCCCTTACGCGGAAGGCGTCCCGGAACGTTCAGATCACGAGTTGGTGTTCCCGGGGGTATCCTTGCGCATTGCACCGGGGAACCAGCGCGAAACCGTCGATGCCCAGTGGGTCGGCCTCGGCCTGAGCGTGGTGCGCCGCCCGGCGCCCAGGGCCGGCGCGACGCCCCAGGTGCTGGCGCATCCATTCCCCCTGCAGGTCTCCGTGACCCCCCACACGGAGGGGTTCACGTTCGATCCGCGGAATCTGCTGCTGTCCGTGGAGGGCCGCATGACCCTGCCGCTCGCCTGCGAGCAACAGGCGCCGGACGCCCGCCCGGTGCTCAATGCAGTCTCCGGGCCGGAGCTGCCGCTGCCCATCGCGCTGGCGCCTGATCGGACGCACACCTTCGTGGTGTTCTATGCCCTGGCCGCGCCGACGCCGGACCAGGAATTCAGCCTCGACCTTGCAGAAGCCCTGGTTGGCCCCACCCATGAAAAGTGGCCGCTGGTCAAGTTCAAGGCCGCAGACTGGCGCCAATGGTACCGCCTCGATCTGCTGTCGTCCGATCCTCGCCCCCGCGAGCCGGCCCGGCCGCAGGACTAAAAATAAACATGCCGCGGCGGAGCCGCTTGACCGGAACGACGCTCAATAATATGATGGTTAACATGATGTCTTCATTCTTACGCTTCATGAAGCGGCGTGGTCGTGGACCCATGGCCTGGTTGGCGGGGCTGCTGCTGCCCGTGGCGCTTGCCTTCTCCGGCTGCGGCGGCGGCGACGGCGGGGACGACGACGATCCCGCGCCGCCGGACAACAACGCGACGAATCAACCGGCGCCAGTCACCAATGAATACGTGTACGTCGCCTTTGGTGACAGCATCACCGCCGGCACGGAGATTTCCGGTCCGCCGTACCCCGCCATTTTGGCCGCGCGCCTGAAACGCACCGTGATCAACTCCGGGTATGGCGGAGAAACCACCTACCACGGCGTGGGCCGGCTGCCGGAGGTGCTGGCCGCGCATCATCCCAACTGCGTGCTGCTCCTGGAAGGCATGAACGATGTGCTCGGCAAGCATAACGTTGGCGAAGTCGTGGCGAACCTGCGGCAGATGGTGCAGATTGCCCGCACCTACGGCGCCACGCCGGTCATTGCCACCCTGACCCCCAATCTGGCGTCGACCGAGGATGTGGAATGGGTGGCGGCGATCAACGATGGCATCCGCGGGATCGCCGCCGCCGAGCACATCCGCCTCGCGGACATGGAGCGGGCGTTCAACAACAACCGCGCCCTGATGAATCCGGACCTGTTCCACCCTAACGACGCCGGAACCCAACTGATCGCGAATACCTTCTACCGGGTGTTGCTATGAAAATGATCTCGTGCCGCATGTTCTCCCTGGGCCGCTGGATACCTGCGGCCGCCGCCTTGCTCCTGCTGCTGGCAGGCCGGAACGCCGCGGCCCAGGCCGGCCGCACGGAAGCCATGGCCCTGCGCGAGGACATGCTGCTGATGCGCGAGGACAACCGCCGCCTGTCCGGCAGGATCGAGCGCCTGGAGATGGAAATTGCGCGCCTCGACCGCGAAGCGGCCCAGGCGCGGCAGGCCGCCGGACGCACCTCGCAGGTCGACGTGCAGACCCTCGCCACGCGCCTCGCGCGCCTCGAAGGCCAGGTGCAGGACGTGCAACGCCAGCGCGCGGCCGATCGCCAGGAAATCATCGACACGCTCAGCAAGAACATCGCGGGCATGATGAAGAGCGCCGGCGCCGGCGCCGGCGGCGGTTCCGCGGGCGCCAAGCCCAAGCCCACGACCGCCACCGCGACGGCGTCCACCTCCGCCGGCGGCGACTTCGGCTACGACCACGTGGTGGAGGCCGGCCAGACGCTGTCGGATATCGCGCGCGCCTACGGCGTGGACGTGAAAACCATCCTCGATGCCAACCAGCTCAAGGATGCCAACATGATCCGCGTGGGGCAGAAGCTGTTTGTGCCGGAAAAGAAGAACTGATCCTCAGCGCAGCGGCAGATCGTCCAGCCCGGCCTTCTCCACGTAGTACCAGCCCAGCGACGGCAGCTGGTTAAAGGCCAGCACCGCGTCCTGCGCGTCGTCCCGGAACACCGCCTGGCCGGCCGTGTGCCCCTGGCGGATGGCGTCCACGACAGCGTCGTAGGGCAGCCACGGCAACCCGCCGGCGCGCGCCAGGTGGCGCGGCAGGTCGTCCGGCCGCTGCACCACGCCCGACCCGGCCAGCACGCGGCCGGTGGCGGTCAGCAGCCAGCAATCCGTCACCCCGCGGCCGCGATCCGGGTGCAGGAACCGCTGCAGGAGCGTGTTCAAGGTCACGTCCAGGGTGGCCACGCCGTACCAGCGCGGGTCGTCCCAGATCGGCACGGCGCAGGAGATGACCGCGTAGTGGCCGCCGATATCCACGTAGGGCGCGCTCCATACCATTTGCGTCTGGGCGGCCGCCAGCAGGTACCAGGGCCGCTCCCGCGGATCGAATAGCGCGGGATAATTGCCCGAGCCGGGATAGCAGAAGTACACGCCGGACGCCAGGCCGAGGTACAGCCAGCGGATCGGGGTGCCGGCGGTGAGGACCTGCTGGCGGGCGGCCGTGGCCGGCGCTGGCCGGCCGGTACCCAACGCGTTATCCCGCAGCACCTGGCGCAGCCAGTACCGCAGCAGCGCCAGCCGCTCCAGGTCCGGGCGCGCATGCTCGAGGTCCACGCCGGGCGCCAGCTTGTACACCGGGTGGTCGAGGCTGATGGGTTCGCGGTACGCGGGCGCGGCCACGGCATCCGGCGGCGCGCCGCCGGGCTGGGCGAACCGGCCGGCGTCGTAGAGCGGCTCGCCGGCGGGTTGCCCGTGCTTGAGCGCCTGCAACGCGAGCGCCGCGAAGTTGCGCGCCACGTCCTGGTAATATTGGAAGTGGCGGTCAAGGTCGCTGGCCCGCGCCGCCACCGCGGCCTGGAACCCGGTGAGGCGCTGCTCGCGGACGCGCGCCGCCACCAACGCCTGCTTCTGCGCCAGCAGGCTCCAGCTGGCCACGCCGCCGGCCAGCGCCAGCAGGCCGAGGATCGCCACGGCCGCCCATTGCCGGTGATGGCTCAGCCAGCGCAGCAGGCGCTGGGGCGGGTTGTCCGGCCGCGCGCGCGTTTCCTCGCGGCGCAGGAACCGGCGCAGATCCTCGCCCAGGTCGCGCGCGGACGGGTAGCGGTCGTCCGGGTCCAGGGCCATGGCCTTGCAGATGATGGCCGCCAGTTCCGCAGACAAGGGAACGCCGGGCGCCTGGGGCAACAGCGGGGCGTGCCGGCCTTGCGCCACGTGGCCCAGCAGCACGCGCGCGTCAGCGCCGGGAAAGGCATGCCGGAGCGACACCATCTCGAAGAGCAGGCTGCCGAGAGCGTAGATATCGCTGCGCGCGTCCAGTTGGTCGTTCAGGCCGCGGGCTTGCTCAGGGGACATGTAGCGCGGCGTGCCCACGGCCTGGCCGGCCAGGGTGCGCTCGGTGTCGGCCAGGTCGAGCGGGTCCCCGCCGCCGGCGGCCGGCGGGTCGTCCGGCGCCGCATGCTCCAAGCACCGCGCCACGCCCCAGTCCATGACGTAGACCTCGTGGAACCGGCCCACCATGATGTTGCCCGGCTTGAGGTCGCGGTGGATCACGCCGCGGCTGTGCGCGTAGTAGAGGGCCTCGCAAACCTTGATCATGACCTCGAGGCGCGTGGCCAGCCCGTCGTCGGACGGCCAGGCCGCCGGTGGCTCGGCGCGGCCGCGCAGGTCATCGAGCCACGCGGTGAGGGTACGGCCCGCGATTTTCTTCATGGCAAAAGATACGCGGTTGGCGGCATCCACCTGCAGGCTGTACACAGGCACGATGTTCGGGTGATCCAGCTGGGCGGTGACCTGGGCCTCGCGGATGAAGCGGGCGATATCCGCTTCCGTGCGCCAGCGGCTTTTCAGCAGCTTGAGCGCGACCTCGCGCTGGAGATGGCGATCCCGCGCGCCGCGGATCTCGGCCATGGCCCCTTCGGCCAGCACGGCACCGGGCGTGTAACGGGCGGCGGCGGGCATGGCCGGATCGTCCACGCTCAGCGCGCCGGCAGACCGGAGCCGGTCAAGGTAGCCGGCCGCGGCCGGGTCCGGGGCTTGCGGATGTTGCGCGGCGGCCGGCCGCAAGGGGCCGGCATGGGCCTCATCCCACTCTTGCATGAGGATCGGTACCAGTCTGGGCTCCCCGCCTTTTCAAGGCGGGGGGGACCCGCAGGGTGGGGCGGTTCATCCGGGTTCCACCCACCGTGAGATCGGGGCGCGGACCATCCACAACCACCCCGGCCTGCGGCCACCCCTCCTTGCCAAGGAGGGGAGCTCGTATGCTTGTTCTCATGCGGAAATGGTATCAGCCGTCATGGGCCGGGGCGGGCGCGGCGGCAGGCGGCGCGGCCGCAATGCCGTAATCCGCGAAATAGTCGCGCAGGCCGTCCTGCCACGTGGGCACCCGGTGCCCGGTCAGCTTCTCGTACTGGCTGTTGTCGAGCACGGAATACACCGGCCAGCGGAAGCTGTCGAGCAGCGCGGCGGTCCCCACCGGCTCGATGGGGGCCTGGATGCCGATCCGCGCGGAAATCTCCCGGGCCAGCTCGAACGGCGAGCAGGCCCCCGAGGCCGAGATGTGCAGCAGCCCGCGCGCCGGCAGCGGCAGCAGGTGCACCAGGGCCTCGGCAAAGTGGCGGGTGTAGGTGGGCGAAAACTGGCGATCCTGCGGCAGGCGCAGCGGCTCCCGCGCCTTGACCAGCGCGGTGACCAGGCGGTCCACCAGGTTGGTTCCATTGGGGCCGAACAGCGACGAGGTGCGCACCACCACGTATTCCCCGCCCACCGAGCGCACCGCGCGCTCGGCGGCATACTTGCTGGCGCCGAAGACGTTCAACGGGCTGGGCCGGTTGCTCTCTCCGTAAGGCCGGGGCCGCTTGCCGTCAAACACGTAGTGGGTGCTGATCATCATGAACTTCTGCTTGAAGCGCCGGCAGGCCGTGGCCAGGTTGGCGCAGCTGCCTGTGTGCCAGGCGAAGGCCGCGCGCGGCTGGTCCTCGGCCTCGAGCTCATCCATGAAGTCCGCGCAGTGGATCACCCAGTCGGCCTCGGGCAGATTGCTCAGCACCTCGTCCAGGAGCGTGAGGTTGACGTCCGGATGATCCATGACCTCGACCTCCACGCCCACGGCGGAGCAGGCGCTGCGCAGCGCCGGTCCCAGGATGCTAGTTGAGCCGACAATAACCGCCTTCATGTCCGCCTGTTTCTGCCCGCGACGATACCACGGACAGGCGGTGCAGCGCAAGAAATCCCGCGCGCGCGGCCGGCGCAGGGAGGAAAAACTGGTGCACCCGAGAGGAGTTGAACCTCCACGGCCTTGCGGCCACTAGAACCTGAATCTAGCGTGTATGCCAATTTCACCACGGGTGCACGCTATCCAGTCATTGCCTGCTTGTTTACCGCAAACCCGCGGCTGCGTCAAGCCCCGCATTGCCGCATAATTAATGACACCGAAATGGGCATGCTTGCCGCCCCCGGGTCTTCCGGCCGGGAAATCATGTCGGGCCGGTAAATCATTGCGTCGGGGCGGCAACCTGCTAGTATGGACGGCCTTGTTGGCGGCCGGCGGGAGGGCCGGGGCCCTTGATTTGACAGGCAGGCAACTATAAAACAGGAGACCCGACATGGCGGATATTCAACCCTTCAAAGGCATACGTCCCCGACCCGAACTTGCGGCCAGGATTTCCAGTCCGCCGTATGACGTGATGAACACCAAGGAAGCGCGCGCCATGGCCGCGGGCAACCCGATCTGCTTCCTGCACGTGACCCGCGCCGAGATAGACTACGACGACTCGGTCGATGCCCACAGCCCCGCCATCTACGAGAAAGGCTCCGCCAACCTCAAGAAGCTCGAGGCTGACGGCGTCATGGCGCGCGACCAGACCCCGTGCTTCTATATTTACCGCCAGATCATGGACGGCCACCCGCAGATCGGGGTCATGGCCGGCGCCAGCGTGGCCGAGTACGAAACCGATCGCATCAAGAAACACGAGCTCACCCGCAGGGACAAGGAAGATGACCGCGCGATGCACACGGACATCCTCAACGCCAACACCGGGCCGGTCATGATCACGTACCGCGCCAAGCCCGCGATCGACGACCTGGTTAAAACCATCACCGCCCGGGCGCCAACCTATGATTTCAAGGCGCCCGACGGCATCAGCCACACCCTGTGGGTGGTGGACCAGGCCGCCGAGGTGCAGAAGTTACAGGCGCTGTTCACCGGGGTGGACGCGCTGTACGTGGCCGACGGCCACCACCGCAGCGCGGCCGGGTTCCGCGTGGCGCAGATGCGGCGGGCCCGCAACCCGGCGCACACCGGCCGCGAGCCCTACAACCATTTCCTGGCCGTGATGTTCCCGGACAACCAGCTGCAGATTCTTGGCTACTTCCGGGCGGTCAAGGATCTGAACGGCCTGGAGCCGGCCGCGTTCCTGGCCAAGGTCAAGGAGCGCTTCGAGGTCGCCAAGGCGCAGAATGCCCAGCCTGGGAAGCTGCACGAGTGCACCATGTTCCTTGACGGGGCGTGGTACCAGCTCACCCCCAAGCCGGGGACCTTTGATCCGCAGGACCCGGTTAATAGCCTGGACGTGTCGATCCTGCAGAAGAACCTGCTGGATCCCATCCTGGGCATCAAGGACCCGCGCACGGACAAGCGGATCGACTTCATCGGCGGCATTCGCGGCACCCGCGAGCTGGAGAAGCGCTGCGGCGAAGACATGCGCGTGGCGTTTGCCTTGTACCCGGTCACCGTGGGCCAGCTCATGGCCATCGCGGACAGCGGGTCGATCATGCCCCCGAAGTCGACCTGGTTCGAGCCCAAGCTGCGCGACGGCCTGGTGGCGCGCTGCCTGGACGCCTAGCCGGCCGCGCTAGATCTTGAAGCGATCGAGCTCCTGCTTCAGGTTCAGGGCCGCCGCCCGTACCTGGCGGGTAGCCTGGTTGAGCTGATCGAGCGATTCGGCCGACTGCTGCGCCCCGGCGCTGAGCTGCGCCATGGCGGTGCTGATGTGGCCGGCGCCATCCGATTGCGCCTGCATGCCGTCGTTCACCATGCTGAACTGGGGCGCCAGTTCCTGGACCTGGCCGATGATCTTGAGCAACTGGCCGTGGATCTGCTCGACGGTCGCCACGTTGCGCCGGACCTCGCCGGCGAACTTGTCCATCTCCATGACGCCCGCGGACACGGCCTGCTGCATGGCCTGGGTGGTCTGGGCAATGTGCTGGGTCGAGCTGGCGGTCTGGTCCGCCAGGCGGCGGATCTCGCGCGCGACCACCGAGAATCCCTTGCCGTAGGCGCCGGCTTTCTCGGCTTCGATCGACGCGTTGAGGGACAGCAGGTTGGTCTGGTCCGAGACCTTGGCGATGGTGTTGACCACGCTGCCGATGCTGCCGGCCTTGTCGGCGATCTGGGCCAGGCGGCCGGAAATGTCGCGGGTGGCGGCGTCCAGCACGCGCATGGACTCGTCCATCAGGGCGAGGCTGCCGCGGCCGGTGTCGGCCAGGGCGGCCGTGGTGGAGGACCCGGCCTGGACGGTTTTCATGGTCTGGACCAGGTCCTTGGCCGTGGCTGAGATTTCGTTCACCGCGGCCGCCACCTGGTGGGTGGACGCGTTGTTGGCGCGGATCACGCTTTCCTGGCGCTGGGACGTTTCCGTGATCTGGGTGGTGGAGGATTCCAGCACGTCGACCGCTTCGCGGATGTGGCGGGTCTGGCGGCGGAGGCTGGCGGTCATGCCGTTCAGGGCCTGGCACAGCACGCCGATCTCGTCGCAGCGGCCGCCGCAGGCGGCCTCCTGGGCGAGGTCGCCGCCGGCCACGCGGTGGGCCACGGCCGTCAGGCGGCCCAGGGGGCGGGAGACGATGATGCGGGTGAGCGCGTAGGTCAGCAACCCCAGCAGCACCGCCAGGAACGCCAGGCAGAGGAACACCCGCTTGAGGAACTCGCCCGCCTCGGCGACGATCTCCGCGTGCTCGCGGCCGAACACGAGGTACCAGTCGTGCAGGATGTTAAAGTCGTCGGAGGTGAAGCGGGCCACGGAATAGTCCTTGATCCGGCCGTCGAACACCGCCTGGAACCGTACCCGGCCGGCTTGAATCTGCTGCATAACGTCCGCCACCTTGGCTTGGGCGTTGGTGTTCAGGATCAAGTCTTTCTCGGGGTGGGAGATGATCATGCCGCGCTCGTCCACCATGACCATGAAGCCGGTGCGGCCGACCCGGCAGTCTTCCACGAACGCCTGGGTGAAGAAGTCCATGCGCGGCGCCACCACGGCCACGCCGATGACCGCGCCGTCCTGGCGCACTGGCGCCGCCACCACGAAGATGGGGTTGCCGCGCAGGATACTGGGATACACCTCGCAGATGAAATAGGGTTGGCCGCCGAACACGGCCTGGATGTAGCTGAAATGCGGCCCGCACTTGCCGAGGGTTTTGCCCTCCACGGTGTCCAGGAAGAAGTTGCCGTTCTTGATGGTCACGGTGCGGTCGCCGGCCGGCAGCGGGAAGGATTGGTCATCCGCCAGGCGAATGGCGATGGGCAGGTTCTCGTTGTAGGGATAGCGCTGGTGCATGGCGTCCAGGTACACCTGGGCGGCGGCACGCGCCGTGGCATTGGTCGGTTCCCGGCACGCCGCCACGATGCGCGGATCCGCGGCGATGGTTTCCGCGAGGCGGATCTGCTCCTTGATCCAGTTGATGAGGGCGGCGTTGGTTTTGCGGGTGAGGATGTCGGCCATTTCCCAGTTGGCCGCCATGGCCCGCTGCCGCTCGAGGTAGGCCACGTAGAGCCCGAAGGCCGCCAGCACCAGCGCCATGGTCGGCAGCAGCAGCCACTGGTACTTGGCCGAGATGCTCCGGGACCATTGGATATATTTCAGCATGATGGATCCTCCCGCGTGGGCTAAATCAGAAACATGGCTTCCGCTTCTTTCAGCAGGTCATCGCGGAACCGCGGGTCGGCCAGGGCGATGATCGCCAGGGCGCGCTCGCGGGTGTCTTTACCCTTGAGATCCACCACCCCGAACTCGGTGGCCAGGTAGTGCACGTCCCCGCGCGGCGTGGTGACCATGGCGCCTTCCGGCAGGCGCGGGACCACGCGCGACACCGTGCCCTGCTTGGCCGTGGAGTAAAAGGCCAGGATCGACTTGCCGCCGCGGGACATGAACGCCCCGCGCACGAAGTCCAGTTGGCCGCCGGCGCCGCTGAACTGCGCGCCGCGGATGGACTCGGCGTTCACCTGCCCCGCCAGGTCCACCTCCACGATGCTGTTGATGGAGATCATGTTGTCGTTGCGGGCGATGATCCCCGGGTCGGCGACGTAGTCGGCCGGGAAGCTGGCGATGCTGGGGTTGTCGTGCATGAACGCGTACATGGCCTGGTTGCCGAACGCCGTGGTGAACACGTGCTGGCGCGGGTGCAGGTTTTTGCGCTGGCCCGTGGCCGCGCCCGACTGGATCAGGTCCACGAGGCCGCGGTTGAGCATTTCGGTGTGGATGCCCAGGTCGCGGCGGCCGCCGAGATGGCGCGCCACGGCGTTGGGCAGGCCCCCGATGCCCAGCTGGAGCGTGGCGCCGTCCGGGACCAGCTCGGCGAGGTGCTGCCCGATGATCTCGTCTTCCGGCCGCGGCGCCGGCGGCTTGGTCTCCAGCAGGGGCACGTGGTTTTCCACCACGGCATCCACTTCCGAGATGTGCAGCAGGGAGTCGCCGAACACGCGCGGCATGTTCTCGTTCACCTCCACCACCAGGTGCCGGGCATGGCGCGCGGCGGTGGCGGTGTAGTCGTTGGCCGTCCCGAACGTGAAAAAGCCGGCCTTGTCCATGGGCGAGACCGTGGTCAGGGTGCCGTCGATCTTGAGGTAGTCCCGGCACAGGCGCGGGATCTGGTGCAGGAAACAGGGCACGAAATAATTCAAGCCGGCGGTGACCATGCCGCGGTCCGCCTCGGTCACGAACCACGAGCGGTGGCGGATGTTATCCACCAGGAACGGGTCCAGGATGGTTTCGCGCGCGTGGGCGAGCGGCAGGAACGCGTACACGGTCAGGTCGCGCACGTCGTCAGCCCGCGCGCGCGCGGCGATGGCCGCCAGCAGGGCCGGCGGCTGGGCCACGCTCATGCCGTACACCACCACCCCGCCGCTGGGGATCCCGGCCACGGCCGCCTCCGGCGTGGTCAGCTTGCGCCTGTATTCCGCAAAATAATCCATGGTCATGCCTGCCTGGGTTGCGATGTCGCCTGCCGCGTCTCCATGCCGGGCATGCTAGCACAGCGCCGCCCCGGGACGCCAGCCCCGGATTTGCCTCGCCGCGGCGGCCGGAACATGGCACAACCTCAGCATGCGCATCACGGGCGGACGTTTGCGAAGCCGGATCTTGACCGTGCCCCGCGCCGGCCTGCGGCCGACGCAGGACATGGTGCGGTCGGCGTTGTTTTCCATGGTGGCCGCGCATGTGCCGGGCGCGCGCGTGCTGGACTTGTTTGCCGGCACGGGCGCCGTGGGCCTGGAGGCCTTGAGCCGCGGCGCGCCCGTGGTCTGGTGGGTGGAACAGCAGTCGGCCGCCCTGGCGGCGCTGCAGGACAACCTGCGGCGCCTGGTCGGGGTGGCGTCGGCGGGCGAGTTCCGCGTGGTGCGTGCCGACGCCTGGCGCTTCCTCGCCGGCCCGCCGCCGCCCATCCCGTTCGACTTGGTGTACGCCGACCCGCCGTATGCCGATCCGCGCGCCGACGGCGGCGGGCGCCCAGCCCTTGACCGCCTGCTGGAACTGCTGGAAAAGAATGCGGGCTGGCTGGCTGCGGACGGGATGCTGGTGTTTGAGCTGGGCGTGGACGAGCTGGTGGCCGCCAGGGCCGGCTGGGACCAGCTCAAAGACAAGGCCTACGGCCGCACGCGGCTGTTGATCTACCGCCGGGCCGCGTCGCCGGAGGTTGCGGCCGGGCCCGGCGCCTAGCGCGGCGCCGCCGCCGTGGCCGCCGGC
>CAZAYP010000004.1:0-129997 GCA_964489425.1 uncultured Verrucomicrobiota bacterium | reverse complement strand
AGCGGGCCGTGGTCGGCCCGATTAACGCGACAAATCAGGCTTTCTTAATTGCTGATGTTGACGCTCCATGCTTTGTAGCGGTATTAGCACACTCAAACGTATGAAACCTGATCAAATGGCTGGTGTAGTTCGGGAACCGCTGACCCGGAGGCAGGGCAGGGGCCTGTGGCGAGTCTGCGCCCTCGCAGTGACCGTGGGCGTGGGGATCCTGGCCGCAGGCGCCGTGCCGCAGGCCGGGGCTGCGGATATCATCATCATTGCTAACGCGCAGACGCCGGACCAGGCGTTGACCCCGGATGCTGTACGGGCCATTTTCCTGGGCGACCGCACGCGCTGGAGCAACGAAAGCAAGATCGTGCTGGTCACGCTCAAGGACGGCGATGCCCACCAGGAGTTCCTGCGGGACAATGTGGGTAAAACACCGAGCCAGTTCCTGACGTACTGGAAGAACATCATGTTCACCGGCAAAGGCAAGTTGCCCCAGTCTTTCGCCAGTGAAGACGAACTCTTGAAGTACGTCGCTTCCACGGAGGGCGCCATTGGGTATCTTTCGGCGCGGCCATCAGAAGCCAGCGTTAAAATCATTGAGATTGCGAAATAGCCATGGCCAAATACATTCATTATCGGATTGGAGCGGCGCTGGCGGTGGCGTGGGGTCTGCTGGCGACCGGAACGACCGGGTTGGAGCTGAAAATCACGGAAACCCGGGCCATTGATATTCATGGGTTTGCTTCCCAGGGGTATATGAAGAGCGACAACAATAACTTCATGGCCAACACGTCGGAAGGCACGTTCGACTTCACCGAGTATGGCCTGAACGCCGGCGTGGATATCGTTGATCAGCTGCGCATCGGCGCCCAGTTGTACGGTCGCGACCTGGGAACCATGGGCAAGTACAAGCCGACCTTGGATTGGGCGGTGGTGGATTACCGCTGGCAGGATTGGCTGGGAGTGCGCGCCGGCCGGATCAAGATGCCGTACGGTCTGTACAACGAGAGCCGGGACCTGGACATGCTGCGCACCGGGGTTTTCCTGCCGCAGAGCGTGTACAATGAAAGCTGGCGGGATGCCTTCGCCTCCATGAATTACGGGGCCGGCTTGTACGGCTATGTGCCGCTGTCCCTGGCGGGGAGCGTGAACTACGAGGTCCAGGGCGGCACGTTGGACTTTGATGAGCACGGCGGGTTGGCGCGCTACATCAACAGCGTTTTCTCCGTGGATACCTACGACATGCAAAACGATTGGGCCTACCTCGGCCGCGTGATGTGGAACACGCCGCTGGATGGGTTCCGCCTGGGATACAGCCGCGCGGTGTTCAATCTCATTGCCAAGGCGGAAACCCTGAACAACCCGCTGTGGCCCATGGGACCCGGCGCCCAGGCGGATTACGAAGGTACCGTGCAAGGCAACGTCCTCTCCGCCGAGTATACGTGGCAGGACCTGGTGTTGTCGGCAGAATACATGTGGGCGCCGCTGGATTATAAAATCAACAATGACTCGCTCGGAACGCTGCTGGAAAACGATCCCACCATCCAAGGCTACTATGGCATGGGCACCTACCGTTTCACCGATTGGTTCCAAGTCGGCCTTTCCTACTCGGTGTATTACCCGAACGAGAAAGACAAGAACGGAGAGGGCGTGGCGATCATGGGCCAACCGGAATACAATGCCTGGCTCAAGGACGCTGCATTGACCACGCGCTTCGACTTCTGGGAATACTGGACGTTCAAGCTGGAAGGCCATGCGCTGGACGGTGGCGCCGTCATGTTCGCGGATGACAACATGGACAGCGAGGGGAACTACATCAATGCCCGGTACTGGTCCATGTTCATTGCCAAGCTGACGTTTAATTTCTAGTTCCCGATCCCTGCGCTGGGCGCAGGTGTCCATGGGCGCCGCATCGATCCCGAGCCCCGGAGGGTGGGTTGCTTTTGGATCGCCGTTGGTATAGGGTGGGGTAGAAGGAATCATCCGTGGAACGAGAAGTCAACGGTATCCACGAGTGGGTCGGTGACCTGACCGGCCCGTTCGTCAGCCCCGACCTGGCGCCGGTCACGCTGGCCCAGCGAAAATGGAACCTATGGGACATTGCCGCGCTGTGGGTGGGGATGGCCGTATGCATTCCCACTTACATGCTGGCCAGCGGGCTGATCGCCAGCGGCATGAACTGGTGGCAGGCGATCATCACCATCTTTCTCGGCAACCTGATCGTGCTCATCCCGATGGTGCTCAACGCGCATGCCGGCACCAAGTACGGCATTCCGTTCCCGGTTTTCGCGCGGGCCTCGTTCGGGTTGCAGGGCACCCATATTCCCGGCATGTTGCGGGCCATTGTTGGCTGCGGATGGTTTGGAATCCAAACTTGGATCGGTGGCGCGGCCACCCACCAGATCCTGTCGGCCGTGTTTGCTGGCTGGCGTGACCTGCCCCTGCTGGATTTGGGTGTCCTGGGGGCGCACCCCTTGGGGGCCTGGCTGGGATTCCTGATCTTCTGGCTCATCAACCTGGTCATTGTAGTGGCGGGGATCGATTGCATCCGCTGGCTGGAAAAAATCTCGGCGCCGTTCCTGCTCATCATCGGCTTGGCGCTGCTCGGCTGGGCGGTGTACCGCGCCCGCGGGTTGGGCCCCATGCTGGGCCAGCCGGACAAGTTCGCGAGCGCCGGCGAGTTTTTCGCGCTGTTTTTCCCGGCCTTGACCGCCATGGTGGGATATTGGGCCACGCTGTCGCTCAACATCCCGGATTTCACCCGCTACGCGAAGAGCCAAAAGGATCAGGTGCTCGGCCAGGCCTTGGGCCTGAACACCACGATGCCGTTCTACTCGTTCATCGGGGTGGCCGTGACCTCGGCCACGGTGGTGATTTTCGGCAAGGAAATCTGGGATCCGGTGAAGTTGCTGGCGGAGTTCAAGCATCCCGTGGTGGTGGTGTGTTCCATGGTGGCGCTGTGGGTCGCGACCCTGACGACCAACCTGGCCGCCAACGTGGTGGCGCCCGCCAACAGCATCGCCAACCTGTGGCCGCGCCGGATTTCGTACCGCACGGGGGGCGTGATCACGTGCCTGGTTGGCGTGGCGATCATGCCATGGAAACTGCTCGCCACCCCTGGCGGCTACATCTTCACCTGGTTGGTCGGCTACTCAGCCCTGCTGGGCCCGGTGGCCGGCATTCTGATTGCAGACTATTATGTCCTGCGGCGGACCCGCATGGACTTGGCCGCGCTGTACGGCCAGACGCCTGACTATGAGTACCGCCGTGGTTTCAATCCCGCGGCGCTCCTCGCCCTGGTGTTGGCCGTGCTGGTGAACCTGCCGGGTTTCCTTGTGGAGATCAAGGTGGTCTCCGGTCACCCGGGATTTTGGGCCATGGCGCACAATCTCTATAGCTATGCCTGGTTCATCGGTTTTGTGATCGCGTTTGGCATTTACCTGGCCTTGATGCGGCGTCCTACCGACGTTGCGCCGATGGCCGGTAATTAAAAAGGAGAAGAACATGACGAGCAAGACAGTGGGTATCCTCGTGCTGGCCTGGTTGGCCGGGGTGTCGGGTGGCTTCGCCGAGGAAGAGCGCATGGCCTTGAATTTTGCGGACGCCCCGCTGGACCAGGTCCTGGCATCCTACACCGCTGCGGCGGACAAAATCGTGATTGCCGCGCCTGGCATCAAGGCAGCGATCAGCATGAAATCTCCGGCGCTGCCCAAGGCGGAAGCGATTGAACTCATCGAGTTGTCCCTGGCCCTGAACAACATATTCCTTGTCGCCAAGGACGCGCGGACCATGGTGGCGGTAGCCGGTGGTGCCCAGTTGCCATTCCCCGTGCCCATCGTCAAGGAGGCGCGGGATTTGCCGGCCGGCTACCAGTTGGTCACCTTCGCCATGCGGTTGCGCAACGTGGCCGTGGATGATATGGGGGCCAGCCTCGCGAACTGCATGACGTCCGCCACGAGGATTTCGATATCGCCCAACAGGAAAACCCTGCTGGTTACCGCGCCGGCGACCACGGTCCGCGGTTTGTTGGAGTTGCAGGAGATCCTGGAGCAGGGGGCCTCCAACGTCAGTCGCGCGCCCGTACAGCCCGAGCAACCCCGGAAGCCTGACCAACCCCGGAAGCCTGACCAACCCCGCAAGCCTGGCAAAAAATAGCGTGGTTATACTGATTTGCAAAACAAGGGTCCGGAAGCATAGCTGGCTGGACCCCTTCAGCGGCTCGGTGAGACACCTCGCCCTACCGGGAGATCTCGGCCAGGTGGGGCGAACGGTATCCGTGAGCCGTCCGGTCTTTCCGGATAATCATAGTGTGGGCCGATGAACGATGAGCAGAATCCACATCAGAGAACACGTGCTTCAGGATCTTGATGCATACGCCGAGTGGCAGGCTGATCTTGAAGTTGCTCGTCATGTTGCCTGGCTACCTCGGAATAGAGAACAAAGTCACGAAGGATTGTTGGATGCCATTGCTCAACAGACAGCAAATCCTCGCGTGCGGTACTTCTTCGCTGTTGTTCACGATGATACGCCCGAGATGGTCGGTGATGTGGGCTTCACGATCAACGCGCCTTTGACGGGAGATTGCGGTTGGTTCATTCGACGGAGATTCTGGAAACTGGGATACGCAACAGAAGCTATGCGGCTGTTGATGGAATACGCATTCAACAATGTCGGACTTGATCGACTCACCGCATCCTGTGCAGCCGCAAATGCTGCATCAGAAAGAGTCATGGTAAAATGCGGACTCAGACTCGTCGAAAGATCAGGCAAACGAAACAAGTACGGAATCGAGCGCACGGCATGGAAAGAACAGGCCCAACCGTATAGCTCAGTGCGGCGGCCTGCGCAGCGCCGGCATCATCAGGATCCAGAAGTCGTCGGTTTCGCTGGCGTCGAGGAAAATGGCCGAGGGCGGACCCCAGGTGCCGGAGCTGTCACAACTTTCCACGTAGAGGGTGTGGCGCCCCTTGGCCAGGGCGCCCGTGTCGATCGTTGCGGTCACGTCTTCCACGGGTGCATCCCAAGCCCCGTCCACGGGAGCCATGGCCAGGGTTGCGGTGCCGGCCACCCATGACGGGGCATCCACCGAGTAGCGGGCCGCAGCAATGTTGTGCACGAGTTCTTCACCGTGGCCATTGCTGTAGTAGCGGGTGTCATTGGCCCGGGCGCAAAGCGTGGCGTACTGGCCCTGGGCCACGCTGGATGCGCTGGCGGTGACGGACAAGGTGTCCGGGCCGCCCGGTGTCTGGTACGGCCGCCGGGCCGCCTTGGCGGCGTACAGCAGCGCGTTGAGGTTGTTGGTCAGCACCTGGCTGGCGAACGTGGCGCAACCCTCAAAAAAGTCATTGCCGACCTCAAAGGTGTAGGCCGCGATGCCGAGCGCACCGTAAGCCCAGTCGTCCGTGCCGCCGCTGGCCAGGTACAGGCCGGCGCCGCTGGCTGCCACTTCGTAGCGGTTGTGGAACCCGAACTTGCGGCCCAGGGTTTGCAGGGCGGTGCTGTTGGGCGCCGGGGTGGTGGTCCAACCCCAGGGGAACAGCACCATGCCGCCATAACTGTGGAGGGTGATGAACAACCCCGTGGTGCCGGCGGGCGCCGGGTCGCTGTCGCCGGGGCCGCGCTGATCCGGGAACAGGGCGCGCATATACGCCTCCAAAGCCTGCTCCTCGGGCTCGGAAGCTGCGGACCCGCCGCGGAACGTGGGATCACATGGATCGGCGGACGATCCGACGACGGACCACTTGAATCCGGCGTTGCGGTTCAGGTCCACGCCCATCTGCTCGAACATGGTGGGCGGGTTGGCGCAATAGCTGCCGCTGTCGGAGTCGATGTTTTTGCGCTGGTAATAGCCCTGCTCGGCGATCTTGCGGCCATCGGGATTGGACTGGAACACGATATGGATCTCGTTGTAATCCAGCAGCCAGGTGATGTCCGGGTCAACGCCATAGCCCGCCGCGAGCAGTTCGGCATAACGCGCGGCCAGTTCCGCGGTGGCCAGCTCGCGCGCGTGGATGGCCGCAATCAGGAAAAAGCGGGCCTTGGGTGCGGTGCTGGCTTTGTGGCTGAGCACGAGGGCATACAGCGGGTAGCCGGATCCGGCGCCGTATTTAATGCGCGCCCAACTGTTCCCCATGGACGTCCAAGTGGCAAGGTTGGTGTGTGCCGCGGCCAGTTGTTGCATGGCGGCATAGGTTTCCTCCACGGTGCGGTAACAGGGAAACGAAGGGATGCCGGTCCGTTGCCCGGCGGTCATCCGCAGGGGCTGATTGAGCCGGGCGGTGCGCGCCGCGTCAACTTCCCAAACAAACCCGGCCAGCGCCAGGTCTGTCAACTGGTCTGGCAGGAGCAACCCCTCAAAATAACCTGCCCGCGCCCGCACACTGAAGATGTCCAGGCGGGCCGCCCATTGGTTGAGTGCGGTTGGATTGGGATAATAAACCCGCGCGATAATGGGGCCGGCGGGCTCCCCGCCCGCGATCGCGGCCACGGCCAGCAGGACCACGGAAACCACACCGACCCAGGCGCGTTTCATGGGGAGACCCCCAGGGGTTCATAGCCGGGCCGGGCCCTGACGCGCAGATACAGCGCCTGGGCCGCGGCATTGGTAACAACGGTTTCCAAAGGCGCCCAGGGGGTGGCCACCCGCTGCGTGCTCCCAAGGTCAATCCATGCGGCGGGCATCAGCGTGGTGGCCGACTGGGTCGTGTAATCGGTATGTTCCAACGCCGTGAACTGGGCGCTCAAATCCCCGTGCCCGTCAGCGGCGCAGTCCGTTAGCGTGGTCTTGAATTCGCCCAGCGCGACCAGGTTGGGCTCGCCGCGCGCCGGCAGCAGGAACCGGAACGCCGCGGGCAGCCGCGCGCGCCACGCGCTCTCATTATGCCCGGCCCCGCACCCAATGCGCATCAGCAGGTTCTGGTTCACCACGTAGCCCTGGCCCAGAAAAATGTCGTAGCCTTCCCAGGGCTTGGCCCAGTAGTCGCCGCCGGCCACCTCTTCGCTCGTGCCCGTGTCCATATAGATCCGCGCCGCGCGCCGGGTCATGGCGGACAACGCTGTCGTGTAGTTGGGCGCGCGGGTCAGGGATGGCGACATGGCCAGCGTGCCGCCAAAGAGGTTGGTGGCATACGTCGCGTAAAGGCTGAACAGGCCGCCGCGCGAGGACCCGCCGACCAGCGTGTTGTCCGGGTCGTTGCGCGTGCGGTAGTTGTAATCCAGCGTGGGCCGCACGTTGTCCGCAACGAACTGCACGAACTGGTTGGCGATCCCCATGCCTTCGCCCACGACCTCGTCCGTGGGGGGCGTGTACTCCGGGCCGCGGTTGGTGATGGATTTGTCCACGCCCACGATGATGCATTCGCGCATGCGTCCCTGGCTGATTTCGCGGGTGGCGACCCCGTCGGCGTCCCAGGCCTCGGCCGGGGATTCGCCCGGCACCACGGAGTGGGTGAACACGTTCTGGCCGTCTTGCAGATAGAGGACCGGGTACTGGCGGTTCGTGTTTTCCGTGTAGCCACGCGGCAGGTAAATCCGGATGGGGCGACCGGGAATGCCGGGCACGGTCGAGTTCACCCAGTTGGTGCGCAGCACCGGGGCGGAAACCGTCGCCGCCGGCCAGTAGTTGTAGATGCTCTTATCCTGCAGGATCAGGAAGTCCAGGTCGGTGTAGTAGTTGTTGTTGAAATCGGCATAGGGCGAGTTGTCCCACCGTTGCGTGCCGCCGCTATCGTAGCCGTTGAAAACAAACTCCATGGCCTCGCCAGGCATGCCCGCGTCGTCCACCCGGTAGAGGGATTCGCCGGTGGTGCGGCCGGGCCCGGCGCGCGTCATGGTTCGGCCCTCGAACCCGTTGGTGCCGCGGAACACGATCGAAATATTGGTCCAGGTCGAGTAATAGAACACGGTTTTGCCGGGGTAGGGGGCCGCGGGTTGCGCCGGCACCGTCGCGGTGCGGTTGCCGCCGGACTCCCAGTACACGTTGGCGGGATCGCAGTAGCGCGCCGCGGCCGCATCGCGCGCGACAAACTTGAATTCCAAGACCGTTCCGGCCTGTACCGCCACCTGCCCGGTCCACACGTTGCCGGCGGTCCAGCGCAGTTTCACGGCGTTGTTCGTGACGCTCCAGGCGCCCACGTCGGGATGGTTGCCCAGCACGCAGACATTGGATCCATACCCCACGTCCCATGTGACCGCCAGGCCCACGGTTTCTCGATAAGGGCTGGCCGCCGTCGCCCTGCCAGCCAAGCTACAGGCCAACAGGACCTGCAGCATCATCGTGCGAGTTGGTTTGCAATGCATCAGGGCGCGTCCTCCACCTTGATCGAATAGGCCCGCCAGAAAGCCGATTCAACCGTGTCGGTGAACGAAAGGTCGCCGCTTTCCGGGCAGGAGAGATTGTTGGTCAGCAGTTGGAAGGCTTCGGCATCCAGAAGATTCGTGGCCACGTAAACGGCGTAGCGCCGGCCGGCCACGCAGTGCCAGAACAGGACCTGCTGCCCGCTGGCGACGCCCGCCACGACATTGGTGATGTGGAAAAAGTCGTTGGAGTTTTCAGGGTCGGTGCCGGCAATGTCCTCCTGCCAGTCGGGGACGCGGTCGTGGTCGCGGTCCAACTCGAAATCGGCCACGATGAACTCGGCGCTGACAAACTTGTCCGTATCCACCATCACGGTGGTTTCCGGCATCCCCCCGCCCGCGTCGCCGGCCCAATGGCTGAAGGTGTAGGCCGGCTTGGGCTGTGCCTGCAGGTATACCAACGTGTTGGGCGGGTAGCAGCCCTCGTCGGGCGCGATGTATACGTAGCCATACCGGCTGGTGATGTTCAGGTTGAAGCTGGGGTTCATCACGAAGCGGTCGCTGTCGCCCATGACCCTGGCGCCCAGGTCGTAATCAATGACCCGGACGCGCGCGGTCTGGCTGATGTACGTTTCATCCCGCGGGATGTTCCACTCGTATTCGCCCACCGAGGACATGACGTAATCCGGCAGGTTGGCGATCGTCCAGGTGGCGCCGTCATCCCATGAATACTGCAGTTGCACGCGGCGCGACATGTCCGGCGCGGTCCAGCGGATGACCTGGCGCTGGCCAATGGCCCATGGGGACCCCACGAACGGCGACGAGATGTAGATGTTGGTCCAGCCGTCCATGCCCACGCTGAACCGGGCACTGACGCCGAACACGTCCAAGGCGCGGTCGTAGTCCACGATCTGGATCCGCGCCAATCCGCTGGTCGCGACATCGACCGGGATGGTCCAGTCATACCATCCCGGCGAGGCCGGCAGCACGTCGGGGAACCCGAAGGTGGTGTAGTTGGTGCCGTCGTCCCAGGAATACTGGATCTGCACGTTCGTGGTGCCGGCCGGCGCGTTCCACTGGATGGGGTAGGTGAACCCTACGATCCAAGCGTCACCCGCGGACGGTTCGGAGACCTCGATGTTGACCGGGCCGCCCTCGCTGACGCGGAAGTTTTCGCTCTCCTGGCGGTACAGGCCGGGATAATCGTAGTCGTCGATCCGGATGCGGGCGGTGGTGCTGGTATAGACCGAGTTGCTGGGGATGGTCCAGTTGTAATACCCGTTGGTAGCCGGCACATAATCGGGGAAATTCATGGTCGAGTAGCTGGCGCCGCCGTCCCACGAGTACTGCAGTTGAAGGCGTTCGCACAGCGGCGGCGCGACCCATGAGATGGTGCGGGACTGGCCCAGGCCCCAGTGATCCGTGTAGCGCGGCGCCAGGATCTGGATGCGCTGGCCCACGGGCGCCTGGATGGTGAACTTCTCGCTGGTGATGTAGTTGTCCAGCGGGTGATCCTTGTCAAAGACCCTGATGCGGGCCGCGGTCGAGGCATAGATCGGGTTCTTGGGCAGGGTCCAGGAGTAAAGGCCGTTGGACGCCGGCAGCGTTGACGGGAAATTCAGGATGGACCAGGTGTACCCGTCGTCCCACGACAGGTACATGCCCACGGCCACCATGGTCGTGGGCGCGGTCCACTGGATGTCATAGGTCTGCCCCAGTTGCCAGGCATCGTTTTCCGTGGGCGCGACCATTTCCAGGCGCGGAATGGGATCGATCACCTGGAACGCGGAGCTGTTGTCCGCGCTGTTTTCCGTGTCGTCGCTCAAGTCCACGATCCGCAGCCGGGCGTTGGTCGAGGCCAGCAGGTGCAGCATGGGCAGGCTGACCTGGCACTGGCTGGCGAGGCTGTCCACGTTGGTCAGGACCACGAAATCCCGGCCGCCGTTGAAGGAAAACTGGATTTGGAACATGGCGCTGGCGAGCATGTTGGTCCAGCGCAGTAACGTGGCTTGGCCCAGGGTCAAATGCCCCGGAAGGCTGACCAAGTCCCATCGCACGGGGCTTGGATTGATCATGCGGAAGGCGGCGCTGGTGGCGCAAAAGTTGTTTTCCACGCCCACCAGGCGCAGGCGGGCGCGGAGGGCCTCCCGTTCGGGGTCATCCGGTATGATCCAAGTGTAGGATCCGTCGCGCGTGTTCACCGAAGCAGGTAAATTCCAGTCGCTCCAAGTGGAGCCGTTGTCGGCGGAATACTGGATCCTGACGTTGGCCGGAGCGTCTTCCGGCACGGTCCAGCGGATGGTGTTGGTGGTGCCCAGCAGCCAGCGGTTGCTGGCCGAGGGCGCAATACAGCTGAACTGGCTGGCGCCAGTCAGCAGCACCTTGAACGGCGTGCTTTCGGCGTACGCATACGTGTCGTTGGCATCCGCCACCATGAGGCGGGCCTGTTGTGACGCATACGTGTAGTTCGGTATGTACCATTTGTACAAGAGGGCCCGGGGAAACACCGCGACCGGGATGGGATTCGGGAAATTCGCGGAGGAATAGGCGGACCCATTGTTGGTGGAATAGTAGAAATGCAGCTGGGTTGTGCCGCCCGGATAAGTCACCCAGATCATGTTGGTGCGGCCCACGTAAAAGCACGCATTGTTGCCCGGCCACACCAGATCCATCTTGTTGCCCCAGCCGATGTCCATCACGACCAGGTTGGTGTTATATGAATAGTAGTCCAACTGGCTCATGTAAATACCCGTGCGCTGGCCGCCGTAATCCGCGCTGGAAGGCGTAGAAAAGGCGCTAATTCCAGCGCCTCTGACACCGGGGCGGTACATGTCGCCCCGGCCGAATCCCCGGCCGTTCTCGATGTCCTCCGCGCCGTCCGCTTCCATGCGGCGAAGCAGCTTGTGATCCGTGTAGGAGTTGTTGTACTTGAACTGGCGGTCGCCCGTGCACTGCGCATCCACGTGCCAGATGCCCACGCCGGCCTCCGTGATGTTTTTGTCGTTGTTGACCTTGCGCCGGTACTCGACAATGTAAAACTCGTTCCACCCGACCCCTTGGTATCCATCCCGGTTGTTCCTGACATTGATGGCAAACGCTTCGTTGTTTTCCGAAACGCTCATTAACGCAATCTGCTTGTAATCAGCCCGGACAGGCGTCAAGACCAGCCAGTCCAGCAGCCATTTGCTGAAGGCGTTATGATCCCCCTCATTATCCTGCATCATTTCCTGCCCGCCCACGCCGCCGCGCGGGCCCTTGCTGTCATCGTAATCGTAATAATCCGGCAACCCGAGGGCATGGCCGGTTTCGTGCATCAGTACCTGGGCGGAAAAGCGGCCGGCGCTGCGCCAAAACTCCGGCATCCATGTGTAATTGGAAAACTCCACATTGTCGCGCTTGATCGTCTTGTTTTCATACGCGCCGACGCGATAATTAAACGCCCACCAAACCGAGGTCCATGCGACATTCTGGCCGGCCCAAACCAGCACGTAGTTGTCCACCCGGCCGTCGCCGTTGTTGTCGTACTGGGAGTAATCAATGGTGCTGTCATAGGCGGAGATCACCTCTTCGCTCATCAGGTACGGGGTTTTCTTTTCGTCGTTGCCGTACCAGGACCGGTTGTGGCCCATGCGATGCCAGCCGTAAATATCGGCCGTCAAATCCAGCGTGTTGTACGAAGACCGCCGGTAATAATTGCGCAGGCTTTCATAGGGATGCGGATTCCAAGCATTACCGCTGCCGTTGAACACGTTGCTGAACGTGACCAGGGTGCTGGCGGTGCTGGCCTGGAAATCCGGGAAATCCATCAGGAACACCAGGATCTTGTTGTTGCCGGTGGAGGGCAGGTTAACGGTTTGTCCGCCCGGAAACACGCTGGGCGCCAGCTTGCCCAAGCCAGTTTTCAGCTTGGCTTGGGCGCGTTCAACCAAGGCCGGCGCCACTTCGTGGTCGCCAATCTCCTCCACGCGAGCCAGGGCCTCCTTGAGCCGGCCATCCTTGCGTAGTTGCTCGATTTCGGCCGGATCCGGCGGCTGCATGGCCCAGCCGGTGTAGCCGGTGCAGATGATCAGCACAATCCCCGCCAGCCCCCTCAGCAGTTTCATTATCAAGATGCTCCTAAACCTAATCGAACTATGGTCGTTGCAAGAGCAGCGGCCGTTCAATCCACATCATCATACCCCGGTGACCGTCGAAGGTTAACGGCGGCGTTATGCGGGTGGCAGCACACAGCGCAGCGCGTTGCCTGCGGATTGGGCCCTGAGCAGGCACTGGTTGCAGGATACGCACCGGGCCCTGGCCAGGTCGCCGGCTTGCCATCGGTTGACCAGCCCCGGCTCGCAGATGTAAGGCCGGCACATCGACACAAAGTCGGCCTCGTTTTTCAGCAGCACGTCCTCCATCAGGTTGGGCGACCGCAGCCCGCCTTGCATGACCACTTGGACGCCGGTGCCCTGCAAGGCCGCCGTGACCCGTTGGGTCCATGGACGGAAGTAGGCCTCCTTGTCCCGGCTGGTGATTCCGGGCTTGAGCGACATGCCCTGGAACTTTTCGGAAATATCGGTGAGTCCCTGGCTGACTTCGATGGCCGTGACGGCGCCGGCCCGGGCGATGAGGTCAGCGGCGGCCAGGCCTTCCGCCAGCGCCAGGCCGCCGGGCAGGCAGTCGGCCACGCCCAGCTTCAATACCACGGGAAAGTCCGGGCCGACCTGCGCCCGGATGGCGGTCAGGATATCGCGGTGGATCCGGCATCGGTTGGCTACCGTTCCGCCCCACTCGTCGGTCCGCAGGTTGGTGTAAGGCGAGAGGAACTGCGCCAGGAGCGAGTCGTGCGCGCCATGCACCTCGACCGCGTCGTAGCCGGCCTGCTGCGCGCGCCGTGCGGCGTCCGCGTAGGCCGCGACGACTTCGCGCACCTGGTCCCCGCTGGCGGGCAGCTCGTGCCGCCGGGGTGCCGGATAATCAAACAGCGGGGCCTCGACATAAAACGAGGGCATGAGCGGTCGGCCGCCCCGCTCGAGCTGGTACTCGGCGGCCCACAGCCCGGCATGGGTCACCTGCAGCGCCACGGCTGCGCCGCCGGCGTGTACGCGGTCGGCAAAGACCCGGAACGAGGGGATGCGCCGGTCATCGTCGAGCACCGCGGCCGTGGGGGCGTGGCGCGAGGAGGCGTGCACGGTCACCCCGCCGGTGATCACCAGGGCCGTGCCGCCGCGGGCCACGTCATAGTGCAGCAGGGGCTGGTCCGCGATGATGTCCCCGGCCGCCGTGGTTGGCCAGGTTGCGGCGGCGGACATCCAGATTCGATTCTTGAGCTGGAGATGTCCCAGCGCGCATGGCTGGAACAGGGGGCTGGTCATGTGGGCGCCCATGGCGGCGGCTACCACGTTTCCCGGTGCACCAGGCTCTTCTTGAACCGTGTGCGCGCCTTGGGCGACTCGGCCGGCCACCCCACGGAAATTACGCACACCGGGACGATGTTGGCCGGCAGGTTGAACAGGCCGCGCAGGTGGTTGACGCGGTCTTCACGCGGCTGCACACCGAGCCAGACCGTGCCCAGGCCCAGGGCGGTGGCGGCCAGCAGGAGGTTCTCTACCGCGGCGCAGCAATCCTGCATCAGGTACGACATCTGGCGGTCGTGGGCCTTGTCCAGGTCGCCGCACACCACGATGGCCGCGCCGGCCTCCTTGAGCATCTTGCCGTAGGGCAGGCCTTCGGCAACCTTCTCGCGGCCGGCCTGGTCCCGGACCACGATGAAGTGCCATGGATCCTTGGCCATGGCGGACGGCGCGGCCATGGCGGCTTCGAGCAGGTCTTTGATCGTCTCTTCGGGGATGGGCTCCTTGCGGTATTTACGAACGCTGCGCCGCGCGAAGAACAGGTCAAGTTTCGGATTCATGGTGACATCTCCTTGGATGGTTAGAGCCGCACTTGAAGGGCGGCTTGCAGATAGTAGGTGTCGTCGGCCTCGGAATCCAACAGGGTCTGGCCCAGTTCGCGGATCTCGTATTTGCGGCCAAAAGCCAATCCGCCCGCAGCCCGCACCCAGAGCGCCTTGTAGACATTGTACTCCGCTCCCAGCCCCAGGCGGTAGCCCTCGAGCTTGAAGTCCGAGTCGGACTCGTTGCCCTTGATGTTCCACAGCCCGCCGGCCGGCCGCAGCTCGCTGAACAGCAGCCACCGGTCGGTGGGCGCGTAACGCACCGCGGGTTCGGGGAACAGGATCCGCAGTTCCCAGGCCGGCCCGACAAACCAGTCCACCCCGGCCAGCGGGTAGAGCTTGTCCTCGCCGAACTCGCGGTCATACGCTGCGCCCAGCGCCAGGTGGACGGCCGGCCACATCTCGTACATGCCCATGGCATAGCCGTGCGTGCGATAGTCTTCGCTGGTGACGTGATCCATATCCGTAAACAAGCCGGGGGTGACATCCGCCAGCACCAGCCACGGCCGGCGATCGTAGGCCAGCAGCAACGGCAGCGTGACATCGTAGACGTCTTCCTGCTTCGGTTCCCACGGGACATCCTTGAAGTCAAACCGGATCCAGCGCAAGCCCACGCCCGGGGCGAAGGTGAGCGACTCGCTCAAGGGCAGCGCAAACGGCGCCAGGCTCAGGCGGGTTTCATGCAGGGAGACCCGGCCGTCCTGGCCTGCCACGGGCTCGGTCTTGAACCGGGCGTCGCCCTCGTAGGTATAGTCCACCCAGTTGAATGGGTCTTCGGGCACCCGACTGGCCGCAGGCAGATCCTCCGGTATATCTTCAATGGCCCCGGCGGCTGCCAGCAGCAGGCTCCAGCTGCCCAACATCACGATCGCGGTAATTTTTTTGCACATGATGATTACTCCGGTTTATAGGGCCTCAAACCACGCGGCGCGCGCCCCATGCTCAATGTCCTTGTCCTCGCCGTCACCCTCGCCACGATCCGCATTCGCCGCCCTCCTTTATTGAATGTCTGGGTTCGCTGCCATCGCATCGTGTCCATGGTATACCCCGCGGCAGGGCGAGAAAAGCTTTATTGAGTTTGGACCAGGGGCCGCGGTGGCGCCACGGTTGCGGGCTTGGCGCGAAGCTATGGTTCCAGCAACAGGAACAACCATGGCAGGCCGGCGCGCCCTGGATAGTCCGATTCGTAGGCCCCCATGTCGACTCGGCCGTGGCGAATGCGCGGCAGGCCATCCAGGTCCACGTCGTCAACCATCCAGGCTTCGTTCGTGCCGCGGTTGACGCAGGGTGAATTAAAGGACAACCGGTAATCGCTGGTGGCGTAATCGGCAAACCCGGGATCGGCGGTGATATTGCCGGGTTGCGCGGCCAGGGCGGGCGCAAAGGTGGGCGAGCAGGAAAACAGCAGGATCGTGGTTTCCCAGCAATCCGGCCCATTGGGGGCCGTGTTGGAAGCGACCACGCAGTTTTCGCCCTCGGTGTAATAGAGCCCGCCGCCGGAATCAAACGCGCGGTTGTTTACCAGCGTGCAATTGACGAGCAGGCCCTGGTACACGCCACCACCGAAAAGGTCGGCCTCGTTCCCGTCAAACAGGCAGTTGTGCAGGATGCCGTACGCGCTGCCGCCCCCGTTTTGGGCGCGGTTGCCGTCCAGTTGGCAATTGTTGAGCAACGTATTGCAGGTGCCACCACCATACAAGGCAGCCCGGTTGCCGGTGAAGCGGCAGCCCGTCAGCGATCCCCCGAACACGCCGCCGCCGTACGTGGCCGCCGCATTGGCCGTGAATAGGCAGTTGGACATCGTACCATCGTCGTCGGCGCAGTATACGCCGCCGCCGCTCTGCTCGTTGTACCAGTCGCCGCCGGTGGTGGTGTGCCCGTTGGTGAACGTGAAACCGGCCACGACCGCGCCGTTGGTCAGGTACAGGCAACGCACCGCGCCCGTGCCGCACCCCCCCCCATCGGCCGCCTGGCCCACGATAAAGGTCCGATCCGGGCCGTTGACGCTGCAGAGCACGATGGCCTGCTCGACCACCACGCGATTGGTCATGGTCCCGTGGACGGCCCGGCCGCCGCCCGCGTACATGCCGTTGGTGACCAGCACCACGTCGCCGGCCTGGGCCGCGTCCACTGCGGACTGGATGTCATGCGCGGCGTTGGACCAGGCATTGAACGGCGCGCCCGGCGCCGGGCTCGCTTGCCAGACGTGCAGCGTCGCCGCCCGGGCCGCCGCTAGGGGCCACAGCAGCATGACCAGCAGCGCGGCCCGGCCAACTGCGACGCCGACGGAACGGCACCCTCCAACTTTACGACCAATCATACCATTTCCGCATGAGGATCGGTACTTATCTGGGCTCCCCGCCTTTTTAAGGCGGGGGGGACCCGAAGGGTGGGGCGGTTGTTCCGGGGTCCACCCACCGCGATATCGGGGCGCGAACCATCCACAACCACCCCGGCCTGCGGCCACCCCTCCTTGCAAAGGAGGGGAGCTTGTATGCTTGTTCTCATGCGAAAATGGTATCATATATGGGTGCGCTTCGGCGCAACCGCTCCGCCTGCCCTGTTGTAAGGATCCCATGGTTACTCCACATTCAAACGAAGCACACTGTGCCGGTTGGTGGCTGGCACGTAAAAATCAAGGTAATGACCTGTGCCCACGATCGCCGTCTGGTCAGGCCTACCGGCGGGGGTGGTGGCAAAAGGCTGGGGCGCCCATGTCCAGGCATCCTGCACCCAGCCGGGGCCAGCTTCTTCGACGCGGTACACCTTGCCCGGCACGGTCAACACGCTGATGCGCACGCAACCGTTGGACATCCGCCCGAGTTGTTCGGCAAAAAAATAGTCGCTGTTCAGGAAGGCCAGCGTGCCGGAGCGGTACTCGTCCGCGTTGGATACGCCGTCGCCGTCAAAGTCGGCGCTGCCCACCACCTGCCAGATGCTGGTCAGCGTGCCGCCGGAATAATCCACCAGCACCTGGTCCCAAAAATCGGGAATGCCGTTGCCATTGGCATCCTCGCCGGCGGTGACGTTGACGAAAAGGATCTCGCCCGGTTGCCCGGCGACTGACAGGGCGTTGGTTTCCAGGATGGGGTATTCCGTCCCGTTGTCCAGGACCACGACCTGGACGGGTTCGTTGGTGCGCACGGCGCCGGCACGGTAGCGTTCATCGCGGCC
The DNA here is from genome assembly GCA_964489425.1 of uncultured Verrucomicrobiota bacterium. Classification (GTDB taxonomy): domain Bacteria; phylum Verrucomicrobiota; class Kiritimatiellia; order RZYC01; family CAZAYP01; genus CAZAYP01. The sequence goes on along the minus strand of CAZAYP010000004.1, from coordinate 112,602 downwards.
GTCATCCATCGGCGCGTAGAGCGCGAAGTTGACCCCCGGCGCCCAGGCCCCGCGCACGGTGCAGCGGGTCACTTCGCGGCCGCCGGACCGCAGGATGACCTGGGCGTTCTCCACGTAGGGCCAGCCGAAAGGGTCGCGCGCCTGGCCGTAGAAGATGCAGTGGGGGGCGGGAAGTAACGCAAACGATGAACGATGAACGATGAACGAGAAAGTTAAGAACACCAGAATCAGAGCTGTGAAACGAGAAGTTAATTGTCGCGATGTATTCACGGGCGGATCCTTTTTTTGGCCGTCTTGGCTGATGCCGTCAATATTGCCATTAGTTCAGACGTCTCCGTTAAAAGCGCTACCAGGGACGCTGGAGCAATGGTCTTGCTTCGGATAAGCAACTGCAGCCAATATTCGGTTTCGTCCAACTCCTGCAAGGCGCCTTCGATTTTACTGACAAATTCCGCTGGTGATCGGCTGCGAAAGGCTTCGCGATGATGTGCGCCGACCGACGTGCCACTCCGCAACATCTGTTTACCCAGAACCCTGGCAACCTCATTCTTTGGCAGCGCGGTGTACAACCGAATAATGCGCAATGAATAATCCAGGAATCGTTCTTTCAGATCCCTCCGGTTGCGATCAGCACTCGGTGTTTCCCGCTTCTCTTCACTTGTTCGTTCGTCGTTCATCGGTCGCTTGTTCCGCACTTCCGCGTTCATCTCGTTTAACATCAGTACTCAGATGCGGCCTTTCTAAGACGGTATCTGCACTGCATTGTTCTGCGACTCAGTCTGTTTCTTTCTCGACAGCCACCAGGCGTATGCCGTCGCACAGCCTCTTCCATTCACACCGAACGACGTCCCCGGTCGTGAATCGCCAATGCTCACCCTCCGGATCGGCATTGACGGAGACGATCCGATATTTCAGATTGCCCTGCCCTACTGCTTGAACTGGGCGCCACACATCAGTGCCTTCGTCTTCCAGATAGACATATATTTCAGCGTACTCCATCACATCGTTCGCAGAATGCATATCAATATATTCTTCCGCACTTCCTCGTTCATCATTCCTCGTTCCTCGTTCTCTTCAGTTTCCCGAATACGAATACGTCTGGAAGAACAGCTTGATGTCCTTTACGCCGTTATGGTCGCGGCTCAGGTCGGGCTGGAGCGCGCCGTCGATGAAGCGGGCCAGGGCCTCGGCGCGATCGCTCAGGAGCGTGCCGGCGGGGATGATCAGGTACCACTGGGTGTTCCAGACCGAGCGGCCAACCAGGCGGGCGTTATAGCTCATCTCGCTGGTGTTGAAACCAGCGTCGTGGTACGCCCGCAGTGATGAGTACTTGCGGACCTGGGCCAGCGACTCGGAGAGCGAATCGAAGGTAGCCACCCAGTTGGGATTGTTGAGATCGGTCTGGCCGATGTTGTACGGCAGCGGCAAGGCTTGGTCTACGACGCTCCACACCCGCAGATCGCCGCCGCCGGCGGACGGTGCGCGGGTGATGTCGGAGCCGGCCGGCACCAGGTAGACCCGCGGCTGGTTGGCCAGGCCGCCGGTGTTGGTGAAGGCATTGTTGTAGTTCTGGAACCAAACGCCCACGGACCGGATCTTGGTGGCAAAATGGCTCGAGTCGTACGCGTTGTCGCCCGCGGCCAGGCTGTGGCCAAAGAAGTTCTCGCCGAAATAGATCGAGGTCGAGAACGGGATCATCAGACCGGGCTCCTTGGCCTGGCGCGGATCAAACGGCAGGCAATACTGGCGAAACACCGGCAGGCTGAGGATGTCATCCACGGCATATTGGGTCAGCGTGGCGCGCCAAATGGCGTCGCCGGCGGCCCCGGGCACGATCCGGAACAGTTCGGTGCGCAGGGAGAACCGGCCGGTCTCGTTGTCCGGGTTGTTGAAGCCCAGGCGGCCCTTGATCACATCCCAGTCGCCTTTCATGCGCGCCATGATATCCGCCAGCCCCGGGTCGCCCCAGGCGCCGGCCGCCGCCGGTGTACCCCCGATGAAGCTGCCCAAGGCGCGGGCGCGCACCACGCCGGCAAGGAACTCGGCGCCCGGACTGGACTGGGTGTCGCTGGCCAGGAGTCCGGTCTCGTAATCGTAGGCCTTGGCGGCGAGGAACACATAGCGCGCGGCCAGGTCATACGCGCTGCGGTACTTCTGCAAGGCATCGTTGCGGAAGATGCGGAACGCCATGTCCTTGTACCGGTACTGCTGCAGTTCGGTCGCGGTCGAGGCGCGGAACCGCGAGCGCTCGGTCCAGACCCGCTGGGCTTCCGCCAGCAGCTTCTGGTAGTTCTGCTGGGCCGCGTCCAGCTTCTGCAGCAGTGCCTGGATCTCGTACAGCTTGCCGGATTGCCGGCCCATGCCCAGGGATATTTCCATGGGCAGGGTGCTGGGCGCGCCCGCCTGTTCCGCCAGGTCGATTTGCAGGTTGTAGCCCGCCAGTTCTTTCATGGCCTGCAGCGACGCCGCGCCCGCGCTGCCCACCAAGTCAATGCCCTGCAATACCTGGAACAGAACCCGGGACGAAGTGGTCAGCACGGCCCGCGCCCCCGAAAACGGGTCCATGATGCTTAAAGGAACCATTTGCGTGCCCACGTCGATCGCGGATTGCCAGGTGCTGATGGTCTGGTGAGCAAACCCGGAAATGAACGACAGGGTCGTAGCCACGGCCGTCTCGGTCATTTGCAGGTTGCGATAGTACCGCATCAACTCCAGGGCCTTGGTGCCGGCGGCGGCGGATTGGGCAATCAGGCTGTCCAACTCGGCGATTTGCGTTTCGAGCACGGCATAGTCGGCCAGCGCCCGCTGGAGTTCGGCATACGCGGCCAGCACCCCGCGCAGCGCCAGTTGCAGGTCGCCGGACGCCCGCCGCGACCCCGACCAGGCCGCGGGCTTGACCATGAACCCGCTGGCGCTGAAATGGAATTCCACCGGCCCGATGTCGTTGGTCGTGAGGGACACCACGTTGTTGGTCATCAGCGCGGTCACGCAGGGCAACTTCACGGTCACTACCGACGCCACTGCGGCGTCGCCCATCAAGTCGTACAGGTCCAGGTACTGGTAATGGTAGAGGTCCGGGCCCTGGTATCCCTGCGGGTAGGTCTTGCCCGGGCCGATATCATCGGCAAAGGGATAACCGTAGAGTTCCAACAGGCGGTTCTCGAAATTCTGCTCTTCTTCAGCCACGTTTTGCTGGAAGTCCGCGAGCGAATCGTTCTGCCGGCGGAGCCACTGGGTGCAGTCAGCCGCATTATCGAAGGCCGTGGCGGCATTGTCCAGGGCCGTGACGGCGCGGGCGTAAATCTGCTCGAAATGCGTGGTGCCCAAATCCAGTTCGGCGGGACTGATGTCGAACGGCACAACGCTGTCGGCCAGGCCCAAGGGGTTGAGGCCGGCGTCGGCGGAGTTCATCTGCTCCTGGATTTCGGCTGCGCGCGCGGCGATCTCGGTCAACTCGGGCACCGTGGTCCGGTCCACCTGGCGGATGCCGGCGTGGGCCGCGTCCTGGGCGGGCAGGATGGCGTTGGCCATGACCCAGTCGAAGTACGCGGCCTGGCCGGCGCGCACCGCCCACTCGCCCACGCCCCAGGCGCGGTTGGTGTTGGTGTCGCGGAAATATTCCGGCAGGCGGTCCGGCTTGCCCAGGTAATTCTGGCGCCAGGTCAGGTTGAGGATTTCCGCACCGGCCCGGGCGCGGGCCGCGGCGGCCTGGGCAAATCGGCGCTCGTGCAGGTAGGAGATATCCACGGTCATGGAGCCGTCGCCGGTGTTGACCGACTCGCTGCGCGGCACCCAGGTGAAATAGGGGTGGCGCAACAAGCGGTAATAGCCCCAGATGGCGGACAGGTAATGGCCCCAGGCGTCGCCATGGCCTTGCGGGTACATGGCCGCGGCGCTGGCCTGGCTGACGGTGCCGGTCACGTTGCCGGCCGGGTCGCGCACGTTGTAGTTGAGCGCATAGGCCACCTCGCCGCCGGTGATGTCGCGGGTGAAGTTCCAGGCCAGCCGGTTGTACACCGGGGCGCTGGCGAGCGCCGGCTGGGCGGCGGGATCATCGCCGCGGCCGCGCAGCAGGGCCAGTTCCTCGTCCAGCAGGGTCGGCACTTGGTTCATGAAGCAGAAGATGGATGGCGCGCGGGAACCGTACACCGCATCTTCAGTTCCAAAAGCAATGGTCGGGTCCTGGGCATCGGCGTAAGCCTCGTTGCCGAGCAGCATATAGAGGTCATTGATCCGGCCGGCCGCCAGCATGAGGGCGTTGTTGACGCCCTCGCTGTCGGTGGGCGGCAGGCCGTCAATGCTCATGTTCTGGGACCGGCGCAGCACGGTCTCATAAATGGAGATCAGGCCATAATCGTTCAGGGCCGACTCGTTCAGGGGCACGTCGCCCTCGTAGCGTTGGCCGGCCTGGCCGATCATGGTGACCAAGGCATTGACCGCGGTGCTTTGGTAATCCTTGATCCGTTGGTCAAAGGGATTGATCGCGGCCATGACCCGCTTGATCCATCCTTCCACCAACTGCGGCGCAACCCAGGTGCTCCACCCGGTGCCGGCCGGGCCATTGGTGCGCAACGGGCGGTACCGGCAGATGTAATACAGGTCCTGCAGCGCCAGCACGCCCGGGCCCTGGATGGTCAGGCCGTTGTCCTGGTCATTCAAGTAAATCCAGCCCGCCGGTTCGGTTTCCGGCGTGGTGCCGGGCTGGCCGCCGGGATCGGGATGGTAAAACCACTGGAACTGGTAATTGGTCACTTGCCCTGCCAGGTCGGCGCTGTGGCGCAGGGAAACCTTTTCATCCAGCGGATTATCCGAATACAGGGTCTTCAAGTCGCCGCTGTACAGGTTGGTGACCACCCGGATGATGCTCAGGCTGATGGGATCCCCGGGGCTGACCAGGTACTGGTTGGTGCTGTTGTTGAAGGCCAGCGTCACGTAGCCGGCGCCCTGCCCGATGCCCGCGGACAAGGCCAGCGAATCAAACGCCGTGGTGTTGGTGACGATCACCACCAACGATGTCGCTAACTGGCTCACCGCGGTTTTCCAAGCCGGCCGGGCGCTCAGGCTCGCCACGGCATAGCGGTCGCTGTTGGTGTCCGTGAGCGCGCCGCTGAGATAATTCAGCAGCAGGTAATAATCGCCGCTCAAGGGCTGGATGAACTGACCCTTGAAAAACAATTTTTCCGTGCCGCCCTGTGCGTTGTAGTAGAGGTGGTCGCGCAAGTGGGGCGGCAGGTTGCGGAAGTAGTAATAGCCGTCCGCGGGATTGAGGTACACCAGTTGGCTGTCCAGGTCGTCGGGCAGTTGCGTCAATGCTGCGCCCTGGGCGCGGGTGGGGTCCAGCAGCACCACGCTCTCCTTGCCGGCGAGCCGCAGCGACTGCTGGTACACCAGGTCCACGCTTTTCTGGCCGCGAATGGCGGGCAGGCCGTGCTTGGCCGCGGCCAGGGTTTCCGCCACGTACAAGGAGGGCGTTGCGTCCGGCCACCGGATCGCGTACGTGATCTTGACCGGCAACCCGGTCACGTTGTTGCCGCTCAGCCACGGGATCTCCGCGCCCGCCACCGGCGGCGGCACGAGGGCCGGGAACGCGAAGGACGGCTGCATGGGATAGTAGAAGCGCATCACGATGCTGGTGGCGCCGCCGTTGTCCGCCGCGGCCATGGCCCAGAAGTCCTGGTTGCGGTCGCGCCAGTAGGGGCCGGACACGCCGTGGCTGGCCGTGCAACGCGGCAGCATGGACACGGGCATGGGCGCCTGGACCAGCTTGCCGGCCTCGCCGTTGGTAAACGCGAACGCGAATTGCGCGTTGGTGGCGATCACGTGATAGGGCTGCAGCGCGTTCAGGCCGTTGCGCGAGCTGACATGCTGCAGCAGGACGAACGGCTCAGACGAAGCCGGCGTGTTGAGGTCGTCGCGCAACGCATATGCGCGGCCGCCGAGCAGGAGCGCGTGTTCCTCGTTCGGGTTGTACCCCACCAGGCTGTTGGAGTTCTGATAGTAGATGGATGGGCTTGTAAAATAATCGGGCAGCAGGCCGGAACCCAGCCCGCTGGCGATGACGATTTCCGGCGCGTTGGTCGGCCAGACGTTCATGTAGCGCGCCGTCAGCGAGGGCCAGTACACGCGCAGGGGCATGGCGGTTTCCGCGCTGGCGTTGCACCACCACACTTCCAGTTGGTTGGTGTTCACCGCCCAGATGTGCGAGTTGCGCCCCATGTCCGCCGGGTCGATCACCGGGTGGGTCACGCTGCCGTTGGTGGGCGCGGAATACCAGGCCGGCTGAAAGCTGGTTCCCGCATACAGGTAGCCCGGCATGTTGGTCCAGCTCAGGTTCACCAACCAATCCGGCTCATCGCTCCATTCCTCGAGCAGCAAATCGTCCACGACCACCCGCGGGTTGCCGTACACCGCGCCTGGGGCCTTGGGTTGGGCCAGGTTGTCGACCGCCCGGCCAGCCAGGGACTGGAGCGGGTAGTTGATGTCCAACCCTTCATCCGCGCCCTCGGGCGGATAGCGCATGAAGTAGGCAATAAAATTGGCGGTCAACGCAACATCCCAGACGCACACGCCGGCCAACCGGCCGCGAAAGAATGTCGCGGATCCGCTGGCACCAGGCCAGCTGCCCAGGCTGTCACCACCCACGCGCCAATAGCCGTTGTAAGCCTGGGCTTGCTTGATGGCCGGGTTGTTGGTGACCAGGACGCCGTCGACGTACAGGGCCGCGCCATTGCTCGAGAAGGTTGCGGCCGCGCAATGCCACGCGCCATCGTTGTACGCCCTGGGCGTGTAAAGGGTTTGGTAGCTGTTGTTGAATATTCCAAAGAACAGTTGCCCGGCAGCCCCCATGTAGATATGCCGGTCATAGTTGGAGCTCCGGGTCGCGGCCTGGTCGCCGAACCCGATCAGCTTGCCGCCGGGCGAGTTGGTAGTCTTGAACCACAGCATGAGCGTGAAGCTCTGGGGGTTGGTCCACAGGGTCGAGGCCAGGTAGTCGGTGGTGCCGTTGAACTCCATGGATCGCACCCCATACATGGGCCGGATCTCGCGGCCCATGGGCCATTCCACCGGGTCCACCGGCATGTAGGTCCGGTCGTCATGCCAGACGGACTGGATGACCTCGAACCAGGTGTCGTCGTCGCTGGCGGTATACTGGAGCAAGGCGCGGCCGGGCTGGCTGGCCGCATATTCCGAGCCGTCCCGGTTCGACGGCGTCAGCTTGGCATGATTCATGGGTTCCTGGTAATACCACAGGGTGGGCCGGAGCATGGTTGGCACTAAGACGGTCGGTCCGGGGCTCTGCGCCGGGGCGATGGCATTGATCTGCGCAAGGTCCGGCCAGGTGGTGCTGTACTGGTCCACTTCGTAGGGCCAGAGCACGTCCAGGACGCTCTTGCGCTTCCAGTAAATTTCAATGTCCGACGGCTTGTCGGTTTTACGCACGGCGAACACCCAGTTTTTCTTGTTGCCCAGGCGCGGGATGTGCACGAAGTTTTTCTGGCCGTCGGTCTGGTCCAGCACGCCGCGGGTCACCTGGGCGTACAGGCCGTCGTTGCCAAAACTGCGATCCAGAGGCAGGAGGCGGCCGCCGATTTCGCCGCTGAGCTGGTTCACGATCGGCGCCAGGATCTCCACGATTTCGGCGTCGATGAACTCCCAGCCGTTGGTGGTCAGCATGGTATATTCCAGGATCACCCGGCCGGACGCGCCTTCGCGGGCGTGGAGCGCGGAACTCGAGTCGAGCCACAGGTCATTGGTCCGGACCGTTGAATTGTAGAGGATATTGACCTTGTAGGTGTTGCCGAACTGCACCGTGGGGCCGGAATACTGGCCCTCGGTCCAGAAAATCCGCACCGGCGGCCAGGCCGTGGCCGCGGACACCACGTAGATCATGTCCCGGGTGCCACCGCCGTCCAGGCGCCACGTGATGCGCACCACCCCGCTGTCCACGGCGTAGACCCGCCGGGTATAAGCCGAATAATAGGCGCTGTTTGACGGCGCGATCACCGGGGCGGTCTCGGCCGCATCCGGCGGGGCCGGCAACTCGTCGCCGAGCCGGTACTGCGCCTGCAACCCGTCCAGCGGCTGGCCCATGGCCGACGCCTGCAGCCGGGTGCTGGCGTTGGACGGCCAGGCCCAGGGCGCGCCGTTGGTGGCTTTGTAGAAACCGGCCTGGCCGCCGTAAAAGGCGGTGGCGCGCGGGCCATAGTTGGTCAGGACCCCCGCCGGGCGGTTGGTGGCATACCAGGGGTTCTGATAGTCTGTTTGCAGCAGGCTGAAGTCGTCGGCGCCCGCCGGTAGCGCGGCGGCGACGCTCACCAGCATGGCGCCGATGAGCCGGGCCAGCAAGGTGGCGGCGCCCGATTCAGACGGCGGCGGCGGCTTGGATTTACTGATACCATTTCCGCATGAGGATCGGTACTTATCTGGGCTCCCCGCCTTTTCAAGGCGGGGGGGACCCGAAGGGTGGGGCGGTTATTCCGGGTTCCACCCACCGCGATATCGGGGCGCGGACCATCCACAACCACCCCGGCCTGCGGCCACCCCTCCTTGCAAAGGAGGGGAGCTTGTATGCTTGTTCTCATGCCAAAATGGTATGACTGGTCTCAGGCTCATATCAAACTCCCGTGCGGATCATAAAACGCGCCCATGGCCGGTTGGCTCAGCGGGTGGCCGCCGGCCGGTTAGCGTGAAAACGGCCTGAAATCCACCTGGATGTACGGGGCATAGTTATGGTCACCCGGATTAAAGCTGGCGCCGCCAATCCAATAATATATCTTCCACTTGTCGCCCTTGGCCACCGGAAGCGTGGTGGTCATGGCCTTGGCATTGTAAGCACCCTGCAGCGGGTAATAGCGCAGGCCGCCGTTTCCGTCCGTGTGATAGATGGTCATCTGGCAGTCGCATTCGCTGATGATCAGGAAACCGTCCTGCGTCACCGTGGTTTCGTCGATCCAACCCGAGGCCTGACCAGGGATATACCGGAGGGTCTGTACACCGGGGCTCAAGGCGCGCAGTTCCTTGGTCACCAGCACGGCGTTGCTCACGGTCACCTCGTTGCCGGCCACGGTGACAGCGGCGCCGGAGGTGTCCTCCAGCTTGATGGCCGTGCCCGACAGGTTCACCTGCCCTTTGGGCGTTGCCAGGTTCATATGGCGGGTCACCCCGTCAGCCGTGTAAAAACCCAGTTCCAGCGTGTACTGGGAGCCATCCCGATGACACCACATTTGGCCGGGCACCGTGCCGTCCGGCCCGACTTCGACCATGCCCTGGCGAACCCGCAGGTTGCCGTAGTTGACCGTGACGTTTCCGTCAACGCCGCCGCCGAGCGTCACGCCGCTGGTGACCGCCAACCTGCCCGTGACCGCCATGTCGCCGGCCACGTTGACCTGTCCGGCCAGGCTGGCGCCGCCGGCGTCCACGATCAGCCCCTGCTCGGCGCGCACCTTGCCCTTGACCTGGAACTTCTCCGTGGGCACGGAACCAGCCATGCCCACGCCCACGCGGTCGAGCGTCTGCGCCAGTTGCGGCATGTTGGTCTGGTAACTCTCCGGCGGCCGGCCGCCGAGAGCCGCGGCATCGGCGGCACGGAATGCGTACGGCGCGCAGAGGATCCGCTGGCGCGGCGAGATTTCCGTGGTCGCCGGCAGCACGGTCAGGCCCAGCCAGCGCACGCTGCCGTCGTCGCCGCTGAGGCCGGCCTGGGGCTGGAACGCGTCCGGCAGCGCGGCCACCAGGGTGTTGGCCAGGCGGGTGCCGCCCTGGCCGAGGATCACGTTGAACTTGCCGCCGCCGATCACGTACACGTTGTAGCGTTCGCCCCAGATGAGCGTGCCCGCGGTATCGCCGCTCCAGATGCGAAACTCGACGTTGTAGAAGTTGTTGGTGTAGGGCACGCCGCTGGCATCCATCAGAATACCCTGGTAGTTCATGACCGCCGGCACGCCAGCGGCCAGCGTACCGGATACGCCCGCCAGGCCGAAGATGGCGAGCGCCGCGGCCACCGCGCGCCACGTATTACGTCCACTGTGTTGTTTGTTCTTCATCGTTCCGCTCCTCTGGTTGCTTTTATGTTCTGTGCAGTTCATTACAAAACCCATGAAGGCTCCCCCCCCCTTTTCGAGGAGGGATGGCCAAAGCCGGGGTGGTTATTGCGCGGCCGGGTTGGGATCATTCCAGCACGCCCACATGGTTGACTTTATTAAGGTAAAACGTGCCTTCCACGTAGAGCGGGTTGGCATGCAGGCCGGTGATCATCTCGCGGTAGATCCCGCCGCTCTCGCTCACGTTCCAGAACGGGTTGCCGGGATCGTCGGGATCCAGGGGCAGGAACAGCATCGAGATTTGGCGCGTGACCGCCACGACGTTCTGGGTGGCGCCAAAGTCCGGGTGATAGGCGTGCACGAACGGGTTGGCCGGATCGCGCGCGGCCAGCGGCACCGTGGCGTTCGCCAGCGGCCACCCCGCCAGGGGCGCTGGCGCCATGAGCGAAAACCCGACCGAGCTGATCCGCTTGATGTACAAGGCGTCAGCCGGCACCCGGCTTTCATCCGCGTACAGGCGGTAGCGTAACACCTGGTTGGTGAGGATGGCCGCGCCCGCGGCGTTGGTCGCCACCACGTTGGTCCAGTACCCCGCCAGGACCACGCGCTGCAACAAATACGCCTCGCGGTTGGTGTTGAGGTGTACCAGCAGTTGTAGCGGGAACGTGCCGCCGGCGTTGGTCACGCTCTCGCCATCCCAGGCGCCGGACCCGGCGCCGGGCGGCACCGGGCGGTTGACAAGGTTGAGACTGGCGGCCCCGACCCACAGCCCGACAGACTCGAGGCCGTACCCGGTCGGCAGGTTCAGCGGCACGCCGGCAACCCACGAGTTGCTGGCGGCATTGACCAGCACGCCATGCAACTGGTTGGTGGAGGTGTCGAAGACGAAGTTGCCGACGCCTTCGTCGAGCATGTAGTACATCATCAGGCCGGCCTCAGCGGGTCCGTACAACGCATTGGTGTACTGCGCCGCCACCTGGGTGGCGCTGCGCGCGGTCTGCCAGACCCGCACATCATCCACCCAACCGTGGAAAAAGCAGTTGGTCTGCCAGGCCGATTGCCAATACTTGGCGCGCAGGTACGTGTCCGCGGCCAGGATCTGGGCCGCGGTCAAGGTGTTCGTGTACACGAGGATTTCGGCGATGTCGCCCTGGAAAAACGTGTTGGACCAGCCGCGGCCCACCCAGAACGCGCTGTTCGTGCTCGGGATGACGGCGGCCGATGCCGCCGCCTGCACGTTGGTGCCGTTGATCCAGAGCCCGTTGGTGGTGCCGGCGTGTACGGCCATGCCGATCTCCCAGTCGCCCAGCGCGCTGGCGGCACGGTTGTAGGCGTAAATACTACCCGCTCCGGCTCCGAACGCATAGTCGACCGTGTACCCCCCAGGGGTATAAAAGGCGCGCGCCGGATCGTCGCCGCTCCAAGCCACGGCGCTGTGATAACAACCCGCGACTCCCTGCGCGTTGCCCGGCGCGGCGACCACGAACACCGTGACACCGGTCAGCCCGCGCAAGCTGAACGCGCTCGTGGCCGCGAGGCTGTCGTTGGTGCCGTCAAACCGCAGGGCCGGCCGGCCGGCCGGTGTGTTGCTCACCAGCGTCGGGCCGGCGCCGGGGCCAGTTGACCGCACGTGGCGGCCGGCACCGGACCGGTCCAGCCAGTTGGTGATCGCAGCGGCCATGCCCTGCGCGCCGACGTCCGCGCTGAGCCACAGGGCCAGGCCGGCCAACGGCGGCGCGCCATAGTCGTTGGTGGCCACCCGGGCGCCGACCAGCAGGTTGAGCGGCGCATTGGTGTAGTACCAGGGCCCGACCGTCGTAAAAACATTGGTATTGTAAACGACCCGCACGGCGGCCGCGTCTTTGTCAAACACCACGGCCAGGTGCTGCCAGCGGGACGTGTCCACCAGGAACCCGGTATCCGCGGCCTGGTTCTGGCCGCGATAAACGAGCCAATGGTGATTGGTGCCCTGGACCAGGCTCCATTGCCCGGCGCCGATATCCGTGGACAAGGCATGGCGCGGGCCGCCCAGGCTGCGCGGCCACAGCCAGGCTTCCAGCGTGTAGGACCGCGCGCCGGATTCGTCCAGCGCCGCGGAGGTGAGCAGGAACTGGTTGCTGCCGTTCAGGCTCGCGGCGTACTGCGGCACATCCGCCATGGCTGGAGCCATGGCCAGCCAGGCCAGGCCCAGCGCCGCACTTGCCAACCCTCCGCAAATCTTCATCCAACGCTCGTTATGCATAAGTAATCCGCTTGGTCTGGAAGATGGCCGGTGGAGCCCGTTCATCGGTCATCTTGTATTGCTCTCTATTGTTTCACCCGCACCGGCACATAGGCGCGCACGTAGCCGCCCGCATCCGAAACCTCCAGCAATCCCTGGTACCGCCCGGCAGCCCCGAGGTCACGCACCCGCGGGGCCAGCCGCAGGGCCCAGGACTGGCGCGGCGCCAGCGTCCGGCTGAGTTCGGCCGGGAAATCCCGCCAGCCCGCCTCGCCGCCCGCCAGGTCCAATGCGTAATAGGATAGGGGAACATCGCCCGCCACGGGCGCCTGCCCGGCGGGCGCGGATTCCGAGGGCACCGCCCGAATCGTAACCGCCATGGTCGCGGAGGTGGTCGTGTTGGCAATGCTCAGGATTTGTTCCGGCAGGCCTGCGTCGAAGTCCAGCGCCTGGCCGGAAGCGGTCGCGACACGCAGCGGACCGGCATAATCGCCGGCCGTTTCGGACTTTACCCAGTAAGCTTTGCCCCGTTGGACCATGGCCCGGGCTGGCTGCACGATTTCCGTGGTCGATCCGTCCGGGTTCAGTTCGAACAAGCCGCCGGCTTCCGCCGGCCGGTAGATGGCCAGGTTGGGTGCCAACGCAAAATAGTCGGCAAAAGAAACCCGGCCCGCCGGGTTGACCTGAAATCCGATAAAGTTGAAGTCGTCCGGAATCCACGCCGCCTGTGGCAGCACCGGCGCGCCCTTGAGCTGCCAGGTGACGGCGGCGGAACATCGGACCAGGTAGGCTTGGCCGCCCGTCAGGGTGTGTAACGTGCACAGGAAGGATTGCGGGTGCGCGGCCGGCAACCAAACCAGCCAGTCCGTGCCTTGGGACAACATCTGGTTCGGGTCCAGGTCGAACTGCAGCGTGGTAAACCGGCGGTTGTAGCGCCACGCTGATTCAACCTGCGGCAGGCTGGCAAACACGGCATCGCATTCCGCCGGCTGGGGCTGAACCTCGAGATACACCGCGTTCCAGCCGGCCTGCAGCGGGATGGCCTGTGTCCGCCATTGGGCGGGTGCCGGGCGGCTCCAGCAAACGCTCAACAGGAGGAGTCCCAGCACGCCGCTTTTGCCCTGGCACCATCTCCATCTCAGCCTACCCAAGGTTGGCATACGTTTCGTCCTTGTTAATTTTTTGCAGGCCAGAGTCGCAAATCCCGCAGCGCATCACAAGCGGTAAAAAATAGTCTGTCGGATCAAGTTTTATGGACGGGTGCTCAGGCCGGAACCAGCCTGGTTTGCGTTAAGGCTTCAGCCAGGCGGGGAGACTCTCACGGAGGCACGGAGACACGGGGATGAACGCAAAAAGAACCGGCACGATCATGGTTCTACTTCATGCGTGGGAAGGAACCCCACTTGCCATTTGATTTGTTGGCGGGAGCCATGAAGCATGACTCGCGCCATCCATGGCCCGAGCGCCGCTGTTCTCCGTGTTCTCCGTGGCTCCGTGAGAAAAAACGAACAAGGTGCTGCACCGTATTCTTCCCTCGTAGCGGGTTCGGAAATGATGACCGCTGATGGGCACCCATCTCAAACCCGGCGCCTGATCCCCCCGTTTCGCTGTGAGGCCTTACGGTTTGCAGCGTAATTGGCTTGCCGGACCGCAACTCCCACCTTATACTTCAATATGTGAATAGTAGAAGGTTCGCGAGGAAATTACAGCTCATGAAACAGCGGGAGATCCGATCTGGGAAAAAAAGGCGCGCGCCGACGGCCAAGCCTGCCCCGCCGGTCAAACCGGAACTGGCCCGCGCGGTCGAACCGCGTGCGGCTTTTCCCATCGTGGGCGTGGGCGCCTCGGCCGGCGGCCTTGAAGCCCTTGGCCTTTTCCTCAAGCATGTGCCGGAGCGCAGTGGCATGGCGTTCGTGGTGATCCAGCACCAGGATCCGCATCATGTCAGCGGGTTGCCGGAACTGCTGCAGCGCCAAACCACCATGTCCGTGCTGGCGGTGCGGGACCGCATGGCCGTCCGGCCCGACACGGTGTACGTGCTGCCGCCGAACAAGGCGATGTCCATCCTGCACGGAACGCTGCACCTGTTCAAGCCGGCCCCCGGGTTGCGCCTGCCGGTGGACTTCTTCTTCCGGGCCCTGGCCGGGGACCTGCGGGAGCAATGCGCGGGGGTGATCCTTTCGGGCATGGGTGCGGATGGGTTGCTGGGGATCAGCGCGGTCAAGGAGCAGGGCGGCGTGGTGCTGGCCCAGGATCCGGCCACGGCCGCGTACGACAGCATGCCGCGCCATGCCGTGGATTCCGGCCTGGTGGATATCGTGGCGGCGGCGGCGGATCTGCCCGCCCGGCTCGTGGCCTATTTCCAGTGCCGGCCCATGGCCGGGCGGCCGGAGGAACCGGGGCTGGAATCCGCGGCTGAATCCGCGCTGGAGAAAATCGTGCTGCTGCTGCGGACGCAAACCGGCCACGATTTTTCGATGTACAAGAAGGGCACCCTCTACCGCCGGGTCGAGCGGCGCATGGGCATTCACCAGATTGACAAGATCCGCCATTACGTCCAGTTCCTCCAGGACAATCCCAAGGAAGGCGAGATCCTGTTCAACGAGATCCTGATCGGGGTCACGAAATTTTTTCGCGATCCCGAAGCCTGGGAGCAGTTGAAGCAACGCGTGATCGCGCCGCTGGTCGCGGGCCGGTCCATGGGCGGCCCGCTGCGGGCCTGGGTGGCGGGCTGCTCCACGGGCGAGGAGGCCTACTCCCTGGCCATGGTGTACGCGGAAGCCCTGGCTGAGACGCGGCCGGCGCGCAACCTGGCGCTGCAGATCTTTGCCACGGACCTTGACCGGAGCGCGATCGCCAAGGCGCGGCTGGGCCTGTATCCCGCGAACATCGCCGCCGACGTGACGCCGGAGCGTCTGGCCCGCTTTTTCCGCCCCAACGACCACGGGGCCTACGTGGTCAGCCGGGAAATCCGGGAGATGGCGATCCTGGCGCCGCACAACCTCCTCACGGACCCGCCCTTTACCAAGCTGGACGTGTTGATTTGCCGTAACCTGCTGATCTACTTCGGGCCCGAACTGCAGAAGAAGCTGTTGCCGCTGTTCCACTACAGCCTGAATTCCGGGGGCGCGCTGTTCCTGGGTACTGCCGAGACGATCGGCGCCGGCGCGCGCCTGTTTGCGCCCATCGACGGCAAGTGGCGCATCTACCAGCGCCAGCCCGGCGGCCGGCGCCAGGACACCGTGCTGTTCCCGGCGATGAGCGTACCGGCGCCGGGCCGGCGGCCCGCGGCCTTGCCCGCCAAGCCGGCGGCCAACCTGCAGACCCTGGCGGACCAGCTCATCCTGCAGAACGTGGCGCCCGCGGCCGTGATGGTCACGGCCGCGGGGGATATCGTCTATGTCAGCGGCCGTACAGGCAAGTACCTGGAACCCGCCGCCGGCCGCGCCAACTGGAACCTGTTCGCCATGGCCCGCGAGGAACTGCGCGCCGACCTGGCCGGCTTGTTCGAGAAGGTGCGCAGCCGGAACGCGGTCGGCCGCGCGGAGGCGACCGTGCGGGTGAACGGTCACGACGAGGGCGTGCGGCTGATGGTACAGCGCCTGGAGGCTCCGGAAGAGTTGCGCGGGATGCGCCTGGTGGTGTTCACCGAGGTCTCGTTGCCGGCCGCCCGGCCGCGTGCCCGGCCTGGCCAGGAGCCCGCGTCTACGCCTCGGGCCGCGGAGCTGCAGCGCACGATTCGCCAGCTGCAAGCGGAAGTGCAGGCCGCCCGCCAGGAAATCCAAGGCGCCCAGGAAGAGTTCCGCGCCACCAACGAGGAGCTCCAGTCTGCCAACGAGGAGCTCCAGTCTGCCAACGAGGAGCTGACCTCGTCCAAGGAGGAGATGCAGTCCCTGAACGAGGAGCTGCAGACCGTCAACGCTGAGTTGCAGGCCAAGGTCGAAGACCTGGCGCGGACCAACAGCGATATGAAAAATATTTTCAACAGCACGGAGATTGCCACCCTGTTCCTGGATGGCGCGCTCAACGTGCGGCGGTACACCCCGTCCACCGCCCGGGTCATCAAGCTGATCCCCGGCGACGTGGGGCGGCCGATCACCGACATTTCCTCGGCGCTGCTGTATCCCAACCTGGCCGACGATGCCCGCGAGGTGTTGCGCACGCTGATGTCCATCGAGAAAGCCGTCCCAACCACCGATGGCCGCTGGTTCCTGGTCCGGATCATGCCCTACCGCACCACGGAAGATAAAATCGAGGGGGTCGTGATCACGTTCCTGGACGCCACGGCCGCGCGGCAACAGGAGACGGAACTGCGCCAGGCGTATGACCGCTTGCAGGAAAAGGTAACCCGGGAGGCGGCGCCATGAAATCCGGCCAGTCCAACGGCGGGAAGAACGACGCGCTGCGCCGGCGCGCGGAAGCCAAGCTGCCCCGGCCCGCTGCCAGCAGCGATGCAACCGGGGATCCCCAGGCGTTGCTCCATGAGCTGCAGGTGCACCAGGTGGAGCTGGAAATGCAGAACGCGGAGCTCGAACGCGCCCGGAACCAGCTCGAGATAACCCTGGAAAAGTATACGGATCTCTACGACTTTGCCCCGGTGGGCTATTTCACCCTGGATCAGGAAGGCGCCATCCGGGACGTCAACCTGGCCGGGGCGGCCTTGCTGGGCCAGGAACGCGGCCGGCTCATCGACCAGCGTTTCGGGCTGTTCGTGGCCGAGCCCGCCCGACGGTTGTTCGCGGATCTCTTGCGCCAACTCTGCGCCGAAAAGACCCGCGCGGCGTTTGAGCTGGCGCTGGCCAGCGCGGCCGGCCCAGCGCACGTGCAGGTTCAAGCCGCGGGGTTCGCGCGGGAACCCTTGTGCCGGCTCGCGGTCATTGACATCACCGATCGCAAGCGGATCGAGGATGCGCTCTGCCGGGCGCGCGACGACGCGGAAGCCGCCAACCGCGCCAAGTCGTTTTTCCTGGCCAACATGAGCCATGAAATCCGCACCCCCATGAACGCCATTGTCGGGTTCTCCGAGCTGCTGCTGCAGGAGACGGTCAATGCGCGCCAGCGCCAGTACCTGGGGATTATCCAAACCCGCAGCCATGATCTGCTCCTGCTGATCAACGATATCCTGGACCTGTCGCGGATCGAGGCGGACCGGTTGGTCTTGGCCTGCGAGGATTTTTCCCCGGCCAGCACCGTGGACGAAGTCCTGCTCATGTTCAGCCCGGTGGCGGCGGCCAAGGGACTGCGCCTGGAGCGGGAGCTATCCGCGCGTGTGCCGGCCCAAAGCTGCGGCGATCCGCGCCGCCTGCGCCAGGTCCTGGTCAACCTCGTGGGCAACGCGATCAAGTTCACCCGGGCGGGCGCGGTGACGGTGAGTGTCGACTGCGAATCGGCTGACCAGAATGCGCCGGGGGGGCTCATTTGTTTTGCGGTCCGCGATACGGGCGCGGGCGTCCCGGCCGACAAGCTGGAGCTCATTTTCAAGCCGTTTACCCAGGCGGATGAGACCTCCACCCGGTCCCATGGCGGGGCCGGGTTGGGGCTGACGATCGCCCGGCGGCTGGTGGAGAAGATGGGCGGCCGGCTGTGGGTGGAGAGCGTGCTGGGCAAGGGCAGCGTGTTTCATTTTACCGTCCGGCTGCCGCCGGCAGCCGGCGTCCCGGCACCGGACCCTGGCGCCCGGATTCCGGACCCGGCCGCCAGCGCCTGGCGAATCCTGGCCGTGGAAGACGATGCCGCCAGCGCAGTGCTCATCGCGGCCATCCTGGAGCGTTGCCATCACCAGGTGACCGTGGCGGTTTCCGGGAGCGCGGCCCTGGCCTGCCTGGCCCGCGAAAACTTTGACCTGATGTTGCTGGACATCAGCCTGCCGGACATGGATGGCTACGCGTTAACCCGGATGATCCGGCAAAACAACCCCATCGTGCGCGATCCCCGGATCCCGGTGATCGCCGTGACCGCCTGTGCCATGATTGGCGATGACCAGCGGTGCCGGGAGTCCGGCATGAACAGCTTTGTCAGCAAACCCGTTTCCATCGCCGATTTGCTGACCCGGATCGAAGAAGTCATGGCCGCCCGGTAGCGCGTGGGCCTTGGAGTGGTTGCCCGCGGCTTGCCCGGATTGAATCGCCCTTGCCTCCTGCCGGCGCATGGCTTACTCTGGCGCTTAACAGGTAGCATACGAGGAGGTTGGTTATGCGGGTGGCATTCATAGGCACAGGCTTGCAGTTCAGCCGGCGGGCGCCGGTGATCGCCCAGTTCCCGGGCACCGCGATCACGGCGATTGCCAGCCTGCACCTGGAACACGCGCAACAGGCGGCGGCGCCGTACGGCTGTTTCGCCACCGCGCGCTGGCAGGACGTGGTCGGCCGCGCCGATGTGGACGCGGTGGTGATCTGCACGCCGCCGCATGTGCATGCGCCCATCGCTTTGGCCGCGATCGCCGCAGGCAAGCACGTGCTGTGCGAGAAGCCCTTGACCCGCACCGTGGCCGAAGCCGGCGCGGTCGTACAGGCCGCCGATCGCGCCGGCGTCACGCTCAAGTGCGGGTTCAACCATCGCCACCACCCGGCCATCTGGGAGGCCAAACGCCTGCTCGACCGCGGCGAGATCGGCCGGCCCACCTTTGGCCGCTGCCGCTACGGCATCTGCGGCCGGCCGGGCTACGAAAAGGAATGGCGCGCCGATCCGCAGCAGGCGGCGGGCGGCCAGTTCGTGGAGCAGGGGACCCACGCGATCGACTTGTTCCGCTGGTTCCTGGGCGAGATCACCGAGGTCGCCTGCATGACCGGCATCCGCTACTTCGACCAGCAGGCGCTGGACGACAACGGCATGGCTTTGTTGCGGGCCGCGGGCGGCGCCATGGCCAGCCTGCACGCGAGCCTGACCCAGTGGAAAAACCAGTTCTCGTTCGAAGTGTTCGGGACCGACGGTTACGTGATGGTCGAGGGGCTGGGCGCGAGTTACGGCACGGAGAAGCTCATCTTCGGCAAACGGGATTTCAACGCGCCGTTCAACGACCACGTCACCGAGTATCGCGGCGGCGACAAGTCATGGAACGCCGAGTGGAAGGAGTTTTCCGCCGCGATCGCCGAACGTCGCGCGCCGCTGGGTAACGGCCGCGATGGCCTGCAGGCGCTGCGCGTGGCCCTGGCGGCCTACGAGGCGGAAAAAACCGGCCGGGTGATCGCCCTGCCCGTGGAGCCATGAGCGCCGGCATGCGTTGCCTGGTCACCGGCGCGGACGGTTTCATCGGCGGCCACCTGGTCGAGCACCTGCTGGCCGCGGGTGCGGAGACCACGGGGATCGGGTTGGCCGTGAACCCGCTCTTGGAACAGTTACGCGCGCGCGCGAAGTTTTTCCCAGCCGACATCCTGGACCCGGCGGCGCTGGCGGCGATCCTTGCAGAAGTCCAGCCGGACGCCATTTTCCACTTGGCGGCCCAAAGCCTGCCCAATGTTTCGTGGGCACAGCCGGCCGTGACGTTCCGGGTTAACGTGGAAGGCACCCTGAACCTGCTCGACGCGGTCCGGCGCCAGTGCCCGGCCGCACGGGTGGTGGTGGCTGGGTCGAGCGCCGAGTATGCTCCGCGGCCGGATGGGGCGCCCATCCGTGAGACGGATCCCCTGCAGCCGTCGAGCCCCTACGCGGTCAGCAAGCTGGCGGCCACGGAGTTGGCGCGGCTGTACCAGCGCCGCTACGGGGCGGGCGTGGTGGTGATGCGGCCCTTCTTCCTCATCGGGCCGCGCAAACAGGGCGACGTGGCCTCGGATTTCGCGCGGCGCATCGTGGCCATCGAGCGTGGCGCACCCGCGGAACTGCGGGTGGGCAACCTGGACCTTGTGCGCGATTTCCTGGACGTTCGCGACGGCGTCAGCGCCATGACCCTGCTGGCGCAGTCCGGCGCAGCGGGCGGCATTTACAATATCTGCTCCGGCCGCGGCTGCAGCCTGCGGGAGTTGGTGGAACGGATGCAGCGCCTGGCGCGGGTTCCGTTTCGCGTGGTGCCCGACCCCGCCCTGGTGCGGCCGGTGGATGACCTCGTGAAGATTGGCGACCCCGGCCGCTTGCGCGCGCTGGGCTGGTCGCCCCGGCGCGACCTGGATGCGACACTGCAGGATATCCTGGAGTACTGGCGGGCGGAATTATGAGGATCGATGAACGCAGGAAGATGAGAATGGACAGGATTCACGGAATGCTTGAGGATCCAAACTCAGGCTCCCCTCCTTTGCAAGGAGGGGTGGCCGCAGGCCGGGGTGGTTGTTTATGCAAGTGGTAATCCTGGCAGGTGGGTTGGGCACGCGGCTGCGCGAGATCGCGCCGGCCACGCCCAAGATCCTGGTGCCGGTTGCGGGCCGGCCGTTTGTCGAACACCAGTTCGCGCTGCTGCGCCGGCATGGGCTGACGGACGTTCTGCTGTGCTTGGGCCACCTGGGCGAGCAGGTCCAGGCCATGGTGGGCGATGGCGCGGCGTGGGGCATGCGCGTGGCGTATTCCTGGGAGGATCCGGCCCAGTTGCTCGGCACGGGCGGCGCCCTGGTCAATGCGCTGCCCCAACTGGCGGAGGAGTTCCTGGTGCTGTACGGAGATTCGTATCTGCCCACGGATTACCCGGCGGTCATCCGCACGTTCCACGGTTGGCACGCGGAAGCCATGATGACGGTTTTCAAGAACCATGGGCAGTGGGACGCGAGCAACGTGCGGATCGCGGGCGACCACGTTGTCTTCTATTCCAAGAAAGCCGCGCCCGGAGAAGCGGATTACATCGATTACGGGCTGCAGGTGTTCCGGCGCGATGTCATCGCCGCCTATGCCGGCGGGCCGCGGCCGCTTGACTTGGCGCGGATCCAGGGCGACATGGTGGCGCAAGGAAAGCTTTGGGCGTGCGAAGTGCGCGAGCGGTTCTACGAGATCGGCAAGCCGTCCGGATTGGCCGAGTTGGACGCGTTGCTGCAGCCCAAGGCGGAGGACGTAACGTGAAAAACGCCAAGGCAGTGTTCCTGGATCGCGACGGCACGCTCAACGCCATGGTGTATGACCAGACGCACGGGCTCATGGATTCTCCGCGCCGGCCGGAGCAGGTGCAAGTGTTGCCGGGCGCGGCAGAGTTCATCCGCGGAGTGCGTGATTTGGGCTTCCGGGTCGTGGTGGTCACCAACCAGCCCGGCCTGGCCAAGGGCACACTCACGGAGCGCGAACTGGAGGCGGTCAACCAGGCGCTGGCCGGCGCGTTGGCCGCTGCCGGCGCGGACTGGGACGAGTTGCGCTACTGCCCGCACCATCCGCACGGCGGCCCGGGCGGGCGGCGCGAATGGATCCGCGATTGCGATTGCCGCAAGCCCAAGCCCGGCCTGTTGCGGGCCGCGGCGAGTGCGGCGGGACTGGACCTGGCCCAGTGCTGGATGGTCGGCGACGGGCTGAACGACGTGGAGGCCGGCCAGGCCGCAGGCTGCCGCACCATCCTGGTCACACGCTTGAAGCTTGAGCAGATCGAGCGTTTCCTGGAGTTCCCGTCCGGGCCGCCCACCGCAATTGCCCGCGACCTGGCCGCGGCGCTTGAAGTGCTGCGCGGCGCAGCGGCAGGCTGAGAGGACCACGGCCCGGGAGGTCCATGCAACGTGGCGCGGGGCGCTTGCCCCGCGGTCCGGGCTTGGTGAACAACCTCAGCGTTTCTTGTGTTTGCCGCCAGCGGGTGGGGTTGAGCCGGCCACCGGCACCGGCGCCGCCGGTGGCACGCCCCCTGCAAACCGTCCCGCCCAGGCGAGAACCTGCTGGCCCCACACGCCGAGGAGCTTGCCAAAGAATATGTAGGCCAGCAGCATGTACGGGATGTAAAACATCATCCCGTTCATATGGGGGTGATGCCACATGTGCCCCTTCATGAGGAAGCCCCAGGAAAGGGCGGCCAGCAAGCCCCAGCCCGTGGCCGCGGCCAACCCCACGAGTTGTGGCCGGGCCGCCTCAAACACCGGAAACCGGCGGCCGTCAAGAAACGCCATGGCCGCAAACGCCACCCAGGTGGTCACCCAGAAGAAAAAGGAAAACCACAACCGCCCGGGATTGAACGGCTCGCCCGGCAGCGTCAGCGCGGGGATCATCCAGTAGTTGCCCAGGATCTGCCAGGCCGAAACCCCGGGCGGCGCGGCCTGGGCCGCGTTGGCGCCGCCATAGGCGCGCGAGGTGATGGTGGACATCATGTGCTGGAATCCTTGGCCCAGGGATCCGCTCCAGAGCCCCACCTTGACGATGTTGGCCAGCACGGCCAGCGCCACCGCCGCCCCGCCCACGACCATCAACGCCAACGCCCAACCGGCAATTTTTTTGCGGGGCAGCCCGCGGGCCAGGCCATAATAGATCGGTGCTATAGCCAGGCTCATGACCGTGTTGCTGATGTAATCGTAGTAACACAGCCCGTTGACCAGCACGGCCACGCCGACAATGCCCAGCAGGTAGGGCAACTTGAACCGCGGCCGATCCAGGTACACCGGGAACAGCATCATGGCCAGCACAAAGGGCAGGAGCTTGAGCAGGTACATGATGTAAATATTGCGGGCCGCGAACACCATCCAGGGCGAGAGCAGCGCCCCGATCGCGAGGCAGATCGCCGCCACCCATCCGAAGGTTTTGCGCACGTAGAGCACAAACAGGCTCATCATGATCGCCGTGAGCAGGGCGACCCAGAAGTGGCCTATGGCTGTCGTGCGTTGCCAGCCGCAGCCCAGGATCTTGTTCAGCACGCAGAACACCTGGCCCTGCAACCCGAACGCCGAGAGATAGATCGGGGCATCAATGGTCCGGAACCCGCGCCCCTGGCTGTCCACGCCGATGCCAATCATGAGGCCGCCGGTGCTGCCAAGGCCATCGCGCTCGGTGCGTTGCATCATCAGCAGCACCGACATTTCCGAGTCGGTTTGGAATTCGTCGAATTTGCTGAAGGGCGCCAGCAGGTTGAAGATGTTGTTCTGGTAACTGGCGCTGAACAGCCACACCAGCACCAGGAATGCCACGGCACCCAACACGGTGCGACGAGTGATCCATTGCTTCATGGTTCCATTACCTTCAGGGTTTGTTGGTTATAAAAAATGATGCTAGCATGACGCGCAATGGCTCTGCCAATACTATTCCGCGGGCCGATGAAATATTGCCATTTTTCCACTTGACCCATGGCGCAGGGACGATAATATAGTTTCATGTTGTATAACATGTTACGGTGGATTGAGAAGAGTTGCTCCAACTGAAAGAGGTGTGCAATGACGGTTACAAAACGTGATCTGGTGGTGCGCATTGCGGAGGAGACTGGCCTCATTCAGCAGGACGTGTACACGATCATCCAGAAAACACTGGACTACATTGCGGAGTCCATTGCCCGCGGTGAGAACGTTGAATTCCGCAATTTCGGGGTGTTTGAAGTCCAGCGCCGCAAGGCGCGCGTGGGACGCAATCCCAACCGCCCCCAGGACACGGTGCATATTCCGCCGCGCAACGTCGTCAAGTTCAAGGCCGGCAAGGTGATGAAGATCAAGCTCAGCGAACGGCCGGTCACGCCGCCCCCGGCGACCACCTAGGCCGGTTCCGCTGCCGGCGCCCGCCGGCGCCGAAAATAAAAGACCCTTGATGTCAGCACCGGATTTCCAACCCATCCAAGGCATGGCCGATTTGTGCATGCCGGACGTCGCTTTGTGGCAGATGGTGGAGGATCGCTCGCGCAACATTCTGGCGCTGTACGGTTGCCAGGAAATCCGCACCCCCTTGCTGGAAAAAAAGGAATTGTTTGTCCGGTCGCTCGGCGACACCACCGAGGTGGTGCAAAAAGAAATGTACACGTTGATCGACCGCGGGGGGCGGGAATTGTGCCTGCGCCCCGAGGGCACGGCCGGCGTCATGCGGTTCATGGCCACGGGCGGCGCGGACCGCGAGCGGGCCCGCGTTTTCTACCTCGGGCCGATGTTCCGCGCGGAACGGCCCCAGGCCGGGCGAAAGCGCCAGTTCCACCAGGTCGGCGCCGAGATCATGGGCCCGCCCAATCCGGCCGCGGATGCCGAATGCCTGGCGATGCAGCGGCACCTCCTGGTAGCCCTGGGGCTGACCAAGTTTACCATCCACCTCAACACGCGCGGCTTGCCCGAAGATCGGGCGCCCGTGGCCGCGGGCTTGCGGGCTGCGCTGGCCGACCACCGCGCGGCGCTGTGCCCGGACTGCCAGCGGCGTTTCGAGGAAAACATCTTGCGCGTGCTCGACTGCAAGCAGGCGGCATGTGCCGGCATCCTGGACCGCCTGCCGCCGGTCACCGATTTCATGGGCGCCCCGGCCCGGGATTATTTCCAGCAGGTGTGCGACTACCTGCGCCTGCTGAACCTCGAGGTGCGCATCAACCCGCGCCTGGTGCGGGGCTTGGACTATTACCAGCACACGGTCTGGGAGATCACGTGCCCGGAACTGGGTGCGCAGGATGCCCTGGCCGGCGGCGGCCGGTACCAGTTGGATTTGGACGACCATCCGGTGACGGGCGTGGGCTTTGCCATGGGCATGGAGCGGTTGGTGCTGGCCCTGATCAACGGCGGATGCAAGCCGGAATCGCTGGCGCCCAAGCCGCGGGCGGTCCTGGTGGCGCAAGGCCCACGCGCGTTCAGGGAGAACTTGATCCTGGCCATGATGCTGCGCGAGCGGAACCTGTTCGTGGAGATGGACCTCTCCGGCCGCAGCCTCAAGGCGCAAATGCGCGGCGCGGACCGGTCCGGCGCCCAGTGGGTGGTCATCCGGGGCGACCGCGAACTGGATGCCGGCGTGTTCCTCCTGAAAAACATGACCGCCAGCACCCAGGAGGAAGTCAGCCTGCCTGACTTGATGAAGCACCTCGCGGCAGCGCCGTAGCGCGGGTGGCTGTTTCTTCTGCCGCAGTTGAGCGCGCCGGTGGCGCTGCGCTACTTCTCAGGTTCCGCCGGCCGGGCCTCGTACATCTCGCCCAGGGCGGCGTTATACTCCTCGGCGCTGATCCGGCCCGCGCTGCGCATGGCGTCCAGGCGCTGGCGCACGGCAGCCCGGCGGGCGGATTCGGCCGTGGTTTGCAGGGCCGGCACCAGCGCACGCACCGCGGCCTGCTGATCTTCCGCAAGCTCCGGAAACAAGTGGTTGCGGTCCGCCTCGCTGAGCTGCCCGAACCACACCGCGCGCACCAGGCCGTTGGTTTCCTGCAAACGGACCACCTGGTTGACCATTCCGACGTAGCGGGCTTCAAGCCGGGTGCCGTCGTCCAGTTGCCAGGCGCGGATGTCGGCTGCCAGGTCGGCCAGCCCTTGCGTGGTTATGAATAGGGTGAGGAAGAAACCCAAGAACCAGGAACGATCAACAATCCACATGGCATGCCTCATATCACTTTTGCATGAGGATCGGTATTTATCTGGGCTCCCCGCCTTTGCAAGGCGGGGGGGACCCGCAGGGTGGGGCGGTTGTTCCGGGTTCCACCCACCGTGATATCGGGGCGCGGACCATCCATAACCACCCCGGCCTGCGGCCACCCCTCCTTGCAACGGAGGGGAGCTCGTATGCTTGTTCTCATGCGTAAGTGGTATCATGATCCTGAGGGTTTTGTTAGTGCTATCCAATCTCATCTTTTGTCGCTCATCCATTTTGCTCATATGTTCTTGTGGCGCCAGCGTCCGGTTGCAAACCAGCCGGCAATCAGCAAGCCATGCAGCGTCATGGCTGCGCCCACGGCCCACCAGACGCCCTCGATGGGCGGTGACCAGATTCGGGGCAGGTATAAGGCCAGGGGCACCTGCAATCCCCAGAGGCTGACCACGGTGCATATCATGGGCGCCAGGCTGTCGCCCGCGCCGTTCAGCGCGCGGCCCAGCACGATCCCCAGGGCCGCGGCCACGTAGAACGGCGACACGATAACCAGGTAGCGGGCGCCCAGCCGGACCACTTCCGGATCTTTATTGAACAGGCCGGTCAGCTCTTTGGCAAACCCCATCATGAGCACCGCGGCCAGGGCCATGAACGCCATGTCCATGCCCGTGGCCAGCCAGGCTCCCCGCCGCGCGCGCTCCGGTTGCCCTGCGCCGAGATTCTGGCCCACCATGGTGGCCGCGGCGCCGCCGAGGGCAAACGCCGGCATCAGGATGATCATGTGGAAGCGCAACCCGGTGCCGTACGCCGCCACGGCGGCGGTGCCCAGGCCGGCCACGATGCGCATGAGCACTGCGCTCATCAGGCTGCGCGAGAGCATCTGGCCCGAGCCCGGCAGGCCGATGCGCAGGATCCTCCAGGCCATGCTCCAGTCCGGCCGCAGTTGGCGCCAGTGCAGGCGCAGGCGGGTGCGCCCGGTCAGCAGGATCGTGATGCCCACCGCGCCGGCGAGCCCCTGGGCCAGCACCGTGGCCACGGCCGCGCCGGAAACGCCCAGCGCCGGGAACGGACCCGGCCCGAAGATCAGCAGCGGATCGAGCACGATGTTCAGCAGGTTGGACGCGCCCATGATGTACATGGGGGTGATGGTGTCGCCCGCGCCCTGGAGCGCGGCATTGCCCATGAGCAGCACGAACACCGAGATGCTGCCCAGCAGGATGATCCGCAGGTAGTCGTGACCATCCTGCAACACGTCGGCCGGCGTCCCGAGCAGCCGCAGCAAATCATCCGTCAGCCACCAGCCCAGCAGCCCGCCCGCGGCCCCCAGCACCACGGCCAGCATGAGCGACTGCCCCGCCGCGTTGCCGGCGCCGGCATAATCGCGGGCGCCCACCGCGCGCGCGACGAGCGCCACCGTGCCGGTGCCAAGGCCCATCAGCATCGGATACAGCAGCATGACAATGGTGCCGCTGACAGCCACCGCGGCCACGGCCCGCGGGCCCAGCCGGCCGACCCAGAACAGGTCAATGAGGCTTTGCAGGTTCTGCAACAGCGCGGCGACCAGCATGGGCGTGGCCAGGCCAAGAATCGCGCGGGGCAGGGGACCGCTCGTGATTTGGCTGCTGGGTTCTGTGTGCAGGGTCGCCATGCACCAGCAGTAAGATTTTTCGCGCAGGAAATCCAATAGAATCGTGGCGCCGCCGGCCGCGGCGGATCAGGTGGCGCCATCGCCCGCGGCCAGCAAGGCGGCGCCCAGCGCACCCGTAAAGCGCGCGCCGGGCGCGGCGTGAACCGGCATCTTCAGCGCGGCCGCGAGCGCCTCGGGCAGGCCGGGCACCAGCGCGCCTCCGCCTGTCACAACCACGGGCGCCAGCGGCCGGGGCCCGGCCAGCAGCGCAATGCGCTGCGCCGCGGCTTCCAGGATCCCGGCGGCGATGTCGGCCGGTGGCCGCCCGGCTGCCAGCAGGCCAACCACCTCGGTTTCGGCGAACACGGCGCACATGCTGGAGATGGCGCAAGGCGCCGTCCGCGCGGCAGCCAGGCGGCCCAGCCCATCCACCGGCACGCCCAGGCGTGGCGCGATGACCTCAAAAAACCGGCCGGTGCCGGCCGCGCAGCGGTCGTTCATCTGGAAGTCGGCCACCCCGCTGTCCGGGGCCAGCAGGATGGCCTTGCAGTCCTGGCCGCCCACATCCAGCACGGTGCGCGTGCCCGGGCACACGTGGGCCACGCCGCGGGCGTGGGCCGTGATCTCCGACACGCATTGGTGCGCGCGCGTGACTTGGCGCCGCCCGTACCCCGTGGCCCAGACGCGGCCCACGTCCGCCCAGGCGCGGCGGCAGTCCCGCAGGGCTTGCTCCAGCAGCCGCCCGGTGGCGGCGACCGGGTCGGGTTCCTGGTCGCAGGCCGCGAAGTACGGGGCCGTGCGCCGCTCCGGGTCAAGGATGGCAACCTTGATCGCGCGGGACCCGACATCCACTCCAAGGCTGATCATTTTGGGCGCCGGGCGCGGACGGTTTCGAACAACGCTTCGAGCCGGGTGACGATGCGGGCGGAATCCGCCGGCGCATAGTCGGTTTCGATCCGCAGATAAGGCAGCTTGAGGTGGTCGGCCAGGGCCTGGACCTGGCGCGCTTCAACAGCATAGGTGTGACAGCCCTGCCAGACCAGTTCCACGATGCATTCCACGCGATAGTCTTGCGCCAGGCGCGCCAGATTTTCCAGCCGGCGGTCGTTGCGGGTCATCACGGAGCAGGGCAGGTGGAAGTATTTTTCGGCGATGGCGCCCAGGAGGTCCTGGGCTTCGGGATCAATGTCTTCTTCCAGTGGTTTCAGGCCGGTGCAGTTCTCCTGGGCTACCACCAGGGCGTCTTGCGCCTCGACCAGGTCCATGACCCGTTCCGCGCCGTGGGGCAGGGGCACGCCGGTCAAGAGGACGCGCACCCGGCGGCCGGGGGCCGCCACCTCATCCGTGCCGGCCGCGCCGGCGGCAAGCACCTGTGCATACACCTGCCAGTCGTCCGGCTGGCAGGCAATCAGGCTTTTCAGCTCCAGGAGTTGGCGGCCGGTCAGGGGCGGATCGGCCTGGCGCATGAGCCCGGCGAGGCGGCGCCGCAGGTCCCGGTCGCGGTTCATGGCGCGGATGGCCGCGCGCAACGCATCCGCGGTGATGCTCACCCGCCACCGCGCTTCGAGAAACTCGATCAGCTTTTCAAGTTCCCGGCGCCAGTGGAAGAGCGCGTCGGCGTCCCCGGCTTTCTGGGGCAGTTCCAGCACGCGTACGGCGCGATCCCCGGCCAGCAGTTCGAACATTTTCTTTTTTCCGTCGCACGTGGTTTCGGCCACGATCAGGTCGGCCATTTCCAGGAACGGGTTGGCTTTTTGCAGGTGGTAGCCAAAAGTGGCCTTGATCACGGGGCACAGCGCCGGCGGCAGGATGCCCTCGGCGGCCGCCGCCATGCGCGCCGATCCGCCGCACAGGCACACCGGCACGCCGCCGCCGGCCATGATGATCTCGCGCGGGGTGTATTCGCACATGATCCCCACGATGGGCTGTCCGGCGGCGCTGGCCTGCCGGGCGGTGTCCAGGCAATGCTCCACCATGTGGCCGAACCACGCCATGGCCTGGTTCACGCCCGGGAGAGATCGGGTCGTCAATTTTTCACCTTGTTGTTTCCATCAATTCATACATGATGGCTTTATGCATGCAACAGGAAACAGACGGCCGCTGTGAGCCGGATTATTTCCAGGTGGCGCGACGGGGTGGCCCAGTTTTTCTCGGTGGTGTGCGCCCCGTTTTTCAGCGGTCCGGCCCTGTTCGTCCCGCTGGGCACCGTGCTGACCGCGCCCCGGCAACGCCCGGTGGTGCTCGGGATCCTGCTGCTGGGCACCAATGTGTTGCCGTTTATCATGGCGCTCCTGATGATGCGGCGCGGGGACATCAGCGACCTGCACATCGACCGCCGCGCCGAGCGGCCCCTGTATTTTGCCCTGTGCCTGGCTTGCGGCGTGATTTCCGAGGTGCTGCTGGCCTTGCTGCCGGGGCCGCGGATCCTGATTGTGCTGATGTTCTGCTACGTCCTGAGCTTTGCCGCCATCACGGTCCGGACGCTGTTCACCAAGGTCAGCGCCCATTGCACGGCCCTGGGCGCGTTATGTGCGACCACCTGGGCATTCTTCCCGGCTTGGGGCGCGGCCGCTACGCTGGCCCTCGTGCTGACTGCCTGGGCCCGCATCCACCAGCAACGGCACACGCTGTCCCAGTGCATCGAGGGCACGTGCATCGGCGGTGGGTTCTTCGGCCTGGGCGTGGTCGGCCTGCGCTGGCTCGGATGGATTTGAGGGCGGTCGGCTCAGTGCCGGGACCGGTCCACGGCCGCCTGGGCGTTGCGGTTGTCCATGACCACATTCAGGTCGCGCGTGATGGGAATCTTGTGGAGTTGGCCGTTCTCCGTGTATTCCACGAAGTTCCAGTTCAATATCAGGTCGTTGCGATGCTGGCCGTTGATGGTGCCGCCCAGGTTGCCGGCCACCGCGTGGCCGTCCGAGGAGCGCACGATCGAGCCGCCCATGCGTTGCGCGGCGTTCTGCTCGGCCGGGTTGCCAAAGCCGCCACGGCTGGCCACGGCCGCCGTTTTGGCCGCCGGGGCTGACTCCGCCCCGGTGCCGCTCTCGCGCGAAGCCGGGTTTTGGGCCGCGATGGCCGCGGCCAACTCTTCCTGGGTCACCATGGCAAATTTGACCACCTCGGAGAGGGGTACTTCGGTGGCTGAATCCATCTGGATATACGCCTCGCCGTCGCGCCAGTTGATGCCCGCCGGGGTGCCTTCCACGACCTCGCCGCTCTTGAGCACCAAGGCCGTGAAGTTGCCGAACATATCGGCGTAGAGGTTGAATGCTTGCGATTGACGCAGCTTCTCCGTCTGGGTGTTAAGGTTCTGCATCTGTTCCAAGGCGCTGAACTGCGCCAACTGGGCGATCATTTCCTTGTTGTCTACCGGGTCCAGGGGGTCCTGATGCTGCATCTGGGCCACCAGCAGGTTGAGGAATTCGTTCTTGCCCAGTTCGCCGCCGGGCTTGCCGACTTCGACCCCGTTGGCCTCGGGGGAGGTGGCCGTCGCCGCGCTCAAAGCTTCCGTGATCGCCATACTAACCTCGTCTTTAAAATACCATGGTCGTGCTTAACGAGTCGCCTGGCTTGTGTTAGCATGGTGCATGCCGTGAGCCCGCGATCCTGGTTGGATGGCTATCGGCCGGGGAAGCAAAGGCTTGAAACATGATGGATGCCAAGAGGATGAGCGCTGAAAAAATGCCTGGAGCACGTCGATCCGCCGCGCCGGAGCCCGCGGATATAGAAACTTCTTCCGCCGGCTACGCGGCACGGTTTGCCGGGCGCACCGGCGCCTGGATGCTGCGGGTCCAGGAACGGATCGTCAGGTCCATGATCCCGGCGCCGGCCGGCCGCCTGCTGGATGTGGGCGGCGGACATGGCCAGGTGGCCATCCCCCTGGCGCGCGCCGGCTACGACGTGACCGTCCTGGGCAGCGCGTCGGTCTGCGGTGTCCGCCTGGCGGAGGAGGTCGCGGCCGGCCGCCTGAAGTTCGTGGTGGGCAGCGTGGTGGAGTTGCCGTTTACCTCGGGCGCGTTCGACCATCTGGTGTGCCTGCGGCTTCTGCCGCATAGCCCGGAATGGCCCCGGCTGGTGGCGGACCTGTGCCGCGTGGCGCGGGTCTCGGTGATCGTGGATTATCCCACCTCGCAGAGCCTCAACGCGTTTTCAGAAAAACTGTTTGGCCTCAAGAAGCGCATCGAGGGCAACACCCGGCCGTACACCTTGTTCCGCCACGCGGAGGTGGTGGATGAGTTCCAGCGTCATGGATTCCAATGCGTGGCCCGGCAGCCGCAATTCTTCCTGCCCATGGTGCTGCACCGCACGCTGCGCTGCGCGCCCTTGTCCGCGGGGCTGGAATGGGTCTGCTCGCTGGCGGGATGGACGCGCCGCTGGGGCTCGCCCGTGATCGCCCACATGGCGCGCTGTCCGCCACCCGCCCAACCCACCGGGAAATCAAACACATGAAAACCACGGATGACCAACCTTTGGCTGGCGCGCGGGTCCTGGTGACCGGCGCGACCGGGTTCACCGGCAGCTTGCTGGCGCGCAAACTGGCAGCGCAGGGCGCCCGGGTGGCGGCGATTGCCCGTCCATCATCCCACCTCGAGCCGCTGGCCGGGGTGCCCGTCGAATGGATTCGCGGCGAGGTGTTTGACGAGGCCACCGTCCGGCGCGCGGCGGCCGGCGCAGACTATATTTTCCACGTGGCCGCGGCGTACCGCGAAGCCGGGCTTGCGGATGACGTGTACCGGCAGGTGCACGTGGCCAGCACCCAGCTGCTGGCGCAGGCGGCCCGGTCCCATCCCGGCTTCAAGCGGTTCGTGCATGTGTCCACCGTGGGGGTGCATGGCCACGTGGAGCACCCGCCTGCCGATGAGCGCTACCGGTTTGATCCGGGCGACATTTATCAAGTGACCAAGGCGGAAGCCGAAAACTGGATTCGCAATTTCGGCGCGGACACCGGGTTGCCTTACGTGGTGTTGCGTCCGGCCGCGATCCTGGGGCCGGGCGACCGCCGCCTGCTCAAGCTGTTCAAGATGGCGACGCGGCCGTTTTTTGTGATCCTCGGGGCCGGCAACCTGTACCACCTGGTGCATGTCGAGGATCTCACGGACATCATGATGCTGGCGGCCACGCATCCGGCGGCGGCCGGCGAAGTGTTTATCTGCGGGAACGAGCGCGCCCTGACGCTGGAGGAGATCGGGCGCCAGATCGCCAGCGTGCTGGGGTATCCGTTCCGCCCCCTGCATTTGCCCGTGACGCCGTTTTTTGTGGCCGCAGCGATCTGCGAGGCGGTCTGCCGGCCGTTGCGCATTGCGCCGCCGCTGTACCGGCGGCGGGTGGCTTTCTTTACCAAGGATCGCGCGTTCGACACCCGCAAGCTGCGCGAGGTGCTGGGGTACAAGACCCGGTACACGAATGAGACCGGCCTGGCGCAGACCGCGCGGGCGTACGTGGACGCCGGCTGGATCCGACCCGGCCCGGGCTATGCGTCCGGCGGCTGACTATTTCGCCGGCGGCCGCGGCTGCAGGCGCAGGCCTTCCTTTTCAATGGCCATCAGGGTCCACTCGTACCGTTGACCCTGGTGCTGGATGGCCACAACGTCGCCGGGCCGGACCGTGGCATTGTTGATGAAGGCCACGTTGTTTTGTCCGTTGCCGGCCACCACCCCGGAGATTTTCAATGCCTGGCGGGCCTGTTGCCAGGCTTCCGGGCTATAGGCGGTCGACGGTGCGCCGGGAGCGGCCGCGACTGGTGGCGGCGGCGTGGGCTGATGCGATGGCTTGGACTGCCGCGGCGGTGTGGTGGGCTGGGGCGCGGGCCGCGCGGGTGCTGGCACCACAACCTCCGCCTGCGCCAACTCGTTCGAAATCGCGTCCAGCGCAGCCATGTTATGATCTTCAAGTGTCTCCGCGCTCATTTCCCCGAACACGCGGCGGGCTACGTAACCCTTGGCATAATCGAACGCGGTCATAATACCGACGAACAGCGCCGCCACCAGCAAGGCCTTGCCCCACGGCACCCAGCAAAACTTCTGGATCAGCAGGACCACGACCAGGAACGACAGCAGCGGCAGGGCCAGCAGGAACAGGGGGCTGAGTTCACCGTCCAGCACCTTGCCGCTGATCACCATGAATATCACGCCGTTGATCAGCACGATGCCCAGCACTACGTAAAAGGTCTTGAGATAGTCAAAGTCCGCTTCGTGCCGCGCCAGCAAATATAGCAGGGCGCTCAGCAGGATCGCCTGCACCGCCACGTTGACAAACAAACCAACGACCATGATCCCTCAATATTTAGATTGATTCGTGCCCGCCTCAGCCTGTACTTATTCAAACAGAGGGAATACTATCATCCGATGTTACAAGACACCAACATCAATCCGGCCCGGAACTTTTATTGCTGCCATTTTTTGCCGAATCCATGTGCGAGCCATCGTCTAACCGACAGGAGAAAACCATGCAGAGATCCCATCATGTATGCATCGCGACGATTCTGGCCTTGTTCCTTATGGTCCCGTGGGGCGGCTGGGACCAGGCCTGGGCTGGCTACGCCAGCGGCTTGACCCTGGAGCGGCCCAGCGTGGTGTGGGCCGGCGCACTGCTCCCGGACGGCGACCGGGTGATTGGCGGCTGGTTCAACCTGGTCAACGGCCAGCCGCGCGAAAACCTGGCGCGGCTCAACCCGGACGGGTCGCTGGACACGGCCTGGACCCAGGGGTGCGACGGATCGGTCATGGCGGCCCTGGTGGCCGGGACCCACCTGTATATCGGCGGCAGCTTCCATGCCGTGGGCGGCCAGCCTTGTGTTGGCCTGGGGCGGCTGGACATCACCACCGGCCAGTTGACCCCGGCCTGGACCAACCTGATCGATGGCGAGGTGAATGCCCTGGCCACGGATGGTACCAACCTGTACGTGGGTGGCACCTTTGAGCAGACCAATGGCATGACCTTCGCCAGCCTCGCGCGATTCAGCCTGGCCACCGGAGCAGCCGATCCGGCCTGGACCAATCGCATTTCCGGTGGGTCGGTCCGTGCGCTGGCCTGGGACAACGGCCGGCTGTACGCGGGCGGCCGGTTCACCAACGTGAACGGGTCGCTGCGGCAGTTTATCGCCTGTTTTGATGGCGCCACGGGGGCCTTGGACAACAACTGGACCAATGGCGCGGATGGTGGCGTCAATGTCATCCTGCCTACCAGTGCCGGCCTGTTCATCGGCGGCGAGTTCGCCACCGTGGGTGGCGCGCCGCGCCAGGGCCTGGCGCGCTTGCTGCCGGCCAATGGCGCGGCGGATCCGGCCTGGACCAATAACTTCAATGCCCCTTACGCGCTCGCCGCGGATGACCAGGCGTTGTATGCCGCGGATGGCCACCTGGTGCGCTTCGATCTGCAGACCGGGGCCAGGTTGAGCGAGGGTGGGTGGAACATCTACGGCACGCCCTACGATATGGAAATGCAGGGCAGCAATGTCTGGATGGCGGGCAACTTCCTGCTGGGCGGCGATCGGCCGCGGTATGGGTGCGGCCTGGTCGTGGGGGCCACGGGCGGCGTGGTTCCCGGATATACTGCCCGCGCCATGGCCGGGGGAGTGGTTTCGACCCTGCTGACCCTGCCCGGCGGGCAAGTGATCGCCGGCGGCGAGTTTGATGTCATCAATGGCTTCTGGCAACATAACCTGGCGCTGCTGGAAGAGGACGGGACCGTGAACACGGTGTGGAGCAACAGCGTCAACGGGCCGGTGACCTGCCTCGCGGCTGAAGGAACCGATGTGTTTGTCGGCGGGCAGTTTTATGCGGCGGGCAACCTGACCCGGTTCGGCCTGGCCAAGATGCGCCTGCCGGACGGCGCGGTAGACCCGGCTTGGTCCAACGATACCGATGGGAGCATCGCGGATCTGGCGATTTGGCAGACCAACCTGTACGTGGCCGGGGACTTCACCAACCTCGGGCAGGCAGCGTTCGCCGCCATTGGATGCGTGGACCGGTATTCCGGTGCCCCGCGCGCCGGGTGGACCAACGGCTGCGATGGTGTGCTGCAAAGCCTGGTGGTCACCAACGGATTCCTGTATGCCGCGGGCTTATTTTCAGAGATTGGCGGCGGGTTGGCCGACATGGTGGGGCGGCTGGACCTGCAGACTGGCGTGCTGGATCCAAGTTGGACGAACGGCGCGGGGTACGTGTTCCCCATGCTTATGGACATGGCCGCCGGAGAAGGGCATCTGTACCTGGGCGGGTACTTTGAACCGGTCACAGGACCGACCAACCTGCTGCGCCTGGACTTGAATACCGGGGCCGTGGACCTCAACTGGGCGCCCAGCCCGGACGGACCGGTCGCTGCCATTCTCCCGCGCGGCCCGGTGGTGTACATCGGTGGCGGTTTTTACGCGGTGGGCGGGGTGGCGGTCTCCAACATCGGCCGCGTCCAGACGTCCTCCGGCGTGCTGGACAGTGGCTGGATCTATTCCACGGATTGGGAAGTCCGGGCGGTCCAGGACAACGGCTACAACCAGTTTGTGGGCGGCGACCTGTTCAAGTTGGGCCCGGCCGCCGCGTATGGCCTGGGCGTCGTGCACAGCCTGGGGCGGTTGGACCAGGTGGTCCCGGATTTTGCGCCCATGGTGGGCGGTACGCCGGTGATCCTGAGCGGCTTGAACCTCGGCAATGGCACGGACATCACCAACGTGACGTTGTGTAGCATCATGGCCACGATTGTTACCCAGCGGGCGGGCATGGTCGAAGTGCTGGCCGGCGGGTCCTATTCCGCGTGCACCGGGGATGTGCGGGTCTTCTCCGCCAGCATGGGCGAGACGGTCAAGTCCAACGCTTTTGCCTACTCGGGCGTGAGCACCCAGCACTTTGTCCTGGCGCAGGCCGGGGCGCATGGCAGCATCGCGCCGGCCGGCCTGACGCCGGTGACGCACGGCGGCACCCTGTCGTGGGTCATCACTGCGGAAACCAACTACTACATCGATCGCCTGCTGGCCAATGGCCAACCCGTGCCGGCAGCCATTGGTTGGGATCGCTTTGTGTTTTCGTGGAGCAATATCACCGCCAATAGCACGGCGGATGTGCGGTTCGCCGGTTGCCAGTATTCCCTGGCCCCGTTCGCGGTGACCATCCCCTTCGAGGGCGGCGACGGCACGTTCGAGGTGGGCGCGGCCGCGGGTTGCGCCTGGAGCGCGCGTGACGCCGGCCTGGGCGCGTGGCTGACGGTGATGACCAATGCCACCGGGATCGGCACGGGCACCGTGCAGTACCTCGCGGCGCCCAACTGGCCCGGCGCCGGGCCGCGCACCGGCCTGCTGTACGTGGCCAACGAGGTGTTCACCGCTGTCCAGGACGGCGCCGGTTCCAGCGTGGGCGCCATCCAGGCGTGGCTGGAACCAACCAATATCGCGGCCGTCACCACGTGGTCGGTGTATCCGTGGGTGTACACGGCCCTCACCAACGGCGAAGTGCGCGATAGCTTGCCGGCCGGCACCTACACGGTCGGATTCCGCCAAACCCTGCCCGGATACATGGCGCCGGGGACCCAGTCCGTGCTGGTCGTTTCGGGCCAGGTCACGGTCGTCACCGGCCGCTACACGGCCTGTTCCTATCAAGTGGCGCCGCAGGATTTCATGGTTCCCAGCACCGGCGCAATGGCCGCGGTCACTGTGACGCCCGGCAGTCCCGCCTGTTACTGGAACTGCGGCACGCCGTCGGCCGCCTGGATTACGGTGCAAGGGTTGGGCGCGGGGCAGGGGACCGGTACGGTATCCCTGGCCGTGGCCGCCAATTCCGACCTGTACGGCCGCACTGGCACGGTTTCCGTCGCGGACCAGATGGTCACCATCCGCCAGGCCGCCGGCGAACCGCGCGGCATCCCCTGGATGATGCTGCTCAGCGAATAGCATGGCGCGGGTGCGGATAACCAGGCCGGGGTCGCCGTGGGCCGAGCCCCTGCTCATGGCGGAACAGGAAGGCACGCGCCTGCTCCGTCAACTGCCCCCGGAATTCCGGCGCGAGATCGAAGGCATTCCCATCACCCACGAGATCTGGCCGTCCGATGGCCTGGTGGCCGATGGCGTGGCGCCGGACACCCTGGGCCTGTTCGTGGGCGCGGAGTATGGGGCGGAACTCCTGGACCCGTTGCCGGCACAAATCATCCTGTTCATCGGCAACTTGTGGGACGAGTCCGAGGGCGATCCCCAACGGTTCCGCGAGGAAGTCCGCACCACGCTGCTCCACGAGATGGGCCACTACCTGGGCCTGGACGAAGGCGACCTGCAACTGCGCGACCTGGACTGATTGCCACCGGTGCTGTAATATTACACTGACTATTTTAAGAAAGATTGAGAAGGTTTTATGAAGGCTTTAATGCAACGGATGTGGATGATTATGGCTCTCACGTTGGCTGCTCTAGCAGATGACGTGGTTATCAGTTCTTTCGACCGACCCGGGCAAATTGTTTTCAACACCGTATCGAACGCAAGGGGGTATCGCATCGAATGGGCCCGCATGCCAATGGGCCCGTGGACCAACTTTATGGAAGCCGCCATAAATCTGGACAATATTTCGGGATACAGTGGAGGCATGATCACCTGCACAGTTCCTATGCTGTACCGTGTGGTCGCGACTATTTCTAATACTATCCCATCACCCGAAAGCATGGTGTTGATTCCCTCCGGTGAGTTTGTGATGGGCGACACATTCGGAGAGGGAGATGCAAACGAGTGGCCTAGGCATACGAACTATCTTAGCCCTTTTTACTTGGGTAAATATGAGGTGACCAAAGCAAAGTGGGATGAAGTGCGTATGTGGGCATTGGCTAATGGATATTGGTTTAATCAAGGTGCAGGCAAATCGACGAATCATCCAGTTCAAATGGTGAACTGGTATGATGCGGCAAAATGGTGCAACGCACTCAGTCAGAAAGAAGGATTGTCTCCCTGTTATACTACCAATGGCGGGGTGTACCGGACTGGGAATAGCATTCCCGACTGCAACTGGATGGCGAACGGCTACCGAATGCCGACAGAGGCAGAATGGGAAAAGGCGGCCCGAGGCGGTGTGGCAGAAGCTCGATTTCCATGGCTCGACTTTACCAACAAAATTGCCCACGCAAAGGCGAACTATAGGGGTTATAGCGAAACATACAGCTATGATTTGAGTTCAGGCTATCACCCGCTCTACTCAGTTGGTGAGGTGCCCTACACAAGTCCGGTAGGCTCATTTGAAGCCTATGGCTATGGTCTGTATGACATGGCGGGAAATGTGCGGGAATGGTGTTGGGATTGGCATGATGATGATTTCTATGGCATTTCGCCATGGTCGGATCCCCACGGACCTACAACAGGTGACAGGCGCGCACTCCGCGGCGGTGATTGGAATAGGGGCGCGTTTTACTGCCGTGTCGCTGATCGCAACGACGAGTACTACGCCCTGCCGTACTTTTCTGAAAACTTTATTGGTTTTAGGATAGCACGCACTGCGTTACCCTGATCCACTAAAACGATCTGGCGACAAATAGCGCAGGCCCCACATTCATCTACATCTCAGGGCATTGGTTGCATTTGGGGCGCATAACGGCCCAGAACCCAAAGCCGCCAGACAGCAGGGGCTTTGCCGCCGGCGGCGGAAGGATTATGGGTCCGCGCGGATGCGGATGCGGTAGTAGCGTTCCAGTTCCCGCGGGTAGTTCGTGTCCACCATGGTGACGGTGTTGTTGGTGCCGCGCACGTTGGCCAGCAGATCGTGCCAGGCGTCCCAGACCAGGTTGGTCCGGTATTGGATCGTGTAATACCGGGCCGTGGAGGCGAGGAACGAGATGTCGTAGGCATTGGCCGCCGGCCCGCTGCCCACTTGGAAATGGGGCGTGGCCACGCTGAGGTTGGTCGGATCCGTGTCCATGACATACTCGTCGATATTCGGCAGGCCGTCATGGTCCGGATCATTGGTCGGCGCGGCCGAGGGGTTGTTGGTAGTGCCGAAGTAGTGGACCGTCCAATCCGTGGGGATGGTGCCGCTGGCGCTGGTGGTGGCATTGGTGACCACGGAATTGGAACTGACCTGCGTTACGTTGGTGGCGCGCACGCGGAAGTAGTAGGCGGTTTGGTAAGTCAGGCCCGTTACCGCGCAAGTGATCGTGGCGCTGCCGCCGACGCTGCGGCTGCGGTATCCGGGCACGTAGGCGTCGCCGCTGGTTGCCTGGCTCAGCGTGAAATTGTCCAGGTAGAACCGGTTGCTGGAAGTGCCTTTGGCCTGAACGCGCACCTTGGAGGCCGCGGTGCCGTTCGTGATCGCAAGCGTTTGCTGCGCCATAGACGCTGGAGGGGTCAGATCCTCGCCAACTTGTACGAAGGTGCTGCCGTCCGCAGCATGCATTACCTGCACCAGGTTGGCATCCGTACCGTATTTCCCCAAGTCAAACTGCAGCGTGGCCGCCCCGCCCTGCGCCGAGAGGTTGACTGTGGGGGTGGTGATATATCCCTGGGCCGATGAGGATCCCATCTTGGCCGTGCCCACGTTTTCGTAAATCTTGGCGCCAGTCCACCCGGATGTATGCGTGTAGGAATCAAGACTGGCGCTGACGTCCGTGCTGCTGTTGGAACGTGTAAACAGGGCAAAGTCTTCCGTTAGGATGGTGCCCCCCGCACCCTCGCTGAACGCGCTGTTGGTGGCCACATCCAGTTGGTACCCGGTGGCGTTGGTCACCTGGTGCCAGTTGGCGGTGAACCCGGTGCCGGAGACCGCCGTGACGCTCAGCCCGGTGGGCGCGTTCAGGGTGGTCGCGGGGGTGTAGACGAAGTAGCACACCTCGCAGGATACCACGGCCGCGCGGTAGCTGATGCGCATGTAGCCGTCTTCGCCCCAGGTGTCGCCCCAACTGTTGCGCAGGATCCAGTACCCGTTACCGCCATTATCGTTCCAGCCGATCAGCGAAATGGCATGGTTGGTGGGCTTGTAATAACACGGTGACGCGTCGCAGTTGGTTGCCGTATTGTTATAGATGCCGCTGGAATACGCCTCAAACCCGGAATCCACGTTGACGGCGGCGTCCACCACGCCGTAGGTCATGATGGCGGTCTTGATGGCCTCGATGTCGCCGCAGGGCACCCGGTACCAGGCGCTCATTTTTACCTTGGGATCGCCCCAGTGGGTGCAGGCGCCGGGATCGGTTTCCACGTAAGGGAAGCTGGACTCGTAGCACACACCGGTTTCGCAGAGAGCGTCCAGCTCGGCATAGTCATAGTCCGCGCCGTCGCACCCGGAAAAGTGGCTGGAGTAGGGCGCGATGCTGCCCAGGCACCAGATAATGAAGGACTCGGAGAAATCCACGCAGTTCCCGTCGTACAAGCCCATGGCATAGTTGTAGGTGCCTTCCGCCGCGGCGTTGGCGCCGAACGAGTAGCATGACCCGCAGCCGCCCTGGTCACGGACCGGCCCGATATACGTGTGCCCACTGACGTTGGTCCAGCAGAACGCGGTGGGCAGCATCTTGCGGCCCAGGTAATCGGCCAGCGGGCCGATGTCGTAGGCCTGGTCCGTGTCCGCGGCCGGGACGCTGGGCGCCCGGCGCGACAGGAACAGCGCTTTCTGATCCGCGGGCATGTCGAAAATCTTGTTGTGGGCGACCTCGAAGTCAAACCCGTTCATGGCAATTTTGAATTGCAGTTCTTCCAGGGTGTCATCAGCCTCAAACTTCAGCAAAGGTTGCGGCGCGGCAACGGCAACTGCGGCGAGCATCGACACAACCATAGCCACGGCAAATAGCTTGTTCATCGGCGTATCCTTGGTGCACGGCTTATGGCCGTATTACGACTCCCTCATAGCCTGCTCTTGATCTCTGATCATCAAGTAATAATAATACCTTCAAAGACGGGTTTCGTAAATACCCGGCGGGCGGGTGCCGCCGAACTGTTGGGAGCTGATTGATGAACATCAAGACGGCGCTGGCCGAAACCGTGGCCAGGCGGAGCGAGTCAATCGCGTTGCGGTTCAAGTCGCAGGGTGCGTGGCTTACCCGCACCTACCGCGAACTGCAGGATCGCGCCGCCCAGGTGGCCGAGTTGCTTCACGCCCATGGTGTCCGGCCGGGCGACCGCGTGGCCCTGTTCCGCGAAAATTCGCCGGAATGGCCCGAAATCTATTACGGCATGGTCGCGTTCGGCGCCGTGGCCGTGCCGATCGATGCCAAGCTCAAGGAGCAGGAGGTGGCCCATATCCTCGCGGATTCCGGCGCCCGCGCCCTGTTTGCCGGAGTGGCCAGCTATCCGCTGCTGAGCTACATCGAAGATCCGCTCAAGAAATTGGAGTACATTTTCCTGATCGGCGGGCAGGCTCCGGCGCCCGTGGCCGGCCGCCGGCGCATCCAATACTTTGATTATGAAAGCTCCCTGGCCGCCCAGGCTGCCGCCATCAACCGGCCCGGCCGCGCCTACGACCGGCACACCCCGGCCGACCATGACATCGCCTCCCTGATCTACACCTCCGGGACCACGGGCCGCCAGAAGGGTGCCATGATCTCGCACGGCAACTTTATCGCCAACGTGGATAGCGCCCTGAAAGCCATGCCGATCCTCACGGCGGAAGACCGGTTCCTGCTCATCCTGCCGCTGCACCACTCGTTCGCGTTCACCTCGACCCTGCTGGTGCCCATGCGGGTGGGCGCCGAGATTGCCCTGGTGGAGAGCCTGAAAACCATCGGCGAAAACATGGCCGAGGTCCAGCCCAGCGTGATGATGGTGGTGCCGTTGCTGCTCGAAAAAATGTATTACAAGATCATGGCCGGGCTGAAGAAAAAGCCCCTGGCGTTCGCGCTGGTCAAGTGCGGCGGCGCGCGCGTCGTGGGGCGCGGGTTGCTAAAAAAATTGGGCGGCCGCCTGCGGTTGATGGTCAGCGGCGGCGCGCCGTGCGACCCGGCAATCATTCATGGGTGGGAAAAATTCGGCATTCCGGTCCGCGAAGGGTATGGGTTGACCGAGGCCTCGCCCGTGGTGTGCCTGAACCCCATGGAACTCAACAAGCCGGGGGCGGTGGGCAAGGCGCTGCCGGATGTGGAGCTGAAAATTGCTAATCCCAACGAGCTGGGGGTGGGCGAGTTGCTGGTGCGCGGTCCCAACGTCATGCTGGGCTATTACAACAATCCGGACGCCACCGCCGAGGTCATCCGTGACGGCTGGCTGCATACCGGTGACCTGGCCGCCATCGACGCTGATGGCTTTGTGACCATCAGCGGCCGCTGCAAGAGCCTGATCGTCAACCGCGAGGGGAAGAATATTTATCCCGAGGAGGTCGAATACCAGCTGTCCAAGAGCCCGTTCATCCTCGAATCACTGGTGCTGGGGTACCGTGCGCCGGGCGAACGGGTGGGGGAGCGGGTCGGGGTCATCGTGGTGCCCAACCAGGAGGCCATTGATCAGCATGCCCGCCAGCACCACCTCAAGCTGGCCGACCGCGACATCGAAGATCTGGTCCGCAAAGAGGTGAAGCGCCAGTGCAAGCAGCTCTCGGATTACAAGTGGCCACGGCGCATCCAGGTGCGCTTTGAGGAATTCGAGAAAACCTCCACGGCCAAGATCAAGCGTTATCTCTACGCCATCGATACCACCCGGCCCGA
This sequence comes from uncultured Verrucomicrobiota bacterium, assembly GCA_964489425.1. Taxonomy (GTDB): domain Bacteria; phylum Verrucomicrobiota; class Kiritimatiellia; order RZYC01; family CAZAYP01; genus CAZAYP01. The sequence goes on along the minus strand of CAZAYP010000004.1, from coordinate 69,785 downwards.
AGAGCCGGGTTGATTCAACGCGCCAAGGTCGCGGGTGTTCGGGCGCCCCGGCCAAGGGGCGTCAATCCATGAGCAGCAGGAAGCTGTAGGGAACAACGTTCACGTCGCGTTGCGCGCGCTGGCGCACCGTGAACACGTTGGCTTCCACGGCAATCGTGCCCATCCTGGTGCCCAGGCCGGCGTTTTCCGTGATCGCAAAGTTGACTTTCCCGCCGCCCACGCCCAGCAGGGTGATCCAATCGTCGCCGGACGTCACTTGGGCCGTCCACGCGCATTCGGTGCCCGCGATGACGCTCACCTGTCCGGTGGCGGAGATGTAAGCATACTCGGCCGAGGGGGCGGCGAGCGTAACCTGGCAAGTGTAGGTGGCCGCCAGGTTGGTCTGCTGGCCGCTTATCACCGTGACCGACTGGTTCGCGGGCGCCTGCCAGCCGGCCGGGCTGTTGAACGCCACAACCGTGACGCCCGGCGCCACGTTGGACACCACGGCCCCGCTGGCTTGCCAGTTGGTGTCAACGCCCGTGGTCATGCGCCACAGGGCTCCATCGGTGCGCGCGCCGGGCGGGTACAACACGCAGGATACCTGCCCTGGCTGGACCGGGGCGGTGCCGGATTGGGATAGCTGGAACCGGTTCGTGGCCACGTAGACCAGCCCCGTCCGGCTTTCCGCCGCGCTGTTCGAGGCCACCAGGTAGCGGATATGGGTTGGGCCGGTGCCGCTGCTATCCGACGTGATGGCTATCCAGGGGTTGGCATTCGTGATCGCCCAGGCGCACGATTCACCGGTCATCAGCGTGACGGTTCCTGTTCCGCCATCAGCGCCAAAGATGGCTGACGACGGTTCCAGTGGGTAGTTGCACCCCACGGGCTCGGCGCCGAAATAGGCGGCCAGGGTTTGATTGCTGGCGACCGCGTAAAACGTGTACGACGTCACCATGCCCACCGATTGTCCATTGACCAGCACATCCTCCACGCGGTAGCCCGCCGCAGGGGTCATAACCAGGGTCTGGTCCGCATTCTCCATGACCTGGGGGTTGCCGGGCACGATCGTCCCGGGGCCGTTGGTCAAGGTGGTGATGGTATAATAGTTCGTCGCTGGGGTGTCGACCCGGCGTTCCAGCAGGTTGCCCGCGGCATCGTACTGGTAGCTGATGGTTTTCAGCTGGTCATAGCGCGCTTCGACCAGGCGGCCGGCCATGTCATAGTTGTATTGAATGGTGACCCCGGCGGCGGAAAGAACTCCGGCCAACAGCAGCCAGCTCGCGTGGACGAAATAATTCATCGTGTATCTCCCATGGTCCAAGCCATGATTCTTTAAAATCAATCGCCTACGGCATAGCCGCTTAGTTGTTTCGCCGGATGAAATCAAGCCAAATGCAAAAAAGACGCAAAAAATGCGGATTGTCATTGTAACCGCCGGGTCGCTCTGCTAAACGTATGGCCTTTTACCGGAAGCGAGGGGGCTGCTTCCGGTGGAAGGCTGACCCATCCTGGGTGGCCAAGAAATAAAATGCCCGTAACCGATAGCAGATAGATCATGGAACAACAGAAGAAGAAGAAAGAGCGCGGCGAAGCGAAAAAGCCGGTCACCGAAAGCAACGAACAGGCTGCCATGGCCGCCATGTATGAGAACACCCTCAAGGATTTCAACGAGGGTTCCATCATCCAGGGCAAGGTATTGGAAGTGCGGCCCGCTGCCGTGCTGGTAGATATTGGCTACAAATCCGAAGGCCTGATTCCGGCCGAGGAATTCAAGGATATCGAGTCGGTCAAGCCCGGCGATGTCGTCGAAATCCTCCTCGAAAAACTGGAAGATGACGAAGGCATGGTCATCCTCAGCAAGGTCAAGGCCGAGGAACAACGCAATTGGGATAACGTCCTCAGCCAGTTCACCGAGGGCGGCGTGATCGAAGGCCTGGTCAAAATGAAGGTCAAAGGCGGCCTGATCGTGGATGTCGGCGTGGATGCGTTCCTGCCCGGATCGCAGCTCGACGTCGTCCCGGTCAAGAACATCGATGACTTCCTGAACACCAAGCTGCAATTCAAGATCCTCAAGATCAACAAAGAGCGCAAAAACATCGTGTTGTCGCGCCGCGAGATGCTGGAAGACCAGCGCCGCGAGCAGAAGAAAGCCCTGCTAACCGAAATCCAGGTCGGCCAGATTCGTCACGGCTACGTGAAGAACATCACCGACTTTGGCGCGTTCATCGACTTGAACGGCATGGACGGCCTGCTGCATATCACCGATATGAGCTGGGGCCGGATCAATCATCCGTCCGAGATGGTCAGCGTCGGCCAGGAGCTCGACGTGGTCATCCTCGATGTGAACCTTGAAAAAGAGCGCATTTCGCTGGGCCTGAAGCAGAAGTCCAGCAATCCCTGGGAGAACATCTCCGAGAAGTATCCCATTGGCAGCCGCGTGCATGGCCGGGTGGTGAACCTGATGCCGTACGGCGCCTTCGTGGAGATCGAGGAAGGCGTGGAAGGCCTGGTGCATGTCTCCGAGATTTCCTGGACCAAGCGGATTGCCAAGGCCTCGGATGTGCTGACCGTGGGCGAAACCATCGACGCCGTGGTGCTCAACATCAACGAGGAAGAGCGCAAAATCTCCCTCGGCATCCGGCAGACCGAGGTCAATCCCTGGAGCCTGGTGGCGGACCATTACCCCATTGGCTCGCGGATCAAGGGCCGCGTGCGGAACTTCACGTCCTATGGCGCGTTCGTGGAACTGCAGGAAGGCGTGGATGGCATGATCCACATTTCCGACCTGTCCTGGACCACCAAGGTCAATCACCCCTCCGAGATCCTCAAGAAGAGCGACGAGGTCGAGTGCGTGGTCTTGGAAGTGGATGCTCAGAACCAGCGGATCAGCCTGGGCCTCAAGCAGGCGCAGCAGGATCCCTGGGCCGGCATTGTGGCCAAGTTCCATGTGGGCCAGGTCGTCAAGGGCAAGGTCAACAAGCTGACGTCCTTTGGCGCGTTCGTGGAACTGGAACAGGGCGTGGACGGCTTGGTGCACATCAGCCAGATCAGCGACGAGCGCGTGCAGAACGTGCGCGATAAGCTCGCCGTGGGCCAGGACGTCGAGGCCCGGATCGTGAAAATCGATCCCGTGGAGCGGCGGATCGGCCTGAGCATGAAGGCGGCCACCATGACGGAAGAAGAGTTCAAGGTCAGCGAAGACATGCTTACCGGCCTGCAGCCCGGCGAGTCGCTCATCGACCTGGCCGGCGCCTTTGATCAGGCCATGAGCACGGGCGTGGAGAAGAAACCCCAGGAGGAATGGCATCCCGGCGGTTAACCGGCGACGCCGGTGGCTATGGCGCGAGGCGCTGACGGGCGGAAGCCTGCTCAGCGCCTTGCCATGTGAACATTGAACGGCGAAAGGTGCAGGAAATGAATGCGAAACTAGAGCAGCAACTGGAATGTCTGACAGCCCGCGTGGTGGACTTGCACACGCGTGCGGAACTGGCGGCGCGGTTGGAGCAGGCGGCCAGGGAAAACCGGCCGCTGCGCGTGAAGTACGGGGCGGATCCCTCTGCCCCGGACATCCACTTGGGCCATGTCGTGGGCCTCAACAAGCTGCGCGAGTTCCAGGAGTTCGGCCACACCGTCGTGTTCATTATCGGCGATTTCACCGGCATGATCGGCGATCCGTCCGGCCGGTCCCAGACCCGGCCGGCGCTCTCGCCCGAAAAAGTGCAGGAAAACGCGCGCAGCTACCAGGACCAGGTGTTCAAGATCCTGAAACGCGAACAGACCGAGGTGCGTTTCAATTCCGAGTGGTGTTCGCCCCTGCATTTCCGGGACGTCATCCGCCTGGCCGCCCACGTCACCGTGGCCCAGATGCTGGCGCGCGACGACTTCGCCAAGCGCTACGCTGCCAACCAGCCGATCTCGCTGGTGGAGTTTCTCTACCCGTTGATCCAAGCCTATGACTCGGTCATGATCCAGGCCGACGTGGAACTGGGCGGCACGGACCAGTTGTTCAACCTGCTGCTGGGCCGCGAACTCCAGAAAGTCATGGGCCAACCGCCCCAGATCGTGATGACCCTGCCGCTGCTCGAGGGCCTGGACGGGGTCCACAAGATGAGCAAGAGCCTGGGCAACTACATCGGCGTCAGCGAGCCGGCCCGCGAGATTTTCGGCAAGGCCATGTCGGTCAGTGACGACCTGATGTGGCGCTATTTCTCGCTGATCCTGCGCTGGCCGGACGCCCAGATCCAAGCCTTGCGCCAGGAAGTCGTTGCCGGCGCCCGCCACCCGCGCGCGGTGAAGGAAGACCTGGCCCGGCGCGTCGTGGCCATGTTCCATGACGAGCCCGCTGCCGCCGCCGCGGTCGAGGAGTTCGCACGGATCTTTTCCAAGGACCAGTTGCCGGACAACGTGCCGGACTGCGCTGTGCCCCGCGCGCAGCTTGTGGACGGCCGGGTCAACATCGTCAAGCTGATCATGGCGGCGGGCCTGGCCGAAAGCAACGCCGCGGCCCGGCGCCTCGTGCAGCAGGGCGGGGTGCGGTTGGCCGAGGAAAAAATCATTGATCCCCAAGCCATGGTCATCTTGGACCAGCCACAGATCCTGCGCGTGGGCAAGCGCGGGTTTGCGCGCGTCAAGCTGGAGTAATGATGCGCGCGCTCCTCAGTGTTTGGGACAAGGCCGGCGTAACGGACTTTGCCCGCGGTCTCGCCGGCCTGGGCTTTGAGCTGATTTCCACCGGTGGCACCGCGGCCGCCCTGCGCGCCGCGGGGCTGGCCGTGCGCGAGGTGTCCGACCTGACCGGGTTCCCGGAAATCCTGGATGGCCGTGTTAAAACCCTGCACCCGAAAATCTACGCCGGCCTGCTGTTCCGGCGCGCCGACCCACGGCATCGGGAGCAAGTCCGTGAGCTCGACTGCGCACCGATCGACCTCGTATGCGTCAACCTGTACCCCTTTGAGCGCGTGGCGGCCCAAGCGGGCGCTGCGCGCCAGGAAATCGTCGAAAACATTGACGTTGGCGGGCCGGCCCTGCTGCGCGCGGCAGCCAAAAACCACGCGGATGTGGTCGTGGTCTGCGACCCGGCCGACTACCTGCAGGTCCTGGATGCCCTGCGCGCCGGCAACGGACAAGTTGGCCCGGAGTTGCGCCTGGAACTGGCCCAAAAGGCATTTGCGCGCACCGCGCTGTATGATGCCGCCATTGCCCGGCATTTGGCTGGCTGGTCCGGGGATAAGGCAGAGGTGCCGCTCGTCATTTCCGCACAACCCGCAATCCCTCTGCGTTACGGCGAAAACCCGCACCAGGCCGGCCGCCTGCACCTGGACCCGGTCATCGACGAGGCCTGCATTGCAGATGCCGAACTGCTGCATGGCAAGGAAATGTCCTACAACAACTATCTTGACGGCGACGCAGCCGTGGAGTCGGTGCGCGAACTGGTCGGGTCGCCGGGCGTGGCCATCGTCAAACATTCCAATCCTTGCGGGTTTGCCATGGGTGATACGCTGGCCGCCGCGTTCGAGGCCGCGTGGCAGGGCGATCCGGTATCCGCCTTTGGCAGCGTGATCGCGGTAACTGTCCCCGTTGATCTTGCTACCGCTTGCCTGATGAAAGGCCGCTTTGTCGAAGCGCTGATCGCCCCGGATTTTCTGCCTGATGCGCTCGAATTCCTGAAGGCAAAAAGCAAGGATATCCGCCTGCTCAAGCTGCGGTGTCCGTTCCTGCCGGCGCGGTCGCGTGATGAAATCCGGCCGATCCACGGCGGGTGGCTGGTTCAAGACCGGGACCTTACCTTGATGGAGCAATGGATATCCCCCACGGCGGCGGTGTTCCCTGAGGGGAAAAAAGCCCTCGCTGAGTTTGGTGTCAAAGCTTGTAAGCACATCAAGTCCAATGCGATAGCGATCGTGCGCGAATACAAACCGAGCTGCTTCGCCTTGCTGGGTATGGGTGCCGGGCAACCCAACCGGGTGGATTCGGTCAAGCGGCTCGCGTTGGCCAAGGCGCGCGAAAACATCGAGGCGCTCTACAAGACGGAATACGGGGTGACGCCTGTAGAGTTTGCCGCCCGTCTGCTGGGCGAGAGTGTGCTGGTCTCAGACGCTTTTTTCCCGTTTGCCGACAATATCGAGGGCGCTGCGCAAGCCGGCATTCGATACATTGTCCAGCCGGGCGGGTCCAAGCGGGACGAGGAGGTTATTGCCGCTTGCGACAAGTTCGGGATCGCCATGGCCTTCATCGGCACCCGTCACTTCAGGCACTGAGTCGGTTGAAGCGAAAGTGCAGATGCCGTTCCACAACCTGTTGTTGAACAGTTAAATAAGATATTTCAAAATAACGACTTTGGGGCATTTTTCCCCCGGGCCGCCGGCTATGCTGATGGCGATGGTTGGTCGTGAGAAATACAGGGAACAAGCACCTTTTAGTCTATAGATCGGCGAATTACTTGATTTAGCTGAGTTTTGGCCGATTTTAAGAGTAGTATTGATCTCATGAAAAAGTGGTCCTGCAATTTTAACTTTAGCCTCCCTTTTGGGTATATTGATCATCTTGAGCAGCATATCGATTTTAAGCAGTACGCAACGTGGTGTTTAGCAAGGAGCGGGGCATGAAAAAGCACATTGTTTCCACAGTGAATAAGCGTCCACAACGGAGCATCTCCGTGCTCATGGCGCTGTGTTGTGGATCTGCGCTGTGGGCTACCACCGTGTCCGCCGTAACGGTGTCCCTTAGCTTCAATCCGTTGATCATCATCAACGGTTCAAATACGGTGCTGACTGCCGTGCCGTCCGGAGGCGCCGCTCCGTACACGTACCAGTACCAGACGCGTCTCGCCGGTGCAACCAACTGGGGCGCCTCCGGCATGACCAGTCCCACCAATATCTTTGCCTGGCCAGCCAGCCGGCAATACCGGGCGCGGGTGGTGGACAGCGCCCGCGCGACCAGCGTCTGGAGCGCTGCGGCAACCCTGATTGTCCGCCAGCCGGGGGCGGCGGTCACGCTCAGCCCGTCGGTGGTGACGCAGGGCCAGTCCAGCGTGGCAAGCGCCCTGGCCACGAACGTGACCTTGCCGGTGACCTACCAGTGGCAACAGAACACAACGACGAACCCGTCGGTCGGGTGGACCAATGTGGTCGGGAGCGGGTCGGATATCACCAACGTGTGGCCGGTCACGGTGAATGTGCGTGCGCGCAGCGTGGATGCGAACAGCGTGACCAGCGGTTGGAGCACCGCGGCGACCCTGACCGTGCTGCCCACGGAGATCGCGGCGACCCTGGAGTTCATCCCGAGCAACGTGGTGCGGGGGGTGGCCAGTTCGCTGACCACGGTGGCGACCAATGGAACCCCGCCGTATACGTACAGTTATGCGTACCGATGGAATGGCACCGGGACCTGGACCACGGCGGGCTTTACCACGGCGGTGAAGACGTATCCCTGGTGGTCTAATCTGGAATACCGGGTGCGCGTGACCGACACTTTTGGGGCCACCAGCCAGTGGGTAGCGGCGTTCCTGAGAGTGAGCCAACCCGGGGTGGCCGTGGCGGTCAGCCCGGAGGTTGTGACCCAAAGCCAGTTCAGCGTGGTCAGCGCGACCGTTTCCAACGCCACCTTGCCCGTGGCCTTCCAGTGGCAGCAGAATACGGGCAGCGGATGGACCACGGTAGCCGGCAGCGGCTCGGCCGTCACGAGCGCATGGGCATCCACGGTGGACGTACGCGCGCGCAGTATTGACGCCAACAGCGTGACGAGCGACTGGAGCGCGGCGGCAACGCTTACGGTGATGCCGTCTGAGATCGCTGCGACCCTGACGTTCAATCCCAGCAACATGGTGCGCGGGGTGGCCAGCACAATGACCGCGGTGCCCACCAACGGGACGGCGCCGTATCGCTACCGCTATGAATACCGCTGGGGCGGGGAGGGGACGTGGCGCTTGGCGAGCATGACGTCGGCGGTGACCACCTATGCCTGGTATTCCAACTTGGAATACCGTGTGCGGGTAACGGACAGTTTCAATGCGACGAGCGCCTGGACCATGGCGTTCTTGACCGTTCGGCAACCCGAGGTAACTGTGGCGTTCAGCCCGTCGGTCGTGACGCAGAGCCAGTCCAGCGTGGCGAGCGCGGTGGTGTCGAATGCTACCTTGCCCGTGACCTACCAATGGCAACAGAACACGGGCAGTGGGTGGACAAGCGTGGCTGGGACCGGGTCGGCGCTGACCAACGTGTGGCCCGCCACGGTGGATTACCGGGCGCGGACCATCGATGCCAACAGCATCACCAGCGACTGGAGCGCGGCGGCGACCCTGACCGTGATGCCTTCCGAGATTGCCGCCAGCCTGGTGTTTAATCCAACCAGCATAGTGCGGGGCGCCTCCAGCACACTGACGGCGTCGCCCACGAACGGGACCGCGCCGTATCGTTACAGCTACGAGTATCGCTGGGGCGGCGAAGGCAGCTGGATCGCGGCGAGCAGTACCTCGGCGGTGAACACGCTCGTGGTGTGGTCCAACATGGAATACCGCGTACGGGTGGCCGACAGCTTTAACTCGACCAGCGCTTGGGCCACGGCTTTCCTGGCCGTGCGCCAACCGGAAGTGACCGTGGCCTTCAGCCCGACGGTGGTGACCCAGAGCCAGTACAGCGTGGTCAGCGCCAGCGTGGCGAACGTCACGGCCCCGGTGGTGTACGAGTGGCAGCAAAACACGACCACCAACCCCCTGAGCGGGTGGACCGCGGTGCCCGGCATAGGCGTTGCGACCTATTCGAATGCCTGGGCGGCCACGGTGCAATATCGGGCGCGCAGCCTGGACGCCAACCGCGTCACGAGCGACTGGAGCACGGCTGCCACCCTGATGGTGATGCCCTCGGAAATCGCGGCCACCCTCGTGGCGAGCCCCACCAACATGCTGCGGGGCTCCAACAGCGTCTCGACCGCCACCGCGACCAACGGAACCGCACCGTACACCTATGTTTACCAATACCGCTATGGGGCCGGCGAGTGGACCGCGGCGTCCTGGATGAGCGGCAGGGTGCAAACCAACGCCTGGCCTTCCAACGTTGATCTCCGCGTGCAGGTGGTGGACAGTTTCAGCTCGACCAGCGCCTGGGCCACGGCCGCGGTGGCGGTGATCCAGCCCGCGGTGACGGTCTCGTTCAGCCCGGCGGTGGTGACCCAGAGTCAGGTGAGCGTGGTCAGCGCGGTGGTGTCCAACGCCAGCCTGCCGGTGACCTACGTGTGGCAGGAGAACAGCGGCGGCGGGTGGAGCAACGTGGCCAGCAGCGCCCGGCAAATCACCAATTTCTGGCCCAACACCGTGGACTACCGGGCGCGCAGCGTGGACGCCAACAACGTGACCAGCGAATGGAGCGCCGCATCGACGCTGACCGTTATGCCGTCGGCGATTGCGGTGGCCCTGGTGTTCAGCCCCACCAACACGATGCGGGGTTCCAACAGCGTCTCGACCGCCACCGCCAGCAGCGGCATGGCGCCGTATTCTTACAGTTATGCGTATCGTTACGGAACCGACACCTGGACCTCGGCGTCGTGGATGTCCGACCGGGTGCATACCAACGCCTGGGCCTCCAACACGGAACTGCGCGTACAGGTGGTGGACAGTTTCAACGCGACCAGCGCCTGGACCGTGGCGTCCCTGGGCATCCGCCAGCCGCGGGTGATCGTGGCGTTCAGCCCGTCGGTGGTGACCCAGAGCCGGGTCAGCGTGCTCAGCGCGGTGGTGTCAAATACCACGGCGCCGTTGACGTATGAGTGGCAGAAGGACGAGGGCGGCGGCTGGACCAACGTGGTGGACAGCGGCCGGCAGATCACCAACTTCTGGCCGGCTTCAGTAGATTACCGGGCGCGCACCGTGGATGGCAACAGCATCACCAGCGAGTGGAGCGCGGCCGCGACCCTGACGGTCATGCCGTCGATCATCTCCGTGGCCCTGACCCGCAACCCCACCAACTATGTCCGGGGAACCTCCAACAGCGTCTCGACCGCCTCGGCCACCAACGGCATGGCGCCTTTTAACTACAGTTACGAGTACCGCTACGAGGGCGGATCTTGGAGCCCGGCGGCGTGGATGAGCGGGCAGGTCATCACCAACGCATGGCCGTCCAACGTGGAACTGCGCGTGCAGGCGGTGGACAGCTTCAACGCCACCAGCGCCTGGACCGCGGTGGGCGTGCAGGTGCGCCAGCCGCTGGTGACGGTCACCTTCAGCCCATCGATCGTGACCCAGAGCCAGGTCAGCGTGGCAAGCGCGGTGGTGACCAATGCCTCCCTGCCTGTGACCTACGTGTGGCAGGAGAACAGCGGCGGCGGGTGGAGCAACGTGGCCAGCAGCGCCCGGCAGATCACCAACTTCTGGCCCAACACTGTGGACTACCGGGCGCGCACGATTGATGCCAACAGCATCACCAGCGAGTGGAGCGCCGTGGCGACCCTGCCGGTCATGCCCTCGGTCATCTCCGTGGCCCTGGCTTTCAGTTCCACCAGCACGGTCCGCGGGGTGAGCTGCATTTCGACCGCCACCGCCTCGAAAGGCATGGCGCCATACACCTACAACTACGAGTACACCTATGGGACCGATACCTGGACATCGGCGGCGGGGATGAACGACCGGATCCACACCAACGCCTGGCTCTCCAACGTAATGCTGCGGGTGAAGGTGGTCGACAGTTTCAACGCCACCAGCGCCTGGACCGTGGCGTCCACGGTCACACGCCAGCCCGTGCTGACGGTCTCGTTCAGCCCGTCGGTGGTGACCCAGAGCCGGGTCAGCGTGGTCAGCGCGAACGCGACCAACACCACCGCGCCGGTGACCTACGAGTGGCAGGAGGACAGCGGCGGCGGCTGGAGCAACGTGGCCAGCAGCGCCCGGCAGATCACCAACTTCTGGCCCAACACCGTGGATTACCGGGCGCGCACGATTGACGCCAACAGCATCACCAGCGAGTGGAGCGCGGCCGCGACCCTGACGGTCATGCCGTCGATCATCTCCGTGGCCCTGACCCGCAATCCCACCAACTACATCCGCGGGGCTTCCAACAGTGTCTCGACGGCCTCGGCCACCAACGGCATGGCGCCTTATACCTACAGTTACGAGTACCGCTACGAGGGCGGATCCTGGACCTCGGCGCCATGGATGAGCGGGCAGATCAACACCAACGCCTGGACGTCCAACGTGGAGCTGCGCGTGCAGGCGGTGGACACCTTCAACGCGACCAGCGCCTGGACCGCGGTGGGCGTGATGGTACGCCAGCCGTTGGTGACGGTCTCGTTCAGCCCGTCGGTGGTGACCCAGAGTCGGGTCAGCGTAGTCAGCGCGGTGCTGACCAACGCCACCTTGCCGGCGACCTACGAGTGGCAGGAGGACAGCGGCGGCGGCTGGAGCAACGTGGCCAGCAGCGCCCGGCAGATCACCAACTTCTGGCCCAACACCGTGGATTACCGGGCGCGCACGATTGACGCCAACAGCATCACCAGCGAGTGGAGCGCGGCCGCGACCCTGACGGTCATGCCGTCGATCATCTCCGTGGCCCTGACCCGCAACCCCACCAACTATGTCCGGGGAACCTCCAACAGCGTCTCGACCGCCTCGGCCACCAACGGCATGGCGCCTTACACCTACAATTACGAGTACCGCCACGAGGGCGGCGAGTGGGCCACGGCGGCGTGGATGGGCGGGCAGATCAACACCAACGCCTGGACGTCCAACGTGGAGTTGCGCGTGCAGGCGGTGGACACCTTCAACGCCACCAGCGCCTGGAGCTCGGTCGGGGTGATGGTGCGCCAGCCGCTGGTGACGGTCTCGTTCAGCCCGGTCGCGGTGACCCAGTGCTACTCGAGCGTGGCCAGCGCGGTGGTGACCAACGCGACCCTGCCCGTGAACTACGAGTGGCAGCAGAACTACGGGCCCGGGTGGACCGATGTCAGCGGCAGCGGGTCCACCATCACCAACATCTGGCCCACCAACGTGGCGTGCCGGGCGCGCACGATTGACGCCAACAGCGTGACCAGCGAGTGGAGCGCGGCCGCCAACCTGACGATCTTGCCGTCGGCGATTTCCGCCACGCTCACCTTCAACCCGCTGAGTGTCAACCGGGGTTCAAACTGCGTGCTGACGGCGACGGCCACCAACGGCATGGCGCCCTACACCTTCAGCTACGAGTACCGTTATGACTCGGAAGGCTGGACCGAGGCGGCCGGCATGACTGCCGCGGTGACCACGAACGCCTGGGCGTCCAACGTGGAGTACCGTGTACAGGTCATGGACAGTTTCGGCGCTAGCGCGTGGGCCACGGCCGCGCTCGTGGTCCGGCAACCGTCGGTGACCGTGGCGTTCAGCCCGGCCTCGGTGGCGCAGAGCCGGTCCAGCGTGGTCAGCGCGACCGCGACGAACACGATCGAGCCGGTGACCTTCGAGTGGCAGCAGAACTCGGGGAGCGGGTGGGCCAACGTGGCCGACAGTGGGTCGGCCATCACCAACGTCTGGCCGGCCACGATCCAGTACCGCGCGCGCAGCGTGGACGCCAACAGCCTGACGAGCGGCTGGAGCGATGCCGCGACCCTGACCGTGCTGCCTTCGGAGATTGCGGCCAGCCTGGAGTTCAACCCAACCACGATCATCCGGGGATCCAACACGGTGATGACGGCGTCAGCCACGAGCGGCACCGCGCCATACCGGTACAGCTATCAGTACCGTTGGGGCGGCACCGGCACTTGGAACTCGGCGAGTATCACCTCGGCGGTGACGACCTACGCATGGTACTCGAACTTGGAATACCGGGTGCGGGCCGTGGACAGCTTCAATGCGACCAGCGCGTGGGCCGCGGCTACGTTGACGGTGCTGCAGCCGGCGGTGTCGGTGGCTTTCGCTCCCAGCGTGATAACCCAAAGCCAGTCCAGCGTGGTGAGCGCCCTGGCCACGAACGTGACCCTGCCGGTGACCTTCCAGTGGCAGCAGAATCTGACGACCAACCTGCTGACCGGGTGGACCAACGTGGTTGGGTCCGGCGATGCCCTCACGAACGTGTGGCCGGCCACGGTGCAGTACCGGGCCCGCAGCGTGGACGCGAACACCATCACCAGCGATTGGAGCGCCGCGGCCACGTTGACCGTGATGCCCTCGGCGATTTCGGCCACGCTGGAGTTCAATCCGACCACGGTCATCCGCGGGTCGAATTCTGTGATGACCGCCACGGCCACGAACGGCACGGCTCCGTACCGGTACAGCTATGAATATCGTTGGGGCGGCGCGGGCAGCTGGGTAGTGGCGGGCGTCACATCGCCGGTGACGACGTATGCGTGGCGCTCGAACCTGGAATACCGCGTGCGCGTGGTGGACAGTTTCAACGCGACCAGCGCCTGGGCGGCCGCAACCCTGACCGTGCTCCAGCCTGCGGTAAGCCTGGCGTTCAGCCCAACCCAGGTTGTGTATGGCGCCAGCAGCGTGTTGAGCGCAACCGTCTCCAATACGGTCGAGCCTTACGTGTTCCAATTCGAGACGCGCGCCACGGGCGCGGTCGCCTGGAGTTCTTCGCCGATTGTCAGTGCGGTTACGACCAATCAATGGTTGTCGGGCGTGGAGTATCGCGCCCGGGTGATCGATGCCAACAGCGTGATCAGCGAGTGGAGTGCGGTCGCCGTGCTCAGCGTGCTGGATCCTCCGGTGAGTGTTTCGCTGGCGCTCAACACCAACCAGGTCTCGTTTGGCAACCCCGTGGTCGTCACCGCGACCCCGGTTGGCGGCACGGGGCCCTACGTCTTTGAGTACCAAAGCAAGGACATCACGGTGCCCGGCTATGACTGGGTCACGGAGGACGGGTTGACCAATGCCGTGGTCACCAACACGTGGTACAACGACGTGTCCATCCGGGTGCGGGTCTGGGATATGGCGACCACCAACCTGAGCTACTGGAGCCCGGCGGTCAACTTGGTGGTGCTGGCGCCCGAGTCCCGTTTGGCGTCGCCGGTCATCACGGGCCTGGGCATCGGGGCCCGCGATAGCGCGGCGTTACCCAAGGGCCAGGTCGGGGCGGAAGGAACCGTGGGCATCACGGTCAGCTGGGATGGCAGCGCAGGCAAGGAGTTCTCCATTCATGTGGCCGAAGCCGTGACCGGACCGTGGCGCGTGCATCCCGACGCCCAGTACATCCAAGGCCAGGATGGGCCCATGTCCCTGACGATCCTGGTGGACGAAGCGGTGCCGGCCATGTTCTTCCGGGTCCGCGAACGGGAACTGGTCCCGGCCAAGTAGCCGGCGCCGTCAGCCGCGATCCGCGTTGCATTGTAGATGACCTGTCGGCCCGCGGGTGTTCGGCTGACCGTGCCTCTGCGCCTGACCGTGGCACGGCCCTCCCGGGCCGTGGCCTTGGTCCTGCTGCGAGAGTCTTCTGCGTGCGCACGGGACAGGCGCCCCGCGCCACGCATGGCGCATCCCTGCTTGCGCAGCTACGCCGCCACGAACGGCGAGATCTTCCGCAGCGTTTCGATCACGCCCGGCAGATGCTTCAGGGTGTGGTCGATCTCGGCGTCCGTATTGTAGCGGCTCAAGCTGAAGCGGATGGACCCGTGCGCGGCCGTGAACGGCACGCCCATGGCGCGGATGACATGCGACGGCTCCAGCGAGCCGGACGTGCAGGCTGATCCGGACGACGCCGCGATCCCAAACTGGTCGAGCAGCAGCAGGATGGCCTCGCCCTCGATGAACTCGAAGCTGACGTTGGTGGTGTTGGGCAGCCGCGCGCGCGGGTCGCCGTTGACGCGCACATCCTTGCAGGAGGCCAGAACGCCCGCCTCGAGCCGGTCGCGCAAGGCCGCCACGCGGGTCTGCTCCTCGGCCAGGTGGCGCTGGGCCAATTCGCAGGCCACGCCCAGGCCGACAATGTAAGGCACGTTTTCCGTGCCGGCGCGCTTGCCGCCTTCCTGGTGGCCGCCGACAATCAGCGGGTTGACCCGCGTGCCGCGCCGGATGTACAGGGCGCCGACGCCCTTGGGCGCGTGCAGCTTGTGCCCCGAGAGCGCCAGCATGTCCACCGGCGTGCGGCGCACGTCCACCGGCAGCTTGCCCACCACCTGCACGGCGTCGGTGTGCATGATCTTGCCCGCGTTCTTCACCAGCGGCGCGATCTGGTCGATGGGGAAAATCACGCCGGTCTCGTTGTTGGCCCACATGATGCTGACCAGCGACGTGTCGCGCGCCAGGGCGGCGCGGAGCTGGTCCATGTCCAGGTGGCCGCCCGCGTCCACCGGCAGCACGGTCAGGCGGCAGCCCATGGTTTCGAGGTAATGGCACACGGACAGGACCGCGGGGTGCTCGACGCAGGTGGTGACCAGGTGGGTGCGCCCGCCGAGCGTGTCCACCACGCCGCGGATGGCCATGTTGTCGCTCTCCGATCCGCAGCTGGTGAAAATGATCTCCGCGGGGTCCGCGCCGATCAGCGCTGCCACCTGGTCCCGGGCGCGCTCCACGTGCTTTTTAACCTGCCCGCCGAACGTGTGCATGCTCGAGGGGTTGCCCCAGTAATCGCGGAAAAACGGGAGCATGGCCTCGATGACTTCAGGCGCCACCTGCGTCGTGGCGTTGTTGTCCAGGTAGATGACCTTCATGGCTTCACCTCTTCCACCACCAGGTCGTCGGACACGAACTCGCGCAGCTTGGCTTCCACGATCTCTTTCTTGGTGAAGGCCGCCACCGGGCACCCGGCGCACGCGGCCAGGAACGAGATCAGCACCCGGTTGCCGTCCACGTCCACGAGCTTGATGTCGCCGCCATCCTGCTGCAGGGCGGGGCGGATTTCCTGGGCCAGGGTTTCCTCGATCCGCTTGATCTTTTCCAGGGTGGTCAAGCGCGGTTTGGGCGGCTTGATGGGCGCGGGCTGGGCGCCGAGCAGGTCGTTGAGGATGGCCTGGATGTCGTCGCGGCATGACCCGCAGCCGCCGCCGGCCTTGGTGTAATGGGTCACGTCGTCCACGGTTTTCAGGTTGTTCTCGCGGGCCACGCGGCGGATTTCCTTTTCCGTCACGCCGAAGCAGTTGCAGACGATGCGGTCTTCCGGCGCCGGCGGGGGCGGGGGCGTCTGCCCGGTTTTCTGGCGGTAGTTGCGGATCGCCGCGGCCAGGGCTTCCTGGCCCAGCACGGAGCAGTGCATTTTCTGCGCCGGCAGCCCGCCGAGATAGGCGGCGATGTCACGGTTGGTGACCTTTTCCGCCTCGGCCAGGGTTTTGCCCTTGACCATCTCGGTGAGCGCCGAGGCCGAGGCAATGGCGCTGGCGCAGCCGAAGGTCTGGAACTTGACGTCCGCGATGCGTCCCTGGTCATCCACCCGGAACATCAGCTTGAGCGCGTCGCCGCAAGCCATGGACCCTTCCTCGCCGACCCCGTCGGCATGGTCCATGGCGCCCACGTTGCGCGGGTTCAGAAAATGGTCGCGGACCTTATCCGTATAATCCCACATGGCAGCCTCCTTGGAGCAACCGGTTGCATGGACCCGATTAGAGCATGGCCGGGCCGGCGTTGCCAAGGTCAAATCCGGTCCTTGACAGGTGTCCGCCGGCCCCTTATAAACGCGGGCTACCAGCAACCATGGATGCGACCTCACAACCCGTCCTGCCACCCGCCGATTCGCCGGATCCCGCCGTGGGCCGCTTGTGGGAACTGGTGATGGGTAGCATGACGCATCTCGGTGGCCAGGTCGCCACCGAGGAGTTGGCCGACGAGGCGAATCTCCGGCCGGGGTTGCATGGCGTGGACCTTGGGTGCGGCCTGGGCGAAAGCATGCGGTACCTGGTGCGGTGTCGCGGCGCTGCCACCATGACCGGGGTGGATTGCTCGGTCGGGGTCGTGGAGCGCGGCGAGGCGGCGTGCCGGCAGGCAGGCCTGGAAGACCGGGTCCGCCTGGTTCCGGCGGACATGACCGCCACCACGCTGCCGGATGGCGGGGCGGATTTTGTCTGGGGCGAGGATGCCTGGGGCCGTGCAGCCAGCCATGTGGCCGTGGTGCGCGAGGCGCTGCGCGTGATCCGGCCGGGCGGCGTGGTGGCGTTCACGGACTGGGTGCTGGGCCGCGTGGAACTGGAGCCGCTGGAAGCGCGCCGCCTGTGCGTGTTCATGAATTATCCGGTGGTCCCGGACGTGGCGGTCTACTGCGAGGAACTGGAACAGCGGGGCTGCGATGTGATCCTGGCCACGGACACGGGGCGGCTGTCGCCGTTCATGGATTTGTACTATAACTTGCTGGCCCTGCAAGTGTCGGCGGATGCGCTGGACATCCTGGGCCAGGACGCCGAGGCGTGGCGCAATTTTCTTTACGAGATGCAGTTCTTGCGGCACCTGGCCAACCGCGGCGCCCTGATCCAGGCCATGTTCATTGCCCGCAAACCGTGAGCGCGCGCGACACCCTACCGTGACGGCGTGTCCTGCAGCGCCACTTCCAGCGCCAGGAGGGAATAGGCCGTGACCAGCACAGGGTCGCCTTCCCAGTAACGGCTGACCTCGTTCACCCAGTAACCGCGGCCCTGATCGTCGATTTTCTGCAACGCCAGCAACCGTTCGATCAGTTCCACGCGCCAGTTGAACGCGCGGCCGTCGCGCGCGGTGAACACGTCCTGGCCGTAGGCGGCCATGCCCTTGGCCATGACGTTATAGAGGTAGTACAGGCCTTCCTTGTCGTCCGCGGTCATGGAGTCGGCGCCGGCGCGGTTGTTGGCGTCCAGGGTCCAGTGATCCACGATCCACCGGATCGTGGCCTGAATGCGCGGGTCATCCCGCTGGACCTCGGCGTAAATGTAGCTGAGCAGCCCGGCATAGGTCATGCCGCGCATGGAGCGAAACTTGACCACCCCGTCCGCATTGGTGTAGGCGCCGGACCGGGTCTGCTCGGGGTGGTACACGAAGCCGCCCTTCTCGGCGGGGTCGTCGGATACCCAGGCCTGTTTGTTGAAGTCCGGGTCATTCTGCGTGCGCTGGATAAAGCCGCGGGCGGCTTCCCAATTAAGGTCATGGCGCTCCGCGGCGGGTTGATCCTGGTCCACGTTGCCGGTCAGGCGCATGGCTTCATACGCCATGTAGGAGTTGGAGAGGTCCGTGTAGTCGCGGCCGGTCTCGGGGTCATACCCCATGCCGCCGCTGTATACGGTATCGCTGATGAGCTGGCTGCGCGCCAGGTACGCGCGCGCGGCGCGGATCACGGGCGCAAGCGCCGGGTCGCCCGTGGCGTTCAGCGCCACCATGCATACCGCCGTGTTGTAGTTGGGCAAGCCGCCGCCCTTGCGGGCCGCGGTGGGCTCGCGGAAGATGGCGCCGTTGGTGTGCGCACAGGACAGGAGCACGCCCACGGCTTGCTGGATGCGGTTGCTGTCGCCGGCATGGGCCTTGAGCAGCGCCCAGAGGGGCAGGGCGGTCAAGGCCGGGAACTCGGCGTTGGACCAGTATCCCGCCGGGTCCTGCTTGGCGATCAGCCAGGCGATGCCCCGGTCCACCGCCGCCAGCGCCTCGCGCTGCAGCGACTCGCTCACCTGCGTCTCCGCGGCCACGGCGTTGGGCAACACCGCCACGTTGGTATCCTGCGCGCGCAACGGCAGCGCGGCCAAGCTGCACAACCCCCACGTCATCAACCCGCGCTTCATGGGCATCTCCTGTTGGCTCTGAGTCGAGCGCTTGTGTTTCGCGGGCCTTACCAGCCCGTATCCGGCGGACCGTTCAACTCCCCAACGGTTTCGCGCACAAAATACAGCGGCCGTTTCTTGGTTTCCTCGAAAACCCGGCTGACGTACTGGCCGATCAGGCCGAGGCACAGGAGTTGCAGGCCGCCGATCACCAGGACAAAACATACCGTGGTGGTCCAGCCGGCCACGAAGCCGTCCGGGTTGACAATCTTTTGCACCACGATCTCCACCGCCTTGGCCACGCCCAGCAAGGCGATGAGGATGCCCAGGCCCGTGACCCAACGCAGCGGGGTTCCGGAAAATGAAGTGATCGCGTCCCAGGCGAGCTGGGCGGACTTCCACGTGGGGTACTTGGTGACCCCGCTGTGCCGGGCGGCCCGGTCATAGTGCACTGCGGTTTGCGCGAACCCGGTCCAGCAGGTCAGGCCGCGCATGAAGCGGTGCGTCTCGCGCACCTGGCGCATGGCCCGCACCACGCGCCGGTCCAGCAGGCGGAAATCGCCGGCGTTCATGGGCATGTTGACCTTGGTGATCCGGTGGAAGATCCGGTAGAAGCCGGCGGCCAGCATTTTTTTGATCCACGTCTCGCCTTCGCGCGACCGGCGCACGGCGTAAACGATCTCGAAGCCGTTGCGCCACTGGGCCAGCAGTTCAGGCGTGACCTCGGGCGGATCCTGCAGGTCCGCGTCCATGATGATTACCGCGTCGCCGCCGGCGTAATCCAACCCGGCCGTGATCGCCAGTTGGTGGCCAAAGTTCCGCGACAGCCGCAGCAGCTTGACCCGGGGATCCTCGGCCGCGCGCGCCTTGAGCCACGGCACGGATCCGTCACTGCTGCCATCGTCCACGAAAAGCATTTCCAGGCGCTCGGGACCATGGCCCAGGGCCGCGACGAGGCGGTCGTACAAGAGCGGGAGATTGGCTTCCTCGTTCAGGAACGGGACCACGATGGAGACCAGCTTGCTTTCAGTCATTTAACATCCTGCATCCTATAAAGTTCCATCTATCATGATTACCACGTCCGAGCCGGGAGATCGACATGAAAAACAGCGCCCCAACCATTTTTTGCAAAAAACTACATATTGTGTTTGCCTCCTGGCGCCGCTACTGGATATAGTGAAAAACTTGAAAATTAGGAGGACCTTAGGGTGTATCTGAAACATTTGGAACTGGTCGGTTTCAAGAGTTTTGCCAACAAAACCCGCTTGGATTTTGAGCCTGGCATGACCGCTATTGTCGGCCCCAACGGGTGCGGCAAAAGCAATATATCGGACGCCATCCGCTGGGTGCTGGGCGAGCAAAGTTCCAAGGCGTTGCGCGGCGGCAGCATGACGGACTGCATTTTCAACGGCACCGACGACACCAAGCCCATGGGGCTCGCCGAGGTCAGCCTGACGATGGCGGACTGCGAGGCGGCGCTGGGCACGGACTATCACGAGGTCACGGTGACGCGCCGCGTGTTCCGCTCCGGCGAGGGCCAGTATTTCATCAACCGCACGCCGTGCCGGCTGAAAGATATCCAGCGCTTGTTCATGGACACCGGCATTGGCACGGATTCCTACTCGGTGATGGAGCAGGGGAAGATCGACCGCATCCTGAGCTCGCGGCCCGAGGACCGGCGCGAAGTGTTTGAAGAAGCCAGCGGCATCACCAAGTTCAAGGCGGACAAGAAAGAAGCCATCCGCAAGCTGGAGCACACCGAGGCCAACCTGCTGCGGCTGGACGATATCATCCGCGAGGTGAAGCGCCAGATCATCTCCCTCCAGCGCCAGGCCGGCAAAGCCAAGCGCTACCAGGAAATCCAGACGCGGCTGCGCGCGCTGGACTTGTACTGCTCGCGCGAGCGCCTGGGGGATATGGATGAGCACATCCGCCAACTGGACACCCAGCTGGCCGGGGTCAACGAGCAGCACGAGGCGCTGCACGCCGACATCGCCCAGGATGAACAGGGCATCGCCGCCGCCCGCGAAAGCCTGGCCGGCCTGGACCAGCAGATGGAGGCGGTGCGCCAGGCGGTCAACGAGGCGCGCGCCGAGCTGGAGCGCACGCGCCAGACGTTGAAGGTGAACCAGGAGCGCATCGCCGAGCAGCATTCATTTTCCGAGCGCGACTCGCGCGACGCCAGCGCCATGGAAACGCGCGTGGAGGAGCACCGCGCCAACCTCACCGCGCTGGATGCCAAGCTGGTCGCCGCCCGCGATGCCCGGGAGTCCGCGGACCAGGCGTTGAAGACCAAGGCCGCGGCGGCGGCCGACTATGAGAAAACCGTGGACCAGGCCCGCACGGCCCTGGAAGCGCTGCGCACCGAGCTGTTCGAGCTCGACAACCGCCGCGCCCATCAACAGACGGAACTTGCCGAACTTGAAAACCGCGAGCGCAGCGCCATCGTCAAGCGCGAGAAGCTGCTGGCCGAACAGGGCGAGCTCAAGCGCATGGTGGATGCGTTCACCAGCCGCCAGGAAGAGTCTGCGGCGCGCCAGGCCGACCTCAAGGCGGCGGCCGCCGCCGCCGCCGCGGCCGTGGACGCCGCGCGCCAGGCCTTGCGGGCCAGCGCCGAGGCGCAGGCCGCGGCCGTGCGGCGGCAGGTCGAGGCGCAAAACAAGTCCGCGGCCAAGCGCGGCCAGATCGATCTGTTGAAGCAGCAGCAGGCGGAAGAGGATCCGTTCCCCGGCGGCGCCCGGTTCCTGCTGCGCGGGGCGGCCGGCGCGGACTTGCCGGCGGATGCCGTGCGCGGCGCGCTGGCCGACCGGATCGAGGCCGCGCCCGGCTACCAGCTGGCGCTGGAAGCCGCCCTGCGGTCCTGGCTGGATGCCGTGATTGTCAAGGACCCGGCGGCGGCGCGCCAGGCCCTGGCCCTGCTGCAAAGCCGGCAAGCCGGCGCCGCCCGCCTGCTGGCGGAGACCTGTCCGGCGGCGGCCGAACCGCAAAGCCAGTGCGCGGTGGGCGCGGCCCTGCTGGACCACGTGACCTGCGCCGACGACTTGCGGCCGCTCATGGCCCGGGTTCTTGGCTGCACGCGCGTAGTGGCGGCAGTGGCCGACCTGCCCGAGGCCGTGCCGGCCGGATGGACCGTGGTCTCGCAGGATGGCGCGGTCTGGCACGCCCATGGCGCGGCCGAGATCTGGGCGGGGGGGGCGCAGGACGCCAATCCGCTGTCGCGCAAGCACCTGATCGCGGCCCAGCAGCACGAGTGGGATGCCCTGGAGGCCCGGGCGCAGCAATGCCAGGAAGAGGTCAACCGCCTCCGCGAAACCGGGCAGCGCTGTGAGCAGGAGGTGGCCGCTGCCCAGGCTGTGCAGGCCGAAAAACAGCAGGCGTTGGCGATCCACGAAGGCGAGTGCCGGGTCATCGCCCAGGAAGCGCGCCAGGCGCGCGAACGGTGCGAAACCGTGGAGTGGGAGCTCCAGGAGCTGGCGTCGCAGGCCGGGTCCGGCGAGCGCCGGCGCCATGAAATCATTGCCACGCTGGACGCGGCGCGCGACCGCCAGGCCGAGGTGCGCACCTTGAGCCAGCGCCAGAACGACGAACTGGCCGTCATGGAGCGGCAGCGCAGCCGGCTGCAAAACGAGCTGACCGACTGCCGGATCCGGGATTCGGAGTGCCGCCAGGCCCTGGCCCATTTGACGGCGACCCGCGAGCCCCTGGTGGCCCAGATGACATCCCTGCAGCAGCAGATCCAGGAGCGCCAGAAAGGCCTCTCGTCCTATGCCCAGCGCATTGCCGCGCTGGAGCAGGCGAACACGGAGGCCGCGGCGCGCGTGGCGCCGTTGGAGCACAACGTGACCGAACGCCAGGCCGAGGTGGACGCCGGGCACCAGGCCCGCGAAACCCAGGCCCGCGATCTCACGGCCCGGGAAGGCGTGCTGCGCCAGAAACGCGCGGCGCTGGAGCAGGTCCGCACGCGGAAGTCAGAGCTGGAGATCAGCGTGGCCGAGCATCGCATGCGGCGCCAGACGCTGGTCGAGCGCGTCACCGGTGATTACAAAATCACGATCGAGCAGGTGGCCCGCGAGCCGGAGCCCGCCTGGGAGGCCGAGGCCCGGCCGGACCGCGAAACCCTGGACACGCTGATTGCCGAACTGCGCGCCAAGCTGGAGTCCATGGGCCCGGTCAACCTCGTGGCGATCGAGGAGTACAAGGAACTCGAGGAGCGTTACGCTTTCCTCACCCAGCAGCAGGATGACCTGGTCAGGGCCAAGAACCAGCTCATGGAGATGATCAAGAAAATCAACCGCACCACCACGGAGCTCTTTTCCGAGACCTTCCGCAAGGTGAACGACAACTTCCAGGAGATGTTCAAGAAGCTCTTCGGCGGGGGATCGGCCAAGCTGGTGCTGGTGGACGAGGAGGATGTGCTGGAAACCGGCATCGAGATCATTGCCCGGCCCCCGGGCAAGAAGCTGCAGTCCGTGTCGCTGCTCTCCGGCGGCGAACGGACGCTGACCGCCGTGGCGCTGCTGTTTTCGCTGTACCAGGTCAAGCCCAGCCCGTTCTGTTTGCTGGACGAGCTGGATGCCGCCTTGGACGAGTCCAACATCGGGCGCTTTGTCCAGTCGGTGAAGGATTTCCTGGCCAGCTCGCAGTTCATCGTCATCACCCACAACCGCCAGACGATCAGCGCGGCCGACGTGCTCTACGGCGTGACCATGGAGAAGCATGGGGTGTCGAAGATCGTCTCCGTGAAGTTCTCCGACCATGAAAGCCGGGCGAAATCTCCGCCGCCGGAACCGGCCGCCATGGCGGCGCCCGTGGCTCAGGCGGTGCCCGAACCGGCACCCGTCTGAGATTTGTCATGACCCGCCACGACCATCCCGCGCGCTGCCTGCCCGGCCGGAGCTTCCCCGGATGAAGCCCACCCTAGTCATCATGGCCGCGGGCATGGGCAGCCGGTATGGTGGCCTGAAGCAGGTGGAGCCGGTGGGGCCGGCCGGCGAAATCGTGATGGATTACTCCATTTTTGATGCGCTGCGGGCGGGGTTTGGCAAGGTGGTGTTCGTGATCCGGAAGGATTTTGCCGATGCGTTCACGGCGTCGGTCGCCGCGCGCTGGGCAGCGCGGGCCGCTGGATGGCAATGCGTGTTCCAGCAACTCGCGGATGTTCCGGCCGGGTATGCCGTGCCGGCGGAGCGCGCCAAACCGTGGGGCACGGCCCATGCCGTCTACGCGGCGCGCACCGCGGTGCACGAGCCGTTCGCGGTGATTAATGCGGACGACTTCTACGGCGCTGAATCGTTCCGGGCGCTGGCCGGCCATCTGGCTGGGTTGTCCGCCACCGCTACCGACTACTGCATGGTCGGGTTCCGCATCGCCAATACCTTGTCGGACAACGGACAGGTTTCGCGGGGCGTATGCCACATGGCCGCGGACGGCAGCCTGGACGCCATTGTGGAGCGGCAGCAGGTCGAGAAGAGCGGGGGCGGGGCCCGGTGTGTGGAGGAGGGGCGCGTCCTGGAACTGCCGGCGGATACGCCGGTATCCATGAACTGCTGGGGTTTCACCCCAACCCTGTTCCCGGTGCTGGAACAAGAATTCAAGGGCTTTCTGGCCGGGTCCGGGAACCATCTCAAGGCCGAGTTCCAATTGCCATCGGTCGTGGCTGCGGCCATTCGATGTGGCGCGGCGCGGGTGCGGGTCCTGGCCACAAGTGCGAAGTGGCTGGGCGTGACCTATCCGGAAGACAAGGCCGCCGTCATGGCCGGCATCCGTGACATGGTGCTGGACAGGCAGTACCCGTCGCCGCTATGGTGACATTTCCTGTGTGGCGTGTGGCAAGATAAACCGTCAAAAAGGAGCTGTTGGCATGCAGGCAGAATCCGTCGGCAGGCACAAACCCATGG
Source organism: uncultured Verrucomicrobiota bacterium (assembly GCA_964489425.1). Classification (GTDB taxonomy): domain Bacteria; phylum Verrucomicrobiota; class Kiritimatiellia; order RZYC01; family CAZAYP01; genus CAZAYP01. Next base: position 45,303 of record CAZAYP010000004.1, on the reverse strand, counting down.
TTTATATCGTTGGCATGACCGCCGCCCTGGCGGGTTTGCTGTTCGGGCTGGATATCGGCGTCATTTCCGGAGCCCTGCCGTTTATTGGGGACGACTTCGCGGTAGGCACGGTGGTGCGCGAGGAAATCGTGGCGGCCCTGCTGTGGGGCGCGACCCTGGGCGCGCTGGTCAGCGGCTTCTTCACCAACTACCTTGGCCGGCGGCGGACCATGCTGATCTCGGCGATCATTTTCGCCGGCGGGTCGCTGGGTTGCGCCATCGCGCCCAATCCCAGCATCCTCATCGCCCTGCGGCTGGTCCTGGGCGTGGCGGTGGGCATGGCATCGTTCACTGCGCCGCTTTATCTCTCCGAAATCGCCCCGAAATCAGTGCGCGGCATGCTGATCAGCATGTACCAGTTGCTGATCACCATCGGCATCGTCATGGCGTTCCTGAGCGACACGTATTTCTCGACCTACTGCCGGATCAACCAGGTCCTCGGCGGCCACTGGCGCCTGATGCTCGGCGTCCTGGTGGTGCCGGCCACCGTCATGTTCATCGCCATCTATTTCCTGCCCGAAAGCCCGCGCTGGCTGATCCTCAAGGGGTTCAAGCAACGGGCCGGCGACGTGCTGAAGACCGTGCGCAACACGGAGCAGGAAATCGCCGAGGAAGTGGCCGAGATCGAGCAGAGCCTGGCCATGAAGCAAAACGGCATCCAGCTCTTCCGGCAGAACAAGTTCTTCCGTCACGCCATTTTCCTGGGCATTGCCTTGCAGGTGATCCAGCAGCTCACGGGCATCAACGTGGTGATGTATTACGCGCCCAAGATCTTCGAGATTGCCGGCTTCGGCACCCATGCCGAGCAGATGTGGGGCACGGTCCTGGTAGGCTGCATCAATGTCCTGGCAACCTTCATCGCCATCGCCTTCGTGGACCGGGTCGGACGCAAGCCGATCATGTACGGCGGGTTCGTGGTCATGGGCCTGGCCATGGTCTCGGTGGCGCTGTGCTTCTACGCCGGTCTGGAACATCATGCCGCCCTGACTCCGGACCCGAACGATGTCTCCCCGCAACTGGCCAGCTTGTCGTTCGTGGCGATTGCGGCCTTGTTGCTTTTCATCGTGGGTTTCGCGGCCAGCGCCGGCCCGATTATCTGGGTGATGTGCTCGGAAATCTATCCCCTGTCCGGCCGTGACCTGGGCGTTACCGTCTCCACCTGCACCAACTGGATCGTGAACGGCATTGTCGGCGTGACCTTCCTGTCGTTGCTGGAAGGTTTCGGCCACGGCAACACCTTCCTGCTGTACGGGCTGATCGAGGTGGCCTTCATCGTCTTCTTCATCAAGTTCGCGCCGGAGACCAAGGGCGTGTCGCTCGAGAAGATCGAAGCCAATTTGCTGGCCGGAAAACCGCTGCGCGAGATCGGGCGTTAGCGCCGATGAACCAGGCGTGTAGCCGCCCAGCCGGCTACCGTGGTGTCCCAACGCAAGACGGGTAGGGTGGCGCCGTCTACTGCCACTGCTCCAGGTCCAGGCCTGGCACTCGCTTGAACTCTCGGAGGTTGCTCGTGGCGAGCCGCAGCCCATGCGCAATGCAAGTCGCGGCCAACCATGAATCGTGAACGCCGATCATCTTGCCTTGCCTGGCCAGTGCGGCCCACAACCGCGCGTGAGATCGCGCGGTAGCCAAATCAATCGCGAGGACGGGAATGGCCGCCAGCACGCCCTCGACGAAAGCCAGCCGCTTCGCTTTGGTTTTGGCATCTGTTGCCCGGTGTACTCCATGGAGCAACTCACTGGCGGAAACAACGGAGAGAAACGTATCTTCTTCTTCGTGGCCCCGAATGTACTTGGATATATCCGCGCCGGATCTCTCGATGTCGATTAAAACGCTGCTATCGATCAGGATGCCCATGGATCCCTCAGATCGCTGGCTCCGAGGGTAGCCCGCGCCGCCTCGAGGTCCTTGCCAAAGGTGGCGGCATCCGATGGAGACAGGTGGGGCAGCGAGCGCAGCATGGCGGGCAACTCACCTAGCCGCATCCCGCTGGGCAATGGGCGAAGCTCCGCCACGGGTTTCTTCCCCTTGCATAACACGAACGTCTCATGACGATAGGCGACCCGACTGACATAGTCGGAGAAGTGCCTTACCGCCTCAGTAACCGTCAGAATCTTGGCATTCAATGGCGCCCTCCCTGGTTCTAATAATCATATAATATGATAATCTGGTCACGGCTGCAATCGGTTTCCCGGCGCGGTGAGTGCGGTTTGGGGAAACGCTGAGCGTCAGCGCGGTGACTCTCAGTCCACCCGCTCGACCGTGACCGCCAGCAGGCGCAGGTCGGCCGCGCCGGCAAAGTCAACCACCAGCGAGAACGGCAGGTTGCCGCTCTGCAACCATTCCAAAGTCGCTGGCTGGCCAGCCACAATGTCTGCGCGGCCTGACTCATTCCCTGGCGGGCTGAATGCCGCCCAGAATCCCAACACGGTGTTCGGGGCTGCCGGCGTGCTGAAGGCCAGGTCCGCGCGGTAGCGGCCGGCGGGCAGCGGCATCTTGGGGCCATAAAACACGGCCCCACGCCGGTCGCGATCTGCGGTCAACACCACGGCGCCATCGCTGGGGTCCGTGTGCCCGGCGTGGAAAAAGCCGGCCGCGGGCAGCGTCATGCGTTCGCCGCGCTGCCATGTGGCGGGCCATGGCCCGTGGGCCAGGATGGCCATGTCGAGATCCACCGTGCCGGTGATGTTGGAAATCACCAGCGTGGCCTGGACCGGTGCCTGGGCGGCTGGGGCGGGCCACGCCTGCCATGTCCATGCGTCGGCTTGGATGTCGGCCGTGTCGGGGGTTGTGCCGGAGTTGTCCGTTGTGGAAACCGTGGCCAGCGTGGCATGCCCGCGCAGGCGGACCAGCCAGCGGAGCTGGTTGGTCATCAATCCCAACCCGGGGCCGAGGGTTACGACGTCGCCGGCCTGCAGGCGGCGGAACTGCCCGGCGCCGGCGTCTGTGTCCGCCATGACCACACCGTTGGAATGGGCCGGGTATTCGAGTTGCAGGTGGCGGTGGGTGAACGCGTACGGCCATTCCGGCAGAACGGACGTGGGATCGGCGGCGGGTGCGTCGGCCGGGACCAGCGCAAAAGCCCACACTGGGCCATCCTGCGCGATCAGGCGCAGGCGCGGGTTTCGCAGGAACTGCTGCAGCGTATGGCCTGCGGGCAGGGGGCTGACTTTCTCCGGGAACAGGTCCTCGTGCAGGATCAGGTAGCCTACGCCCCGGCGCTGCAGGTTGTCTGCCTGGGCTTCGGTCAGCACGCCCCAGTTGATGCTTTCCAGCGGCGCGTAGATCTCCTCGACATACGCCTTGCGCAGGGTGGGCTTGTATCCGTTGACCAGGCGGATGTGGTAGAGCATGGCATAATACTGGTAAATGGCCGAGAAATGCGTGTCGCCGGGCCACAACGGGATGACCAGCGCCAGCGGCGATCCGGATTCCCCGGCCGATGCGGACACGGCCTGGTACGCGCCTTGGCCGGGATCCAGGCCGCAGAGCAGCACCCGGGTTTGCAGCCGGTAATCCAGCACCACCAGGGCGGCCAGGCCCGCCATGGCCAGGCGGCGGGCCCACGGTCGGGTCCACCAGCCAGCCATCAACCCAAAGGATACGGCAGCGGCTGCGGACAGCAGGACCGGCATGAGGCAGAATATCTTGGCCGGCTGGCGGACCATGCGGAAGGGTGGCGCGAGCTTGCGCAGGGCGTTGAACAGCAGGCCGTCGGCTGGTCCCAGCGGCCCGAACGCCAGTAGGATCACGCCGGTGATGCCGGCCAGCAGGAGCGCGCCGGTGACCGCGAGCCGCCAGTCGAGCCGGCGGCGCAGCGCCAGGGCTGCGGCGGCGCCCAGCGCGAGCAGGAGCAGGATGGCATAGCCCAGGTAAATGTGGTCTTGCACGCCGTGCGTCTGCCAGGAAAAGAGCCCGGCTGGCGTGGGGGTGAACAGGGCCACTTCCGGCACCAGCCGGTCGGCGTTGCCGCCGCCGGTCTGCTGGGTGCGCTGCGCCACGATCAACTGCGATATGCCGACGGCCAGCGCCAAGCCCGCGGCCAGCGGCGCCAGGGCCGCGCCCGTGCGCCGCCACGCGGCCCATGGCCGGCGCCAGAATCCCGGCCGCTGCAGGATCGCCACCAAGCCCCAACCGGGCAGCAGCAGGGCGCCGAAAAAGAAGACGTGCATGTCGCAGAACGAGGCCCCCAGGATGGCCCCACCGGCTAGGAGGCCGCCACCGACGCGGTCCTCGCGCAGCGCCAGGTCCAGGCCCCAGAGCAGCGCCGGCAGCCACATCATGGCAAACCCGGCCGGGCTGCCGCCGCCGAGGTTGATCCACAGCACCGGCAGGGTGATCGCCGGCAGCGCGGCCAGGGCCGCGCAGATCTCGTCGCGGTTGTAGCGCCGCACCAGCCGCCAGGTGAAGTAATACGTGCCCCACAAGGCCAGCAACCCGGCCAGGTTCCAGCCCAGCGCCATGCCGCCCGCGTGGAAGCCCAGGGCGAACAGGAGCGAAAACGGAACATAGTACGAGCTGGGCGCCCGGCGCGCCTCATCGTCGCCGGTATTGAATTCGTACAGGTTGTAAAACAGCGGCGTGCGGCCGAAAACCATGTCCTGTCCCAGCCAGAGGTGGTACAGGAGTTGCAGGTGATCGCCCGGCACCATGCGCTCATTACGCCCAGCCGCGGAAAACTTGGTGGCGCCAAAAGGGATGGCGGTCGCGGCATGGCGGGGCAGGGGCCAGGCGAACCAAACCCATACCCCCAGCGTGATGGCCAGCGCTAGCCAAACCCGGTTATGCCACAGTCTGCGCATGCGCCGGACTATGCCCCAGACCGGCGCCTGCCTCAACCCATTTTCCGGGCCCGTGCGCCCGGGCCGGAAAGTGGTTGAACTGGCGTGGCTGCCTCGCGTATCTTGAGCGCGATGAAACGGGAGCCGCGACCATGTTTGATACCCTGACCCAAGGCCTGCAAAAAGTGTTCCGCAACCTGCGGGGCTATGGCGCGCTGACGGACAAGAACATCCAGGACGCCCTGCGCGAAGTGCGGCTGGCGCTGCTGGAGGCGGACGTCAATTTCCAGGTGGCCAAGGATTTTATCCAGCGCGTGCGCGAGCAGTGCCTGGGCGAGGAAGTGCTGCACAGCGTCACCCCGGGCCAGCAAGTCATCAAGCGGGTGCACGACGAGTTGGTCAACCTGCTCGGCGGCACGCACCGCGACCTGGACTTGTCTCATCCGCCGGCCCAGGTCCTGATGCTCGGCTTGCATGGCGCCGGCAAAACCACCACCAGCGCCAAGCTGGCCCAACGCCTCAAGCAGGGCGGGCGGAGGGTGCTGCTGGCCGCGTGCGATATCCGCCGGCCCGCGGCCGTGGACCAGTTGCGGATCCTTGCCGGCCAGGTGGGCGTCGAACTGCTCGCGCCAGCGGCCGGCGAAACCGTGCCTGCCCTTGGCCGGCGCGCGCTCGAAGAGGCGGCCGCACGCAACCTGGACACCATCATCTACGATACCGGCGGGCGGTTCCAGGTGGACGCCGAACTGGTCCAGGAACTCAAGGATTTGCGCGCGGCGGTCAAGCCGCGCAATGTCCTGCTGGTGCTGGATGCGGCCATCGGCCAGGAAGCCGTGCGCGTGGCGGAAACTTTCCACAAGGAGGTCGGGCTGACCGGGCTGGTCCTGACCAAGCTGGACGGCGACGCCCGCGGCGGCGCGGCGTTGTCGGTGCAGGCCGTCACCGGGTGCCCGATCCTCATGGTCGGCAGCGGTGAACGCCTGGCCGACCTGGAGCCGTTTTATCCCGACCGCATGGCGGCGCGCATCCTCGGCATGGGCGATGTGGTCAGCTTCGTGGAAAAAGCCCAGGCGGCCATGGCCACGGATGACATGGTGGACATGCAGGAGCGCCTGCTGAAGGACAACTTCAGCCTCGAGGATTTCCTGGCCCAGATGCGGCAGCTCAAGAAGCTGGGGCCCCTGGAGCGGTTGATGGACATGATCCCCGGCGCCGGCCAGATCCCGGCCGCCGCGCGCGAGCAGATGGCCGCGGGCTCGGGCGACGAAATGAAAAAGGTCGAGGCGATCATCCTCAGCATGACGGCCAAAGAGCGCCGCCGGCCGGACCTGATCAATGCCAGCCGCAAACGGCGGATCGCGGCAGGCAGCGGTACGGATGTCAGCGACGTCAACCAGCTTCTGCGCACCTTTGATCAGGCGCGCAAGATGATGAAAAAAATGAAAAAATGGCAGCGGAGGGCGCAATGAAGGTCGTGGCCATCAGCGGCAGCTACCGCATCGGCATGACCACCAACCGGCTGATCGAGCAGGCAGCCGCCGGCTTGCGGGCGGAAATCCCGGACGTGCAGGTGGACACGATCAACCTGGTGGAACGTAACATCCGCTACTGCACTTCCTGCCTCACCTGCTTTCGGGACGACCCGGCCAAGCGGATCGCCCGCTGCCCGGTGGATGATGACATGCAGGCGATTTACCCGCAGCTGGACGCGGCCGATGGCTATATTTTCGGCTGCCCCGTGTTTGATGGTTCGATGACCGGGATCCTGAAGGTGTTTATCGAGCGGATCACCTGGGTCTTGAGTTCCCCCACTGCCCGGTGGCCGCTCAAGGGGTGCCCGCGCCCGCGTAACCCCCGGAAAAAAGCGGCGATCCTGCTGCTCAGCGCCGGCCTGGTGCCGGTTTGGTTGCGCTTTTTTTGTGACGATGCCACCCGGTTCATGCGTGGCAACCTGCCGTGCTTTCTGAACGCCAAGCTGGAGGGATCGCTGTTCGCCGGCGGGGTCGGCTATGGCAAAACCAATCCAGACTCGTACTTCACCGGCGCGCAGGCTTTGGGCCGCAAGCTGGGCCGCACCCTGCGGGCGCTACCGCGCTGAGATTCCCTGCCGCTCGCGCATGGCCTGCTCAAACAGCTTGGCGTAGGTGCGCGCCGTGCGCATCCAGTCCCACTCCACCGCGGCGTAGGCGGCCGTGGCCTGGCGTTGCGCCAGCAGTGGGACCTGGCCGGCCGCGGCGGCCTGCAGCAGAGGTGTGATCACCGCGGCTTCCCGCCGGCACACGAGGAACCGGCCGGCGTCGCGGCGGTGCCCGCTGAACGCCTCCTCGGACACCAGGCACGGCAGGCCGCAGGCCATGGCCTGGCACACCACCGCGGGCCAGCCTTCGCCGTACGAGGGCATGATGAACAGGTCGTGGGCGCCGTACAACTCGCGCAGCTCCGCCGTCGACACGTGCGCAATGATTCGAATGTTGGGCAATCCCCAGCCCGCCGGATCCAGCGGCCCGCCGCCCAACAGCGTGAACCGGATCCCCGGGCATTGCGTCGCCACGTCGCGGAGCAGGGGCAGCCCTTTTTTCTCGTAAAACCGGCCCACGAACAAGACGTTCAGACCCGGCCCGCCACACCCCCACTTTTCGCGGTAGTGGCGGCGTTCGCCGTCGTCCACAAAGTGGAAGTCCTGCTGGTCCACGCCCACCGGGGTCCAGGCCACGCGATCCGGCGGCAGGCGGGCGTGTTCCAGGAACCAATCCTTCACTGCCAGTCCGACAAAGGTGAGGATCATTCCGTGGTGAATGCCCCAGCGCGCCATGCGGCAGATGAATTGTTTCTGGGCCATGTCCAGCAGCGGATTCTTGAAGTTGATGATGCCGACGTGCTGGGTGGCGACCACCGGCCGGTGCCGGCGCAAGGCCAGGTGCAGCGCCAGCGCCGCCAGGCCCGGCGCGAGGCTGTGCGGGTTGATCACGTCCGCGCGCGCGATTTCGTGGCGGAGCACCGGCCAGGCCGCCGGGCAGGGCAGGGGCGAGTTGATCTGCCAGCGCGATTCCAGGATGTTCCAGGCCGGCACGCGGATGTTGTCGGGCGTCGAACTCCGGCCGCCGCGCGGCAGGTCCGTGGTCAGCCATGTGACTTCGTGCCCGTCGCGCTGCCAGCAGTTCTTCAAGGATTGGACCGCGTATTCGATCCCGCCCATGTGCGGCGGTTGGTAGTTGGAAACCAGGAGAATACGCATGACGATTCAGCCGGCCACGCGGCTTTTCCCCACGGCAAAAACCTGGGAACCGCTCGGCAACACGTTGAGGAAAAACAGCCCGTACAGCAGCTGGGACACGGCGCGTTTGGCTGGGCTGAAGGCGCCAGAGGTCACGGGTTGGTCCCCGCCGCGCATCAGGGCCTGCAAGGCTTCGTGGAACGGCCATCCCCAGCGCCGAAAAAACACACACTCGAAGCCGCTCCGTTCCAGCAGATCAGGCAGCGTGCGGCCATGGTAGTTGCGCAGGTGACCGAAGCGCCGGTCCACCTGGTCGGCCGGCCCGCCGGGCACGGAAACCACGACGTGGCGCGCATGGGGCGCCACGCGAGCGAGCAGGGCGGCGTCATCCTCGAGGTGCTCCAGCACCTCGGACAGGATCACCACGTCAAAGCGTTGTTCCGGCTTGAAGTCGGCCAGGTCCATGGCCGCGAAATGGGCCGCCGGCAGGCGGCGTTGGGCAGCCTGGATGGCGGCCGGCGAGATGTCGTAGCCCCAGTACTCGGCCGGCGTGTGGGCGGCCAGCTCGGCCAGGAGCATGCCGTCGCCGCAGCCCAGGTCGCAGACGCGGCGGCCGCCCAGTCCGCGGACCAGGTGGCCGACAATCCGCCGCCGGTGGCGGCAGGCGGGTCCGTAGCGGGTGGCGTCGTTCCAGCCACCGCTCCAGAGTTCCTCGTAGTCAACCGGCGCCGGCGATTGCCGCACAGCAGTCATGCCGGAAAAATAGAGGCTGGCCGGGAACTTGTCCACCTTCTTACGCGCAAAAATATCCGGGCGGAGTTTGCTTCAAGGAGGGCGGCGTATATAATGAGGCACTAATGGAGTCCGGCCGCCCCCGGCCGGCACGGGAGAACAGGCATGCATTTTGAGAAAACAAAGCTGGACGGGGTCTGGTCCATCCGCCCCATGGTGTTCGAGGATTTCCGCGGCGAGTTCCTGGAAACCTACAACGAGACCCTGTTCCATAAATCCGGGGTCGAGGTGCGGTTCGTCCAGGACGACCTGTCCATCTCGTGCCACCGCGTGGTGCGGGGCATCCATTGCGACAGCCGCGCATGGAAGCTGATCACCTGCCTGCACGGCCGCATGTATGTCGTGGCGGTCAACAACATCCCCGGTGCGGCTCAGTACCGGCAGTGGGAAGGCCTCATCCTTTCCGGCGATAACCACCGCCTGCTCCTGATCCCACCCGGATTTGGCGTGGGGTTCCAGGTTCTGAGCGACAAGGCCATGCTGCATTACAAGCAGTCCGAGGACTATGATCTGCGCCGGCAGACAACCATTGCCTGGGACGATCCCGGGCTGAACATTCCCTGGCCGCTCAAGGATCCCATCTTGTCGCCGCGCGATCGCAACGCGTCTTCCCCGGGGGCCCCGTCGTGAGCCGGAAAAAGCGGACCCCGCCGACGGCATCCGTCGCACCCCCGCCCCCGCCCGTGGTGGTCGCGTTGCCGGATTGGCCGGCGCGCAAGATGGCCTTGGCGTTGCTGGGCCTGGTGCTGGCGGCGGCGGCCTATTTCCGGCTGGCGCACCTGGGGCTGTCTGCGCTGCGAGCGGACACGATCCTGTTCCTGACCGTGTGCCAGCAGCCGCTGTCGCCGGGCGCCATCTGCACGCAGTGGATGAACCTCGTGGGTGGCGGTCAGATGCCCACGCCGCTGGCCTTCACCAAGCTGTTCATCACGGTGCTGCACCTGCCCCTCAATCATGTCACCATACGCCTGCCGGCCGCGCTGTGGGGCATCGCCACGGTGCCGGTGCTGTATGCCATCGGCGTGCGCTTGGGCGGCCGGCGGGTGGGCCTGGTGGCCGCGGCGCTCATGGCGTTCAACACGTTCCATATCCTGGTCACGCGCGAGGCCTACTATTACCCTCCGGGCGTGCTCGGCGCGGCGCTGGTTTACCTGGGGGCGCTGTGGGCCGTGCAGCGGGTCCGGCGCGGGGAGCGGTTCACTATCGGCTACGTGGCCACCCAGGTGCTCGGCACGGGGTTGGTGTTGTACGGCCAGGTAACCATCTGGTCCATCGCCCTGTTTTGCGCCGTGACAGTCATGATCTGCGAGCTGCTGCTGTGGCGCAGGAAACAATCCGGCCTGCTCAATCTGGTGGTGCTGGCCGCGGGTTACGTGCTGGTCAGCCTGCCGTTGCTGATCTATCCCTGGGGCCTCAAGCAGATCCTGGGCACCACGCCGGGTTCGGAAAACACCCTGATTTCGGCCAGCATGAAGCAGTTCATCGACTGGACCCTGCTGGGCCGCATGATCCGCGAGGTGTGCACCTCGTTCCTGTTCGGCGCCACGCCCATCCGCGCCGGAGTTTCCCTGCTGGCCGTGATCCTGGCCGTGGTCGTGCTGGTGGCCAGGGCGCGGCGCGACCGGACCTACTGGCTGGGGCCAGGCTTGATCGTGGCCGGGTTCCTGTTTTTCCTGCTCTCGCGCGGCAAGACCGGGGCTGGCTACGAATCCCGCTACCTGGTCGGCTACCTGCCGGTCCTGGTGGCGGGCGTGGCGCTGGGCATCGGCGGCCTGCCGGCCCTGGGCGGCGCGCGCGCCGCGCGCGCGCTGGCGTGGGGCGCCGGCGGTCTACTGGCCGTGGCGCTGCTGCTGGCGGTGTACCCGGACTGGCAGGCCACCCGGCTGACCGGCAAGACCACACCGTACCGCGACATCACCGCCTGGTTTGATCAACACATGCCGCGCAACAGCCTGGTGCTGGTGGACCGGTGGTTCGAGCCATGGAACGAGTTGGCCGTATACCCGTCAACCAACGTCACGTACACGTTCACCGTGCCCAACGAGCCGCCCGCGACCTTTCTCGCCAACCGCTGGCGCGACACGGCCAAAGACTTCTTTGAAAAGTTCCCGGACGCCGCGTACTTGCCCCTGAACCTCTCCTACGTGGACGATCCGGAGATCGGCCCATGGGACTGGCCGCAGACCTATTTTGCTCGCCAGGCCGGGATCACGAACTTCGCGGCCTTGAAGTTGCGGGCCATGGGACTCGGCAACCGCAGCGACTTTTACGCCCCCAGCACCAACCGGCTGATCGTGACAATCTATTACAACACCCTGGAAGACATCCTTGCCAAGTGGCGCGCCGAGCACAAGCCGTTCCTGGTGCTGTTCGGTCCGGACTGGGGCTACTTCAAGCCCTGGCGCCAGGGCGACTTCACGGACTTCCGGGTCATGACCGCGGCGGCCACCCTGGATGTCTATAACCTGGCGCCGGGCGCGACCCAGGCCACGCTCGTGGTCCATGGCCTGGCCATCAATGGCGCCAAGCGCGTGCAGGTGGCCGGCGGCGCGCCGGTTGATTACCCGCCGTTCCAGCGCCACAGCGGCACGTTCGGGCCCTTGCCGTTGGCCCCCGGGAAAAATACCGTGGCCCTGCAGGACGTCATGGGGGGCCGGGCCAGCATCCCCCTCCTCGTGGAGCGGGTGGAAGTGCGGCCATGACGCACCCGCCTCATCCGTGAGCCATTCGCTACATATGCCGGCCAGCCGCGGGTACGCGGAAAAAAGCCGCTCGATCCTGCTGAGCCTGGTTGTGGATTTCGTGCTCCTGCTGCCGGACATCGTGGCCGCGGTCATGGCCAGTTCCATTACGCTGCTGGCCGATGTGCTCAAGTGCGCCACGGAACTGTTGGCGACGTTCCTTGCCTGGCTCACCATCGTGCGTGTCGCCCGCAACAAGCATCACGTGTACAACTACGGGATTGGCAAGCTGGAGAACCTTAGCAGCCTGATCGTGGCCGGGTTCATGCTGGTGTCCCTGCTGATTGTCCTGGTCACGGCCGTCGAGCGCCTGCGGCACCCGCAGTTCCTGCATCCGGGCGGCTTGTGGCTGGGCTCGGTCATGATGACGCTGGGCGTGGTGGTCAACACCTGGCTGTGGTTCCGGAACCGCACGGTGGCGCGCCGCGCCTACTCGCCGGTGATGGAGTCGCAGTGGCGCCTGTTCCGGGCCAAGGCGTTTTCCGATGGCACGGTGCTACTGGCGCTGGTGCTGAGTCATGCCCTGCGCGGCTACGCATGGTCCGCGTACATTGATCCCGCGGCCTCGTTCGTGATTGTCGGATTCCTGGTGTTCTCGGTGTACAGCGTCGTGGCGCACACGGTGTATGACCTGATGGACCGGACGCTGGAAGAAGAATTGCAGATGATCATTGTGCGCGAGCTGGTGGCGTTTTTCGACGAGTATGTCAAGTTCCACGGGGTGCGCTCGCGCCGGTCGGGCGGTGATATCTTCATCGAGATCTTCCTCGAGTTCGATGGCGCGCGTTCCATGGCCGAGGTCCAGGTGGTGATCGACCGCCTGCGGGATTCGCTGGAGCAAAAAATCGGCGGCAGCCAGGTCGTGGTCTCGCCCTCGACCCGCCCGCTCCCGGCGCACTGACGGCGGATCGGTACTGATCTGGATGGTATCAGCCCGTCCAGCCGCGGGCCTTGTAATACAGCAGCGCGCACAGCTCCCGCGCGCATTCCACGGCCGTGTCCAGGTGCTGCCACAGATCATAGCGCAGGAAGGTCCACCGTCCGGGGTCGCCCTCGTCGGGCGCGGGCCGGGTGGAAACGCCATACACCGTCGTGAAGCCCACCCGCCGGAAGCTGCCCAGGCTGCGGCGCAAGTGCAGCCGCGAGGTGACCAGCAGCACGGGTCGGTCCTTGGCGGCGGCGCCCAACAAGGCCAGGATGTTGGCCGCCTGCTCATGCGTGTTCCGCGCCCGGGTTTCGAGCTGGATGCGGCCGGCCGCCACGCCGCGCAGCACCAGTTCATCGCGCATGTGTCCCACGCCGTGCTGGTCTGGATCATAATCGCAGAGCAGGCTGACGACGATCGCGGCGTTGGTGTATTTGTTTGCCGCCGCGGCCCCATAGTAGCAGCGGATCAGGCCGGACTCGCTGGGAATCCCGCCGCCGCCGAGGACGATGATGTAGTCCGGGGCCATGCCGTCCGGGAGCCGGTCCGCGCTCAACCACTGCACCACGGGCCGGGGAACCCCCCAGATCGCCACCGCCACAGTCAGCAGGCCGAGCGCGGCGGCCATGGCGGCCAGCGCGCGCAGCAGGCGCCTGAGCATGCGGCGCAGGGTCACAGCTCGTCCTTGCGCAGGCAGGCAACCTGGCGGCCGACGCCAGCTTGCGGGCAGTCTTCCAGCGCCGGGTCCTGTTCGCGGCAGATGGCCACCGCATGCGGGCAGCGGGGATGGAACCGGCATCCGGCCGGCGGCCGGGCCGGGGAGGGGACGTCACCGGCCAGGATGATCCGTGTTCGGCCCTGGCCATCGGTTCGCGGGATGGCGGAAATCAACGCCCGCGTGTAGGGGTGCCGGGGCTGGGCGATCAAATCCACGGCCGGCCCTTGCTCGACAATCCGGCCCAGGTACATGACGGCAATGCGGTCCGCCAGGTGCCGGACCACGCTCAGGTCGTGGGAGATAAAAAGGTAGGCCAGCCGGTGCTTGGCCCGCAGGTCCGCGAACAGGTTCAGCACCTGGGCGCGCACGGAAACATCCAGCGCGCTCACGGCTTCATCGCACAGGACCAGGTCGGGCTTGAGGGCCAGCGCCCGCGCCAGGCAGATGCGCTGGCGCTGGCCGCCGGAGAATTCGTGCGGGTAACGGTGCAGGGTGTCGGCGCCCAGCCCGACTTCGGCCAGGATCCGGATCACCTGGTCCGCCTTGTCATGGCGCGTGGCCAGGCCATGCTCCAGCAGGCCTTCGGCCACGATGTCGAGGGTGGTCAGGCGCGGGTTGAGCGCGGCCATCGGGTCCTGGAATATCATCTGCAGATGGCGGCGCATGGCGCGCAGCGCGGCCGGCGCCAGCGTCGGCAGGTCCGCGCCCCGGAACCGCAGCCGGCCGCCGGTCGGCTGCTCCAGCAGCATGACGGTGCGCGCCAGCGTGGTCTTGCCGCAGCCGGATTCGCCCACCAGCCCCAACGTCTCGCCGGGCTGCACGCGCAGGGACACGCCGTCCACGGCCCGCACGTGGCCCGTGACGCGGCTGAACAGCCCGCGGCGGATCGGAAACCAGGTCTGCAGCCGGTCGAGCTCCAGCAGCGGCGCTTCAGGCGGCATGGCGCTCCCGGGTCAGGAAACAGGCGCATTCCCGATCGCCCAGGATGTCCCGGGGCGGCCGCGCGCGCCGGCATTGGTCCATGGCAAAGGGGCAACGGTCATGGAAGCGGCAGCCCGCGGGCAACGCCAGGGCCGACGGCACCTGGCCCGCAATGGCCGGCAGCGCGGCGCGCGGGCCGGCCAGCGGCGGGATCGACTTGAGCAGGGCCTCGGTGTACGGGTGCAGGGGGTGGTGGAACAGGTCGCGGGCCGGGCCGGACTCCACGATTTCCGCGGCATACATCACGGCCACGCGGTCGCACATCTCGCGGACCACGCCCATGTCATGGGTGATCAGCAGCATGGCCATGTCCCGGGTTTTCATCTGCTGCATGAGCTCAAGGATCTGCGCCTGGATGGTGACGTCCAGCGCGGTGGTGGGCTCATCCGCGATGACCAGCTCCGGCTCGAGCATCAGCGCCATGGCGATCATCGCGCGCTGCCGCATGCCGCCGGAGAGTTGGTGGGGATACGCGTACATCTGGCGCCCGGGGTCCGGGAGCCCGACGCGCACCAGCCACTCCGCGGACAGGCTCCAGGCCATCCGCCGCGTGATCCGGCGGTGAAACTGCAGCGTCTCCACCATCTGCCATCCGATCCGGTGCAGGGGCGAAAGCGCGGTCATGGGTTCCTGGAAAATGAAGCTGATGGCCCGGCCGCGCAGATCTCTTAGTTTGCGGATCGGCAAGGTGAGCAGGTCCGCGCCGTGAAACAGCACCCGCCCGGCCGCGATGCGTCCCGGCGGCGTCGGCAGCAGGCGCACCAGGCTCAGCGCGGTCACGGTTTTCCCGCAACCGGACTCGCCCACCAGGCCCACCACCTCGCCTGGCGCCACCGCGAAGCTCACGTCGTCCACGGCGGTCAACGGCCCGTCATCGGTGTCAAAGGCCACGGCCAGATGTTCAACGCTCAACATAACGCCACAGTGTAATGAGGACGGCCGCGGAATACAGTTTTTTCCGCAATCCGGGAAATGGCCGGCATTCCTCCATACAAGAAGCGGCGGCCAGGGTATTTATTCCTATGGAATGAAATCGGTTACGGGTTCGGATCGCATCATGATTTGCCGCCGCAGTGGCCATGTAGTTGTCGTGGTCCTTGTGGCGCTCCTGTGCGCCTCGCTGGGGTTCGCTGGCGGCTACTATTATCACCAGTGGAAATCTTCCGGCCGCACGGCCATCTCCGCCAAGTGCCTGCGCATCCTGGATCCGGACACGATCGAAGTCGAGTGGAAGGGCGCCAAGGAAAAAGTGCGGTTTGCCGGGATCGACGCGCCGGAAAAGAAGGAAGGCAAGAAACTTAACGACCAGGCCAAGATGTTGAAGATTCAGGCCGGCAGCCTCATGCAGGTCAGCCAGTTGGTCATCACGGAACTCAACGGCCGGTTGGTCGGACAGAATGTGGACCTGGTTTTCCCCACCGGCCGGGTGGAGTACGATTCGTTCGGCCGCCTGTTAGCCTACATTGAGCGTAACGGCAAGGACGTGGGCGAAATGCTGTTGCGCAATGGCTTGGTGTATCCCCGCCCTGAACCCCACCCGCGCAAAGAGCACTACGCCCAGGTCAATGTGCAGGCCCAGCAGCAGCGCAAGGGCTTTTACGGGTTCACCCGGACCAAGTAGCCCACGGCCGGCAACCCGTCGGCTTGCCGGTAGATCCCGCGGATAGGGCACAAGAACGCTTAACCACAACCAAGCCGCGTCTTGAGCGCGGATAGCTGCTCCTTCATCCGCGCCGGCAATCGGGAACCGGCGGAGTTGAGGTACGCCTGGATTTCCGGAACCTCGCTTTTCCAGCCGTCCACGTCGATGCGGAGCAACTCGGATACCGAAGCCTCGTCCATGTTGAGGCCGCTGACATCCAGGTCGCCCTGGTTCGGCACTAACCCGATGGGCGTCTCCAGCGCGCCGACCTTGCCTTCCACGCGCTCGCACATCCATTTCAGGACGCGGCTGTTGTCGCCGAACCCCGGCCATAGCCATTTTCCGGTTGGCGACTTCCTGAACCAGTTCACATAGAAGATATGGGGCGCTTTGGCGCCGAGCTTGTCGCCCATGCTGAACCAGTGCTGCCAGTAATCGCCGATGTGGTAGCCGCAGAACGGCAGCATGGCCATCGGGTCGCGCCGAATCGCCTTCTTGACGTCCAGCGCGGCCGCCGTGGCCTCCGACGCGGCCGTGGCGCCCATGTAGACCCCGTGATCCCAGCTGTAGGCCTGGCTCACCAACGGCACCAGCGCGGACCGGCGGCCGCCGAAGATGAAGATGTCGATCGGCACGCCGGCCGGATTCTCCCAGTCCGCACAAATCACCGGGCATTGCCGTGCCGGCGCGGTGAACCGCGCGTTGGGATGCGCGCCCTTGACGGGCTTGCCGTCCGCATCCTTCATGGCGGGCGTCCATTCCTTGCCTTTCCAGTCAATGCCGTGCAGGCAGGGGTTGTCCATGTCTTCCCACCAGACGTCGCCATCGTCGGTCAGGACGCAGTTGGTGAAGATGGTGTTGGATTTGATCGTGGCCATGGCCATGGGATTGGACTTGAAGCTGGTGCCCGGCGCCACGCCGAAGAAGCCGGCTTCCGGATTGATCGCATGCAGGCGGCCGTCTGGAGCAATCTTCATCCAGGCGATATCATCACCGATGCACTCGCATTTCCATCCCGGGATCGTGGGCTGGAGCATGGCGAGATTGGTTTTCCCGCAGGCGCTTGGAAAGGCCGCCGCGATGTGAAACCGCTTCCCTTCCGGGCTGGTCAGGCGCAGGATGAGCATGTGCTCGGCCATCCATCCTTCGCGGCGGGCCATGGTGGAGGCGATTCGTAGCGCCAGGCATTTCTTGCCCAGCAGGGCGTTGCCGCCGTAGCCCGAGCCGTAGGACCAGATCAGGTTCTCTTCCGGGAAGTGCGCGATGTACTTCTTCTCGATCGGCGCGCACGGCCAGGTGCTGTCCTGTTGGCCGGGTTGCAGCGGGGCGCCCACGGAGTGGACGCAGGGGATGAAGTCACCGTTCTCTCCCAGGGCCGCGATCACCTGGTCGCCCACGCGCGTCATGATGTGCATGTTGACCACGACATACGGCGAATCGGTAATCTCCACGCCGATCTTCGAGATGGGCGACCCGATCGGGCCCATGCTGAAGGGGATGACGTACATGGTGCGGCCGCGCATGCAGCCATCGTACAGCCCGCGCATGGTTTTTTTCAGTTCGTCCGGATCAATCCAGTTGTTGGTCGGCCCGGCCGCGTCCTGCGTGCGGCTCGCAATATACGTGCGGTCCTCGACGCGCGCCACGTCGCTGGGATGGCTGCGGAACAGGTAGCTGTTCGGGCGCTTGGCGAGCGGAGTCGCCATGCCGGAATCAACCATGGTCTTAATCAGGGCGTCATATTCGGCCTTGGACCCGTCGCACCATACCACCTGGTCGGGCTTGACCATGGCATGGACGTCGGCTACCCAGTTGATGAGCTTCTGGTTCTTGCATATAACAGTCATCGCTGTGTTCTCCATTTGATTGCTCTGTCGAACTGACGTCGTGCCGCAAGCGGAACGGCACGGGGCCTTGGGCGGGCCAACGCACCGGCCTGTTCACGGCTGACGGATTCCTCCAGCCCTTACTTACCTGCCGGCAACTTGGCGGGGCTTTCTATACCACCGCCCGGCTGAAGTCAAGATGGTAAGTGGATGAAATTGTGGCCGCGCCCGTCCGCGCCCGTGACAGCCAGAAAAAGAAGCTTTTTTTAGGCCCCACGATCCGCTAGATTCGCCCTCCAGTTTCAGCCGCATAAAACGTGAAAACCAGCCCGGTACGCTGGCCGGGATCCGGGCAAAGGAGTGCGTATGGCGCCGAAAAGAGCAGGTTTGGGCCGCGGGTTGGACGCGTTGATCCAGGATGGCGCGCCCCGGCCCGTTGCGGCGCCGCCGCCGCCGGCGCCGCCGCGGGAACCAGGTGTGCTGCGGGTGGCGGTGGACCAGATCGCGCGCAACCCCCAGCAGCCCCGCCAGGAGATTCAGGCCGAGGCGCTTGAGGAGCTGGTACAATCCATCCGCGAGATGGGCGTGCTGCAGCCGCTCCTGGTGCGGCCGGCGGCCGGCGGCTACGAGCTGATTGCCGGCGAGCGCCGCCTGACCGCGGCCCGCGCCGCCGGGCTGGCGGATGTGCCGGTCATTGTCGTCAAGGTGTCGGATCGCGAAGCGCTGGAGATCGCGCTGGTGGAAAACTTGCAGCGCGAGGATCTCAACCCGATCGAGGAAGCCGAGGGGTACCGCCGCCTGGGCGGCGATTTCGGCATGACCCAGGAGCAGATCTCCCAGCGGGTGGGCAAGGGCCGCGCCTCGGTCACCAACGCCCTGCGCCTGCTCCAGCTCCCGGAAATTGCGCGCGACATGCTCAAGAGCGGCGGCCTTACCACCGGCCATGCCAAGGCGATCCTGGGGCTGGAAATCGCGGCCGAACAGGAACTGCTGGCGCAACGCGTGGCGCGGGATGGGCTCTCGGTTCGGCAGGTGGAAGCCTACGTGGCCCGTGCCCGCCGGACGCCCCGGCGGCCGCGCGTAAAGCGTCCGGACGTGCCGGCAGACCACCTGGTCTACCTGCAGGACCGGCTCCAGCACACCTTGGGAACCGCGGTCAGCATTACCTCAAGCGCCGTGCTCGCCAATGGTCGCAAGGCCAAAGGGCAGATCACCATCGATTACCATTCCGCGGACGAGTTGGACCGCTTGCTGGGGTTGCTCGGCGTGCGCGAAGAGTTGTGATGCCGGTGCGCGCCGGTGAGCCGCCGGCCGGGTTCCATGCTGCTATACAATTCCCCTGATCATTTGGAGGCGTGGGCGCGGCGGTACGGCCTTGCGGTCCTCGCCGTGGCCGCCCTGGCCTTGCTGTGGCCGGGCACCGCGGCCCTGCCGCTGATTGATCGCGACGAGCCACGCTTTGCCGAGGCCACCCGCCAGATGCTGATCACGGGCAACTGGATCGTGCCGTTTTTCAATGGTGAATACCGCTTCGACAAGCCGATCCTCACGTACTGGCTGATGAGCCTCGGCTACCGTATCTTCGGCGTCTGCGAGTTGGGCGCCCGCGTCCATTCCGTCATGTCGGCCGTGGCCCTGGGATGGGTGGTGTATGCCATGGGCCGGCGCTGGTTCAATGCCCGGACCGGGTTCCTGGCGGCACTGGGATTGCTCACCTGCTTCCAACTCGTCATGCACGGCCGCAGCGCCGTGGCTGACATGCCCATGGTGGTGATGGTGGCGCTGGCGCAATGGGCGCTGTTCGAACTGCTGCGCCCGGTGCGCGGCGATGCGTGGGCGGGGTGGGGTTGGTGCATATTGCTTTACGGCGCGCTGGCCGTGGGATTTCTGGCCAAGGGGCCGGTGGCCTGGCTGGTGCCGTTGCTCACGGCGGCCTTTTATCGCTGGGTATTCTGGCGGCGGCCGCTGCCCTGGCGCAACCTGCACCTGCTGCCGGGGTTGCTGCTGATGCTGGCGCTGGTCGGCGCGTGGGGCGTGCCGGCGCTGTGGCAAACGCACGGCCAGTTTTGGCGGGTGGGCATGGAGCAGCACGTGTTGGAGCGCGGCATCCGAACTTTCGCCGGTCTGGGCTACATGGTGTTTTACTACTTTATTACCGCGTTCATCAGCTTGTTCCCATGGATCGCGTATGCCGGCTGCGCGTGGGATGCGCTGCGGCGCGACTGGAACGAGCGCAACGCGTTTCTGGTGTCCTGGCTGGCCTCAACCTACCTGTTCTTCTCGTTCTATTTCACCCAACTCCCGCACTACGTCATGCCCGCGTTCCCGGCGTTTTTCCTGCTCCTGGCCCAGGGCCCGGTGTGGGGGCGGCCAGCCGTGCGCTGGCAGCGAAACTGGACCCGGGCCGTGCTGGGAATCGGTCTGCTGGTGGCGGTCGGCGTGTTGCTGTTCGCCTCGTGGGCGCCGTTCCCCGGCGCGCTCGCCGGGTTGCGCCTGCCGGTCATGGCCGCCGCCGGCTGCATGCTGGGCTTTGTGGTCATGGGCGCTGCGCCCTGGCGCCGGAGCGCGGCGGCGTTCGCCTTGGGTATGCTGCTTTTGATGGCGAGCCTGGCCGGCCTCGGGCACGGCCTGCGCCCCTTGGTGCCGGCCCTCCAACTCCAGCCGCTCTGGTCAATGTTGTCTGAACCTACGGATACGATCTGGACCCGCTACACCGAACCGAGCCTGGTATTTTACAGCCAACGCAACTGGCGCGAGCCGGGCGACCTGGCCGTGATCCGCGCGCGGGCGGCCCAGCCCGGCGACCGCGTGATCATCCTCCTGGAGCGCGAGTGGCCGCTGGAATATTATTTCCAGTCCCTGGCGCGGGATCATTTCGGTTATCAGGGGCCGCTACGCCAGAGGGATTTCACCGCGGAGTCGGCCACGATCCCGCCGGGTGATTACCGGGAACTGAGCCTGGAAGGCCTCAACCTGGCGCGCACAAGCTGGGTGCAGCTGCGCGTGCTGTACCGCAGCAGCCTGGGGAATGGACCGGTTGGGACGGGGGTCAACCCATGAAACGTTTCCTGATCATCGCCGTGGCCCTGGTGGCGTTCTATTCCTCCCTGTTCATGATCGCGGAACACCAGGGTTGGACCGAGCCGCAGTTTATGGAAGCGCGGTTCCAGGATATCCAGGCCGCGCCCCATGGCCGCGGGCTGGCCGCCGCTGCCGTCGTGGGCCTGTTGTGGATCGACCTGCTGTTGCCGGTGCCGTCGTCCCTGGTGATGATTCTCTCCGGGAAAATCCTCGGAGTGGCTGCAGGGACCGCGGCTGCCGGCCTGGGCGCCATGCTGACCGCCGTGACCGGCTTTCTTGTTTGCCGCTGGGGCCGGGCGCACTGGTTCCGCCGGCTCGTCAAGCCGGCCGACCAGCAAGCCATGGGCGCCTGGCTGGAGAAGTATGGCATTTTCGCGATCATCATCAGCCGGCCCGTGCCCATGATGACCGAGGTGATCTCGTGCCTGGCTGGCCTGTCGCAGATGCGGTTTGCGCCGTTCGTCGGCGCCTCGGCCCTGGGCACGCTTCCGGTCTGTCTGGTCTACGCTTACTGTGGCGCGCACAGCAGCCTGTCCAACCCGTGGCCGGCGGTCGTGGTGGCCCTGCTGCTGCCCGCGGCGGGGTGGCTGGTGGCGCGCCGGATCCGCCGCTCGGTTCACGCCCGGCCGTCCGCCGGCGCAACTTCCAAGGAGAGTTCCCATGATGTCACCTGATCGCATCGTTGCCATGGCCAGCGCGTTTTATGAGTCCCAGGTTCTGTTCACCGCCTCGGAGTTGGGCCTGTTCGGCACGCTGGCGCGCCTCGGGCCGGCCACGGCGGCGGCCGTGGCCGCGGAAAACGGCTTGGACCTGCGCGGCGCCACGCTGCTGCTGGACGCCTGCACCGCGCTCAAGCTGCTGGCCAAGGAGGGCGCCCGCTACGCCAACACGTCGGAGGCGGCGTTGTTCCTCGTTCCGGGCGCGGCCGGGGACCTTGGGCAGGCTATCGCCTACAACCGGGACGTGTATGCTGCGTGGGGTCGCCTGGCCCAGTTCGTTCGCGCCGGACGGCCCGTGGAGCCGCCCGCCCTGCACCTGGGCGTGGACGCCGCCCGCACCCGCCGCTTTGTCATGGCCATGCATGGCCGCGCCCTGGGCATCGGCCGCCAGGTGACCCCGCTCGTGGACCTCACCGGCCGGCGACGGCTGCTCGACGTGGGCGGCGGGCCGGGGACCTATTCGGTGCTGCTGGCCAAGGCGCATCCGGGCCTGCAGTGCGAGGTGCTGGACCTGCCGGCGGTGGCGGCCATCGCGGATGAGTTGATCGAGCAGCAGGGCATGGCCGACCGGGTCCGCGTGCGGGCCGGCGACTATCATGCGGAGGCGCTGGGGCAGGGGTATGACGTCATCCTGTTTTTCGGCATGCTGCACCAGGAGTCGCCGGTCGCCATCCAGGACCTGTTCCAGCGGGCGTACGCGGCCCTGGCCCCGGACGGGGTGGTGTATGTCCTGGACATGATGACGGATGCCACCCATACCCAGCCCGCGTTTTCGGCACTGTTCGCGGTCAACATGGCGCTAACCACGGAGCACGGTTGGGTGTTTTCTGACGCTGAACTCCGGGCGTGGTTGGCGGGCGCCGGGTTCGATGATTGTTCGGTGCGGCTCTTGCCGCCGCCTATGCCGCATTGGCTGGCCCGGGCGCGGCGGCCAGGCCGGGGTTAATTGCTGGCTTTGTCATTGCCGCCAAGGGGGGGCGGGTGTAGAGAATGGGATTACCAAATGCCATGAGCGTGCCAGACCCCATTGTACTCGGCCGGATCCTGAGGCTGCAAAATGTTTTGGCGGCCACCCCCGACAGCCGGACCATGGCGGAACAGACCTGTCGTGCCTTGCAAGGCATTCCGGGCCTGGCAGCTTCCGCGGTGTATCTCGGCGGGCAGGTGCTGGCCATGGACCCGGTGTCCGGAACTGCGCTGGATGTTGTGAAGACCTGGCCGGAGGCCGAGGTGGCGGCCCTGGCCACCAACCGCGACCCGGGCGCCATCACGGCGGTTCCGTTTCGCAACACCGAGGGCCCGTTTGGTTTCTTGATCCTGGCCGTGGCTGACTCCGAGGCCTTCAACCCGTACGCACCGTATGTCTGGAATACGGCCACCCTGATGGCCCTGTCCCTGGAAACATCCCGCCAGCGGGCGGAACTGCAACGCCTGAACAAGCAGTTGGCCGAGCAGGCGCAAGAGGCACAGGAGCAGCGCTGGAAAGCCGAAGCAGCGCTGGCGGTTTCCCAGCGCATGGAGGAGGAAATCCGGCACAGCGAGGAGCAGTTCCGCCTGATTTTCGACTCGTTGCAGGCGGGGATCTTGCTCATCGACACGGCCACCCGTACGATTGTGGACACCAACCCGGTTGCGCTGCGGATGTTTGGGGGCCCGCGCGACGCCATCGTGGGGCAGCCCTGCAACCACGTGGTGTGTCCGGCGGAAAAAGATCGCTGCCCGGTGCTCGACCTGGGCCAAATCGTGGACACCTCCGAGCGCATCCTGGTCCGGTGCGACGGCACGCGCTTGCCGATCCTGAAAACCGTGACCCACCTGAGCCTGGGCAATCATGACTACCTGCTGGAAAGCTTCGTGGACTTGTCCGAGCGCAAAGCCATGGAAGACGCCTTGCGCCAGGCCAAGGAAATCGCGGAGGCGGCCAACCGGGCCAAGAGCGTATTCCTGGCCAGCATGAGCCACGAGATCCGGACGCCCATGAACGCCATCCTGGGGTTTTCTCAGCTCATGCAGCGCGATCCCGCGCTGGCTCCGGCGCAGCGCGAACACCTGGCCATCATCAACCGGGCCGGCGAACATTTGCTGGCCTTGATCAACAACATCCTTGAAATGTCGAAGATCGAGGCGGGCCGCATCCATCTCGAGATGCAGCCGTTCGACATGCACGGCATGATCGAAGAACTTCTTCTGTTGTTCCGGATGCGGGCCGAGGCCAAGTCGCTCCTGCTGGACCTGGAGTGCGCGCCGGACGTTCCCCGCTGGGTGGTCAGCGACGCCGGCAAGCTGCGGCAGATCCTCATCAACCTGCTGAGCAACGCCGTCAAGTTCACCGCCAAGGGGCGGGTGAGCCTGCTGGTCAGCATGTCCACCCGCAAGGAGCCCCGAACGGTCCGGTTCGCGGTCCGCGACACGGGCATGGGCATTGCACCCGAAGATCTGCCACGCCTGTTTCGCGCGTTTGAGCAGACGGCGAGCGGCCGGTTCACCGGCACGGGAACCGGGCTGGGCTTGACCATCAGCCGCTATTATGCGCGCATGCTGGGCGGGGATATCGAGGTGACGAGCTCGCCGGGCCAGGGCGCGTGTTTCAGCTTCGAGGTGACCGCCGGCATCGCGCCGTCCGAAGCCATTGCGCAGATGATGGCCCCGCCGCCGGTGCTGCGCCTGCGGCCGGGCCAGCCCGAGTGCCGGGTCCTGGTGGTCGACGACAACCAGATGAACCTGGACTTCGTCAAGGCCCTGCTGCTGCAGGTGGGATTCAGCGTCCGGACCGCGTCTGATGGCCACGAGGCCATGGCGGCTTTCGATGCATGGCACCCGCACGTGGTGCTCATGGACATGGCCATGCCGGGCATGGACGGCTTTGCGGCAACGCGGACCATCAAGGCGTCCGCCCGCGGCGCGCAGACACCGGTGATTGGCCTGACGGCGATTGCCTTCGAGGAGGACCGCAAAACCGTGCTGGCCGCGGGCGCGGACCTGTTTATCCGCAAGCCGTTCAAGGAAGCGGAGCTGCTGGACGCCATCCGCACCAGTCTGGGCCTGGAGTATGAGTATGGGCTGCCGCCCGCACCGCCGGCTGCTCCCCTGCGCACCGCCCGCCTCACGGCGGCCGAGTTGCGGAGCCTGCCGGAACCCATCCGCGACGGGTTGCGCCAGGCGGCCCTGTCCGCCGATCTCGGGCGGCTGCGCGATTTGCTGGCGAGCGTGGCCCGGCTCAACCCGGACCTGGCCGGCCGGTTGCTGCTGCTGGCGGATCACTTCCAGTATGAAACCCTGGCCGCGCTCCTTCCCCCGCCTGAATCCCCGACCGCGACTTGAGGCCACCGCCCGATTGCCAGCGGTGGCCTCAGGCACAAGCTTATTTCTTCGCGCTGCCGATAAAGCGATAGATGACCGCGCCCAGGATCCCGCCGATGATCGGGGCCACCCAAAAAAGCCAAAGCTGCGCGATGGCCCAACCGCCGACAAACACGGCTACGCCCGTGCTGCGCGCGGGATTTACCGATGTGTTGGTGACCGGGATGCTGATCAGGTGGATGAGCGTCAGGCACAAGCCAATCGCGATCGGCGCAAATCCTTGGGGCGCCCGTTGGTCCGTGGCACCCATAATGACCAGCAAGAACATCATGGTCATGACCACTTCCGTCACCAGGGCCGCCAGCAAGCTGTAGCCACCCGGCGAATGGGCCCCGTATCCGTTAGATGCAAATCCGGCGGCCAAATCAAACCCCGCCTTGCCGCTGGCAATAACATAAAGAACGCCACCGGCCACGATGCCACCCAGCACCTGGGCCACGATGTAGGGCAGGAGTTCTTTGGCCGAAAAACGGCCGCCGGCCCACAAGCCCACTGAAATCGCCGGATTGAGGTGACAGCCGGAAATGTGCCCGATGGCAAAAGCCATGGTCAGTACGGTTAAGCCAAAAGCCAGCGCTACTCCAAGCAAGCCAATCCCCACATCGGGAAACGCAGCAGCTAAAACGGCACTGCCGCACCCGCCAAGAACCAGCCAAAAGGTCCCGATGAATTCCGCCCCATATTTCTTCATGCCTGTCCCATCCTCTTTTGTTTATGGTTATTGATCTCGCCACCCTGCCAACTGGAAGGTGTGTAGCCAGTTGGCCAGCCAGACACCGAAAGCGTGATCAAACAATGTCGGATATTGTAGTTGCCGCGCCCAGACTGACAAGCAGATTCTGGAGCGATTGTTTCACACCTTCTGCGGCGTTACTAGTGTAGTGTCCCTTAAATAACTATACTTATAGCGCCGCTATGGGCGGTCGAATCCCATTTGCGCAGGACCTCAAGCTTGGTTTTGGAGAGATGCGGCGGCGCGGCCGCGGCCTTGCCCCCCGCACTCCAAAACTCAAATCTGCGGCAGGTTTTCCGGCCAGGGCCAAGTTGATAAAAAAGTCGGGGCGGTGACTCGGATCACCGCCCCGAAGACCATGACCCGCGATGGTGCGGTCAGCTTATCTGCGCCGGGCCTTGGTTTTCTTGCGGGCGGGCGCGGCCGGCTTCTTGGCCGCCGCTTTCTTGGCCACAGGCTTCTTCGCCACAGGCTTCTTCGCCACGGGCTTTTTGGCCGTGGCTTTTTTCACGGCTTTGGGCTTGGCCTGGTCCTGGAGCGCCGACACGAGGTCGATTTTTTCCCAGGGGAACATATCGCGGCCGAAATGGCCGCACACGGACGTCTGGCGGTAGCTCCAGCCTGCGGGCTTCTGCAGCGCCAACTTGGTGATGATGGCGGCTGGGCGGAAGTCGAACAGACCGCTGTTGTCGAGCAGGTCCTGGATCCGGGTCTCGGGGATCTTGTTGGTTCCGTATGTATCGACATTGATGCTCAGCGGCTTGGCCACGCCAATGGCGTAAGCGACTTGCAGCTCGCACTTGTCGGCAAGCCCGGCCGCCACGATGTTCTTGGCCGCGTAGCGGCAGTAGTAGGCTGCCGAGCGGTCCACCTTGGTGGGGTCCTTGCCCGAGAAGCAGCCGCCGCCGTGGGATCCGACGCCGCCATACGTGTCCACGATGATCTTGCGGCCGGTGAGGCCGCAGTCGCCGTGCGGGCCGCCGATCTGGAATTTGCCGGTGGGGTTGACGTAGTACTCTGTATCAGGCTTCAGCAGCCCGGTGGGCCCGAGCACGTCCTTGATCACGGCGATCATGTCCTTGCGGATCAGGTCCAGCGACACGTCGTCGGTCTGGTGCGAGATCACCACGCAGGTGATGGCCGCGGGCTTGCCCTTGACATACTTGACCGAAACCTGGGACTTGGCGTCCGGCCGCAGGTACGGGATCTGGCCGGACTTGCGGATGCGCTGCAAAACATCCAGCAGGCGGTGGCTGTACACGATCGGCGCGGGCATGAGCTCCGGCGTGGCCCGGGTGGCGTAGCCAAACATCATGCCCTGGTCGCCGGCGCCTTGCTCCGCATACAGGCCGGTGCCTTCCACGCCCTGGGCAATGTCCGGCGACTGGCCGTGCAGCCGGTTGATGTACTCGAAGGTGTCGGCGCTGAACAGCAGTTCGGGCCGGTTATAGCCGATTTCCCGGACCACCTGGCGGGCCAGTTCCTCGGGCTTGACCGTGTCCCAGCCGCGGCACTTGATCTCGCCGGCGTTCACCACCAGGTTGGTGGTGACAAGCGTTTCGCAGCCCACGTGGCTGTCGGGGTCGCGCGCCAGGCAGGCGTCCACGATGGCGTCGGAGATTTGATCGCACACCTTGTCCGGGTGACCTTCCGAGACCGACTCGGAGGTAAAGACATGATCCACTCTCAATTTTGTCATGACAGGCTCCTTATGTTTATGGGGTTGAGATTACGGTCCAAAGCATGGGTTCATTCCACGAGGTCCAGCAGTTCCGGGGCCGCGCGGGTGACCAGGCTGCGGCAGGCGTCCATGACCGCTTCGCCCGAGTGGGACGCCAGGGCCAGCTCGGCCAGCTCCTCGGCCTGCGAGTAGGTGACGTTGCGCACCACGCGCTTGATCAGCGGGATCATCGCGGGGCTGACGCTGAACTCGTCCGCGCCCAGCCCCATGAGCAGCGGCGCCATCAGGGGGTTGCCGGCCACCTCGCCGCACACGCCCACCCAGATCCCCTGGTTGTGGGCGGTGTCGATGGTGTTCTTGATCAGCTTGATGACCGCGGGGTGGGTGGGCTCGTACAGGTAGGCAATCCGCTCGTTGATCCGGTCCACGGCCAGCGTGTATTGCACCAGGTCGTTCGTGCCCAGGCTGAAAAAGGAGACCAGGGGCGCAATCAGCTCTGCGGTCAGGGCAGCGGAGGGGACCTCGATCATCACGCCCACCTCGATGTGGTCGTTGAACGCGATGTGATCCCGCCGCAGCTCGTCTTTCGATTCCTCCAGCAACCGGTTGGCCTGCGCCACCTCGTTGGCGTTGCTGACCATGGGGTACATGATGCGCACGTTTTCGTACTGGCTGGCGCGCAAGATGGCCCGCAGCTGGGTCTTGAAGATCTTGGGCTGGGCCAGGCAGAACCGGATGGCCCGCCAGCCCATGAAGGGATTCAGCTCCTGGGGCATCTTGAGGTGCGAGGAGAACTTGTCGCCGCCCAGGTCCATGGTGCGGATGATCACCGGGTCCGGCGCCAGGCGGCGGGCGACCTCGGAGTAGGCGGCGGCCTGCTCTTCCTCGCTGGGCAGGCCGTCCTGGGCCAGGTACAGGAACTCGGTGCGGAACAGGCCCACGCCCGCGCCGCCATGGGCAATGACCGCGTCCACGTCGCCCGGCAGCTCGATGTTGGCGGCCAGGGAGACGATGTAGCCGTCCAGGGTCTGGGCTTTTTCCTGGCGCAGGGTGGCCAGCTCGGAGCGGATGGTTTCCTGGGTGGCGGCGATTTTCCCGTAGCGCTCGAGCCGGTCCGGGCTCGGGTGGATGATGAGGATGCCCTTGTTGCCGTCCAGCAGGATGGTGTCGCCGGCGGAGACGCGCACGCTGATGTCATGCAGCCCGACGATCGCGGGGATTTCAAGGGCCCGGGCCATGATGGCGGTGTGCGAGGTGCGGCTGCCGAGATCCGTGGCAAACCCGATCACGTGCTGCCGGTTCATCGTGGCGGTTTCAGAGGGCGAGAGGTCGTTGGCGATGACGATGCAGTGGGAGCTGATCCCGGCGAGCGAGGATACCGCGCCGCCGGAGAGGTTGCGCAGGATGCGCCGGGCCACGTCGCGGACGTCGGCGGCGCGTTCGCGCAGGTAATCGTCTTCCACCTTGGCCAGCGCCTCGGCATAGCGGTTGGCCACCACCTGCAGGATGGTCTCGATGTTCTTGCGATCGGTGCGCAGCTTCTTGATGACCTCTTCGACAAACGAGCGGTCATCCACCACGAGCAGGTGGGCGTCGAAGATGCTGGCGCTTTCCTGGCCGATGGCCTGGCTGATCCGTTCCTGGATGTCGTGGATCTGGTGGCGGGTGGCGATGAGCGCATCCTCGAAGCGCGCGATCTCGCGGGGGATTTCCTCCTCGCCGATATCCCGCTCCACGTAGCGGTCCTCGTCCGAGACGAGCGCGAACGCCTGGGCCACGGCCACGCCCGGCGACACGCCGATGCCCTGGAGAATAATCTCCTGGGCTTCGTCCCGTTGCGTGCCGTTATGCATTCCGCCTAGTCCTCATAAAAGTTATGGTTCAGCAGGTCTTCGAGGGCCGCAATGGCCTCGGCCGCGTCCGCGCCTTCGGCGCGCAGCACCAGCTTGGCGCCCTGGTAGCCTTCCACCGTCAACAGCCCCATGATACTCTTGCCATTGACTTTCATGCCATCTTTTTCGACGGTGATGTCCGCCTGGAAGGCGGCCGCGGTTTTGACGAACAAGGCGGCCGGGCGGGCGTGGATGCCGAACTTGTTTTTGATCGTCACCTCGCGCTGGACCACGTCCGCGCCGTCCTTGCCCTTGAACCAGCGTTTCATCATGGCCGGCCGGGTCTCCGCTGCGAGAGGCTCGCGACCAGGCGCTCGTCCAGTTCCTTGGCCGCATCGTGCCCGAGGAGCTTGAGTTTCTGGTTGAGCGCCGCCGCCTCGATCACATTGGCCATGTCGCGGCCGGGCGCCACGGGCAGGCGGATGAACGGGATGGGCACGCCCAGGATGTCGCGTTTCTCCTGGGCCAGGCCGGTGCGGTCGTTCTCCAGCTCCGGGTGCATCTCGTGCAGCATGATGATCATGTCCAGCCGCATGTCCTTGCGCATGGCGGCCACGCCGAACAGGCTGGGCACGTGGACAATGCCCAGGCCGCGGATTTCCATGTGGTAGCGGGTGATTTCCAGGGCCGAGCCCACGATCCCGCCGGTGTCGCTTTTGCACAGCAGGGTGATGTCATCCGCCACCAGGCTGTGCCCGCGCTCGATCAGGGTCAGGGCGGTCTCGCTCTTGCCGATGCCGGGCTTACCCTCCAGCAGCACCCCGATCCCGAAGATATCCACCATGGTGCCCTGGTAGCGCAGCTTGGGCGCGGCCAGGCGCTCAAGCAGGATGGTGGCCAGGTTCAGGAACCGGCTGGTAATCATCGAGGTCTTGAGCAGCGGGATCTTGTGCCGGCGCGCCGCGGCCTGGACCTCGTCCGGGGCGTGGCGGTTGCGGCTCATCACGATGGCGGGGATGTGCTGGCGGCACACCGCCGCCACGCGCCGCTCGCGCGCCGCCGCCGGCAGGCTCTTGAGATAGGCGGTCTCCGCCAGGCCCATCACCTGGATGCGGCGGCAGGCGAAGTACTGCATGAACCCGGCCAGCGCCAGTCCCGGCCGGTTCAGGGACTGCTCCGGGATCACCGTGTCGAAGTGCTCCTGCCCGTCCAGGATGCTGAGGGCCAGGTCGTCGCGGCCGGCGGCGAAGAAATCGCCGACGGTGATTGGCGCCTGGCTCCCGGGCTGGGGCGTCAGGGCTTCGTGCGGTTGGGGCGGCAGGGGCATGGGGTCGCTCAGCCGGGCTGGCCGTCGCCTTCGGGTTGGCGGTCCGCGGCGTCTTCCAGCGCGACCTCCGCCTCGGCCAGGCCTTCGCCGATCTTGTGGCTCTGGATTTTCCCGCGCACCTTGTGCATCTGGCGCGCGGCTTTCTCCACCGCGCCGTCCAGCGAGGCGTACATGTCTTCGGATTCGTTGCGCGCATCCACGCGGATGTGGGGCGCGGCCTGCACCACCAACTCGGCCAGGTGCCGGTATTTCTCGACGTTCAGGATGACGTGCACGCTTTCGATCCGCGGGATGCGGCCCAGCTCGCGCTCCACCTTTTCGCAGGCGTAGGCGCGAATCGCGTCGGTGATGGTCATGTGTCGGGCGGTCACGGTAATTTCCACATCTGCCTCCTGTTGGGGTTGCGCCGTTACATACTAAACCGCGGGCCCAGGTAGAGCTCGCGACTGACCGGATCGTTGATTAAAAATGAGCTGGTGCCTTCCCGCAGCACCTTGCCTTCGCATATCAGGTAAGCCCGGTCCACCACCGCCAGGGTCTCGCGGACGTTGTGGTCCGTGACCAGGATTCCCAGCCCCCGCTGCTTCAGATCAATGATGATCTGCTGCACGTCGTACACGGCCAGCGGGTCGACGCCGCTGAACGGCTCGTCCAGCAGGATCAGCGACGGGTTGGTCACCAGGGCGCGCGTGATTTCCAGCCGGCGGCGTTCGCCGCCGCTGAGGGTGTAGGCTTTTTGTTTGGCCACGTAGGCGATTTTCAGATCGTCCAGCAGTTGCGCCAGGCGCTGCTTGCGCTCCTTGTAGGTCAGCGGGAGCGTCTCCAGGATCGCCATCACGTTCTGTTCCACGGTCAGGCGGCGGAACACGGACGGCTCCTGGGCGAGGTACCCCATGCCCATCCGCGCCCGGCGGTACATGGGCCAGCGCGACACGTCGCGGCCTTGGAAATAAACGCGCCCGCCGGTCGGCCGGGCCAGGCCGACGATCATGTAAAAACTCGTGGTTTTGCCGGCGCCGTTGGGCCCCAGGAGCCCCACGATTTCACCCCGGCGCACGGTCAGGTCCACCCCGTCCACCACCCGTCGGCGATGATAGGTTTTAACCAGCTGCTCGGTCTGGACCAGGTAGCTGTCCGCCTCCACGCTGTTATTCTCCCAGCAGTTGGCCGCGCGCCGCGTTGCTGCCTTCGTCGGGGAAAATGATCAGCCGCGCCCGGGGCTCGCACACCATCTTGTTTTCGTTGCGCCAGAACACGATCCGGTCGCCTTCGAGAATGTCGCGTCCGCGCATGACCCGCGGGTTGCCCTCGAGGGTGATCTTGCCGAGCGCGACATCGTAGGTGGCCAGGGCCGACTCGGAATGTTTGTCCTGCATCTGGATGCGCACATCGCCCTTGGCGATGATCGATTCCACCTCGTTTTTCTGGTCGAAGCGCACGGTCAGCACGCGGCCGTTCAACTTCATCTTGGGGTCCGTGACCACCACGTTGCCCTCGAACAGCGCGTAGCGCTTGTTGTAATCGAAGGTTAATTTGTCGGACGTGATGATGGTCACGCCGCCGGCTTGTTCCAGCGCGCCCAACTCATCGTTGATCGATACTGCGGCCGCGGCGGGGGCGGCTTCCTGCGCTGCCGCGCCCTGCGCCAGGACGCATGCCAGCGCCACCCATGCCATTGGCCCGATGCCCTGCCTCATGAGGATTCTCCCGTGTTTAATTTCGTTTGTACATTTTTCAGGACGACCTTGACATTGTTCTGGATCTCGATCCGGTTCTGGGCCGAGTCCCAGGCAAATCCCGTGCCCGTCACGATCATGTTGTCGCGCTCGATCTTGATATCCGTGTCGGACGTGGCCTGCTTGGTGCGCTCATTGTAGAGGCAGGCGGGCGCCGTGACCTCCATGGCCTTCTGCCCCTTCTCGTAAGCCTCGATGCGCAGGTTCGTGATCTGCACGCTGCCATCGGGCAGGATTTCCGCGTAATCGCCGAACAACTGGGATTTGAGGTTGCCTTGCTCGTCGTATTCCGGCACCTGGAACCCTTGCAGCGTTTTGCCGGCCTCGTTCTGGCCGCCCGCAAGCAGGGCGGCAAGCAGCCACACGCCGGCCACCACCCCCATTTTGCTGATGTATTTTAACATGGTGTCATCCTTTTCGAACCACCGCATCGATCGCTCGCAGTTGCCGCCAGATTTTCTTAATCCGTGAGAATGTAATCGCATTGTCCCTGTCCGACAAGGCTTTTTCAGGTTGGACATGGGTTTCCATGAATACCCCGTCGCATCCCGTGGCTACGGCGGCGCGCGCCAGCGCCGGCGCCCAGCGGCCATCCCCGCCGGTGCGGCCGTCGGCGCCTCCGGGCCGCTGCACGCTGTGCGTGGCGTCGAAGATGACCGGGTACCCGAACTCTCTCATGATCAGCAGGCTGCGCATGTCGGCCACCAGGTTGTGGTAGCCGAAGCTGGCACCGCGTTCGGTCAGCACGATCTGCCGGTTGCCGGTGCTTTCGATCTTGGCGATGACATGCTGGAGGTCTTCCGGCGCCAGGAACTGTCCTTTCTTGATGTTCACCGCTTTCCCGGACGCCCCCAGGGCCAGCACGAGGTCTGTCTGGCGGCAGAGAAACGCGGGCAGTTGGAGCAGGTCCGCCACCCTGGCCGCCGGCGCCACCTCGGACACTTGGTGCACGTCCACCAGGATGGGCAGGCCGTAGCGCGCCTTGACTTCCGCCAGGATCGCCAGCCCCGCGGCCAAGCCAGGCCCGCGGAACGCGCGGTGGGAGGTCCGGTTGGCCTTGTCGTAAGAGGCCTTGAATATCAAGGGGATATCTTCGGCCCGCGCCAGCCGCGCCAAGCGGCCCGCAAGGTCCAGGCACATGGCCCGGCTCTCGATGACGCAGGGCCCGGCAATCAACACCAGCGGCCGCGCGCCTCCCAGGACAACGTGGCCAATCTTGATCTGCCTTGGTTTTTCCATCATGGTACGGCCGGCGTCAGGCCAGTCCTTTCTCTTTGAGCAGGGCTTCCACGGTGGCCACGTCGGCTGGCGTGTCCACGCCCGGAGCGCCGGCCGCAGTGGGCAGAACTTTCATGCGGGCGCCCAGGGACAAGGCGCGCAGTTGCTCCAGCTTTTCCATTTCTTCCAGCAGGCAAGGGGGTTCCTTGACCAGGCGCTCGAGGAACCGGCGTTGGTACCCGTAGATCCCGACATGCCGCCAATGCCGCGGCGGCGCGCCCGGCGGCCAGGGCTTGGGGTCGCGCTCAAACGGGATGGCGGCCCGGGAAAAATACAACGCCTGCCTGGCCGCGCCCCATACCACCTTGACCACGGACGGGTTGGCCAGGTCGGCCGGGTTCGTGATGGGTTCCGCCGCCGTGGCCATGTCCCAGGCGGGATCGCCAGCCAGGGTTTGGGCCACCGCGTCGATCAGCGCCGGATCAACCAGGGGTTCGTCGCCCTGGATGTTGATGGCCACGTCGGCGTGGCGGCCGGCCAGGGCCTCGGCAATGCGGTCCGTGCCGGACGGGTGATCCGGCGCGGTCATGACCGCGTTGCCTCCGGCCGCCTCCACGACGGCGGCGATCCGGGGGTCATCCGTGGCCACGATGAGATCGGTCAGGGTGCGGGCCTGGCGGGCGCGCGCCAGCACGCGCAGCACCAGCGGTTGTCCCGCGATCAGCGCCAAGCTTTTACCTGGAAACCGGGTGGATCCCCAGCGCGCCGGTATAACGCCAGCTATTCTCATTTACTTTATCATCATGTATCGGTTTCAACCGGCCTTGTCCAACGCAAACCGCGATTTGGGCGGCCAAAATATTGTCCGGTCCGGGCTTGACCTTGCGCCGGACGCTTCAGTATATTTTTTCTATTCATGATCGGATTAAAAACGAATCATGATTCAGGTGTCAGGCGCCTGCCAAAGGGGCAGGAGCCAGGTGGCCTGAAATAGGGTAGGAGAAGAAGGAATGAAGTTGTTCGTAGTCGTTTCTGTTGCGGTTTTCGCGGTGGCACTGTGCGGGATGAGCGTGGCCCAGGATATGGCGGCCCCGGCGCCCAGCAAGACCTTCGTGGAAATCGATCAGGATGCGAACGGGCAAGTCACCTACGCTGAATACGTCGTAGTGTTTGGCGACAGCGAAGACAGCAAGGCGGCGTTCGGCAGCAAGGATGCCAATACCGACGGCGTCCTGGTGGCTGAAGAGTTCGTCGTGGTTGAAGAAGCCCCGGCCGCTGAAGCCGCAGTGGAACCCGCACCCGCTCAATAAATAGCATTTTAAGAATGCCGCGGCTTTTAGCCGCGCTGCGTAAAGGGATGCCGCCGCAAGGCGGCGTCCCTTTTTTTATTCGGAATACCCGGACTCCCACTCGTACACTTCAACCCGCACCCCGGCGCAGTCGGCCGGGGGCCCGCTCAGCCAGGCGTCCAGTTGCTGGCGCATGGGCTGGATGATCGCCTGCCAGTCCGGATCCGCAAAGACCCCCTGGCCGGACCGCGGCCGCAGCCGGGCGTGCAGTTCCCGCGCTTCCGCGATACTCATCTCGGCGGCGAAATCCAGGTATCCCGGGTCGCCGGCGGTTCGCTTGAACCGGGGATCCTGCTGCAGTTCGCGCGCGGGCCACCACGGCGGCTCCATGCTGAACAGGGGTTGGCCGCCCAGCCGGGACAACCCGACGATTTTTACGGCAAATGCCATGGCCGCCACCTATAACCCGGTGTTGAGCGGGCCGGAGGTCCGGAAGCCCGCCGAATCAAAAAAGCTGCCGCCGGCCCAGTACCAGTCCAGGGTTTCCAGGATCCGCGCGGCCGACTCTGCCCGGATGCTGGCCGCCAACTCGTCCGTCAACCGGCCGCGGTACCAACGTCCGGATCGCGGGAACGCTTCGTACTCGACAAAATAGCGCAGCCAGCGGCTGCCGCAGGCACGGCACGTTTCCACGTCAACGTCTCCGTACCGGCCGTTGGATTCATCGACGCCAATTCGGGTGCCGTTGAAGTCCTCGGCGCGGAACGGCGGCGCCATGCAGCGGCAGGGCGTGGCTTCCTGGGAAGCGGGTATCCGGAAGCCGGTTGGCGGCGGCGCGATAAGGGTCACGGTGGCCCCGCCGACCGGGTGGGGGAAGGCCATGCGGTAATGGTGCAGCGCGATCTGACCGGGGCGCAACGGATCCGGGCTGCCATATTTGCGGTCGCCCACGATGGGGCAGCCTACGGCCGCCAACTGCGCGCGGATTTGGTGATAACGGCCGGTTTCCAATTCGATTTCCCATGCCCAGCAGCCGTTGACCTGGCCTGCCACGCGGTACTCCAGCCGCGCCGCCTGTCCTTCGGCCGCAGCCACCACCCGGGCCTGGTGTGACCCATGCGCCAGATGGTGCTCGAGCGTGCCTTGGTCGGCCGGCGGCCGGCTGGTCGTGAGCGCAAGATAGGTTTTGCGCACCGCGCGCTGGCGCATGGCGGCGTTAAGCCGTGAGAGCGCCTTGGACGTGCGCGCCAGCAGCACGATCCCGCTGACCTCGCGGTCCAGCCGGTGCACCGCATGCAGGAACACGTTGCCGGGCTTGGCATACTTGGTTTTGAGCCAGGATTTGGCGCGGAACTCGGCGCTGTCAGATTCCCCGCCGGCCGGCTGGGTCAGCAGCCCTGCGGGCTTGTTAATGGCCAGGAGGTGGTTGTCATCGAAAAGGATCTCAAGCTCCGCCATGGCGGGGCTCCCACCGCGCAAAGGCGCCGCTGGGCAACGGATAAATGCCGGCCTGGCCGGTCAGGCGCAGTTCGCCGCTTGCAACGGACCCTGTCGCACTCTCCATGGCTTGGGCCAGCGCATTGTTTAGAACCAGCGGCGAATAGCCCGGCGTGTGGCAGCTCAGGAGGATGAACCGGGGGGTGGCCGAGAGCAGCGCGCGGCATTTTTCAAGGGTCGCCGGAAGATCCCGCTCGATTTTATACACTTCACCCTGCGCGCCGCGGCCGAACGTGGGCGGGTCCAGGATGATGGCATCGTAGAGGTGCTGCCGGCGGCGCTCGCGGTCGAGGAACTTGTGCACGTCATCGACGATCCAGCGGATGGACGCCGCGGAGAGCTGGTTCAGCGCCGCGTTGTCCCGGGCCCAGGCTACCATGCCCTTGGAGGCGTCCACGTGGCAGACCCTGGCGCCGGCTTGGGCCGCTGCCAGCGTGCTGCCGCCGGAATAGGCAAAGAGGTTGAGCACTTCCGGGGTGGTTCCGCCTGCCTGGCGCAGGTTGTCCCGGATCCAGGCCCACTCGGGTCGTTGCTCGGGGAAGACGCCGACATGGCCAAAATCCGTTGGCGCCAGGCGGAAGGTAATGCCGCCAATGCCCGCGGTCCATTGGCTGGGCAGGGCGCTGCGGGCGGTCCAGCGGTTGCCCTCGTCGCGGGTAAAGCTGGCGTGGGCCAGGTCCCACTCGGCTGGGGCGAGTTGCGGGCGCCAGACGGCTTGCGCGCAAGGCCGGCTCAATACGTGGGGGCCGAACCGCTCCAGCTTGCGGCCGCCGCCGCTGTCCAGCAGGGCGTACTCGTCGGGCGGCTCCCGCACCTGGGGTTCCGGACCCTGCCGCAACCCGGCGCCGGCGCGGGAAGATGGCACGACCGTGATCCCGCCGGGTTATGGCTTGGGCGCCGGCGCAGGCACGGGCGCGGCCGGGGTGACTTCCACGGCCTGGTTGCTGGCAGCCGGGCTGCCGCCGGGACGGATATAAATATCCGTGCGGCGGTTCTTGGCGCGGTTTTCCGGAGTGTCGTTCGGCGCGATCGGGTTGTTGAAGCCAAAGCCCTTCCACGTCAGGCGGCTGCGGTCGATGCCGCCGACCTGGGCGATGTAGTCGGCCACGCCCTTGGCGCGGCGGTCCGAGAGGCGCATGTTGTAGTTGTAATCCGATTTGGGCCACTTGTCGCAGTGGCCTTCGATGCGGGCCGTGGCCTGCGGGTCGCGCTGCAGCACCTTGACCACCACGTCCAGCATGTCAAAATACTTGGGCTTGATGTCCGCCTTGTCGTAATCGTACTCGATATTCAGCCGGAACAGCTTGAGATCATCGGCCGGATCCAGCGGGTTGGTATTGTCTTCGGACACCTCGTGGCCGTCGGCCACGCCGCCATCATCCGTGTCGGCATCCAGCGGATTGGTTTTATAAGTCAGCACTTCGGCGCCGTCTTTGAGCGCGTCCCAGTCGGTATCCTCGTTGAGCGGATCGGTGAGGAACTGGTTGACTTCCTGGCCATCCATCAGGCCGTCCTGGTCCGTGTCCGGATCGTAGGGATCCGTGCCGATCTCCGACTCGACCTTGTCCAGCAGGCCGTCGCTATCGCTGTCCAGGTCGCCGCCGGTCACCTCGATGGCCGCGGGCATGTCCGTGCCAAAGCGGTAGTTCACGCCGGCGCTGAGAATGGTGTTAACCTCGGTGTGCGACGAGACAATGGCCCAGCGGGCGTCGGCGCGCAGCGCCCAGGCGTCATCAAAGTGGTAGAACAGTCCCAACCCGCCCTGGGCCATGGGCTGCACCTGGCCGTCGATCATGTTCGCGCCGTACACGTAGGCACCCACGCCGGCCGAGAGGTAGGGGTCCCAGCGCAGGTCTTTCACGTTGCGCAGGTGGAACAGGGTGTCCAGCCCCAGCCGCATGCCCCACGTGCTGCTCGTGAGCTTGGTGCGCGTGGGATCTTCGAACTGGCGGTTCTTGAGGTAGGGCATGATGTCGAGGTCGGCCTCGAAGGTCCAGCGGGCGTTGAAGTCGTAGCTGCCCTTGACCGCGGCGAACCCGGCGTCCTCCACTTCCTGGTCGCCCTCGTACTTGATCCAGCCGCCCCCCACGCTGCCGGACCAGGGCGCGCGTTCAAAAATGTCGTTGTACTCTGATTCGGCGGCACTGATCCCGGCCGTGGCCAGCGCCAAGCATCCCACCATCCACCACGTTTTGTTCATGCTCACAGGCTTTCTCCTTGGGTAATTAAAATCGCCGATCGTGACGCCGGCGCTCCGTTAGATGCGCAGCGCTCCGCTCACCAGCAACAGCAGCAGCACCGCGCCCATGCCCAACAACCCCAGCGAGGCATAGGGCAGGGGGCTGCCATCCAGGCGCCGGCGGGCCAGCTTGGACGCCACCGCCATCCCGGCCAGGGCCATGCAAACCAGCAAAACGAAAAGGAAAAAAGCGAAGTTTTTCCCCGCGTACGGGATGGCCGCCGCCTGGCCCGCCGACCCCACCAGGGGCAGGATCATAAACAGGAACAGGAACGCCACCGCGGACACGGCCGTGAGCACCGAGCCCACCACGGGCCGGGCGATTCCCGGATACGCTGCCGCACCAGTTTTGTTGCGATCTTTTTGCATGGGTCTTACACCGACATTTGCTTGCATCTGATCATTGGTCTTTATCAAGATTCTCCGCCGGGGAATCAAGTTTTATTTGTGTTTTTTGCGTAAGGTCAGGCTGGGTCCGCCAGCGCCGGTGAATCCAGATCCAATGATCCGGGTGCTGGCGGACAATGGCTTCGATGATGCGGGTGTACTGCTGCGTGGCCGCCTGGATCGTGGCCGGCTCGCGATCCGGCGGCGGTTCCAATGGGTCCTGTACCAGCAGCGTATGCCGCGCCGGGTCCAGCGCGTCCCGCACCAGGAAGATCGGGAACACCGGGGCCGCGGCCTGCGCGGCCATGAACGCCAAACCCGGCGTGGTACAGGCGGGCCGGCCGAAAAAATCCACAAAAATTCCTTCGGTCCGGATCATGTTCTGGTCGAGGATGAATCCCACCAGTTCATTGCGCTTCAAGACCACCCGGCACGCCCGGTAGGAATTGCGCCGCGGCACGATGTGCAACCCCAGGCGCGCGCGCATATCCATCCAGAACGAGTTGATCGCATTGTTTTTCAGTTCCTTCGAAATGATCGTCAGTGGCAGGCCGGCCATGGGCGTGCGCACGCTCAGCAAGTCCCAGTTGCCGAAGTGCGCGGTAAGGATCAGCGCCCCGCGCCCGCGCTTGAGTTCTTCGGCCACGCGCGTGCTCTGGCTGAACTCCACCAGGTTCTGCACCTGGTCGAGTTGCCCGCCGGCCAGGCGCGCGGACTCCACCAGGTTCATGCCGATGTGGCGGTACATGCGGCTGAGAATCGCCGCGCGGTCCGGCGGAGTCCGTTCCGGCAGGCACCGCGCCAGGGCCGCCGCCGCCTCGCGGCGGCGGTACCGCACCCCGGATCCGATCAGCACGCCCAGGCCGCGGCCCAGGGCCAGGGCGCGCGGCAGCGGCATGGTCGCGGCGCGCCGCGCCACGGCCCGCAACAGGGCCAATCCAAGCCGGCTGGCCGCCGGGGGCGGGGCGCCGGGGTCATCGGGCATGGCGGCATGTTGTGATTGCGCATCCATCGCATGTACCAGGATGGTTGTCTTATAGCGTCTAACGATCGCCGGCCTCAACCTAAATTCAGCATTTCAAATAACTCGCCGGTGACGCCGGGAGGGCAGTTGCCGAGCGGACGCTCGGCGTTCCCGGGAACGCCAATCGTCTGATTGGCATTAGAATAATCATCGGCGGCCGGCCTGCGCGCTCAAGCGCCCCGGTCGAGCGCGTCGCGCACCTTGCCGGCCAGCTCGGCAGGGGAAAACGGTTTCTGGATGAAGTGCACGCCCACATCCAGCACCCCGTGGTGGGCAATGACGTCGGCCGTGTACCCCGACATGAACAGCCGCCGGAGATGGGGATGCATCACGATCAGGTTGCGGGCCAGGTCACGGCCGTTCATCTCCGGCATGACCACATCGGTCAGCAGCAGGTGGATGGTGCTGGAGTAGTCCCGGGCAATCCGCAGGGCTTCCCCGGGGTTGGCGGCGGCCAGCACGGTATAGCCCATTTTCTCGAGCATCCGCCGGCTCAGGTCCAAGACCGATGGCTCGTCTTCCACCAGCAGGATGGTCTCCTGGCCGCGCCCGGCCGGCGTGGCCGGGCCCGGGCGCCGCGGCGGCTCGGCCTGGGCCGCGTGTTGGGGCAGGTGGATCTTGAACGTCGTGCCGTGGCCGGGTTCGCTGTCGACGCTGATGTAGCCGTGGTTCTGCTTGACGATGCCGTACACCGTGGCCAGTCCCAGGCCGGTGCCTTTGCCCAGGGCCTTGGTGGTGAAAAACGGCTCAAACAGGTGGGCCAGCGCTTCCGGTTCCAGCCCGCACCCGTTGTCGCGCACCACCAGCTGCACGTACGGGCCCGGTTGGGCCCCGGGATGGGTGGCGCAGTAGGCTTGGTCGAGCACGACATTGCGGGTCTCGATGACGACCTTGCCGGGCCCGGGAGTGGCGGCGCGGGCGTTGACGCACATGTTGGTCAGGGCCGGGTCCACCTGGGACGGGTCCACCATGACCGGCCAGAGGTCCGCGCCCGGCGACCAGGTCAGTTCGATATCCTCGCCCATGAGGCGGCGGAGCATCTTGAGCAGGCCGTCGACCGCCACATTGAGATTGAGCACCACCGGGGCAATGGTTTGCTTGCGGGCAAAGGCCAGCAGTTGCCGGGTGAGTTCGGCGGAGCGTTGGGCCGACGTCTGGATTTCCTCCAGGCCTTCCCGCACCGGGTGGCCGGGCGGGATGTCCTGGAGCAGCAGCGCGGCATTGCCGAGGATGGCCTGCAGCATGTTGTTGAAATCGTGGGCCACGCCGCCGGCCAGGCGGCCGATCGACTCCATCTTCTGGGCCTGGTTCAACTGCGCCTGCAGCCGTTCTTTTTCCGCCTCGGCGTGCTTGCGCGCCGTAACTTCCATGCCAACCCCCACGTAATGGCTGGGGTTGCCCTGGGCGTCCCGGAGGACGGCCCCGGTGGTGGTGAACCATGCCCACTCGCCCCGCGTGGTCCGCACCCGGAACTCGATGCCCCGCTGCGGCTGGCCGGTCGTCCGTACCAAGTGCAGGAATTTCAGGCACGTTTCCAGGTCGTCAGGATGGACGAACGGGGCGAAGTTCCGGCCGATCACCTCGTCCACAGGATGGCCGATAAGGTGCGTCCATGCCGGCGACACGAAGAGGAATTCGCCGGTCCACGACAGCGTGTAGATCACCTCTTCCGCGTTGTCGATGATCGCCCGCAGTTGCTGCTCGTTGGCCTGCAAGGCGTCTTCGGCCTGCTTGCGCGCGGTGATGTCAATGATGGACACCAGCACCTTGGCCAGGCTTTGCTCGAAGCCCGGCATCACCGACCAGCTCAGGCGGATGGAGATGCGCTTGCCTGCCAGGGTCCGGTTGACGGCCTCGGCCTCGAATTCCGTGCGGCCCTGGGCGATCGCTACCAGCCCCGCCACGAACGCCGGGTACGATTCCGGATCGAAAACGGATTCCAGCCCCGCCAAAAACACTTCGCGATCCTGGGCCTGGTAGAGTTTCAGGGTGGCCCGGTTGAGGTCCACCACCTTGACCCGCTGGGCGCACCGGGCCGCATCATCGGGATGCGCCGCAAAGTGCGCGGCAAAGTCCGTGACTCCGGCTGCCCGCAGGCCGTCGAGGAGGGTCTTCACCGCGGAAAGATCTTCCACCCACAACGAGATCGGCGAGTTTTCAAAAACACTCCGGTAGCGCGCCTCGCTCTCGCGCAGCGCCTGCTCCGTGCGTTTGCGCTCGGTGATCTCCGTGGTCATGCCGCAAACTCCGGATACCCGGCCGGCGCTGTCCCGCAACGGAAACTTCACGGCAATGAAGACCTTCGTGCCCTGGTCCGTTTCCAAGGCTTCCTCGTATTTATGCACCGCGCCCGATTCCATGACCTCGAGGTCGTTGCGGCGAAACTCGCGCGCGCAGGGTTCCGGAAACATCTGCGCATCCGTCAGGCCGAGCACCCGCTCGCGTTGCATGCCGGTGGCCAGCTCCCACTCGCGGTTGGCCATGGTGTAGCGGCCGTCGCGGTCCTTGGCAAAGACCAGCGCGCCGCTGTTCTCGATGATATCGGCCAAAAACTTCCGGTTTTCGGCCAGGGCCTCCTCGCCCCGCGTGGCGTCGGTGATGTCCTGGGTGATGCCGAAAACATAGTCCGGCCGCCCCTGCGCGTCACAATAGGTTGCGCCCCACGAGTGCAGCCAGCGGATCTCGCCGCCGGGGTGGATGACCCGGAAGGTGTAGTCGCAGGCGGTCCCGGTTTCCACGGCGTTGTTGAGAACGGTCATGCCCCGCGCCTGGTCGGCCGGGTGAACCATGGGCATCAACGCCTCCACGGTCCCGTTGAAGGCTTTCGCAGGAATGCCGAACAGGGCCGGGTGCCCTTCCGACAGCGAGAGTTTGCGCGTGGCGCAGTCAAGGCGCCAGTAGCCCATCCGGGCATCCTGGAGCGCGCGGCTGATCCGCGCCTCGCTGGCGCGCAGTTGACCGGTGCTTTCCTCGAGGAGATCCTGGGCGCGCAGCAGGGCATGCTCGCGCCGCGCGCGGGCGCACAGCTCAACGAGGGCGTCGGGGTCAACGGGCTGGTGCAGGTACGCGGCGGCGCCCCGCTTCATCCAGCCCAGGGCCAGGGCCGGGTCCGGCGCCGCGGCCATCATCAGGCAGACGCAGTCCGGGTTTCGGGCCCGGACTGCATCCAGCAGGGCGTCCCCCGCGCCGTCCGGCAGCCGGTGAGCAATCAGCGCCACGTCATACGCCGCCCCGGCCAGGGCGGCGGATGCCGCTTGGGCCGTGGCCGCAATCTCGGCGCGGTGGCCATGCGCCTCGAGCGCCTGTTTCATCCGGGCGGCCGGCCCGGGATCCGGCTCGACAATCAGGACGCGTGGCTGCGGCCGGCGCAGGTCGCCGCGCAGGATCGTTTTCACTTGGTCGATAAACTGCGCGCTGTCCACCGGGGCGGGCAGGAAGGCCTCCACGCCAAGGTCGGCGGCGATGCGTGCCGGTTCGGCGCCGGTAAAGGTGGCCGAAACCACCAGGATGGGCACGCGGTTGAACGCCGCGTATTCCGGCGACCGCAACAGGCGGCAGAAGCGCCAGCCATCAATCACGGGCATCGACAGGTCGGTGATGATCAGGTCGGGCGGCTGGTCCGGGGTCAGGGCGGCCAGCGCCGCTTCGGCGGCGGTGAACGGGCGGGCATCAAACCCGGCCTGGCGCAGCAGCCCGGCCAGCGCGGTGAGCTGGGCCAGATCGTCGTTGACGACCACGACGGCTGCGGCAACAGTATGTTTATGCTGCATCACGATCTCCGGCGGTCAACCCTCAACGTCCTCGGTGTCAGTCATCCCAGGCGGTCCGGTTCCGTCTACCGTGGTTGCATAATACATGGGCCGCGGAAAAAGGGAAGCTTGCGGTATGGCCGCATGGCGGGCACCAACCCCGGCGCAAGACAGACTTACGAGGTCGGCACCGCGACCCTTGAGTTCTACCAACGCGACGGCCATCTTGAATGGTCCAGCCTGAGCGATGGCAAGCCGACCCCGCAGGCCGACATTGACGCGATCCGGGAGCATGCCGCCCAGGTCATAGCTGACCGTTGCGGCAGGGATATCATTGATTGCGGCCAGCGATACACGTCAAATGGACTGGGCTACACGTCG
The DNA here is from genome assembly GCA_964489425.1 of uncultured Verrucomicrobiota bacterium. Classification (GTDB taxonomy): domain Bacteria; phylum Verrucomicrobiota; class Kiritimatiellia; order RZYC01; family CAZAYP01; genus CAZAYP01. Next base: position 1,391 of record CAZAYP010000004.1, on the reverse strand, counting down.
AGGATGATCGGCAAGTCGGGTTACGTTGGCGGCGGCGGTGACCTGACGCACCGCGAGGCCGAGGCTATAGTGCGCCGCCAAATGGCAAGCCACATATCCCCGTTTATTTTCCTCAACGATGATGGCAAGCCGTATGCGGCCGGCGTTTTCAGGAGGAAGCTGGAGCGCTGGTGCGCACGGGCCAAGGTCACCCAGCGGACGCCCTATGCGCTGCGCCACACTTTTGCCAGCGTTGAAGCGGAAAATGGCGTTGATGCCTTGACGCTGGCGCAGCTCATGGGCCACGCGAACGTCACCACGACGGCCCGCTACGTCTCCACCACGCAGGAACACCACCGGACGCTGTCCCAGAAGGCGGCAGCGCATTTTGGGCGGCTGCTGGAGGCGGGGCATGGCGGGACGGTGGAAGCACCGCAGGCTGGATTGGGTTCTCCTGCCGACGGTATGCTTGACCGCCGTTCGGCGTAGGGGTTCATCAGGAACCGGGTGGGTGACCGAGACCACAACCACATGCCGTACGACGAGGCGTCCTTGATCAGGAATCACCAGCAGCAGGGCGACAGATGGCCTTAAAAAAGTGGCCAGCAAGTGGCCAGAGACGATATTTACCTGTTCAAGAAAAATACCCCGGATCGCGTTGGAGGTCCGGTTTTACAGGGGATTATTGATGGTGGGCGATACAAGGCTCGAACTTGTGACCTCTTGCATGTCAAGCAAAACACCCCCATTCTCATGGTTTTCACGCTGTTTCATAATGTTGCACTCGGCTCCACTTAACACCTTATTCACCAAGATGTAGCGCAACGACGGTCGGTGTCGTCGTGGTTTTGGAATGGAATGCAATAATCTGGCAGCAAATGCGTTTTTGTCAAAGAAACCTCAAAGTTTTTGGGTCCTGATTATCGGGATGGCAGGCGTAGATGTACTCGGAACAGCTTCTGTGTGGGTGCCCAATCCGCCACGATCCCCGACCGCGCGCCCACACAGGCGGCGTCCGCCGGCGCCAATGGGGCGGCGTGCCTCTGGTTCCGGTCCGCCGACAACATCCGCGGGTACGGGTTCCAGGGCATCGTGGTGGACGAGGCGGCCAGCATCCCGCCGGACGTGTGGCATTATGTGCTGCGGCCCACCATGGCCCGCCGCACCGGGGAATGCTTTGCCATGGACCGGTTCAACCATCTGGACTGACTAGTGCTGCATCTGGACCCAGCGCTTGCAGGAGCACTTCCATTCCCAATGCCCGGGGCCCTGCGATGCGCCGCGTCAGGCCCTGCCTGCATCGCTTTTGCCATTACCACTACGCTGGCCTACGATATCCTCCACCCGCCGTGCGTATTCAGCAATTAAGAAAGCCTGATTTGTCGCGTTAATCGGGCCGACCACGGCCCGCT
>CAZAYP010000003.1:100256-184479 GCA_964489425.1 uncultured Verrucomicrobiota bacterium | reverse complement strand
GGCCGGCAACGCGCGCATTGTGAATTCAGTGGTGGACATGGGGGCGTATGAATATACGAATAGTGCATCGCCATTGGATGAGGATTTATTGGCGCATTATCCTTTGGATGGGGACACGCTGGATACCACCACAAACCATTACGACTGCACAAACCGTTTTGCGACTTGGGTGGCGGATCGGCATGATCAAAGCAACCGGGCATTGCAATTCAACGGGTCGAATTCTTTCTTGGAGGCCCTGGCGGTGGATATTACGGTGCCAGTCACTGCCTCGTTATGGATGCGGTCCACGCAGACCAATTCAACATGGCGCAACTTGTTGTCATGGAACGATACCAATAGCCCGTTCAACGGGGTGGCAATCTATGCGAGCGGCAACGGGGGCTTGGCGGCCCGGATCGGCAATGTTGCTTCGGATACGCCGACCGGCCGCAAGCCTGACGGTGACGGCCAGTGGCACTTGATAACTATCAGCCGTGATACCAATAATCTGTTATCTGTTTATCTGGACGGGTTGCTTGACACCAACCGCGTCGATACGGCCTTGATTGGGACGCGGCACAACCTGCGCCTGGGCCGGTCGTTCCGGCCGGACAGTCATCCGGTCAACGAGTTCATCAAGGCGGACTTGGATGATGTTCGTATTTATCGCCGGGCTCTTTCGTCCTTAGAGGTGGCGGCGCTCTACGACTACACCAACCAGCCAACATCCACGCCCACGCCCACGCCAACGGCTACGCCCACTCCAACGCCAACCCTCACACCCATGATCGTGTCGGGGGATCGTTATGTACGGGTCAACAACCCCGGGGCGCTGGCGCCTTATACGAATTGGGCCATGGCCGCTCCAACGATCCAGGACGCCATTGACGTGGCGAACAATGGGGAGGTTATCTGGGTGACCAACGGCGTGTACGAGACGGGTGGCCGGGCGGGGTATCCGGGGTCTTGGGCGGGATTGACGAACCGGGTGGTTATTCACAAACCGGTAACTGTCAGCAGCGTCAATGGGCCCGCCGTAACCATTATCAAAGGACAAGGACCTATCGGGAAAAGCGCAGTCCGCTGCGTGGCAATAACCAATGGGGCGGTCTTGATGGGCTTTACGTTGACCAACGGGGCGACCCACAGTTTGCGGGGTAATGCGGACGATGACGGGGGCGGAGTGTGGTGCGGCAACGGGGAATGGGCGCGGGTGTCAAACTGTGTGATCAGCGGGAATTCGGCCTACCGCTGGGGTGGTGGTGGGGGCCAAGTGGTGCTCAACAACAGTTTGTTGGTTGGCAACAGCGCTGGCGACAAAGGTGGCGGCGCGTTCTTGTGCCTCATGAACAACTGTACAGTGAGTGGGAATACGGCAAGCAACCAGGGCGGTGGCTTGATTTTAGGCACTCAAAACAACTGCGTGGTGTACTTCAACGTGGCCCCGAGCGGCGCTAATTGTTCCGGAGCATTGCTGAATTCTTCTTGCACCGACCCGCAACCGGAGAGTGGAATCGGAAATATCGCGAGTGATCCTGGATTTGTTGGTCGCGAAAGCGGCGTTTATCGCCTGCAAACTGCATCGCCCTGTATTGATCGTGGGAGCAACAGCTACGCCGTGGGCAGCAGAGATTTGGCTGGCAATGCCCGGATTGTGAATTCGGTGGTGGACATGGGAGCGTATGAATATACGAATAGTGCATCGCCATTGGATGAGGATTTGTTGGCGCATTATCCTTTGGATGGGGACGTGCTGGATACCACCACAAACCATTACGACTGCACTAACCGTTTTGCGACTTGGGTTGCGGATCGGCATGATCAAAGTAACCGGGCATTGCAATTCAACGGCTCAAATGCATTCTTAGAGGCACTGGCAGTGGATATTACGGTGCCAGTTACTGCCTCGTTGTGGATGCGGTCCACGCAGACCAACTCGACTTGGCGGACCGTGTTGTCTTGGAATGATATCAACAGTCCATTCAACGGGGTGCAAATCTATGCGAGCGGCAATGGTGGTCTGGCCGCCCGGATTGGCAATGTGGGCGGGGATACACCGACTGGCCGGAAGCCTGACGGGGATGGCCAGTGGCACTTGGTGACTATCAGCCGCGACACCAACAATCTGTTATCTGTCTACCTGGATGGGCTCTTCGAAACCAATCGCGTGGATTCGGCTTTCATTGGGACGCGGCACAACCTGCGCCTGGGCCGGTCGTTCCGGCCGGACGGTCATCCGGTCAACGAGTTCATCAAGGCGGACTTGGATGATGTGCGCATTTACCGCCGGGCGCTCTCGTCCTTAGAGGTGGCGGCGCTCTACGACTACACGAATCAGCCAACAGCCACGCCCACGCCAACGGCCACTGCAACGCCAACGGTCACACCAACTCCAACTCCGACACCTACTCCCACGATTGTCGCTGGATATCGTTATGTGCGGGTCAACAACCCCGGGGCGCTGGCGCCTTATACGAATTGGGCCATGGCTGCTCCAACGATCCAGGACGCCATTGATGTGGCGAACAACGGGGAGGTCATCTGGGTGACCAACGGCGTGTACGAGACGGGTGGCCGGGCGGGGTATCCAGGGTCTTGGGCGGGATTGACGAACCGGGTGGTTATTCACAAGCCGGTAACTGTCAGCAGCGTCAATGGGCCCGCCGTAACCATTATCAAAGGACAAGGACCTATCGGGAAAAGCGCAGTCCGCTGCGTGGCAATAACCAATGGGGCGGTCTTGATGGGCTTTACGTTGACCAACGGGGCGACCCACAGTTTGCGCGGTAATGCGGACGATGACGGGGGCGGGGTGTGGTGCAGCAACGGGGAATGGGCGCGGGTGTCCAACTGCGTCATCAGCGGAAATGCCGCCTATCGTTGGGGTGGCGGTGGGGGGCAGGTGGTGTTGGACAATTGCTTGCTGAACGGCAACAGTGCCGGGGACAAGGGCGGCGGCACCTTCTTGTCTGTTTTGAATAATTGTTCAGTTATTTGGAATACGGCGAGCAATCAGGCCGGTGGTGTCTACATCGGGACACAAAATAACTGTGTGGTGTATTATAATGTGGCCCCGAGTTCGCCAAACCACGCCAACGCTGTTCTAAACTACACATGTACAACACCACTTCCGGGTAGCGGCTCGGGCAACAGTACGAACGCACCGCAGTTTGTGAATGCGGCGGCTGGTAATTTCGTCCTTCAATCCAATTCGCCCTGTGTCAACCGGGGTAATAATAGCCATGCGGTGGGGAGCTCGGACTTGGACGGCCATCCTCGGATAGTGGCAGGCACTGTAGACATGGGCGCCTTCGAATACCAGGGGCTGTTGGTGACCAATGGTCTGACCAATATCCTGATTCTTGGCGATGCGGACATCAGGGAAAGCAGCGCGAAGGCTTATGTTTGCTTGGCACAGTATGAGGACACTGACGGTGTAGACGTATCTGCCGGTGCAACATGGAGCGTGATTGCGCCATTGCCCGGCGGTGCTGGATTCAGCAATAACCGACTGTGGGTGGGCGATGTAACCACAGACACTGTAATCACTATCCGGGCGGTTTATTCCGAGAACGGCATAACGCGAACGAATGACAAGAACGTCACGGTCGATGATTATCCAGGTACGGGGTTGATCGCGTGGGATTATTCCCAGGGCGGCAACGGGCATTGTTACGAGGTGGTGTACGTGGGCACCAACGGTATGGGCTGGGAACCGGCCAAGACGGCAGCCGAGGCGCGCGGCGGACATCTGGCCACGATCGCGTCCAGCAATGAAAACGCGTTCGTGTTCAGTCTGGTCAAGACCCAGGCGTGCTTCTGGGGTAGTGTTCCTGGAACCAATGTGTTGTGCATCGGCCCTTGGCTGGGCGGGTACCAGACGAACAATGCGTCTGAACCGGGCGGCGGGTGGTGCTGGGTCACGGGCGAGCCGTGGGGTTATGCGAACTGGGCGCATGGCGAGCCCTCAGACAGCCCGCACGACGAGCGGTACCTTGGCTATTACGGCGCGTACAACGCGGATTACGGGTCCCAATGGAATGACTTGGGCAGCAACTCCTGGAGCGGGTACACCTACTCCCACGTCTCGGCCTACGTGGTGGAATACGACAACTGCAATGCCAGTCCGGAAATCGGCGCGTCCATGGCCAGCGTGGTCCGCAGTGTGGCCCAAGGCCAGAACGTGGCCAGCCACCAGTTCCAAGTCTGGAATGCCGGGTACGGAAGCATGGACTACTCTCTGGTGGTCAATAAGTCGTGGCTGGGTATGTCGCCGGTCTCGGGCACAAGCACGGGCGAGGCGGACACCATCACGGTCACGTATACGACCGCGGGTCTCGCGGTCGGCAGTTACAGCGCGGCCATCACCATCAGCGCGCCGTGGGCTACCAACTCGCCGCTGGTGATCCCTGTGGACCTGACGGTCACCGAGCCACAGGTGATGAACATTGCCGTCTCACCAACGGCCTTCTCCAACTCGGTCATGGCCGGCGCGGTCACCACCGTGACCCGGCGCGTGGAGGTGTGGAACTCCGGGTGGTGGACCCCCACCAATGCCATGCTCTACAGCCTGGCGTCGGACGCGGCCTGGTTGAAAGTGAGCCCGGCGTTCGGCGCGAGCTTCCAGGAGCACAGCCTGCATGACATCACCATAACCAACATCTCTGGCTTGGCCGCGGGCAGCTACACCGGCCGGGTGAGCATCACCTCGGGCCAGGCCGGCAACTCGCCCCAAGTGGTGAGCGTGTTGCTGCACGTGGCCGCGGAACCAGGCGCGCTGGGGCTCGCGCCTGCGGCGTTGGCGCCCAGCGCGGTGCAGGGCCGTAACCCGACCAATGAAACCGTGGTTTTGAGCAACACTCGTAACAGCCGGGCCCTGCCGTTCCAGGTCTCAGCTACGGTGCCATGGCTCAGTGTTACGCCGGCGTTTGGCACCAACAGCAGCGGCGGCACCACCAGCCTGACCCTGGCCTTTGAGACGGCCGGGCTGGCTGTGGGCAGCTATCCGGCCGCGGTGATCGTGACCAGCCCGGACGCAGACAACTCGCCGCAGTACGTGGCAGTTCAGTTGACTATCACGCCCAACCCGGGGGTGATTGCCATGGACACCAACCGGCTGGAGCAGACCGTGGTGGTGGGCGGCACGGTGTCCACGCAGGCGCTTGTGGTGTGGAATGCCGGTACCGGGACCATGAACTATGCCCTGAGCGACAATGCCGCGTGGCTGGCCGTGACCCCGACGAATGGCACGAGCGTGTCTGGCGCGCGCGTCGCGCACGCTTTGGCCCTGTCCTGTGCCGGCTTGGCAGAGGGCGCTTACACGGGCCGGGTGACCATCACGTCCGGCGATGCCAACAATTCGCCGCAAACTGTAACCGTGCTGCTCGCCGTGCTGCCGGAGTTCTCCATGGCGCCGGAATGGCTGACCAACCGCGTTGCAGTCGGCCAAAGTGCTCCAGACCTGGCCCTGGACGTGTGGAACAGCGGGAGCACGAATGCTATCGATTACGTCATAACCGACAATGCTGACTGGTTGACGGTGGTGCCGGCGAGCGGTGCCAGCAGCGGCGAGCATGATGCGCTTTCCGTGCAGTTTGCCAGTTCCAACCTGTCTGCCGGCGTGTACCAGGCCGTGATTACCGTGACCCCGGCGGCGCAAGGCCTGGCGGCGGTCAGGGTGCCGGTGTGCCTGGTCGTGGACGATGCCAACGGCAGTTTCGCCGAGCGCATCCTGTTCGACTCTGATGCGTATGGCGATGCGGACATCTGGATGACGGATCCCGCGGGCAGCGAACCTGTATGCCTCGTGCGCAAAAACGGCACGCAAACACGACCGCGGGTCAGCCCTGACGGCTTGCGGCTGGCCTACCAGGAAGAGCTCGGGTCCACCAATCGCCTCGTGGTGCGCGACCTGCGCACGGGCGCGGAAACCGCGTGCGCCGCCCTGGCAGAGCCGGAATGGCTGGTGGACAACAGCGGGTTCGCCGGAGGGTCCTCCGCGGATTGCGGCGGCGATCTGCAACAAGTGCTGCTGGCTGGTGGCAGCTCTACCCTCGTGGTCGAACCTGGCCGCCAGGTTCCGCTGGGCATCGACCGCAACAGCGGCTGCCTCTACTACTATACCGACCCCTGCTGGCTGCCGGGCACGGTGGTCAAGGCGCTGGATCCGGCGGCCACCGCCGGTGCGGTGGTGTTGGCCAACAACGGCCATGCCAAGGCGGGCGGTACGGTCAGTGCGGACGGGCGCTACCTGGCCTTTGCCCAGGCGTCCGGCGATACGGGCCTGCCATACCGCGTTGTGGCGCACGATCTGGCGTGGAATACGGCGCGGGAGTTGACGTCCAGCGGCGGCTTGACCGATCGCGAGCCAGGCTTTGCGCCGGATAGCCGGCGCCTGGCGTTCGCCCGTACCCTGTCTGCCACGGACAGCGACCTGTACGTCACCGACTTGGCCGGCACCCCTGCGGCTGTGCTGGTGAACGATGCCTATTACAAGGCCAACCCGGCCTGGGGCATGGTCTATATCCGCGACGAGAGGCCGGGCATCGGCTGCGACGTGGTCGTGATGAGCAACATGGTCGCGCGGGGGTACAATGCCGCGTCCCAATCGTTCAACCTGTGGAATGCCGGCAGCGGCACGCTTCGGTACCAGGTGACTGCGGATGCCGGATGGTTCCGGCTGAGCCCGGCGTCCGGGTCGCTGGACCAGGGCGTGACCAATGCGTTGACGGTCGAATACGTGACCACGGGCATGGAGTCCGGGTTCTGGGGCCAGAGCTACACGGGGATAATCACCGTGGCCGCGGACAACGCAACCAATTCGCCCCAAGCCATCGCTGTCATCCTGCAGGTGCAGCCCCCGCCCGCGTGGCTTATGGTGTCACCGCTAGCCATATACAACCAGGTGGTGGAAGGATCCAATGCGCTGAGCCGGACGCTGGAAGTGTGGAATGATATGGCCGGCACGGTGCTCTCGTACTCGCTGGCCACGAACGTGTCCTGGCTGAGCCTCAGCAGCAACATCGGGCAGAGCCTGGGCGAGCACGACACCTTGGCGTTGTTTTTCCATAGCGCCGGCCTGGGCGTGGGTCAGTACACAGGCGTGGTTATCGTGGCTGCGGCCGGGGCGTCCAACGCGCCGGTCGCGGTGCAGGTGGCGCTGCAGGTGATCCCGGCGGCGGGGGTCAACCCGCCGGAACTGGCCGTGGCGCCGGGTTCGTTCCAGCAGGCCATGGCCCAAGGCCAGTCTGCTGTGGCCCAGGACCTGCAGGTGTGGAACGCGGGCGGCCAAGCCATGCCGTACAGCGCGACGGCTGACGCCGCCTGGCTGACCATCAGTCCGGATGAAGGCATCAGCCACGGGGAGCAGGACCTGCTGGTGGTCGGTTATACCAATACAAGCGCACTCGCGGTCGGGTCGTATACCGGTACCATCAGCGTGACCGCCACCCCTGGCGGCACAAGCAACATTCTCGTGACCCTGCTGGTGACCAATGCCCCGCGCCATGCCCTCCAAACCGCGGTTACTCCCGCGGCCGCCGGCGCCGTCGCCGTGGCCCCGGCCGCGGGCGGTGACAGCCGCTATGACAACGGCCAGGCTGTGACCGTGACCGCCACGGCCGCGTCCGGGTACCTGTTCGATTACTGGAGTGGCGACGCCGCAGGCACGAACCGCGCGTATGCGCTGGTCATGACCGGCGACAAGTCCGTTATCGCCCATTTCCTGCGGCGCACGGCGTTCGGCGGCTACGTGGCCAACAACGTCACCGGCGAACGCGTTGCCGGCGCGCGCGTGGTGTACGGTGCGCACGAGACCACGGCTGCTGCGGACGGCTACTACGAGTTCAGCGACCTGGATTGCGCCAGCGCCACGATGCGGGTGAGTTGCGTCGGCTACGCGGGAACGGAAGAGTTTTTCACGCCGCCATGCTACCAGTTCTCGTGGAAGCATGTTGCGTTAGCCCCGGACTTCATCCGCAATGTCCGCGCCGCCCAGCGCCCCGGGACGCGGCTGGTGGACGTGTACTACGACTTCAACGCAATCACCGGCGCCGCGCCCGGCGTGGCCGTGGCGTTCTCCAGCGACGGCGGCTGGTCTTGGGCGGTTCCGGCCATTTCCGCGTCTGGCGACCTGGGCACGAACGTGGTGCCCGGCAGCGACCGGCGGATCGTGTGGGATGCGGATGCGGACTGGGCCGGTTACCTGGCCACCAACATGCGCGCGCGGGTCAGCGCCGGCGGCGGCGCCGGGCAGAGCGCGGACTTCCTGCTGGACACGCGGGAGGCCGGTGGCTGGCAGGTGCGCACATGGATTGACCAGAACGGCAACGACGCATACGACGTGGGCGAGGCCGTGGGTCTGGCCGAGGTGTACTATGACGGCCGCCTCGCCGCCAGCCTGGCTGGCATCACCGATAACAGCGCAGACAACCGCGGATACCTGTCCGTGGCGCTGGCAGCCCGGCAGGGCGCCCAGCTTTTCGCCCGGCGCAAGGTGCACGAGCAGGCGCCGGTCAAGCCCGGCCGCGAATCGGTCAGCAACGTGATGTACACCCTCTGGATGGACAGTGATCTTGGCGGCACGGATTCGTCCACCAACTGGGACGGCGCGTGGCGATCGTACGTGCTGGCGGCTGACGACTTGGCACTGCTGGAGCGTGGCGAGACCCTGTACCTGCGCCTTGGCCACCCGGTGTTCGAGTGGAACCTGCGCGTGGCCACCACCCTGGCGGACACCAACTTCCTGGGCCGGCTGCGCAGCGGGTTTGCCAGCGCTTCGGCTTACTTGTACGACGCCACGGACGGCCAGATGAAGTTCGGCCTGATCTCGGTCACCTCGGACGTGCCCAAGAACACGGCCACCTGGGCGGATGCGGACATGGTGGTGGAGAACGGCAACTTCAGCCCCAACGAGCGGCCGTACGTCAAACGTATCGACGGCATCAACCATCCGGGCGAGAACTACATGTTCTTCAAGTCCACCTGGAAGCTGCAGGAGCCGGACCAGGAACTGTACTACAAGGCCATTGGCCAGGAGTTCATGCATTACGCCCTGGGCCTGTTCCGCGAGGAATACGACGGCGAGCACAGCCAGGCCCACTGGGCCAAGTACCGGCGCGAGCACCCGGACCTGGTCCCGGCCAGCTATGGCTGCATGGACGAAGACTGGTACGCCACGGAAATGTCGTCCTATAACGACTACCTTGCGTACTATCCCACCAACGCGGACCCGGCCACGCTCACCGAGCAGATCGCGGAGCGCGGGTACGACACCCAGGGCCGGCGCTGGCCCTGCTGGCAGTTTGTGGAGTCGCGGTTCGAGCGGGTGTTCACCAACGCGGCGTTCCCCGCTGGCGTGCCGGTGAGCATTGTTGTGCCGCCTTACGGCTACTTTGCCAATGGCCAGGCCACGGCCCTTGACCGCGAGGGTCCGGAGTTCATTCCTGCGCCTTACGCAGCTTGCCGGGTGGCGATCGACGGCGCCGGCTGGTCCGGCCTGCGGCGCGCAGGTTCCGCGGCGTACCCGCTGGCCGTGCGCGTGGTACGGCACGGGCAACCGGTGGTCAACGCTGGTGTGGGCCTGCGCTCAGCCGTGGCGGACCGGTACGAGGATCTTGGCGCCACGGCTGATGATGGCCGGTTGATGGCCTGGGATGTGACGCCGGGCGATACCGTGGAAGTGCGCGCCCAAGGTCGCTTGGTGGCGGCCTTGGCCGCGCCGGCCGGCGCTGGCGAGCAGGTCATCGAGATCGCGCCGGATCCTGAGCGCGCGTTCACCCAGCTCAACGCCACCAATCTGGGGTGGGTGATGTCCGGCGCGTTTTCTTCCAGCAACAGCCTTGCCTTGCGGCTGCAGGTCAGCAAGAGCCTGGCCCAGGCGCCAACCGTGACCTGGTACCCGGCCGGCGGCAGCGGCGTGGCCGTGGCCATGACGGCCGCAGGCGGCAACGCCTACACCGGCGCATTGGTCCTGGGCTCGGCCACGGAAGGCAGCCTCAACATCGTGGGCCAATCCGCGGATGGCCAGAGCAACAACGTGATGGATGAACTTGCGATCCGCGCGGTATCCGCCGCGATCATCAACCACGCCTACTCGCTGGACGGCGCGGTGGACCTGGCCGTCGGCACCCGTGGGTTGGCACAGGATACGCGCGCCCTGGTCTATGCCGGCTCCGGTCCGGCTGTCCTGCCCGCTGCCGGCGGCTACACCAACCAGGTGGGCGCCGTGGTCTGGGTGGCGCTGGTGGACGCGGCCGGATGGCAAAACTCCAACGCGGTGCTGAACGTATCGTATGCCGACGACGAGGTGGCCGGCTTGGACGAAACCGCCCTGCAACTGATGCGCTGGTGCCCGGCCAGCACGTCGTGGTGCGCCACGGCCGCGCTTTTGGTGCCGGAACGTAATGTGATCTCCGCGGTGGTGACCAACGCGGCGGCGTATGCCGTGTTCGGGCCGGCGTCATCCGATGTCACCCTGCCCGCGGCCATCACCAACCTGCTGGCCAATGCGGGTGCGGATAGCGGCACCTTGAACCTGCAATGGACCGCCGTGGGCGACGACGACATGAGCGGCCCGGCGTTGTCCTATGCCTTGCATTACAGTCAATCCATGATCACCGAGGCCAACTGGGACGCGGCCGCCGCATTCCCGCTGTTGCAACAACCCAAGGCGCCGTATGCGGCCGAGACAGCAGTCATCAGCGTGCCGCTGGCAGACACGTTGTATTACCTCGGGCTGCGCGCGCGTGACAAGGCGGGCAACCTGGGGCCGCTCTCCAACATCACCGCGGCCCGCGCCCTGGCCGGCATTGCCGGATCCGCGGCCGCGCCGGACGCGGACGCGGATCATGATGGGCTGACCACGGCCGAGGAAAACCGCCTGGGCACCAACGCGGATTCCTGGGACACGGACGGCGATGGCATGGGCGACAAGTTCGAGACGGAGACCGGGCTGGATCCGCTTTCCGCCGCGGACGGCGCAGCCGACCCGGACGGCGATGGCTTGGACAATGGTGACGAATACGCCTACGGCACCAACCCGCTGCTGGCGGATACGGATGGTGACGGCATCATTGATCCGTGGGAAATCGAGCGGGTACTGAACCCGCTAACCATCTCCGGCGACAACGGCGGCACGGCGGATCCTGACGGCGACCGCATGATCAACCGTGACGAATACGTTGCGGACACGGACCCGCGCAACGGCGCGTCCTTGTTCGTGATCAGTGGCGCGGATACCCATGGGATCCGGTTCCAGTCTTCAAGTCGCCGCCTGTACGGCGCGTTTTACTCGACGAATTTGCTGGTCGAGGGGTGGCTGGTGCTCACCAACAACTTCCCCGGCACGGGTGGCGAGATCCAGGTGGACGACGCCGCCAAGGACAACCGGTTCTACCGGTTGCGCGCCGCCCTGCCGGAATAAGACCACGTTTGCATGAGGAGTGGTACTTATCTGGGCTCCCCGCCTTGTTAAGGCGGGGGGGACCCGCAGGGTGGGGCGGTTGTGCCGGAGATCCGACAAGGTGGAGCATGAAAACCACCCCGGCCGTTGGCCACCCCTCCTTGCCAAGGAGGGGAGCCTTGGTTTGTTGCCGGCCTGCGGCCACTCTCCATGAAAAGGTAGGGGGGCGATGGTACGTAGCGCGGACGTACCCGCCTGCAATCTGGATGGGACCCGGCGTCTCATCGTGGCTCCCCGCCTTTTCAAGGCGGGGGGGACCCGCAGGGTGGGGCGGTTGAACTCTGAACAATCATGTGTATGCCGGATGGGTTCCCGCGGAGGCGCAGTGACGCAGAGCAGAGGCAGAATGAACAGGGATGAACAGGACGGACAGGATAAATGCGAATGGTCCCCCTGCGTCTCTGCGGGAAAAAATTCCGGTCCCGATTCCTGCGCGGTTGTCTGGGCGCCTTCAGCGGCTCGGTGAGACGCCTCGCCCCATCGGCAGATCTGCGGCCAGGTGGGGCGAACGGTCCCCGTGAGCCGTCCGGTCTTTCCGGACATTCATTGTGAAAAGCCATAAATATTCTCGCGCCAAGCCACCAAGTCGCCAAGAAGACAGGCCCAGAGCGCGTTTGGGATTGAGTCTTTGTCCTGGGATCTAATGCGATCTGATTTCTTGGCGCCTTCGCGCCTTTGCGGGAGAATATTCCGGAAGAATTTTCCGCCAAGAAGCCAGATCCGGCTTTGCGTCTGCGTCTTGGGGGGGGGGGAATATTCCGATCCCGGTTCCTGCATGGTCTCCATTAATTCCAGAGCCAGAATTTCCCGCAGGGTTGCTGAGCCGCAGAGATCCAGATCCTGCCCTGCGTCTCTGCGGGAAAATATTCCGGTCTCGATCTCTGCACGGTTGTCTGGGCGCCTTCAAAGGATCGGTGAGACGCCTCGCCCCATCGGCAGATCTGCGGCCAGGTGGGGCGAACGGTCCCCGTGAGCCGTCCGGTCTTTCCGGACATTCATTGTGAAAAGCCATAAATATTCTCGCGCCAAGCCACCAAGTCGCCAAGAAGACAGGCCCAGAGCGCGTTTGGGATTGAGTCTTTGTCCTGGGATCTAATGCGATCTGATTTCTTGGCGCCTTCGCGCCTTTGCGGGAGAATATTCCGCAAGAATTTTCCGCCAAGAAGCCAGATCCGACTTTGCGTCTGCGTCTTGGGGGGACGGCTCGGCGAGACACCTCGCCCCGCCGGCAGCCGGCGGCGACGGTGCGAATCCCTCTTCCTGATGAATAATCGCCGCGCCAATGGAGGGCGCGGTTCTGTCGAATCCATCGGGATGGATTCAGCCTGGAAAGAGCAGATGAACTACTAATCACGCGAATCACGCGAATGCATCCCTTTGACTTTCTGCTAAATATGAACGGCAATGGATCGAATTCATCCTTCACCCGACAGGTGAACGATGTTATATTCAACTTGTTCTCCCGCCCCTCTTTCTGCGGCAACGAGTTTCGCGTTATTCGCGTGTTTCGTAGTTAATTCAAATGCTGAATTTAGGTTCAGTCCTCCGCGTGTAGCGCGGGGCTCCTGTCCCGCGGCATACTGTCCACGGCCCGGGAGGTCCGTGCCTGGGGTTTGGTTGCCGATTGCCATCCCGGCACTATCGCGCTGCATCTTTGGCCTTTGATCGTTGGACGTTGCGCGCTATATAGTAACTAGCCGTTGAATCATGCGAGCCAATGAAGATCTGGGTATTGAATCATAATCGCCGCGGTTACGGAACCTGGCATCGGGCGTGGAACTTTGCGCGTCAATTGCAGCGTCATGGTCATGCCATCACCTTTTTCACGGTCAATCCGCAGCGGCGTATCATGCCCGAACGCTACCGCGAGGAGGATATCGATGTTTGGCTGACCCCTTATCTTACTACGGCGCGCCTGGCGGCTTCAGGTCTGGATGCTTGGGACGTGGCGTGGAGAACCGGCAAAGTGCTGGCTGGTGATTGGGATGCGCTTTACATCTTCAGTTCATTGCCCAATGTGGGGATTCCTCTGTTTTATGCCGCGAAACGCTACGCTTTGAGCCGGGCCTGTTTTTCGGATTGGGACGATTTGTTCTGTGACGGTGGGGGATACGAGTACTTGAATGGTGGATGGACCCGTCCCATCTATAAGTTTGAGCGCTGGCTGGAAATCATGACCAAGCGCAAGCCGGATGGGGTGACCGTTACCAGCCATTATCTTCTGGATCGGGCCCGGGAGTTGCGGGTTGATGACCACGTGGCTTATATTCCCACCGGGGCCAACATCCAACAAATACCGCCGATCGACAAGGCGGTGGCGCGGTCCCGGATCTCCGTGCCGAGCGGCAGCGTGATCCTGACCTACCTCGGAGCGGGGTACCATCCGGACGGGATGCTGTTGCTGGAAGCCTTGGCGCTGGCCCGCCAACGCTGCCCCAAGCTGTTCCTGCTGTTTGTCGGCGGTCCGGACCCACGCTATGACAACCAGATCTCAACCACCGGCTTGAGCGATGCTGTCCGGATCATGGGCTGGATACCATTTGCCGAGGTACCTTATTATCTGGCGGCGGCGGATATCCTGGTCATGCCCATGCATGACAGTCTCAACAGCCGGGCACGGGGCCCGATCAAACTGCGCGATTATTTGTGCGCCGGGCGGCCCATTGTGGGGACAGCGCTGGGAGAGACTGGCTACGTGCTCGGGCGGTACCAGGTGGGGCAGCTTGCCGATTTGCCGGCCACGGCGCTGGCTGACGCTCTGGTGCGCATGGCTGGCGCCCCGGAAACCTGGGATACTTTGGGCCGCGAGGCGCGGCGGGTGGCGGAACAGGAATTGGCTTGGGACATTCTTGGAACTACGCTGAACGACGTTCTGATGATGTGGTGGGCTGCAAAAGGAAAGGCACGATCTTGAAAATACTATTTACCAATCCCCCGTGGTGGGAAGGCCGGGAGCGCCGTTGGGGGTTGATCCCCATGCATCGCGCCGGGTGCCGGGCGGGATCCCGCTGGCCGCACACCAAGCTGACGTTCAGCTTCCCCGGGTGGCGGGTTCCGTTTGAGGGATTGGAGTTTCCCATGTTCATGGGATATGCCGCCAGTTACGTGCAGAAGAAATCCCAGGCCGAGGTGGTGTTTCGGGACAGCATTGCCCGGCGCGAGTCGTATGCCACGTACCATAACTTTGTGGAAACCGGTGGATTTGACTTCATATTTCTGGAAACCGCGACACCAAGCTGGGATCATGACCGCCAGGTCGTGGTGGAACTGCACCAGCGTTGCCCGCAAGCCCGGTTGGTACTATGTGGGCCGATTGTTCTTGCCCGGGCCCAGGAAATCATGGAATCCCTGCCGGTGCATGCCTGCATCAAGGGTGAATATGACAAGAACGCCCTGTCCGTAGTTCAGGGGGCGCAGGGGGTGTTGGACTTCGACTTCCTGACCGAGGACGAGATGAACGCGGCGCCGCCGTTCCTATGCGACGACAAGGTCATTACCAAGTATTTTGACCGCAATCCACGCGGCGTCAAGGTTCCGCACCTGCGCGTATGGGGTAGCCGCGGCTGCCCCTATAAATGCATTTTCTGCGTGTGGCCAGCCACCATGACCGGTAACGATCCCGATGGCCAGGGGAAGCGCCTGGTGCGTTATTATCACCCCGCCCATCTCGAGCCGTTCATTCGGGACATGGTGGCGCGGCATGGGTTCCGGTCGATCTATTTCGACGACGACACCTTTAACCTCGGTGATCGCCATACGCTGGAAATATGCGGGATGATGGCGCGGATCAAGCTGCCCTGGAGCGCCATGTGCCGTACGGACACAATCAGCATGAGCACTTGGGATGCCATGAAGCAAAGCGGGTGCTATGGCGTCAAGCTGGGTTTTGAGAGCGGTAGCCAGTATGTGATCGACAATATCGTCAACAAGAAGCTGGATCTGAAGCAGGGCGTGCAGGTGGTCCGGCATTTGAAGTCTATTGGCATGACGGTTCACGGCACGTTTACGGTCGGGCTGCCGGGCGAAACCCGCGAACAGATGCAGGAAACCTTGGATTACGCCCGTGGATTGCCGCTGGACTCGCTCCAGATCTCGGGCACGGCAGAGATCGAGGGCACCCCCCTGGCCACGTTGCGGAAACAAGGCCGGTTGGAAAAATTCAATGCCGAGATTGACGCCAATTACGAAGTCATGTCCGACGGTAATAAAAAGAGCGACAAGCTCATGGCGGAATTGAAAAGGTAGTTGCAGGATCGACCATGGCTGCACCGTTGTCACCCGCATATCGTGTCCCGGGCTGGCTGGCTTCGCCGCTGGCGCGTTGGTCTGTGCTGGTACTGTTCTGGTTGCTTACCGCGACCCTGACCTGGCGTATCGTGGAGAATCCCCTGGCGGAGTATCCCAACAAGATGTATGCGACGGAGCGCACGGTGGCGGGCGATGTCTTGTACAAGAACATCCAGACGCCGTATCCGCCCCTGGCATTCTGGTTTTATGGCTTGGTCATGAGGGTGTTTCCCGATCGCTACGCGGCTGTGGCCGCCGTCTCGCTGCTGGCGGCGTTGTTGAGCCTCATTGCAAATTACAAGGTGGCGGCGCTGCTGCATCGCAAGGCAGATGCCGTGGGGATAGCCGTCACGGCCTACCTGCTCACGTTCATATTAACCACCATCAGTGAACAGAATTTTATTACGGGCGGGTATTTGCACATCGGCTACCCGCTGGCGACCTGGTTTGCCTGGGCCACGCTGATAGCTGTGCGGGCGCCCCGTTGGCGCTGGGGGCCGGTTTTGCTGGCGGGTGTTT
Organism: uncultured Verrucomicrobiota bacterium; assembly: GCA_964489425.1. Classification (GTDB taxonomy): domain Bacteria; phylum Verrucomicrobiota; class Kiritimatiellia; order RZYC01; family CAZAYP01; genus CAZAYP01. The sequence continues at coordinate 168,230 of CAZAYP010000003.1, read as the reverse complement.
CAGGTGGATTATGCCTGCTCATCAAGCATGAACGCGTGGCAGCCGTGATCCTGACCCTGGCCTGTCTCGTAGCGGCTCGCCTGTTCCTGGCCCGCCCCCGAATTAATGGCCGGGCATTGTCCGGCATTATCGTGGTGGCTAGCGCCGTGGCGATTGCTGGTTACGGTTGGGTCATCGGTCGCGTCGGATTCTTTTATCTCCATGCTGCCCTGACCAACTACGGGACCTTGGATGGATTTATGCTGCAGAATTTGCCGTCCCTGGCCCCGGTGCTGGTCCAGGTAGCCCTGGCTTTGTCCTGCCTCGCTTTTTTCTTCTTTGCCGGCTGGCGGGTGATGCGTCGGGGCGGGGTGCGCCCGTCCTGGCCGTTCCGGCTGCCGGGCATGGTCTTGGTGGCTGGGACCTGTCTCGCGCTGGGTTGGGGGTTGGTGTTGGAACACGGGTACCTGACGTACTTGCAGGTTCAGGGCTTTGATCTGCGTACCGTTCCATATTTGACTCAATCCCAGACCCTATATTACCAGCTATCAACGCCGGACACGTCGCCCCTGCTGGGAACGCTGAAGTACGTGGCTGGCCGCTGCCTCCAGAACATATTGCCGGCTTTCCTGCTGATTGCCGTCATGGGGTTGTCCATTCTGGCGTTGGCCATCCGCCGCTGGCGGGGGTGGCAAACGTCACTGCCGCAATGGGCATTTGTGGCTTTGGTGTTGCTGGCCGCGTCCGCGGGGTTGGAGGGTCGCAACCTGCTGCGCCGAACGGAATATGGCTTGTTCTGCCTGTTGCTGCCGGTGATCGTCTTCATGATTCCGCGTTGGACCTTGGCCTGCCTGCGAGTACGGCCTTCGCCAAGCCTGCTGCAAGGCTTGCGCACGTGGTACAACCGGATATTCCTGGTCGGCGCGGCGGTTGTGGCGGCCGCGTTGTACCTGTTCGAGTTCCGGGATGCACGCATCCACCCCCTGCGCATCGAAACCGATAAGGGGGTTATCTTGGTGCCGGACAATGCCAAGACACATGCGTTAACTGGGGTCATAGAACTAATCCGGACGCGGTATCAGGCTTACAGGGTTATCGTCGTACCGTTTGATGGAATGCAGTATTGGACGGGTGGCCGGCTCACGCCGTTCAGTTGGGCGGGAAGCACCTTCATGCCAGAGTTCTACCATCCGCCATGGAGCGACGAGTTGACGCGAGAGTTGGCCGTGCCGACCAATGATTTCGTGTTTGTCGAGTTGATGGAAAATGAGGTTAGTGTCCAAGGCAATCTTGCGGGGGGATGGGTTTCGTGGGTTGACGGGCCTTATTACCGCATGGATCGTTGGAAAGACAACTTTCCCCTGCTGTGGGGTTATATTACAAACTACCATCGCGTGACCGCAGCATTCGGACCGACCGAGAAACCTTTCTACCGTGTGTGGACGCCCGTGGCCGGCGGCGGCCAAACGTCAGACTGATGGCTGGCCTGGCCGGGGCGCGGGGGGCTTGCTTGAAAACAGCCGCCGGATCTTGGCCCGCCAGGAACCCAGGAGGTTAATCAGCAACAGATCGATCTGGGCTTCGGGGGTTTTATTCCAAACCCGCTTCACCATACTGCAAAATGCCCGGGGGTGGCTGATCAGGAACAGGGATTGGCACACCATGTACCCGCCCATGAGGTACAGCTTGATGGCCCCGTTGGATACATGGCTGCTGAAACTGTAGACCGTGGTCAACTCATTGTACGTGTTGATGCTAAGGAATTTTTCCAGTTTATCAGGGTCGGTCTCAATCCTGCCAATGGACTGCAAGTGCTGAAAATATTCGCTGCCGGGATACGGAACAAACCGGTAGAACAACAGGCTGTCCACGCCGATAAGCGAGAGCTTCATGCCATAGGTCAGGGTGCGCCAGATGTTGCGGTGCCGTTCATTGGGAAACCCGATGACGAAATTGACCTTGAGGCGCAACCCATGCTGCAGAATGCAGCGAATGGCCTGCTCCACCTTGGGCAGATCGACCCGCTTGTTCATGTCGGCCAACTGGAACTTGGATCCGCTGTCCGGGGTCAGGCAGATGTTGGTGCAGCCCGAAGATTTCAAGGCTTGGACCACTTCGGCGTCGATGGTTTCAGCGCGGGTGGTGGGAACATTCCACTCCAAGACCAACCCGCTTTCCTTGAGAAGGCGGCATAATTCAAGAATCCACTGCTTGTTCATGATGGTCGTCAAATCATGAAATTCGAAGCCCGTGATGCGATACGTCTCGACGTAATGCCTGAGCTCCGCCACCAGCGTGGTAGGTTCGCGAGCAATGAACCGGCTGCCCCACATGTCGCGGTTGGAACAGAACTTGCATCCAAACGGGCAGCCGCGGGATGAAAGAATCGGCATGATGCGCTTGCCGGAGGCGGTAATGGTTGCAATGCCTTGGGACAGGTAGTTTTCCAGGGGCACCAAATCCCAGGCGGGCCACGGCAGATGGTCGATCTCCGCAATGCGGCCGGCATTCGTGGTCTTTAAATCGCGGGGGGCTGCTGTTGCTGGCGTGTCTGCCTCGGGTGGGCGAAATACCAGGCCGGGGATATCTTCGATCCGGCCTTCCCCGGAAAACAGGTGCCGCACAAGGAGCAGGAGCTTGTGTTCGCCTTCCCCGCGGATGATATAATCCAACTCGGCACAAGTTTGCATGTTGTAATCCGCCAGGGCGGAAGCGTGCTCCCCGCCCATCACCAGCGGTATTTTGGGGAACTTGCCGCGCAAGGTGCGAATCAGCTTTTTAGTGTAGAACCACTCATTGGAAAACATGCAACTGACGCCAATGAGATCGGTATCCGCTGGAATTTTCAGGACAAGCTCTTCGGAGGTCAGCCCGTAAAGATCGAAGTCGCCGTACTCGGTATGGCGCGTGGGACACTCGCCAAAAGCGTCCACAATGGTTGCGCGCACTCCCGCTTGGCGCAGGTAGGCGGCAAGGTAGGCTACGCCGAGTGGCGGGCTGCCCGTGACACTGCCAATCCGCCCCTTGGACAGAACCACGGGCACCCGAATCAGGCATACGTGGGGTTGTTTGTCTTTTTCCATATGATAGCGATGTTGGTATTGTTAATAATCGCGCGCGAAGAATACCCCGCGCAACCGGCGGAAAAATATTTGCGTCAGGCTATGTCCCACGGAGAGGATGTTTTTAAAGCGGAACGCCTTGGAATTGCCTTCCTGGCGGTCGAGGTTGGGGATCTGGACTTCCACGTAGGTGCCGCCCTCGGACAGGACCCGGGTGATGATCTCGGCCTGGTACGCGAACCCGTCGGTGTCCGCGTGCCAGCGCATGACGTTATAGCGGCGATGGGCCACAGGCCCATTGTAGTAGCGGATCCGGTGGCCGCCGAGCACGTTGACCAGGCTGGTGAAGACGCGCGACAGGTTGCGGCGGAATGGCGACCGGTGGTCGCTGGCCCCGAAATACGGGATGATCATGTCCGCTTCGCCCACGTGGGCAATGATGCGGGCGATAGCGTCCTTGGGTTCGGCGTTGTCGCCGTTGACCAACATGTAGTAGCGCCCGCGGGCCAGGAACGCCCCATCCACGTAGTTGCGACCCAGGCCGCGGTTGCGGGCATTTTTCTTGAGTTGCACGGCAACGCCCGGGTGCTGGCGCTGGAACTCCTCGACGCGCGCGATGGTGGCGTCGCGGGAGCAGTCGTCGATCACCAGGACCTCGTATTTCAGCGGCGTGGCCGTGGTGGCGGTCGCGGCCACAATGGTTTCGAGGGTTTTAACGACGTTGTTTTCCTCGTTGTAGCACGGCACGAAGAAGGTGATGTCATACAGGTCAGCGGTTTTGTCGTCCATGGTTCCTCATCCGGCGTTCGGCGTTCTTCGTTGCGTTCGATACCAATCCACGGCCGCGGCGATTTGCCCAATAAAGTCGGGTTGGGGCTGGAAATGCAATTTCTTTTTCAGCTTTTCGCAGGTGTAGGAATTGTCGCTCATGAACCGGCGCAGGTCCTGGCCCGTGACCGGCAGGCGCAGGCCCGGCACGGCGGCGGCGCGGTCCAGCCCGGCGGCCACGGCGCGGACCAGGGCGGCGGGCAGGTACACCAGGCGCGTGCCGCGGGCCAGGACGCGGGCAATTTCCGAGAACACCGCGCGCAGCGGGTAGGGCCGCTCGTCGACCACGAGGAAGGTTTCCCCGAAAGCTGCGGCGTGCGCCATGGACGCCACCGTGGCCGCCGCGGCGTTGCGCGCGGAGACCAGGCTCTTGAGGTTGTGGCCGGGGCCGGGCACCACGGCCACGGAGCGATCGGTCATGGCGATCATTTTCATGAACGCGCCGCGGTCGTAGGGGCCGTAGATGAGTCCCGGCCGCAGGATGGTGTAGGGCAGCCCGGCCTGGGTGGCGCGCTCCTGTACGAGGTGTTCGGCCGCCAGCTTGCTGGCGCCGTAGGCGCTGTCCGGCGTGCAGGGCGCGGTCTCGTCCCGCAGCCCGTCGTGGACATCGCCGAACACGCTGCAGGAGCTGATGAGGATGAAATGCCGCGCGCGCGCCTGGATGGCCCACTCGAGCACGTGCGCCGCGCCGCTGACATTCACCTGCGCGTACTGGGTGGCTGCCGGACCGGCCGCGGGCAGCGCCTGGGTGAGGGCCGCGGCGTGGATGACCACGTCCAACGGTTGGGGCAGGGCGGGCGTTGCGGGATCAAGGATGTCGCCGGTCACGCACCGCACCGTGGGCGGATCCAGCGGGACGGGGAAGCGCGCGCCGGGCCGGGCCAGGACGTGGAGTGCCACGTCCGCGCGCGCCTGCAGCCGCTGGATGACGTGGCAACCCAAAAGCCCGCTGCCGCCGGTCAGGAATACGTTAAGCATGGCAAGCGGTTGGCTCCGTGCGCCGCAAAGCGGTTCCTGATACCACTTTTGCATGCGGATCGGTACCTGTCTGGGCTCCCCGCCTTTTTAAGGCGGGGGGGGCCCGCAGGGTGGGGCGGTTGATCCGGGTTCCACCCACCGTGATATCGGAGCGCGGACCATCCATAACCACCCCGGCCTGCGGCCACCCCTCCTTGCAAAGGAGGGGAGCTCGTATTCTTGTTCTCATGCGGAAATGGAACAGGCACAGAATCTGGAATAACATTCTCTCGCAAAGACGCGAAGGCACCAAGTCGTATACTGGCCTGGGAACTCTGCTTTGCGGCTTGGCGGCTTGGCGAGAGATCATTATTATTCTGGAACATCCCATGCGCCGCCGGATTCCTTGCCGCACAGGCGTAGCCAGTTGTCGTGGAAGATGAGGCGGCGGCCGCGTTCGTCCGGGACGGTGGCGCGCACCCAGCGCATGATGCGCTCGGCCACGTCGGGGTGCGCGTACGGCGCATCCGTGCCGAACACGATCCGGTCCGCGCCCAGGTAGCGCACGGCCTCGCGCACCAGGAACGCGTCCACGTGGTACGTGCTGGCCACGTCGAAGTACACGCGCGGGTTGTCGCGGGCCGCGTTCCACAGGTCGCGGTAAAACGGGATGCCCAGGTGCGCGAAGATGATCGTCAGGGTGGGAAACGAGGCCATGAGCCAGTGGCCGGTATCGCGTTCCGCGATGCCCAGGTGGATCAGCAGCGGCATCTGCAGGCGCTCGGTTTCCGCCAGCAGGCGTTCGGCCTGGCGGATGGGGAACTGGTGCCAGAACGGGTGCAGCTTGACCCCGGCCATGCCCGGGACCTCGCGCCAGCGTGCCAGCTCGTCCATGGCGTCCGGCTCGCCGGGGTTGATGAAGATCCAGCCGCTGAACCGGTCGGGATGGGCGCGGATCGCCGCGGCCACGGGGGCATTGTCCGGCCGGCTGATGAGGGTGAACTGGCGCGGCTGGGCCTGGCCGCGGCGGAACCACATGTTCCACTGACCGCGCTCGCGGTACATGCTGCGCGTGATGGCCAGCCCCAGGGGGCGCAGCCAGCGGCGGTAAAACATGAAGCGCTGCACGGCCAGGGGCAGGTCGGATTTCCTGGTCTCGGGCGGGTCGGTGAGGTGGGGGATGAGCACCGCCCGGGCAATGCCCAGGCGGTCCATGTTGCGCAGCAGGCTGTCTACCGGCAGGATGCGGGTTTCGAGATGGACATGGGCGTCGATGATGCTCATGGGGCGAGGGTCCCCTGGCGGGCGGCCGTGGCCCGGGCCAGCACCCGGTCCAGCAGCCCCGGCGCCCAGTAGTTCAGGTGGCGCACCAGGCGGGTGCGGGTGGACAGCACCACCTCGCGCCGGCAGTGCCGCGATGCGGCCACAACCCGGGCGGCCACGGCCTCCGGGGCCATGGTGGCGCCTTGTTCGAACTTCTCCGCCAGCGGGCCGTATACCTGCATGCCGGTGACAAAGCTGGTCTTCATCAGGCCGGGCGACACGGACATGACGTGGACGCCGTAAGGCCGCAGCTCAACGCGCAACGACTCGGTCAGCGCATTCATGGCAAACTTCCCCGCGCAGTAGGCCGAGACGCCGGGCAGCCCGCGCGTGCCCACGCCGGAGGTGATGTTGATGATCTGGCCGTCGCGCGCCTGCTTCATGCCCGGAATCACGGCGCGGGCCAGGGCCGCCGGCGCCAGCAGGTGGAGCTTGAGGCTGAGGTCGTATGCCTCGGGCGGCAGGTGCTCCACCAGGCCGAGGATGGCCACGCCGGCGCAGTTGGCGAGCAGCCGGATGCCGGCGCCAAAGTGGTCCTGCACGCGTTGCGCCAGGGCCGGAATGCCGGCCAGGTCGGTCAGGTCGTGCGGGAACTCGGCGGCGGTGTGTCCGGAACGCGTGATGATCTCGCGCGTCTCGGCCAGGGCGGCGGCGTTGCGGTCGGTCAGGGCCACGCGGCAACCGGCGGCGGCCAGGGCCGTGGCCAGGGCCCGGCCGAGGCCGGACGCGGCCCCGGTGACCAGGGCTACTTTATCCTGATGTTGAAAATGCATGGTCAGCCAATATTGTTTAATCCATAGATCCGCTGCAACGTGCGCGTGAGCCGCGCCAGCCGGGCCACGCGGGGCGTACAGGCGTACCAGCCGTCCTGCCGAGTCAGCCAGTGGTTGGCCACCATCAGGTCCAGCCGCGGCTGGAACATCTCGTGCGGCGAGTAGCGGCGGGTCAGCTCCGGCCACGCGAGCGCCTGGCCGGGCGCCTGGTACAGCTCGCCCAGGATGCGGACGGAGACCGAGCGGTCGATGCCCACGTACAGGTGCAGGTAGGCCATGATGCCCAGCATCACCAGGGGCGCCGACACGCCGGCGTGGCGCAGCGGCGGGGCGTCCCAGCCGGCCCAGGCCGCGGCGCAGGCGATGAGGTAGCCGGCCGCGCCGAGCAGCACGATCAGGATCGCGCCGCGGCGCAGGCGCGGCCACTGCCAGGCGGCCAGGTGCAGGAGGCCGAACAGCCCGCCGCTGGCGGCGGCCACGGCCAAGGGCAGTCCAAGCTCGCGGGCCAGGCCCATGTCAGCCACCCTTGCCCATGTTCAGCAGGCCCTTGAACAGCAATCCGAATCGCGCCGCCACCGGGCCCCAGGGCCGCGCCAGGGCCAGGCCCGTGTCGTCCCGGCGCACCAGGCCGAGGCGGGCGATGGTGTCCATGCGTTTGCGCAGCATCCATTCCGCGCCGCGTCCGCCGCCGTAAAGCTGCTGGAGGCTGGCCAGGTCCAGGCGGCCGTGCTGGTCGATGTCGGTGACGATGCGCAGGGAAAAACCGCGGCACAGCATGGAGAACGCCTCCATGTAGCCCAGGGCCAGGAACCCGCCCATGGCGGCGGCCGCCACGAACTCCGGCCATACCCCGGGCTGCCAGCGCCACAGGACCCAGCCCAGCGCCAGGGCGTACAGCGCGAAGGCCGCGAACATCAGCGCCGGGGCCTTGTCGGGCCGGCGGGTGGCGCGGACCAGGAGGATGTGGGCCGGCGGAATCCCGGCGGCCACCGCCACCGCCGCGGCCGCGCCCGCGCATCCCATGGGCAGCTCAATGCACATGCCGATCGCTTACTGTCCGGCCGCCGGCGCCGGGGACACCGCGGCTTCGCCCGCCACGTCCTTGATGGGGATGATGCCCAACTGGCGCGCGGAGTTGATGTTGATTAGCTGGTAGTCGAGCTCCTCGGGATCCTCGAACTTGTCGCCCGCCTCTTCCAACTGCTCGCTGCCCACCTTGACGGCCTCCTCGAAGGTGCTGTTGCCCAGCATGGTGGTTTCGATGCCGATGATCTTGCCGTCCTCCTCGTCGAGGCTGGCGGCGATGAACATGTGGCTCGGGACACAGACGAGGTAGACGTCGATGCCCAGCTTGCGCAGGATCGAGGCCATGAGCACGCTGCCGTCCACGCAGTTGGCCTGCGAGGTTTTCAGCGCGTCACCCATCAGGCGCACATGCTGGGTAAACACGTTGTCCTCGCCGCCCGAGGTGGTGGTGATGTTGCTGTAGCGGAACCCGCGGTTTTGCAGCGCGTTCCACACGGCCTTGATTTCCTTGCGCACGCCCTTGCGATCTTTCTGGTAGCCGGCAAAGTTGTCCACATCGCCGGAATCCAGGGCCGCGCGCAGGATCTCGTCGATGAACGGGTGGTTCTCGTTCACGTAGGCGGCGAAGGTCCAGGAAAGATCCGTGGGGCCATCCTCGTCCACGAACCCGAACACGCACTCGTTGATCGGCCGGACCTGCATGCGCCGGACCTCCTCGCCCGCCTGGCCATCGACCGTGACCTTGATGGTCAAGGTCTCGGGCACGGTCTGGCGCAGCGCGAGCAGCTTGCCAAAATCATATTTCAGCACCGGCCACACGGTGTAATACACGCCGTCCTCGGCCAGGGTGCCCACGTAGCGGGAGGGCTGGATGTAATCCGAGCTGGATATCTCGACCTCCACCGGGCAGTTGTCGCGCGGCGCGTGGATGACCACGCCCACCATGCCGAGCTGGTCGCCCAGCACCTGCGGATCCGGCTCCAGGCCGAGGGCGTCCTGGCGCAGCGTGGCCGTGGTGACCAGGAGCGACGAGTAGATCACGTCGCCCAGTTCCGTGACCACCTGCCAGCGCCCGGGCTCCAGCTCGATGACTTCCGCGGCCGGGTACTCGGACTCCTCCTCCTCCTCGGCTACGTCCTCGTCGTCCCCCTCGGACTCGCCGTCGTCGCCGTCCGAGAACCAGCCGCCGCCGTCCTCCTCCTCCTCCTCCTCTTCCGCATCTTCTTCAGCTTCTTCCTCGCGGTTGCCGGTGGCTTCCACGGACTTGAACATGTTTTTCATGGCGCTGCTGACGTCGGCGCCTGCGGCGGCGTACGCCATGCCGAACAGCATGCCCACGCGGTCTTCACTCAGCGAGTACAGGTTGGCCTGGATTTTAACCTTCTCGCCATCCTCGCGGTATACCCCGCGCGCCGTGAGCTGGAGTGCTTCCATGCCGTTGACCATGGTTTCCACCGCTTTGTCGTAGACCACGTTGCGTGCCGATTCCCCGATGATTTCCTTGAGGCTTTTGAGCGCTTCCTCGACCTCCTCGACGTCATCGAGCACAAACCCGCTGACAAAGGCATTGTCGTCCGGTTCGCTGGCGGTGAGCACGCCTTCATCCACCTCGGTGGTCCAACCGCTGGGCACCTCCACCGTGAACGCGGGATCTTGCTTGTCCGGGATGGCCACGGTCTTGGCCGCGGAAACTCCGGCCAACGCAAAAGCGGACAGCAGGGAACAGCACAACATGCCGAAAGTTTTCATGATCAGGCTCCTCTCTATAAGGGCGTCTGCCCCATGGTTATTGGCCGCAGACTATATGCCGTGGCCCGGCGCCAAGTCCAGAGGATTAGTTGCCGGGGTGCGGATCGATCCGTAAGGCCTCAGCCAGGCGGGGAGACTCTCACGGAGGCACGGAGACACGGGGATGAACGCAAAAAGAACCGGCGCGATCATGGTTCTACGTCAGGCGTGGGAAGGAACCCCACTTGCCATTTGATTTGTTGGTGGGAGCCATGAAGCATGGCTCGCGCCATCCATGGCCCGAGCGACGCTGTTCTCCGTGACCTCCGTGGCTCCGTGAGAAAAAATGAACAAGGTGCTGCACCGTATTCTTCCCTCGTAGCGGGTTCGGAAATGATGACAGCTGATGGGCACCCATCTCAAGCCCGGCGCCTGATCCCCTCGTTTCACTGAGGCCTTACATCGATCCAGCAATCCGGCTTGCCAAGGATCCACGCAGCAGGTACCGTGGCGGCCATGATGAAACGCGGCAAGGCAAGGTATGGGCGTTGGCTGGCCGTTGCCGGCCTTTGGGCCGTGGCGGCGTGGTGCCGCGCCGAGGGCGTGCTTACCAATACCTTGTGGCTGCGCTCAACGGCTCCGGTCACCAACACGTTCATCCTGTCCTACGCGGCCGAGGGCATGGATCTTGAAGTGAGCATCGACACCGAAGACACGGATTTCAACTTCAAGAAGGAGCCGGATTTCGGCCAGCGCGAGATCGTGCGCGGCGCCCTGCGCCTGGGCACCAACCGCCAGGATAACCTGGGGTTCGCCTGGGACCGGGCGCAAGGACGCCTGTACCTGGACTTGGGCCACAACCTGGACCTGACCGACGATGCCGCCGGCGTGGTCGAAGCGGACGACGACGAGTGGTACCAGGAGTTTGACGACATCCCCTTGGTGAACAACAGCGGCCCGGTTCCAATTCCGTATCAGGTCGGGTTGCGGTTTTCGCACCGCGGCTATGCCTATGTTGAAATCAATTCCGGCTGGCGCGGCGAGGTGCAACTGGGCGATGCCACGTGGCATGTGACGGTGGTGGACAACCTCGACGGGCAACTCGGCCTGGGCGACAAACTGATCGTCAGCCAGGTGTCGGATGAGCCCGGCGGCGTTGGGGTTGTCGATCGCCTGCCGCTGGTGCGCGATCTCACGCTCAACGACCAATCGTACAAGCTGTCTTTCGCCTTCGTGGCTGGCGCCAGCAACCCGGCCCTGCAAGTCACCGCGGAAACCGTGGCGCCCCCGGCCGGGTTCCTGGTGGTGACCGGCCGCCACATCGCGTACCTGCGGCTGGCTGGCGACGATCGAGCCGCCATCTTTGCGCGGCCGCCGGAGCGGTTCCTTTGGCCGGCCGGCCGGTACACGGACAATACCATTTACCTGCAAGCCGGCAGCGGCTCTCCATTCTCCGCCAACCTCAAGGATATCAGCATCACGCAGGGCGGATTCACTACCTTGGACGCCGGCGCGCCGCTGGAGCACAAGGTACGGGTAACCCGGTCCATGGCCGGCGTGAACCTGTCCTACCGGCTGCTGGGGCTGGGCGGCGAAGAATACCAGGCCGGCGACGACAGCCAGTTGCGGCGTCCGCGTTTCACCATTTATCGAGATGGCCACGAGCTCGACGGCGGCCATTTCGAGTATGGGTGAGGCGGGACCTGTTCGTACTCATGGCGAGTACCCTTCCCCCAATCTGGCGCGTTCCAGGTAACCGGCGGCCAGCCCATCGGCGACCTTGGCCCGGCGCAGAGCCCGCCGGTATCGTTTAACTGGCCGTTCTGGTGGCACCTGCTGCCGTTGATGTCCTGGATGCTGGTGGCGGTGGTGGTGATCCTGGGCCTGGCGCTGCGGCGCAACTGGAACCGGCAGGCGTGGCTGGTTTTACTGCCGCCGCTGGCGGTGACGGCCCTGCTCAGCCTGCTGGATCGCCTGGCCAGCGGGGCTTTCTATTATTTCGTGCAGGAAGTGGATGCGTTGATCATCCGCGAGGCGCTGGTGCTGGCGATCCTGCTGCTGCTGGCCGACCGGCTGCCGGCCCGGCCGCGCATCCTGTCGGTTTTGGCGGCGCTGGGCATCCTCTGGGGGACCGGCCTGATCATGACGATCGCGGCCACGCTGGGCGATGTCCGGATGGTATGGCAGACCATTGTCCTCGGGCTGATGAACCTGGCGCTGGTGCTGGCCCTGGTCATCGCCGGGCTGGCCTGCCGGCGCACATTCTCGGTGGTGAAGTTCGGGCTGTGGATGCTGGGCGGGTGCGTGGTGCTGTGCATCCTGCCGGTCCTGACCGTGGGCGGGCTTGGGGCGATTGTCATGACGATCCACTCCGGCGGCGGCCTGATGGGGGCCTTGAGCTACCTGCTGTACATCGGCGCCTATGGCGTGGGGTTCGGCCTGCTGTTGTTCATCCTCTGGCTGCCGTACATGGCGCTGCTGCTGCGCGTGCCCTTTTTCCGCGCCCGGTTCGACCGTGTCATGCGCCCGGCGCCGCTCCCGCCTCCCCCAGCGCCGTAACCGCCTGCGGATCTGCCCCCCGGGGGGGGGCAAAGGGTCGCTGCGTTGTGAAGGGATTAACATCTTGCCGCCGCTGGGGTATGGTACTAAGAGCAGCTCCCGGTGGAACTATTATGAACATTAGCCGGCGTGATTTCTTAAAGTTGTGCGGCTTGTCCGCGGCGGCGCTCGGCTTGTCGTCCTCCAAGTTCGGCCTGCTGTGCGAGGCGCTGGCCAATCCCACCGCCCCCTCGGTCATCTGGCTGCACGGCAGTTCGTGCACCGGGTGCTCGGTGTCGCTGCTGAACCGCATCGCCGACACGGCCCCGACCACGGTGGCGGACGTGCTGACCGGGGCCATCAACTTAGTATACCACGCCACGTTGATGACCCCCGCGGGCGATCCCGCGGTGGCCGAGCTCAAGCGGGTGTACGACAGCGGCCAGTACGTGCTGGTGGCCGAGGGCGGCGTGCCCACCGCGTTCAGCGGCGGGCCCTGCATCGTGTACAGCCTGCACGGGCAGGAAACCACGTTCCAGCAGGCGGTGCAGGAGATGTCCGCCCGGGCGCTGGCGGTCGTGTGCGTGGGCACGTGCGCCTCGTTCGGCGGCATCCCGGCCTCGGGGGTGCTCCCGGGCAGCACCAACCCCACGGGGATCCGCAGCGTGCGCCAGCTGACCGGCCGCCAGACGATCAACATCTCGGGATGCCCGGCCAACCCCGACTGGGTGTGCTGGGCCATCGTGCAGCTGCTGCTGGTGCTCAACGGCACGGGCAGCATGCCGGAACTGGATGCCGACGGCCGGCCGGTGGCGCTCTACGCGACCAACCTGGCCGGCGCGCCGGCCACGCCGATGATCCACGACAAGTGCCCGCGCAACCTTCTCGTCAACCCCGCGGCGCCGACGGCCGCTGCCGGCTTTGAGGACTGCGACGGCCGCTGCCTGGAAGACCTGGGGTGCCGCGGCCCCTTCACCAAGTCGCGCTGCGACGGGTGCTGGAACGCCAAGGCGAGCGACCCGGCCGATCCGCCCGTGGCGCGCTGGCGCTCCAACTGGTGCATTGGGGTCAACGCGCCCTGCCACGGCTGTGTCGAGAAAACCTTCCCCGGCCCCCAGTCGTTTTACGCACCGTACTCGCCATAGGGGCGCCCTAACACCCGTCAACCAGGACAGAAACCATGCCAGTCATTGTTGCCGCGATTGACCCGGTGACCCGCATCGAGGGGCACCTCAAGGTGGACGTCAGCGTGGACACGGTGGGCGGCGTCCAGCAGGTGGTGGACGTCCGCACCATCGGCACCCTGTTCCGCGGGTTCGAGAAGATCCTCGAGGGCCGGGACTCGCGGGATGCGCCGATCATCACCTCGCGCATCTGCGGGGTGTGCCCCACGTCCCACGCCCAGGCGGCCGTGCTGGCGTTGGACCAGGTGTGGCTGGGCGGCGCGCCGGTGCCGGACGCCGGCCGCATCCTGCGCAACCTGGTGCATGGCGCGTGCTACCTGGAGTCGCACATCCTGCACTTTTACCTGCTCTCGCTGCCGGATTACATCCAGGGGCTGGGCATGCCGCCCTGGACCCCGGGGCTGGAGATGGATCGGCGGGTGGACCAGGCCGCTCAGGAGGTGTTCCTGGCCCACTACCTCGAGGCCCTCACGGTCCGGCGCCGCTGCCACGAGATCGGCGCGCTGTTCGGCGGCAAGCTGCCGCACACCCCGGCGTTCATCCCGGGCGGGATGACCGCCGTGCCGGCCCAGGACAAGCTCGACGCCTACCAGGCCGGGCTGGATGAAATCCTGGCCTTCATCGAGTCCCGCTACCTGCCGGACGTGGAGCGCCTGGCCGCGCTGTTCCCCGACTACTTTCTCATTGGCCGCGGGTATGGCAACCTGCTGTCTTACGGCGCGTTCGAGCAGGCCGCGGGCGGCAAGCTGTTCAGCGCGGGCCGGGTCGTCGGTGGCGCCGGCGCGGCCCTGCCCATGGACGTGGCCCAGGTCACCGAGAGCGTGGCGCATTCGTGGTATACCGCCGCCGCTGACCTGCACCCGGCCGCGGGCGACACCGCCGCCGAGTACCCGAAGTCCGGCGCCTACAGCTGGCTCAAGGCGCCCCGCTACGGCGGCACGCCCTATGAGTGCGGGCCGCTGGCGCGCATGTGGGTCAACGGCGAGTACACCAACGGCGTCTCGGTCATGGACCGCATCCGCGCGCGGGCATACGAGGCGCGCAAGTTCGCCCTGGCCATGCAGGACTGGCTGGGCCAGCTCGCGCCCGGCGCGGTCACGTTCACGCCGTGGGTGGCGCCCATCGGCCCGGCCACGGCGGCGGGCCTGACCGAGGCGCCGCGCGGCGCGCTGGGCCACTGGCTGGGGACCATCGACGGGATCATCACCCATTACCAGGTCATCACCCCCACCTGCTGGACGATTTCCCCCCGGGACGGCGCCGGGCAACTCGGCCCGCTTGAGCAGGCGCTGCTGGGCACGCCGGTGGCGGACGTCAACAGCCCGGTCGAAGTGCTGCGGGTAATCCACTCGGTGGACCCGTGCCTTGACTGCGCCACGCATGTCCTGCGCGTGGGCCGGCCCGCATGAAAGACCTGGTGGTCATCCTGGGCGTGGGCAACCTGCTGCGGGGCGACGACGGCATCGGCGTCCACGCGGCGCAGGCCCTGGCCCAGGACCCGCCGCCGGGCGCGTGCGTCGTGGACGCGGGCACGGACATGCTCTCGGCGCTGCCGCACCTCGCGGGCGCGGCCCGGGCGCTGGTGATCGATGCGGTGCAGGGCGGCGGCCGGCCCGGCACGCTGTACCGCCTGGCGGAAAGCGACCTGGCGCCGGGCCAGGCGTCCGCGGCCGCGCACGCGGTCAACCTGCTGGCCGCCCGGCGCCTCCTGCCGCCGGGAACCGCGTGGCCCGCGGTGACCGTCCTGGGCGTGGAGCCGGCGAGCCTGGACTACGGCATGACCCTGTCGCCGCCGGTGGCCGCCGCCTTGCCGGCCCTGCTGGCGCGGGCCCGGGAAATCGCCGCGGACTGGCGCCTTAACCCTTTTATCAACGAACCCAGGATGGCTTGCCTATGAAATCCGGCTGGCGATGCGGAGGGTGGTTGCTCCTTTTCCTGCTGGCGGGCGCGACCGCGCAGGCGGCCAACACCGACGGCTACGTGACCTTCGCGGTCACCAACTACAATTACACGGCGTCGTATTCGCCGAACAACGTCGCCGTGGTGTGGCTCGTGGACGCCAGCGGAAAATTCGTCAAGACCCTGTGCCGGCACGCCGCGTCCCGCATCCAGTACTTGTACAAGTGGAATACCGACCGGGGCAGCTACACCAACGTGGATGGCGTGAGCGGCGCCACGATCTCGAGCCAGCCCACGCTGCATGCGGTGACGTGGAACTGCCGCGGCACCAACGGCGCGGTGATGGCGGACGGCACCTATTACATGCGGGTCGAGTACACCAGCGCCAACAACCAGGGGCCGTACACCACCAACTACTGCGTTTTCACCAAGGGGCCGGCGGCGTGGGCCACCAACTATCCCAACCTCGCGGCGGGCAGCGGCGGGCGGTTTGGCGGCATGAAGCTGACCTTCACGCCCTACGCCAACCTCGGCATCACCGCCATGGCGCCCAACTCGGGCATCACCGGCACCAATCTCACGGTGCAGGTGACGGTGAGCAACAAGACAGTCAATGCCATGCCAACCTCGGTCACCCTGACCTTGAGCAACGTAACCAGCGGGGCCGCTGTCGACGTGGCCAAGACCGTCACCGGCCTGGCCGGCGGCAGGGCCACCAACGTGACGTTTGCCTGGAGCACCGCCGGGCTGACGGCCGGCGTGTACCGCCTGCGCGCGCAGCTCAGCCTGCTGCCCAGCGAGACCAACACCATCGACAACCTCATGACCAACAGCGTGACCCTGTCCACGCCCACGGCGGGCGACATTGCCGTCACGAGCTTCACCCCCACCAACGGGTTCGCCGGCTTCGCGATCCCGTTGCGGGTGCGGGTGACCAACCTGATGGCCACGGCCACCGGCGGGTTCAACGTCACGGTGACCAACCTCACCAGCGGGCTGCTGGTGGGCACGCAACCTGCGGCGCTGGCCGGCCGCGGGGTGACCAACCTGGCGTTCAACTGGAACACCGCGGGGCTGGCGCCCGGGACCTACCACCTGGTGGCGCGCGCCGGGCCGGTTTCCAACGAGACCTCGCTGGCCGACAACGTGTGGTCCAACAACGTGGCCCTGGCCGCGCCGGTACACGACGTGGCCGCGGGCGCGATCCTGGTTTCCGCAATCGTCCCGCCCGACCGCGTGACGAATGTCACGGTGGTGGTGACCAATCCCGGGGATTATGGCGAAGCCCTGGTCGCGCGGTTGGTGGACCTCTCGGCCACGCCGCCGGTCCTGCTCACCAACAGCGTCAGCAGCCTGGCGGCCTACGCGGCCACGAACCTGGTCTTTGCCTGGAACACCACCCATGCGGTGGCCGGCTACCACACGCTCCAGGCCGACGTGGTGCCCGTGCCGGGCGAGACCCACACCGCGAACAACACCAACCACCTGACCGTGATCGTGGCCGCGGGCCTTGAAACCAATGTCCTGGTCAGCCGGGGCGCGGCGTGGAAGTATTACGATGCCGGCCTGGACATTTCCGCCGCGCCGTGGGTCCTGCCGGCCGACGGTTATTACGACGGTTTCTGGTCCTCCGGGCACGCGCCGCTCGGGTACGGTCTGCCCGGCATCACCACCACGGTGGGCGATGGCGGTGTGGCGACCAACCGCCACCGCACGACGTATTTTCGCCGCGAGTTCACGGTCGACTTTCCCGCCCTGTCGATCGCGGGCCGGGTCCGCCGTGTGGACGGCTTGGTGCTCTACCTCAACGGGGAGGAGATCGACCGCCACAACATGCCGGGCGCGGCGGGCGACCCGGTGGGGTATGCCACGCAGGCGCTGGCCGGGGTCACGGGGCCGGAGGCGACCAACTACTTTGCCTTTGCGGTAACCCCGAGCAACGCCGTGGCCGGCCGCAACATCGTGGCGGCCGAGGTGCACCTGGCCGCGCCCACCAATAGCGGGCTGGCCTTTGACCTGGAACTGACCGCGATCAACCCCGTTTTTGAAAAGCAAGCCAGCGTGGCGCCGCTGGCGCTGGCCGCCGACGGCGAAGTGCAGCCCGGCGACCTGCTGGGCGTGACCATGACCCTGACCAACCAGGGGAACGTCGCCGCGGCGTCCACGGTGCTGCTGATCGATGCGGCCACGGGCGCCGTCATCGCCACGCAGGAGGTCGCCACCCTGGTCGCGGGCGAGACGCTGGACTTGCGCCTGGCCATACCCACGCTGGGGCTGACGACGGGCGGCTGGGTGCTGCAGGCGATCGTGATCTGCAACGGCGTCACCAACCTGGTGGATGTCGCTACCGCGGCCGTGACCAACGTCCCGCTGGATTTCAGCGCGCAGGCCGTGAACGCGGCCGGATCCATTGGCGGTCGCTGCCAGGCGGTGGCGGCGCAGGGAACCCATGCCTATCTTGGCTGCGGCGCGGCCCTTGAGATTTGGGACCTGGCCGTGCCGGCCGCGCCCGTCCGCGTGGGCAGCCTGCGCCTGCCCGGACGGATCGAAGACCTGGCGGCGGCCGCAGGCTGGGTGTTCGCCGCCGCAGGCGCCGCGGGCGTGCAGGTCGTGAACGTTGCTGACCCCGCCAGCCCGGTGCATGTCGCGACCTTTGACACGTCCGGGTTCGCCCGCCGCCTGGCGCTCTCCGGCGGCCTGCTGTACGTGGCGGACGGCGTGGGCGGCGTGCAAATCCTGGACGTCGCCGCGCCCGACACCCCCGTGCTGGCCGGCGCCTACCATGTGGGCGGCGTGGCGCAGGACCTGGCCCTGACGGCGCCGTACCTCCAGGTTCTCGACGGCCACATCGGCTTGCACGTGCTGATGGCCGCCAGCCCGGCCGAACTGAGCGTGAGCGGCCTCTGTGCCCAGGTCACGGCTGGCACCGCGCTGGCCGCCATCCCGGGCACGGCCTGGGTCGGCGACGCCAACGGCAGGCTCTTCCGCATTGCGAGCGCCAACCCGGCGGCGCCCACGGTGGCGACCAACGTGTGGCTCCCGGCGTTCAGCCGCGCCCTGGCCGTCAGCAGCGACGGCGGCGCGCTCTATGCCGCGGCCGGCGCCGCGGGCCTGCTGACGCTCCAGGCCACGACGCTCGCCGGCACCGCCACCCACCAGGCGGCGGGCGGCGAGGCCCTGGACGTGGCCGTCGCGGGCGACACCCTGCTAGTCGCCCAGGGCTTTGCGGGTTGCCAGGTGTTGGACATCACCGCCCCGCTGGCGCCCACCCTCGTGGGCACGCTCGCCACCGGCGCCCGGCCGGTGGATGCCGCCGCCGCCGGCCCCGTGGTGTTTGTCGCGGCCGACGAGGCCGGGTTCCAGGTGTACAGCCTGACCAACCCGGCCCAGCCGGCGCTGCTGGCCGCCAGCCTGGTATCCAGCAACGCGCGCGGCGTGGCGGTTTCCGGCGACCTGGCCTTCGTGGCCGACGGGCTGCACGGCTTGAAGATATTCAACGTTTCCAACCCCGCCGCCCCGGTCCCCGTCGGCAGCCATGCGGACACCAACCTGGTCCAGGTCAGCCGCGTAGCCGTGTGCGGCCCGCGGGTCGCCATCACGGACGGCCGCCGGGTACAGTTGCTGGACGTCGCCCATCCCGCGGCCCCGGCGGTCCTGGCCTCGTTCGTTCCGACAAACGGCGCCTTTGTCTTCGACCTGGCCCTCACCACCAGCCACGTGTTCGCCGCGTGCGGCGGCGGCGGGCTGCAAATCCTGGGCCTGGCCGCGCTGGATCCGGCGGGCCACCATCCCGGGTACGCGGCGGGCGTGGCCATCCGCAGCAACCTGGCCGTGGTCGCCAACGGGGGCGGCGGGTGGCTGACCCTGGACATCGCCAACCCGGCCGCCATCTCGCTGGTGCAGTCCAACGCGGGCCAGGGCGCGGTCCTCAGCCTGGCCGGCGCCGGGCCGCTGGTGTATCTCGCCAACGGCCAGCGCGGGGTGCAGGCCATGAGCAACGCGGTGCCGCTGACCCCGGTGGCGGGCCCGGCGTTTCCCGCCCTGGCCGGCGCGTTGCGCGTCCGGGCCATGGGCGGGCTGGCCCTGGTGGCGGAGGACAACGCGGGGCTGGCGATCCTCAACGCCAGCCCCAACGACATCAATCTCAACGGCATCGCGGATGACTGGGAGCAGCAGCATGTCGTGGCCGCGGATACCACCGGGGTTTACCGGACCATCTGGGACGTGCCGGCGGGCGGCCTGGGCGCTAATGGCTACACGTTCTATCAAAGCTACCTCGCCGGGCTTGACCCGCAGGATCCGGGGTCGGTGCTGGCCGTGGGCGGCGCGGCGGCCGGCGGCCCCGAAAAGTTCGTGGTTCGCTGGACCAGCGTGCCGGGCGTTTCCTACACCCTGTACAAGTCCACGGACCTGCGGGCCGGGGTGGAGGGCTTCAGCCCGGTCGTCACCGTGGTGGCCACGAGTTCCCTGTGCATCATCACGGACACGGTGAACCACGTCACCGCCTATTACACGGTCGTGGTGCCCTGACCGCCGCCCCCGGACCGGCCGGATCAGGCCCCCACGAACCGCTGCGCCTTGAACGGCCGCTGCACCCGCTTGTGGTAGGTCACCCGCGGGTACCCGAACGTGAACGCCGCCTGCAGGGTGTGATCCGTTGGAATGCCCAGGGCTTTGAGGAAGTTCTTGTCCATCTTGGCCGTGCCAGTGGCCAGGCCGTTGAAACACACGCCCAAACCAAGGGATTGCAGCGCCTGCGCCGCCTGGCCCGCCGCCAGCCAGCTGTCCGCGGCGCCGTCCAGGGCCGTTGGCCCCGTATGGAACACCATCAGCGCCGGTGCCGACCGCAGCCAGATATCGGCATGATGTTGATGGTACTGGGCCACCCCCTTGGCCATCAGCGGAATGAAAAACTCGTCCATGAACTGGTAACGGCCGGCGCCGACCATGAGCTTTAAAAACAACCGGCCGATGAAGTTGCTGTTCATCTTGACCATTTTCTCCATCTGCACGGCGATCATGGCGGACAGCTCGGCTATTTTCTGACGATCCAACACCGTGGTCACCTCCACGACCCAGGGCGGGAACGACAGCGGCGCCAAGGCCGCCATCTGCAGCGCGCGCTCAACCACCGCGCGCTCCACCGGCCGGTCCTGGTAGACGCGCACGGAGCGGCGCCGCGCAAAAAACCCCTCCAGTTGCGCCGGGGTGACGGTGTCCGCGGGCAGCGGCGACAGGGTGTCCGCGAACTCCTGGATGCGGATGGCGTCCACGGGGCAGGCGGCAAGGCATTGCCCGCACATCAGGCAGTAACGGGCCAAGTCGGTGTCGACCGCCATGGCGTTGCCCTCGCGCCGCATGATCTGGTTGGGGCAGGCCAGCGTGCAGGCGCCACATACCGTGCATTTGCTTTGATCCAGCGCAATCGTTGCCATGTCTGTATCTCCTCCTGCGGTCGCCACCGGGTTGGCGATCAGCATTGGCTGGGTGTTTGTGTTGTTGAATATTCAACGTCATCTTACAACAAGGCCGGCCGCGCGACAATGGCCATTGACAACCCCATGCGCCAATGGAACAGTAACTTCAGGTTGAACTGCGGGACCAACATCAACAGGGGACGCATAGTGGAGCGCGGGCGGCGCGGGGCGGGGCCGGGCACGGGCCTGGTCCTGCTGTTGCTGCTGGCGGTTGCCGCGCCGGCGGCGGACGACGCGCAGGCCCCGCCGGCGCTCGACTTGACCCTGTCGCGGGCCTTGGCGGATGCGCGCATCCACAACCGCGAACTGGCCGTGTACCAACTGGGCGCCACCATGGCGCGGCGCGAGGAGGCGGCGCAGCAGGCCAAGTACATCCCCGGGTTCGCCTGGAGCACGGACTGGGCCAAGAGCCGCCACCTGAGCCCGGGCATCGAGGACCCGTCCCGCCAGGAGCAATACACCTCGGCCGCGGGGTTCACGCGCGACAACACCCTGGGCGGCAAGGCGGACCTGAACGTCGGCATCTCGCGCCAGTATCTGCTCGAGAGCGGCAGTGCCGGTGAGCCGGACGCCTACAACGCGGGCATTTACCTGAAATATGCCCAGCCCCTGTGGCGCAACCGCGGGCCGGACATGGCGAACCTGGAGATCGAAAAGGCGCGGGTGCGCGCGCGGCAGGGCGCGCTGGCCGCCGACACCGGCGAGCAGCGCCTGCTGTACGAGGTGTTCCTGGCCTATTTCCAACTGCTCACCACGCGCGAAATCTGGCGCGAAAACTGCGCCATCCGCACCAACAGCGCCCGCGTTTACGAAATCATCCGCGAGCAGGTCGAGCGCCGCAAGCTCCTGATCAGCGACCAGAAACGGATGCAGGCCACGCTGTTGATCCAGGACCGGGCCATCGCCGGGCTGGAGCAGCGCATCCGCCACGAGGAGGATGCGCTGTATTTTGCCATCTACAACCAGCCGCGGCCGGTGCCGGCCGCGCCGATCGGGCTGCTGACGGATCCGGGCGCGCTGCTGGACCGGTTTGCGCCCGGCGCCGTCACCGGCATGCTGGCCGCGGCCGACACCCACGACGGCCTGCTGCGCGACCTGCGCAGCGCGCAGGCGCTGCTCGAGCAGGACCTGCGCAAGGCCGCCAACGACATGCGACCGGAGCTGAACATGGTGCTGGGCACGGGCATCGAGGGCTACGACGCCGCCAGCGCCGCACGGGCGTTCGGCGACATCGCACCCGGCCATTACGAGGTGTCCGCGGCCGGCGTGCTGGCCCTGCCCGTGCGCAACACGGCGGCGCGCGAGCGGTTCCTCCGGGCCAACGAGGACTTGCGGCGCGTGGAGCTGCAGGCGGCCAACCGGCAGGCGGCGCTGGTCAACGCGGTGCGCGAGTTCTACGAGGATTGGGACACCAGCCGCCGCAAGCTGGAGCTGGGGCGGGCCATCGTGGAGCTCTCGCGCCAGAACATGGGCCACGAGCTGGAGCGCCTGGTGGCCGCCAAGACCACGGTGCTCAACACGCTGGACTACCAGAATGCGCTGATCGCCGCCGAGGTGGACCTGCGGCTGACGCAATTTGATTGCCTCGTGCTCCTTGGTACGTATCATCAGTGGCGAGGCGATATGCTGCTCCTGGTGACCGAAGATGAC
Organism: uncultured Verrucomicrobiota bacterium; assembly: GCA_964489425.1. Taxonomy (GTDB): domain Bacteria; phylum Verrucomicrobiota; class Kiritimatiellia; order RZYC01; family CAZAYP01; genus CAZAYP01. The sequence continues at coordinate 145,806 of CAZAYP010000003.1, read as the reverse complement.
CGCGCGCCCGCCGGCCTGGAACCCCCGGCCCCCTGACAACGCATGGATATCACCGACATACTCCCGTTCCTGCGCAGCATCTCGATCTTCGCGCTGCTGACCGAGTCCGAGGTGGCGCAGCTCCTCGAAACCGCGGAGCTCAAATCCTTCAGCAACGGGGACCTGGTGTACGCCGCGGGCGACGAGGACCCGTTCTTTTACATCGTGTACAGCGGCCGGGTGCGCATCCTGCGCGCCAACGCGGCGGGCGTGGAGATGAACCTTGGCGTGCGCTCGCGCGGCGACCATTTCGGCGAGCAGTCCGTGACCGCCGAGGGGCCGTGCGTGGACACGGCGCGCGCGATCGAGGACTGCGCGGTGCTGGCCATCCGGCGCGAGGCGATCATCACCCACCTGCTGGCGCGGGGCGAGATCCGCGAGCAATTCGACAAGTTTGTCCGCTCCATGGCCATCCACCGGTTCCTGACCTCGTGCGCCAACCTGGCGCAGTTGGCGCCGGCGGAAATCCAGGAGCTCATCCGGCGCCTGCACTCGGAGTACTTCAAGGAAGGCGAGGCGGTTTTTCGCCAGGGGGCGGCGGCCGACAAGTTTTACCTGATCGAAAGCGGCCGGCTCAAGGTCGTGGCGTGGCAGCAGCAGTCGGCCAGCATCATCAACTATTTGCGCGAGGGCGATTTCTTCGGCGAGCGCGCCCTGCTGGTGGGCGCGCCGCGCGCCGCCGACGTGGTGTGCCTGACCGATTGCCACCTGTACTCGCTGTCCAAGGCGGACTTTGACGAGTTGGTGGCCCGGTCGGCCACGTGGCGCCACGTGCTGGAAGACCGGCTCCAGTCGTACGGCCGGCACCCGCCGCCGATCCCGTACCAGGAGATCATCAAGCAGGAGCTGGCGGCGCTCAAGGCGCCGCAGGTCAAGCCGCTGGCCGAAACGCCGGGGCCCGCGCCCCAGGCGGCCGCGGCTCCGCGCCGGGCCCCCTGGCGGCGGCGCGTGTTCTTCCCGTTCATCCGCCAGCACGACGAAACCGCCTGCGGGTCCACCTGCCTGATGATGATTGCCCGGTTTTACGGCAAGAACTTCTCCTCCTCCCGTGTGCGCGACCTGGCGCACGTGGACATCAGCGGCTCGTCGCTGGCCAACCTGGCCGGGGCCGCCGAGCAGCTGGGGTTTGCCACGCGTGGCGTGCGCCTGGGCTACGACGACCTGGCCGCCGCGCCGCTGCCGGCCGTGGTCCACTGGCAGGGCTGCCACTTTGTCGTGGTGTACCGCATGACCGACCAGTGGGTGTGGGTGGCCGACCCGGCCCTCGGCCTGCGCAAGTATTCCCGCGCGCACTTCGAGAAGAACTGGACCGGCATCGCGCTCCTGCTGGAGCCCACGCCGGTGTTCGGTACCCAGCCGGAAGACAAGACCACGTTCCGCAATTTCCTGCCGTTTATCGCGCCGTACCGCGGGCTGCTGCTGGAGATCCTGCTGGCCTCGATCCTCCTCAACCTGTTCGGGCTGGCCACGCCGATCTTTACCCAGAACATCGTCGACCACGTGCTGACCCACAACAACGTCAGCATGCTCAACCTCATGTTCGCGGGGATGCTGCTGGTGGTGGTGTTCCAGGCGTTGGTGGGCACGCTGCGGCAGTACCTGATCGTCCATGTCAGCCTGCACATCGACCTGCGCATGCTGGTCAGCTTTTACAAGCACCTGCTGGCGCTGCCGCTGGGCTATTTCAAGGCGCGGCGGATCGGCGACTTTATCTCGCGCTTCGGCGAGAACCAGAAGATCCGCGACTTCATGACCCACACCGCGCTGACGCTGGTGCTCGACGCCGTGCTGGTGGTGCTCTACCTCACGCTGATGTTCTACTACAACCCGCGCATGGCGGGCCTGACCTGCGTGTTCATCCCGATCTTCGTGGCCGTGACCCTGGGGTTCACGCCGGTCCTGCGGCGGCTCAACGTGGACGCGTTCGCCGCGCGCACCGACGCCGAGTCGTTGCTGATCGAGTCGATCAACGGGATCGACACGGTCAAGGCCATGAACGTGGAGTACCCGACGCGCTGGAAGTGGGAGAACAAGTTCATCCACGCCATGAGCATTGATTTCCGGCTCTTCCACACGGGGATCGGGTTCTACAATTTGGCCAGCTTCGTGGGCGCGCTCAGCTCCGCGGTGCTGCTGTGGTACGGGGCGCGCCAGGTGATTGCGCTGCGCATGAGCGTGGGCGAGTTGATGGCGTTCATGGCGCTGCTGGGCAGCGTGCTCACGCCCATCAACCGCATCCTCAACGCCTGGGACGACATCCAGCAGACGCTGGTGTCCGTGGACCGGCTCAACGATGTGCTCAACGCCCGCACCGAGTTCCCGGCCGGCGGCGCTGCGGAGGGCATCCTGTTGCGCGAGCCGCGCGGCGAGTTGGTGTTCAAGGACGTCTACTTCCGCTATGGCGGCGAGGACGACCCCTATATCCTCTCCCAGCTGAACCTGCGCGTCCCCGCCGGCCAGGTGCTGGCGCTGGTCGGCCGCAGCGGCTCCGGCAAGACCACCCTGGCCACCCTGGTCGCGCGCCTGTACGACCCGACGGATGGCCAGGTGCTGCTCGATGGCTGCGATCTGCGCAACCTCAACCTCACCCAGCTGCGCCGGCTGATCGGCTACGTGCCCCAGGACAGCTACCTGTTCAACGGCACGATCAGCGAGAACATCGCCCTGGGCGATCCGGACCTGAACAGCGAGCTGGTCATGCGCGCGGCCCAGCTGGCCAATGCCCATGACTTCATCAACGGCCTTCCGCTGGGCTACCAGACCAAGATTGGCGAGAGCGGGCTGCGCCTGTCCGGCGGCCAGAAACAGCGCATTTGCATTGCGCGCGCGCTGTACCGCGACCCGCAGATCATCATTCTCGACGAAGCCACCAGCTCGCTGGACACCGAGTCTGAGCAGGCCCTGCAGAAAAGCATGGGCACGATCCTGAAAAACCGCACCGCGCTGGTCATTGCGCACCGCCTCAGCACGATCCGCAACGCCGACCACATCGTCGTGCTCGACAACGGCACGATCGTGGAGCAGGGTACGCACGCGGACCTGATGCGCTCGCGAGGACTGTACCACTATCTGAACCACCAACAACTGGAGATGTAGATGAAGCGAATTCGTCCGTATTGGATCGGCGCGCAGGGTGTCATGCTGGGCTGGGCGTTGTTCGTGGCCGCGGTCCAGCCCGCGCCCGCCGATCTACTGGCCCGGATCGATGTCCCGGGGCCGGATTGGAAACCCGAACTGCCGGTTTACGCCTGGCTGGTGGACGGCGCCGCCCGCGAATATGTGCTGGTGATTGCCGACCCGGCCGCCTGGGCACAGCAGGCCGGCGCTGGCCAGGTGCTGGACCCGACGGCCAGCGCGCCCGGTGATTACGTTGTTGCCTCTCACCTCGGCCCCGTGGCGCCGCCATTGCCCCCGGGGCTGGATGTGTTGGCCGACGACGGCCGCCAGCTGATTGTCCGCGCGGATGCGGCGGCCGCGCAACGCCTGGCGGATGCCGGATACCACGTCAAGCGGCTCCCGGCACAACCCATGGCGGTGGTGGCGGCCCCACCGGTCTCGTTCCGGAAGCGCGCGGGGACGGCTGACCCGCTCATTTCCAACCTTGTCGCCAGCGTGCAGGCCACCAACGTGCTGGCCTGGATCTCCGGGCTGAGCGGCGCCACGCCAGTACCGGTCGGCGGTACGCCCCAGACCATCACCACCCGCCACACGACCTCCGGCACGCCCTTGGAGCGGGCCCTGGATTACGCCGAGGAATCCATGGAGTCGTGGGATCTGGCCGTGGAGCGCCGGGCGTGGTCCAACAGCAGCTATTCGGGCTACAACCTGGTCGGCACCTTGCCCGGATGCGGTCCGCTCTCCAACGAGGCGGTGCTGGTGGTCGCCCATATCGACGACATGCCGTCCGGCGCGACCGCGCCCGGCGCGGACGACAATGCCAGCGGGTGTGCCGCCGTCCTGGCGATAGCCCAGCGGCTCAGCGGTTGCTCCTGCGACCGGACCGTGAAGTTCGTGCTTTTCACCGGCGAGGAGCAGGGCCTGCTCGGCAGCGCGGTCTACGCCCAGCAACTGGCCGCCGCGCACCAGGAGGTCGCCGGCGTCGTCAACATGGACATGATCTCCTGGAGCACCAAGACCCCGACGGCCGACCTGAACATCCGCCCCCCGCATAATCCCGGCTATGCCGGCGACTACGCCCTGGCGGCACTGTTCACCAACGTGGTGCAGCTGTACGGGCTCCATGGTGCGCTCCAGGCGCGGATCAACGCCGCGGGCGAGACCGGCAGCGACCAGGCCTCCTTCTGGGACAACGGGTTCAGCGCCCTTTTCGTTGGCGAAAACTTTTCCGGCGATTTCAACCCCTACTATCACACGACGCAGGATACCCTGCAGTACGTGAACGATGACTACTGCACTGCCATGATCCAGGCGTCGTTGGCCATGGCTGCGCACCTGGCCGGCGTGCTGTCTGCCGCCGGGGATGAGTTCCCCTGGCCATTGTTTGTGCCCGCATTCCAACCCCGGGAGGCGGTCGCCCCATGATGAATGCGCCCGCCAACACCGAGGTCGGCCATGGCGCCTGACGCCCCTGCCGATCCGGGCCCACCGGCCGATTTTCCGGCCGATCCGGCGGCCGATGCCGCCGCGCCGGAGCCGGAGGTGTCGGGTAATTACCTGGTCGTGGAGGAGCTGCAGCGCATGCCCCGCCTGCTGGCGCGCGGCTTGTTGTACCTGGTGGTGCTGTTCGTGGCCGCGGCCGTGATCTATGCCGTGGCGGGTCGCATCGACATCGTGGTGCAGTGCCCGGCCATGGCCCGGCCGGTATCCGACAAGCTTGCGGTGGTCAGCGCCGGGGATGGCGTGATCGCGGAGGTGTACGTTGCCGCCGGCCAGGCCGTCCGCAAGGGCGCCCCGCTGTTTCGGGTCGATACCCAGGACGGCGTGACCCACCAGGTCAAGCTCCGGGAGCTGAACGCGGTCCTGCCGCAAAAAGAGGCGGCTTTCGAGGCGCAGATCGCCGCGCTGCGCACGGCCCTCGCCGATCTGGCGGCCGAGCATGAAAGCGCGTTGCGGGTCCATGACATCAAGCGCGAACAAAATGTATTGCAGCTGCAGTCCAACCGCGCCGACCAGGAGTACTGGCGGGCCGAGGAGCAGCAGCTGGTTGCCGAGCTGGCGAACACCCAGACGCTGTTCGATCGGCAGCTGACCTCGCTGGCCGAATACAACAACATCCGCTCCCGCCGCGAGCGGGCGCGCGTGGAACTGGCCAAGCTGGGCTCCCAGCACAGCATCCTGACCAACGAGGCGGCGATCCTCGCCCAGGACCTGGCTTCCGCGCGGATCACGTTCGCCGGCCGCCGGCAGCAGATGCAGGCCGATCTGCGCAAGCTCGAGCTCGACCGGGACAGCGCCCTGACCTCGCTGCGGTCAGAGCAGGAAACCGTGGCCGGCCTGATCGCCCTGCGGGGGGCGCCGCCGGACGCTGCGCCGGCGGGCTCCGCCAGCCACCTGGTCGCGGCGGAAAAAGACGGCGTGATCTCGGCGCTGTTTTACCATGGCCCGGGCGCTTACGTGCGCCAGGCCGAGCCCCTGGCCACGCTGGTGCCGGACGGTACGGGGTTGTTCATGGAACTGCAGGTGGCCAACCGGGACATCGGGTTCATCGACACCGGCATGCCGGTGAAGTATAAATTCGACGCTTTCCCGTACTTTGATTACGGATCCCTGACCGGCCGGGTGGTCACGATCGCGGCCGCCGCCACCGATGACGCCGCCCTGGGGCATGTGTATATCGTCAACGGATCGCTGGACAAGGATCACTTTCTCATCCACGGCCGCCCGCGCGCCGTCAAGCCCGGCATGACCGCCCGGGCCGAGATCGTGACCGAGCGCAAAAGCCTGGCCGCGATCCTGTTCGGCAAGCTCAAGCAGAAGTTCTAGCCACGTCACTGGCCACGGATGATCGGCCACCCGTCAGCCGCTCACCCCGCCTTGGGCCCCTTGGGGGCAGGCGATTGCCCGGCGATATGGCCGTAGGCGTCTGTCAGCTTGTGCCGGATTTTCATCATGATCTCGTACGCCCGGTCCGCCTGCTCCATTTGGACATTGATATCCTCCGGCCCGGCCGGCTTGATGGATTCCAGGTTGTTGAGGGACTCGGTTGCATTGCGTTGCATGGCGTGGACATCGCTGACCATTTTGACCAAAATGTCGTTGAACGACCCGGCGGCCGCGCCTTTGGCCGGGGCTGGTAGGGGCGGCGGCGCCTGGCGGGCTTCTATCGCCTGGGCCCCGGATATTTCGCTGATTCGTTGTTCCACTGGATTCATGGCGCCATCCTCACAATCAAGAATTCATGTCGGGTTTGCGGCTTGGTCCGGCAGGAACTGCCATCCGCGTTGCCTTGGGCAGGAAGTTTCTGCCCTGTTGCCCGACCCTTTATGCCGCTTGTGTTCATTTTTCCTGTCACCGCTACATATAGAGCAGATCCCGTACCATGCGCGATGGATTCTCACAGAAACAGGGACAGAAAAAACGGGATGGTGGCCAGGGCCAGCAGGTGGGTCAGCAGCATGCTGCCGGCCATGAAGTCGGTGTCGCCGCCATAGCGCTCGCTCATGACCACGCTGTTGATGGCTGCCGGCATGGTGGCGACGACGAGGAAGACTCCCCGTGCCGTGGCGTCCAGCGGGAGCAACCGCAGCAGGCACCACATCAGCGCCGGCACGGCAACCAGGCGGATGCCGGCCACGATCCAGCCCAGCGCGTGGTTGAGCTGGCGCGGGTGCAGTTGGGCGAGCCGGCTGCCGCCAACCAGGAACCCCAGGATGACCGTGGCCTGGCCGATGGCCGTGAGGAGGAAGGTCCCGGTAGTCAGCATGTGGCGCAGGAACGGCGCCGGATGGTTGAAATCGATCGGCAGCCACCCGGAGTCGCGCACGGCCACCAGGGCGATCGAAAACAGCAGGGTCATGGGCGCCGGAGCGCGCATCATCCGCAGGTGCGCCCGCCAGCTGGCGCCGCGCGCGAACTGGGCAATGCCCAGCGTCCAGATGATCACCTCCATGCCCAGCGACGAGAAAATCAGCAGGGCCACCCCCTGGTCGCCGAAGAACACCATGACGATCGGCAGCGGCAGAAACAGGTAGTTGTTTACGAGGCAGTGGTAGAGGAACGCGTGCCGGGTGGCCGGCGGGTCGCCGCGACGGGCCAGCAACACCCCCCAGCCGAGCGCGTAGCCGATCAACGCCAGGGCCATGGCCAGCAGGGGCAGTTCCCAGTTGGCCAGCAACTCGTCCAGGGACGCGCCCAGGATGGACCGCAGGATGAGCGCCGGGTACACCACGCTCATCAGGATCTTGGACAGGTCGCGGGTGCCCTCCGCGGTGATCAGCCGGCCCCAGCGGCACAGCGCGCCGACGCCCAGCAGCAGCAAGATCGCCAGAATCTGGAATACGATGCCCATGGCACTCCATCGGCCGTCAAAGCCGGTGCGCGACGGCCAGCGGCACTATACGGGCGGTGCCCGCGCCAAGGCAAGCCGGGACCCCGGCGCCCGTGGTTTTGAGAGGTGACAAACCTGGCGCCCGCCGGTATCCTGCGACATAAATGTAATTTCCGGGGCATAAGCCCCGGGCGACAACCATGAACAACGAAGAACGCACCCGCCAGGAGTTGGCGATCCTGTACCGGATTTCGCAGGCCATGGCCCATGGCCAGAGCGTGTCCGCGCTGCTCAACGAGGTGCTGGACATCCTGGAGAGCGACATGGGGCTGTCGCGCGGCACGCTGACCCTGCGCCGGCCGGACTCGGACCTGCTGATCATCGAGGCATCGCGGGGCATGACCCCCGCTGAAATCAAGCGCGGCCAGTACCGCCTGGGCGAAGGCATCACCGGCGCGGTGGCCCAGTCCGGCCAGGCGGCGCTGGTGCCGGACATCACCAAGGACCCGCATTTCCTCAACCGCACCAAGGCCCGGCAGAACCTGCGCGTGGCGTTCCTGTGCGTGCCCATCATCCACCACCGCCAGGTGATTGGCACCATGAGCATCGACCGGCCCGTGGCCCCGGAGGCGGAACTGCGGCGCGACCTGGACTTTCTCAAGCTGGTGGCGGAGATCCTGGCCGAGGCCGTGGCGCGCATCCGCGAGGAGCTGGAGGAGCGTGAGAGCCTGGTGTCGGAAAACAAGCGCCTGCGCCAGCAGCTGGGCGACCAGTACCGGCCCGGCAACATCATCGGCAACTGCAGCAGCATGCGCCAGGTGTACGACCAGATTGCCCAGGTGGCCGACAGCTCCGCGACCGTGCTGATCCGCGGCGAATCCGGCACCGGCAAGGAGCTGGTGGCGCGCGCGGTCCATTTCAGCAGCTCGCGCCGCGCCGGCCGTTTCGTGGCCGTGAACCTGGCCGCGCTGCCGGACAACTTGATCGAGAGCGAGCTGTTCGGCCACGAGAAGGGAGCCTTCACCGGCGCCGCGCAGCAGCGCAAGGGGCGCTTCGAGCTGGCCCACGGCGGGACGCTGTTCATGGACGAGATCGGCGACATCTCGCCCGCGGTCCAGGTGCGCCTGCTGCGGGTGCTGCAGGAGCGCGCCTTCGAGCGGGTGGGGGGGGACGCCACGCTGCCGGTGGACGTGCGGGTCATCGCCGCCACCAGCCGCGACCTGGAGCAGGCGCTCAAGGACGGCAAGTTCCGGGAAGACCTGTACTACCGGCTTAACGTGTTCCCGATCTACCTGCCGCCGCTGCGCGAGCGCCGCGCGGATATCATGCTGCTGGCGGACCACTTCGTGCAGAAGTACAACGAGCGCTACGGCAAGAACGTCAAGCGCATCTCCACCTCGGCGATCAACATGATGATGGCCTACCACTGGCCAGGCAACGTGCGGGAGCTGGAAAACTGCGTTGAACGCGCGGTGCTCACCAGCACCGACAAGGTGGTTCATGGTTACACCCTGCCGCCCTCGCTGCAGGCCGGCGAGCCCACCAACACCGCGCTGTTGCCGGCCGAGGGCGCCAGCCTGGACCTCCTGTTGAACAACTACGAGCGCGAGGTGATCATCGACACGCTCAAGAAGCACCGCGGCAATGCCGCCGCGGCCGCGCGTCACCTGCGCACCACGCCGCGGGTCATCAACTACAGCATCAAGCGCCTGAACATCAACCCCCGCGACTACCGGGCCGGCGGCCCCGGCGCGTAAGGTTCCGGACCCCGCCCGCCACCCGAAAGGAAACGTCATGCCCCCCAACGAAGACATGCTGGAAACCATGTTTGCCATGCAGGAGGAACTGAACGCGCGGATCGGCGCCCGGCCCCGCGACCTGGCCGAGGCCGAAGAGCAGGCCTGGGTGCTGAACTACTGCCGCGCCATGACCCAGGAACTCGCCGAGCTGACCGACAGCGTGCCCTGGAAGTGGTGGGCCAAGTACCAGACGTACGACCGGCAGAACGCGCGGGTGGAAGTCGTGGACCTGTTCCATTTCCTGATCTCGCTGGCCGAGGTGCTCGGCATGACCGCCCAGGACGTCTTCACCCTGTACACCAAGAAAAACAAGGTGAACCTGGACCGCCAGGACAGCGGCTACACCACCAAGGACGAGGCCGACAACCGCGACCTCACCCCGTGAAGTTTTTCCCGCTATACCATGCCGACCGCAAGGAGTGCCGCGTGCACTACTGCTACTTTGCCGGCCTGGGCCTGGTGCCGATGGTGTTCGCGCTGCTGATGATCCTGTTCACGGCGCAGGGCGCGGGGCCGGGGCTATGGTGCGCCCTGGGCCTGAGCGCCGGCCTGCAGCTGATCCTGTGGGGCAGCTACCGCCTGCACCAGGAGCCCGCGCTGCGCACGCCCTGGGCCAGGCGCCTGGCGGCCAACTCGGCACGTTGGTTCCCGGCGCTCATGTTCGTCGCCTGGAATGGCTTCGCGGTGATTCTCGGTGTCCTGCTGTGGCTGACGGTGGTGCAAAACGGCTACCCGGCCGGCCCGGCCATCCATGCCACGGTCATTGCGATCATCGCGCTCATCCCCATCAAGGGGCTGGCGCGCGAGTGGCACCTGGTGTGCAACACGCAGCGCAGCCTGGTCATCAACGAGCTGTTGTTTTTCGGGCTGATTATCCTGGTGGCGCTGTTTCTCACCCTCAGCCTGATCTCGTTCAATCCGTCCACCGTAAAAACGCCGGATCAGAATTACGATCCGGTGATCGTCGTCACCTGGATGGGCTTTGTCCTGGTCTGCCTGGGGTGCCTGAGCCTGCCGATCCGCCACTTGCGGCGCCCGGGTACCCGGCCGGCCACGCCGCCGGCGCCGCAGCGGCCGATTGCCCCGGCGGACTACTGAGCATGCGGTCGCATGTGCGCAACACCAGCCGCAAGCTGGGCTTGCCCAGCCTGGATGAATTACCCCGACCGGGAGCCGCCCATGACCCTGCATGAATTGATTGCCCGCCGCCAGAGCTGCCGCCGCTATGCGGATCGCCCGGTACCGCGCGGCTTGATCGACCAGTGCCTGGATGCCGCCCGCCTGGCGCCCTCGGCCTGCAACTCCCAGCCGTGGCGGTTTGTCGTGGCCGACCGGGATCCGGGGCGCGGCCTGTTGGCCGCATCGGCGTTCGCCGGCAGGTACAGCATGAACCAGTTCGCCGTCACCGCGCCGGTGCTCGTTGCGGTCGTCGACGCGGGCTCCGGCGCCGCGGCGCGCGTGGGCGGGTGGCTGCGCGATGTGCGCTACAGCCTGGTGGATATCGGCATTGCCGGGACCCTGCTGGACTTGCAGGCCGCGGAACTGGGCCTGGGCGTGTGCTGGCTCGGCTGGTTCGACGAACGGGCGGTGCGCAAGGCGCTGCGCCTCCCGCGTGCAGCGCGGGTTCCGCTGCTGTTCAGCCTCGGGTACCCGGCCGAGGAGACGATCCGGCCCAAGACCCGCAAGGCGCTGGACGAGATCCGCGTTTACGCGGACGCCCGGGCATAGTGCAGGGTAAACAGGTCAAGGTGCTCATCGGCGTACGCCGTGGCATCGCATTGGCAGCCAAACCCGGCCCCCAGTGCCTCGGCCAGCAGGGCGTGCCATTGGCCGCGGGTCATGTGGTAATCGGTGCGCGTCCCGCGCGGCTGGGTCAGCAGCGAGATCACCTCGGTCAGCAGGAACCGGTCCACGCAGGACTGGGCGACCGCGACCGGCGCGTCGTGGCGGAACACCGCGTCGATGATGCGGCCGTAGGATTGGTACACCGAGACCGCCAGCTCCGGGGACCCGCGCTCCGGCGTGTCGTGATCGCCGTGCAGCTCGAACACCAGCACGTGGTCCAGCCGATCGCGCAACCGCCGCAAGTGCGCCCGCTTTTTCTCCCATGGCATGTGGTGGTAGGCCAGCGACATCAGCGCCACGTCGTAGCGCTCGGTGATGGCCGCGGACACGTCCTCGATGCGGTGGCACAGCCGGCGGATGACCTGCTCCGGAAAGGCGGCGGCCACGGTTTCATGGGCGAGATCCAGCATGGCGGGCGACGGGTCCACCAGCAGGATCTCGCCCACGGCGTCCAGCTTGCCGGCGGCTTGCAGGTGCTGCAGCAACTGCACGGCCAGCGCGCCGTTGCCGCAGCCGATGTCCGCCAGGCGGACCGGTTGGCGGAACACGGGCAGCGAGTCCGTGGCGGTGCCCAGGAACTGCTGGCGCGCCGCGCGCACCAGGGGCACGCCGGCAAAGTGGACAAACGGCCGCGGGTCTTCAAAAGCCACGGCCGGCATGGCGAACCGCCCCTGCTGGCGCTCCAGGAACCCGACCATGAACAGGTTGGAAAACAGGCGGTCGCTCTCGATTTCCGCGCCGGCATGGAACCAGCGCTGCGCCAGGTCCGTCCGGCCCATGGCGCCCAGTAGCGCCCCGGCATAAAACATGAACATGGGCCGCAGGTTGGGCCGTACCGCGGCATCAAAAGCCGCGGGCGCCAACCCCCGGCGGCTGATTTCCCGGCCGTAATCAGCCCATTCTTTGCGTTCGGCGGCGGATAGATAGAGCATGCTGGTTCTCCCTGGGCGCGATGTCGATTTCTGCCGCTCCTGGCCCGGCGGATGGCTGGCTTGCCCGGGGCCGCCCGGGCCATCCCGGGGGGATCACGTCGCGCCGCAGCACTTCTTGTATTTCTTGCCGCTGCCGCACGGGCAGTCGTCGTTGCGGCCGACCTTGGGCACGTCGCGCTTGACCGGCACGGGCTTGCTGTGCAGGGCGGCTTGCATGGCCGCCTCGGCCCCGGGCGCGGACCGCTCGCCCGCCGCCACCGGGTCATGGCCGGTGGGGGGCCGGCGGCCGGCAAAGGCTCCGGGCTCGTTGTGCACGTACATCTGGGGCAGGGACATCATGAACGAGCGCATCGACTCGGCCGAGGTGGCCGAGCGGAACATGCGGGTGACCACGTCGCCCTTGATCCGTTCCATGAGGCTGGCGAACATGTCGAAGGCCTCGTGCTTGTACTCCACCAGCGGGTCGCGCTGGCCGTAGGCGCGCAGGCCCACGCCCTGGCGCAAGGTGTCCATGCTGCGCAGGTAGTCCTGCCAGTGCGAGTCAATGGCTTGCAGCATCAGGAACCGCTCCATGAACGGCACGGCGGCCTGGCGCTCGAACTTGGTTTTCAGCTCGTAAGCCTGCTTGATCCGCGCCACCACGACTTCCGCCAGCTTGACGGCGTCCTCGCGGCATTCGACCAGGCTTTCGATTTTGAGGCCCAACGGAAAGGTGGAATTGGCCCACTCTACGAACGCCGGCAGGGCCGCCGGGTCTTCCGGGTCCACGGCCGCCTCGGCGCGCTCGGTGACCACGTCGTCCACCACCGCGTACAGGTGCCCGCGGGGGTCGGCGGCGGCGACGACTTCGCTGCGGAACCCGTAGATGACTTCGCGCTGCTTGTTCATCACGTCGTCGTATTCCAGGGTCCGCTTGCGGATGGAGAAGTTCTGCTGCTCCACGCGGCGCTGGGCGGTCTCGATCGAGCGGTTGAGCCAGCGGTGTTCCAGCACTTCGCCTTCCTGCAGGCCCAGCCGGCTCATGATGCCGGCAACGCGCTCGGACCCGAACAGGCGCATGAGATCGTCCTCGAGCGACACGTAGAAACAGGAGGACCCGGGATCGCCCTGGCGGGCGCAGCGGCCGCGCAGCTGGCGGTCGATGCGGCGGGACTCGTGGCGCTCCGTGCCGATGACGTGCAAGCCGCAGGGTTTCTCGCTGAGCAGCTTGCGCAGGGTGGCGGATTCGTACTTGGCGTCCAGCGGTGTCCGGGACTGGATCACGTCGCGGGGCAGGTACACGACGCCTTCGCCCAGCTTGATGTCCGTGCCGCGTCCGGCCATGTTGGTGGCGATGGTCACCGCGCCCGGCTGGCCCGCGCGCATGACGATCTCGGCCTCGCGCTCGTGGTTCTTGGCGTTGAGCACGTTGTGGATGATGTTGATGCGCCGCAGCATGCGGCTGATCAGCTCCGAGGTTTCCACCGATACCGTGCCCACCAGCACCGGCTGCTTGCGCTCAACGCAGTCCGTGATGTCCTTCATCAAGGCGCTGTATTTTTCGCGCTGGGTCTTGTAGATCTGGTCGTTGAAGTCAATCCGCCGCACCGGCCGGTTGGTGGGGATGACCATGACTTCCAGGCCATAGATCTGGTGAAACTCATCGGCCTCGGTTTCGGCGGTGCCGGTCATGCCGGCGAGCTTGTCGTACATGCGGAAGTAGTTCTGGATGGTGATCGTGGCCAGGGTCTGGGTCTCGCGCTCGATGGTCACGCCTTCCTTGGCTTCGACCGCCTGGTGCAGCCCATCGCTCCAGCGGCGGCCGGGCATGAGGCGGCCGGTGAACTCATCCACGATGATCACCTGGTTGTCCTGGACAACGTATTCGACATCCTTCTCGTAGATGGAGTACGCGCGGATCAACTGGTCCACGTTGTGGATGCGTTCGCTCTTCACCGAGTGCTCGTCCTGCAGCTTCTGGCGCTGCTTGAACTTGTCCTCTTCGGTCAGCTGCGTGTCCCCGTCGAGGACCGCCAGGGCGGTGACGAGGTCGGGCAGGACATAGGCGTTGGGGTCATTGGGGCTCAACGCCTCGCACCCCTTCTCGGTCAGGTTGGCGTCGTGCCCTTTTTCGTCGATGGTGAAGAACAGCTCTTCGCGCAAGGCGCGGGCCTCTTCTTTGCGCATCTCGGTCAGCATGCCGTCGGAGATTTTCTCGAAGAGCTTGCGGACGGCCGGCTCTTCCATCAGGTGCAGGAACTGCTTGTTCTTGGGCATGCCCTGGTGCACTTGGTACAGGAGGCGCTGGGCTTCCTCGATCTCGTTCTTGTCCAGCAGGTCCTTGGCCTCCTGCATCACCTTGTTGCACGTGTCGCGCTGGCGCTTGATCAGGCGCTCGACCCCGGGCTTGAGCTCCGCGTACTGGTGCGAGGAGTAGGGCGCCGGGCCGGAGATGATCAGCGGCGTGCGCGCCTCGTCGATCAGGATGCTGTCGATTTCGTCGATGATGGCATAGAAATAGCCGCGCTGCACCATCTCCTCGGGCCGCATGGCCATGCCCATGTCGCGCAGGTAATCGAACCCGAACTCGCTGTTGGTGCCGTAGGTGATGTCCTTGGCGTATTCCTGGCGGCGTTGGCCCGGGTTCATCGAGTTCTGGATGCAGCCCACGGTCAGGCCGAGATAGGTGTACACCGCGCCCATCCAGGCGGCGTCGCGCCGGGCGAGGTAGTCGTTGACCGTCACCACGTGGACGTTGTTGCCGGTGAGGGCGTTGAGGTAGACCGGCAGGGTGGCGACCAGGGTTTTGCCCTCGCCGGTCTGCATCTCCGCAATCTTGCCCTGGTGCAGCACCATGCCGCCGATCAACTGGCAGTCGAAGGGCACCATGTCCCAGTTGAACTTGAGGCCGCACACATCGATCTCGTGGCCCACCAGGCGGCGGCAGGCATTTTTGACCACGGCAAACGCCTCGCACAGCAGGTCGTCCACGGTTTCGCCCTTGGCGACCCGCGCCTTGAACTCCGCGGTCTTGGCCTTGAGCGCCTCCTCGGAAAGCTGCTGGTATTCGGTCTCCAGCGCGTTGATGCGCGCCACCAGGGGCCGCAGGCGCTTAAGGTCGCGCTCGTTTTTCGTGCCTAGAAATTTTTTCAAGAGCCATTGCATATCAGTTCCCTACCATGGATAAGAAAACACAATCGGCATCCAGACTACCCCCGGCGGACGGTTTTGGCAAGCCGGCGCGGCGGCGCGCTTCCGGCTCAGGTCGGGCCCGCGGGTTCGGGCTCGTCCGCCAGCAGGAACCGGAAATCATCGAGGGTCAGCGCCTGGGCAAACTGCTCCTCGCCCAGGACGTCCTGGGCGAGCGCGCTCTTGGTCTTTTGCAGCTGGCGGATTTTTTCCTCGATGGTGTTTTTCATCAGCAGGCGGTAGGCCATCACGTGGCGCGCCTGCCCGATGCGATGGGTGCGGTCAATGGCCTGGTTTTCCACGGCCGGGTTCCACCAGGGATCGCAGATCACCACGTAGCTGGCGGCGGTCAGGTTCAAGCCGAAGCCGCCGGCCTTGAGACTGATCAGGAACACGGCTGCACCCGGGTGGGCCTGGAACGACGCGACCAGCGGCCCGCGGTTCTCGGTCTCGCCGGTGAGGGTGAAATAGTTCCATTCGTTCTGTTTCATCATTCGTTCCAGCAGGCGGATCAGGGTCACAAACTGGCTGAACACCAGCACCTTGTGGCCTTCTTCCATCAGGGGTTCCAGCAATTCCTGCAGCGCGTCCAGCTTGGCGCTGTCTTTTTCGCCTTCCTTGACCAGCGCCGGGTGGCAGCAGATCTGGCGCAGGCGCAGCAGCGAGGTCAGGAAGTTGAACCGCGCCTTGTCGAGTTCGCGCTGACTCTGGACGCCCAGCAGCATCTGCTGGGCGTGCTTGAGTTCGGCGCGGTACAGCAGGTTCTGGGTTGGGGTCATCTCGCACACCAGGTCCTCCTCGGTGCGCGGCGGCAGCTCGGGGGCGACCTGGTCCTTGGTGCGGCGCAGCAGGAACGGCCGCACGCGCGCCGCCAGCCGCTGGCGCGCGAGAGGGTCGCCGGCCTTGTCGTAATGCCCTGCAAACCGGTTCCTGGGGCCCAGGATGCCTGGCATGGCAAAGCTCATCAGGCTCCACAGGTCGAGCAGGCGGTTCTCAATGGGCGTGCCGGTCAGGATCAGCCGGTGGCGCGCCTGGACGTCGCGGGCCGCACGCGCGGTGAGTGAGTTGGGGTTCTTGATGCACTGGCCTTCGTCGAGGATGACGGCCAGCCATGGCTGGGCGTGGATGGCCGGGGCCAGGGCGCGCAACTGGGCGTAGTTGATCACGATCAGGTCGGCGGCCGTGGCCTCGGCGCGGAACGCCTCCGCTTCCGTGCCGCGCCATACGGTGACCTTGAGATCCGGAGCAAAGTGTGCGGATTCCGCCTGCCACGTGTCCATGACCGACTTGGGGCACACCACCAGGCTCGGGCCGGCCGCCTCGGCCCGCGCGCGCAGCCAGGTCAGCCAGGTCAACGCCTGCAGGGTCTTGCCCAGCCCCATGTCGTCGGCCAGGATGCCGCCGAACGCATTTTCGGCCAGGTACGCCAGGAAGTGGTAGCCCGCCACCTGGTAATGGCGCAGTTCCGCCCGGATGCCGGCCGGCACCGGCGGCGCCACTTCGGTGGTAATCTGGCTGGCGCGCTCGCGCACCGCGGCCCATTGCTGTTCCGAGAGGAATTTTTCCGCGGCCGGGTCCGCCAGTTGCAGCGCGTGCAGGCGCTGGGGCTCGCTGCTCAAGTCATCCGCCCGCAGGCCCAGGCGGGCCAGCTTGGCGTCGTCTTCCGGCGGGATGTCCAGGGTCATCCGCCGCCAGCCCTTGCCGTCCAAGTGGACAAATTGGCCATGGGCGTCGAGGAGGACCTTGATTTCCTCCTTCGTCAGCTCCGTATCCGTGACATTGACCACCACGCGCAGGTCAAACCAGTCGATCCCTTCCACGGCCTGGCAGTCGAGGCGGACGGACGCGGCCACGGCCGGGGCGCGGAACGGGGCCAGTTCCTTGTCCAGCACCACGTCGACATCCGGGGGCAGGTTCGTCAACCAGTCGTTGAGGCGTTCGGGGAACTTGCGCGTTACCCGCAGGTACCAGCGTTCGACGTAGGTATTCCACTTCAAGTCCAAGGGTAACAACACCGTGGCGGGATCCGCCAGGCGCGATCGGTCCAGGACCGGGATGCGCTGGCTCTTGGCGGCCTTGGCCGCGGCCGCATCATGGGCCTGATACCATCCGCCCTGGCCCCATGCGAGCCAGGTCCGGTCGCGGTTATCCCGCGCGCGGATGTCAAAGAAGACGCAATCGTGACCCATGCCAAAAGAGCGGTCATGCTGGGCCTTGACCGTCAGTTTAAGCGGCACCTTTTCGATCCGGCTTTCGAGTTGCCTGGGCAACCCCACGCCCAGTTGGTTGAGGAACTGGGCGCCGGCGGCGCTATCGACGGCCGGCCCCGGGATCTCGATGCGCGCGGCGGGTGCCACCTTCAGTTCATCCGCCCCGTCATAATAATGGTGATGATCGTGCCGTACCTTGACCGGGCCCAGGGGCATCGGCCCCGGGTACATGGTGGTGGAGGTGATATAGAGCGGCGGCTTGCTGGGCAGCACGGTCCACAGATCTTTGACGGTCGCGCCGTCCGGCGTTGTCAGCTCCAGGACGTGATCGCCTTCGGGATGGGCCGCTTCGGTCAGTTTCCAGCGCAGGGGCGCTTCCGCCCAGGCGAACGGCTGGCCCGCGCCATTGACCATCCGTTCGCGGCCCGCGGGTGTCAGCGCCAAGAACCGCAAGGTCTGCGCAAAAGAAACCGTGCCGGCCTCGGCCTGGAAGTGGCGGCCATAGGCCCACCGTTGGCGGGCGGCCAGGAAGACGCCGGTCGCCTCGGGGACGGGCCAGACGCGCCCGTTTTCATAGTCCTGCATGATCGATTTAAGCGGCGTGGGCTTCAGCAGCTTGAACTCGGCCTGGCCGGGCATCTTGACTTCATGGGTCATGCCCTCCTTGGTCCAGCGCAGCCGGAAATCAAAGCCGCTCGCGGCGGCTTGTTCTGGGCTGGTATGCTCGCCGGCCGAGTGCGCGATCGCCTGCTGCCATGCCTGGATGACCAGGCGGCGGCGTTCCGTGGCCAGCAGCTGTTCGGCCCGCGCCGGGTCTTCCAGCGGTAGCATGAAATCCGGCATCGGGTAGCGCGTCTTGCGAAACTGGTAGGCCAAACAGTTCCAGAAATCCACCACCCCGGCATCTTTGGGCGGATGGACAAAATCGTGCGGCATATGCGGGTTGGCGTAGCGGTTGTCGCCGCGCATCAGTTCGTAGACAGAGAAATACCCGCTCCGTTGGTACTGGGCGTGTACATGCAGCAACTGTTGGATCTGCTGACGTTCCTCGCGCTTCAGCTTGCGCCCGTGGCGCTCGGCCAGGGTTTGCTCGAGCGAGCTTTGCGGCGGCTCGGCCGTGACGGTCCCGCCCAGCCATTCGGGATGGTCCAAAACGGCCTCGACCGCGGCGCAGATATGCTTGCAGTCAAAGCCCACCGGGCAGGTGCAGCCCGCGTCCCAGCCGTACTCATCCGTACCCAGGTCGACCTGGTAGACATGCGATCCGCGCACTTCGATCAAGAAGTTGTTCTCCATCCCGGACAAACGCGAAATGGCTGTAACCCGGCCCCCGACATAGTAGGCGTGTCCACGTTCGCGCACCTGCGGTACCATTGCACTCCAATATTCGCGGAGCTTCTGCTCCGGGCTGGGCGGCAGCACTTCAAGTTTTGGGGGATGTGATTTCATGGGGTTGACCTCTGGCTGGGTGGTGGTGAACCGGCGGCCCGGACGTGTGCCGCGGCGCCATGGATCCAGCGGGCGCTGATCCGGTCGGGCGCGGCGCACTGCACCTGAACGTGGGCGTGGTTGGCCGCGGCCAGGGCGCGGGCCACCACGTGCGCGGCGCACCCGGGATCGTTGCACTCCGAGCTCAGATGGGCCAGAAACACCTGTTCCAGCCCCGCGCCGGCGATCTCCGCGAGGAACTCCGCGGTCTGCTCGTTGGACAGGTGCCCCTGCCGGCCACGGATGCGCTGTTTCAGGGACCAGGGCCGCGCGGCGCTGTCCAGCATGCGCAAGTCGTGGTTGGCCTCGATCACCAGCGCGTGGCAGCCGCGCAGCCGCTCGCGGACCAGGGTGGTCACCATGCCGACGTCGGTGGCGATCCCCGCCCGGGCCGGCCCGCTGGACACCACGAACCCCACGGGCTCGTACGCGTCGTGCGACACGCTGAACGGGTCGAGGGTCAGCGTGCCAATGGCAAACGGGCTGCCGGTGGTGAAGATTTTCCAGGGCAGGGCGGCCAGCGCCGCGTCCCGGCGCAGGTATTCCAGGGTGCCGGAGTTGGCGTAGATGGGGATGCCGTGCCGGCGGTGCAGGACGCTGATGCCGGCGATATGGTCGCCGTGCTCGTGGGTCAGGCAGACAGCCTGGATGCGGTCCATGGTCACCCCGATTTCCCCCAGGCGGCGCGCCGTTTCCTTGCCGCTGAGGCCGGCGTCGATCAGCACGGCGGTGTGGCTGTCGCCCACGTAGGTGCAGTTGCCCGAGCTGCCGCTGGCCAACACGCATATTTCCAGGGGCATGCTTAGGGCTCCGGGGGCGGTGGTGCGGGCAGCGCCGCGGCCGCGGCCAGCGCCGCCTCGTAGACCACGCGCACCGCCACGCCGTGCGCGCGGGCCTGCGCGGCGCAGTCGTCCATCTCCGGCCGGCGGGTGATGGCCGCGCCCTGCCAGAAGCCGGTCTTGACGCGCACCGGGCCGAAGGCCGTGGCCACGGTCTGCCAGGCGCGCGGCAGGACCGTGCGCCGCGCGGGTTGCTCGCGGATGCCGAGGGTGGCGCTTTCGCGGAAGATGAGGTCCTGGACCTGCGGGCTGTCCGCGGGGCGGCACAGCACGCTCAGCAGGGTGCCGGGCCGTTGCTTCTTCATCTGGATGGCCGTGGTAAAGACGTCCAGCGCGCCCTGTTCCAGCAGGCGCTGGGCCAGCGCGCCGATCAGCTCGGGGTTGGTGTTGTCGAGATTGCATTCCAACACCAGGCAGTCTTCCATGCCGGCCCCGCCCGGTGCAGGCGCGTCCCGCAGCAGCACGGCGCGCAGCAGGTTGGGCCGGTCGCCCAGGTCGGCGTGGCCCATGCCGTGGCCGGTCCGCTCGATCTGCAGGATCGCACCGGGCCCCGGCGCCGGCAGCTCCCGCTGCCATACGGCCAGCAGGGCTGCGCCGGTGGGGGTGACCATCTCGCGGGGCACGTTGACGTCCTGGACGGGCAACCCGCGCAGCAGCAGCGCGGTGGCCGGCGCCGGTACGGGGTACACGCCATGCGCGCAGGTTACCGTGCCGCAGCCCAGCGGCAGGGGGCCAACGCGCACGCCATCGACGCCGAGGTGGTCCAGGGCCAGGCACGCGCCCACCACATCCACGAGCGAGTCCACGGCGCCGACTTCGTGGAACTCCACGTCGTCCGCCGGCCGGCCATGCACCGCGCCCTCGGCTTCGGCCAGGGCTTGGAACACGGCCTGGGCCAGGGATTGGGCGCGCGCCGGCAGCGGCTGCGCCGCGATCCAGGCGCGGATATCGCGGTAGGCGCGGTGGTCGTGGGCGTCGTCCGTGGCGGCGGGGACCGCAACCCGGACCTGGCATCCCCGCAGGCCATGGGTTTCCACCGGGCGCGCCGTAAGCTCAAATGGCGGCAGGTCCAGGGCGTGCAACCGGGCTTGCAGCCAGTCGCCGGGCACGCCAAGATCCAGCAGCGCCGCCAGGATCATGTCGCCGCTGGCGCCGCCCACGCTGTGCCAGTGAAGGTGCCGCATGATGCCGTTCCGGGCTGGCGCCTACGTCCCGCAGCCGGGGGCACGGGCCCGCGCCAGGTGTTGTTCGGCCTCGGCCACCGTGGCAAACACAGACTCCGCGGGCAGCACCTTGGTCATGGCGATGATCTTGGCCACCCGGTCCTGCAGGCAAGCGAGCAGGACCAGGCCCTGTTTTTCCTGGAGTTCCTTGCGAATCCTGAAGATCACGCTCAGCCCGCGGCTGTTGGCATAGGCCAGGTTGGTGAGGTCGAAAATAATGTCCCGCGCGGCCGCGAGCAGGGGCACGATCTGCTCCTCGCAGACCCGGCTGGAGTATGCGTCGAGGCGGCCTTCCAGAATGACGAGATACACGCCGGGCGCCCGCTCCCTGCTTGTCACCAGTAACGACATTTCGTCTGCTCCTTCGATCATGTCCAACCCATGGTTGCCAACGGCACTGCCACCCTCCCATATACATATAACCGGTTTTTGTGCACAAGGTAAATGTAGTCGGTGTATATTCGTTTGTTGAAGGAAACATCCAGATGAAGTCCATGACCATGACGGTTGCCGCCTGCCTGGCCGCCTTGGCGGGCCTGGCCTGCGCGATCGAGATCGGCCCCGGCCCGGCCGTGGGCACGGACAAGCGCGGCGTGACCTGGTACCGCGAGTTCCAGGACTGGGGCCAGGCGGATGTGCGCGCCCTGGACAACAACGACGACCAGTACAAGTTCAGCGACAGCTACGACATGTCGCGCGACCTGGTGGCCCTCTACGCCCACGACGACGGCACCAACGTCTATTTCCGCCTGGACCTGTTCGACCTCGCCTACGAGGCCCAGGCCGCCAACGTGGACATGTACCTGGCCATCGACTGCGCCACCGGCGGCCAGGAGTGGTTTCCGGATTATACCGATACCCGGACTGACCACCCGTGGGAGGTCTGTATCGGCGTGTACAACAGCAGCGCCGCCGCGGTCTACACTACGGACTGGAGCAACCACGTCAGCCAGTTTGTCGGCTACGGCGGCGGCGGGTACTGGCGCTCCGACCTGGACGCCGTGGAATTTGGCATCCAGCGCCAGTTCCTGCTGGACCGCGGCTGGAACGGCCAGTTGGCCAGCCTCAACCTGCAGGCGTTCACCTGCCGCGACGGCACCATGGGCGGCGGGGGCGAAATCGCGGGCGCGGACATCGTGGACCATTTCGGGACGCTGACCCGCGACACGGGCGACGGCAACGGCCTGCTGGCCGGCGCTGTGGCCGCAAGTTCCGGCGCCGGGCGCGCCAAGTACGCCGTGGTGGCCCACGCCAACCAGTCGGTGGCTGCCAAGACCGGCACCCAGGGCCACATTTACGCGGACCGCAGCGACCTCGACCTGCACCCGGGGTTCATCCGCCTGCTGGACACGGCCGAGATGTTCAACCTGCCCGTGAACCTGCATATCAGCGGCACGCTGCTGATGTCGTTCCTGTGGGCCAACCAGGACCCGGCCGAGGCCGGCTACCCGGCGCGCGACGGCCCGACATTCCTGGCGCGCGTGAGCCGGTTCGTGACCAACGGGCCCGGATCCCTCGTCGGCGGCGTGCTGGCGGAACATATCATGCCCTACTTCGAGGGCGCGGTGAACCAGCAAAGCATCGCCCAGAACAGCGAGCTTCTGGATCACCTCTTCGGGCTCAGCGAAAGCGAGATGAAGGTCATGCACGTGCCCGAGCGCGTGATCCGTTCCGAAACCAACAACCCGCACGCGCGCGGCAACGGGCCGCTCGACGGCAAGACGTTTGAGGACATCGCCCAGAGCGGATTCTCCGCCACCTATCTCGACGAGGTGACCCACCTGCACTGGTGGTTTTATCCCGGCGAGCAGACCAACGCCGGCTGGGACACCTACAACTGCGGCCGCTGGGCCGGCGGCCAGGGCAACGACGAGGAGGTCTACCACCACAAGGCGCACAAGATGAACGGCGTGATCTGCTTCATGATCAACGACCGCGAGGACCAGTCCAAGTTCGGCAACGACGACGGCGGCATGGCCCGCGACACCCGCTACACCCTGCTGCAGAAGGCGCGCGCCGGCGACTCGGCCCAGCTCACCCTGGTGTTCGACGATTGGGAAGCCTTTGCCGGCAACTCGTTTGCCTCGTCCACGCCCAACAACAACGCGGACCAGATCCATACCACGTTGCGCTGGGCCGCGAACCACCCGTGGATCGAGGTGGTTAACCTACGGACCGTGACCGATTGGGCGCAGGGCGACGGGTCCTGGGTGATCGATCACGGCTACGTCTACGACAAGCCATCCCAGACCTACGAGTGGCTCAAGCGCGCCAGCGAGCACTCCTACGACAACTGGTATTACGGGTCGGGCGCGGAGACCAGCTTCTTTGCGCGCGTGCCGCCGGTGCGCTGGGGCGACGCCGGCCCGGAAACCCCGGCTGGCATGCCCCCCTACGGCGACATGAACACCACCGGCACCCTGTTCCGCGACTCGTGGGACGCGATCCAGGCCATCGCCAGCACCAACCTGCGGCGGCTCGCGGAATGGTCGTTCAGCGCCATGGTCTACGAGACCGCCTGGCACGACGAGGACGCCAACCCCGACCAGTACAAGTCGCGCAACTACCAGGACCTGGCCCAGGGCGGGTTCACCCGTGGCGTGGCCGCCGGCAACTGCGACGAGGCCTACGAGGACAGCACCGGCGACAACACCTCCGGTTGGGCGCTGCGCCTGCACGGCCACGTGCGCCAGCTCGCCGCGCTGGCCGACGTGGACCGCTGGGTGGCGGACGTCCGTTCCGGCGCCCAGGGCCCTGCGCCGCAAGCCGTGGCGCGCGACGTGGACCTGGACACCCAGGCCGAGTACATCCTGTGCAACAACAAGGTGTACCTGTGCTACGAGCGCTGGGGCGCGCGCCTGGTGCGCGCGTTCGTCTACGACACCAACGCCCTTGCCGGCGACGCCCTCGCCGTGGTCGGCGCCTTGGTCGCCAACCCGGCCGAGGAGCACGAGAACGAGGGCGCGGACAACAACCGTTGCTCCGCGTTCAAGGACCGCTACAACAGCGGCCTGAACGGCAACCATTACGTGGACATGGACTTTGCCGCCACGCCGCCGACGGCCAGCGCCGGGAGCTGGGCGTTTGTTTCCAGCGACGGCCGCGTGCGCAAGACCGTCGCGCTGGACACGGGCCGCGACGTGGCGCGGGCCGCGTACGCCGTGGCGCCGGACGTGGGCACGCTCTACACCCGGTTTGGATTCGGGCCCAACCAGCTCGACCTGATGCTGAACGGCCCGGCCCGCCTGCAAAAGGAGCAGGACGCCTCGTTCCGCGGGCTGGCCAACAGCGCGGGCGGCGCTGCCTACGTCGTGGCCGGCCGCAACTGCGGCCTGGTCACCAACAGCATTGTCAACGCCGGCTGGGACCACCGGGTCCTGCCGCTGACTGAACAGTTCGAGACCTGGAACACGGCCACTAACTTTACCGTGGCCGTCGCCTTCAGCCTGGCCAGCGCGCGCGATGTGGATGGCGACGGGTTGGCCAATACCAACGAAGCAGCGCTGGGCACCGATCCAGAGTTGGCGGACACCGACGGCGACCGCATGCCCGACGGCGCCGAAACCATCGCCGGGTCCGATCCGCGCGATGCCGGGTCGGTGTTCAACGTGTCGCGCGCCGCGACAGATGCCGGCGAAGTCATGCAACTGCGTCTCGGGCCGCGCACGACCAGCGCCAGCCTCTACGACCTGTGGTTCGCCACCAACCTGCTGGCGACCTGGCAGCCGCTGGGCCTGGACTGGCCGGGCAGCGCCACCGGCGGGGTGCTGCTGATCACGGTCACCAACCGCGGCCCGGCCGGCTATTACCGCAGCCAGGTCCGGCGGCCGTAACGCCCGGCGCGCGCCGGGGCATCACGCATCGCGCCACTGGCGCACGCTGCGCAGCCGCCGGCCGAGAAAGCGCTGGGCCATGGCGGCAAAATGGCGCGGCTCGTCGCTCACCAGGAACGTGTGCGCGCCGGTCGGCTTGCGGGTGCGGCGCAGATGCTCGCGGTCCAGCAGGGCCTGCGTCTCGCGCGCCACCTCCTCGGCCGAATCCACGAGGGTCACTTGCGGCCCCATGAGTTCCTGCAGCAGGGGTTTGAGCAGCGGGTAGTGGGTGCAGCCGAGAATGAGGGTGTCGACTTTCTGCCGCTTCAGCGGCCGCAGGTATTCGGCGGCCACCAGGCGGGTCACCGGGTGGTCCAGCCAGCCTTCCTCCACCAGGGGCACCAGCAACGGGCAGGCCTGGCTGTAAACCCGGACGCCGCGCGCCAACGCCTGGATATGCCGGTCGTAGGCCCGGCTGCGGACTGTGGACTGCGTGGCGATGACGCCGATCCGGCGGTTGCGGGTGGCCTGCACGGCGCGCCGGGCGCCGGGCTCGATCACCCCGAGCATGGGCAGCGGGAACGTCTCCCGCAGCTCTTCCAGCGCCCAGCTGGTGGCCGTGTTGCAGGCGATCACCACCAGCTTCACCTTGTGATGCAGCAGGGCAATGATGTTCTCCTTGGAAAACCGGATCACCGCCTCGCGCGACTTGGTGCCATACGGCACGCGCGCGGTGTCGCCGAAATACACGACCCGTTCCCGCGGCAGGCGCGCGACGATCTGCCGCACCACCGTCAGCCCGCCCACGCCCGAATCAAACACCCCCAGGGGATGGTCGGGATTGGAAATCACCGGCATGGCATCCGCCCCGCGCTGCGCGCGGCCCTGCAAGGCGCCATGGGATGGAAATTCGGGCCATTCATTGTGATTCCATATACGCTCAACCGGGCCGCCGGCGCAACCCATTTTGCGATCCGGTCACCTTTGACGCGCACCGCGACAGGTATAAGCCTATGGCGAGCCGTTCAATTGCGCTCCATAGGATGATTGGAAGCTGGCGAACCGAACCACGACTGGGTTCTCAGACAAATCCGGACGAGCCAAAGCATCACCGGAACCTCGATCAAAACGCCGACTACCGTTGCCAGGGCCGCGCCCGAGGATAGGCCGAACAGCATCGTAGCCGTGGCGATGGCGACCTCGAAGTGATTGGATGCGCCGATCATGGCCGCCGGCGCAGCATCGACGTAGGGCAGTTTCAACAGCTTGGCCCACCCGTAGCCCAGCCAGAAGATCAGCATGGTCTGGATAAACAGCGGGATCGCGATCCAGAGAATGGTCAGCGGATTGCTGAGGATCGTTTCGCCCTTGAAGCTGAACAGCAGGACGAGTGTCGTCAGCAACGCGATGATCGTGATGGGCGTCAACACGTGCAGAAACTTCTCCGTGAACCATCGCTCGCCCTTGGCTTGGATGATCCACTTTCGCGAGAAGTAGCCGGCCACCAGCGGCAGGGCCACATAAATGACGATGGAGAGCAACAGCGCCTGCCAAGGCACCGGGAGTCTGCCCACACCCAGCAGGAACCCGCCCAATACGCCGTAGAGCACGAGCATGGACAGCGAATTTATAGCCACCATGATTAGCGTCAGCCCGTCGTTGCCGCGGGCCAGGTAGCCCCACACCAGCACCATGGCCGTGCAGGGCGCGATGCCCAGGAGAATACATCCGGCGAAATAGCTGCGCCACAAGGGCACCTGCAGCATTTTGACGCCGGCGTGCATGACCACCGTGCCCGCGCCGTGCGTGGCGCCCACAGCGAGGTCCAAACCGAACGGCATCTTAACCAGGTCGGTGGCCTCGGCGCCGATCAGCCCCCGGAACAAAAAGCCAAGGAACAATAGGGCGATCGCATACATGGTGAAGGGTTTAATGGCCCAATTCACAAACAGCGTCAACCAGACCGGCT
This sequence comes from uncultured Verrucomicrobiota bacterium, assembly GCA_964489425.1. Taxonomy (GTDB): domain Bacteria; phylum Verrucomicrobiota; class Kiritimatiellia; order RZYC01; family CAZAYP01; genus CAZAYP01. The sequence goes on along the minus strand of CAZAYP010000003.1, from coordinate 119,035 downwards.
TGCCGCTCCGGCCGGCTTTCACCACGGAGGCAAAATCGATCTTCACCATGATGGGATACATCATGAAGAAGAGGCAGATCGCAATCGGGATGGACACCACCGGCGCGCCGTTCACGAAAACCGAGAGGCCGTCGAGCGTCTTGGCCATGCCCGGCGCCACCTTGCCGAGCGCAATTCCGGCGACGATGCATAGCGCCACCCAGACGGTCAGGTAACGCTCGAACACGTTGGTCAGCTTGCGTTCCCCGGTTTGATTCATCACCCGCTCCTTTCCATTATCTCCATGGTGTGAAACACGACCACCTTGTCCCCCGAATGGCCATTATGCGGCCAGCAACCGGCCAAGCCGGGGTATGTTTATTTACGTGCTGTAATGGACGCGGACCGGACATATTTTTCCGCGCCGCTTCCCGGGAACCAATCCTTGATAAAATGCCGGCTATCCTCTTGGACTGACACGTGTACATCCACGAAACCGACGGCATGCAGCATCTTTTCGATCTCCGCAACCTGCGCGGCGCCGGCGACGCAACCGCTGAAGGAGTCCAGATTGCTTTTAATGTCGGCAGGAATATCGCGTATCGCCACCACATCCGAAATGGCCAAACGTCCACCCGCACGCAAGACCCGATAAGCGTCGGCATACGTTTGGGCCTTGTCCGGAGAAAGATTGATGACGCAGTTGGAAATAAGCACATCGGCCGTTCCATCCGCCATCGGTAAATGCTCGATCTCTCCTAGCCGAAACTCGACGTTGCGATAGCCGCCCTTCAGGGCGTTAGCGCGCGCTTTGCTGACCATCTCGGGAGTCATATCAATGCCGATGACACGACCGGCAGGACCCACCTTGTTGGCCGCCAAGAAACAGTCGAACCCGCCGCCACTTCCCAAATCCACCACGGTTTCGCCCGGCTTAAGGCTGGCAATGGCTTGAGGATTCCCACACCCCAGCCCCATATTCGCCCCTTCCGGAGCGGCCGCCATATCCGCGGGATCGTATCCAATCTTTGCCGACGCACCCGGATCGGTCGATGGGGCCGGGGTACAACATCCGCCGCCTCCGCAACAACTGCCGCCGGCTTTGGCAATCCCGGCATAGCGCTGACGAACCTGTTCCCGGACCTTGTCTTGTTGTGATTCCATCATAATCGGCCTTTCCCTTTGATGTTCATGGTGGTTGCCCACGCTGGCGTTAGAAGTCAGCAAAATATCAGGCATTTTTTCAACCAATGCACGGATTTCATCGCGCACCCGGCGGTAATGCGCAAGCGCCTCCTCCTCGGTCTTGGCCGTTTTCGCTAAGCGCGGGGGATCGTCAAACCCCATGTGGAACACCTTGGTTGTGCCTGGAAATAGTGGACATGTTTCGTGCGCGTTGTCGCAGACGGTCACGACGTAGTCGAAACCCACGTTCGCAAGCGATGGGACCTGCTTTGAGCGATGCTGGGAAATATCCACCCCCGCCTCAGCCATGACCTTGACCGCGTTGGGATTGAGCCCGTGCACTTCGAGGCCTGCGGAATACGCCTGGATGACGTCGCCCTTCAGATGCCGCGCCCAACCTTCGGCCATCTGGCTTCGGCACGAATTGCCTGTGCAGAGGAAGAGAACTCTTAGCTTATCAGGCTTTGTCATCCGGCAATTCCCAGCTTGTTCCCATTATTTCCCTAACTCGCCAATAGATAAAACCCGGCGCCCACCAGCAGAAGGCCGGCGATCATGCGAATCGCCGCCTCAGCTTTTTGCGCCTTGACGGAGGCCTTCCCAAACGACACGCCGAAAATGATGGCCGCCAGTGGCAGGCTGAACCCGATTGCGAACGCAGCCATCAAAGCCGCGCCCCATAGGACACGGCCCATCAGTATGCTGGCGCCGATCACAATGAATATGCCGGGATTACACGGCAGTGAACAGGCGGCCACCCCCCCACCCAGCAACATGCCCACCAGTGCTGCGCTTAATTTCCCGCCACCGGCCGTTGAGGTTCCCGCGCCCCGATTCCATTGGGGCAGGTGGAACGGCAGCAGTTTCAATGCCGCCAACCCTAAAATAATCGCGGCCGCCCCGGCAAATACCCTCCAATATCGGCCCAGAAACGATTGCGCGGTCTGCCCGATAAATCCGGCTACGAGCCCCAGGATAATCAAAGCCGTCGTTGTGCCGATCAGAAAGCAGATCGCGGAGGTTAAGGCGGCGCGCTGATCCATATCCTGCCGCGTACCGGAATAGGCTACCAACATCCCCGTGGCTGGCAGGGTGCAACAAGCGCTCGCCACGGCACTAACCAGACCCAGCAGGAACGCGAGCGGCAAAGCGGTTGGCCCCATGCTGGCCGCCTGCAGCGCTTCGGTAATCTGGTTCAGCATGGCCTTGCTACCTCGGGCAGCAGCCAGAGCTGGCGGCCGGGCCGCACCCTCCGCCTGCGCTGGCCGCGCTCACGAAAGCCTGGACTAACTTAGCCTCGGTAATATCTCCGGATACCGCATTCATCCCACGACCTTTGACCAATGCCAGCACCCCCGGCGGGGTAACTTGGGACATGATCTGGGCATAATCCGGCGAGTCCAATTTCAGCGTGAAAAGCCCGATATTATTGCCCGCGCGGGTTTCAATGGCTCGTGCGGCATTTTGAATTTCCAGCATCACGTCTTTCTCCGTGCTGGTATCCTTGCCCGGGATGAATACGAAAACCGCATCGGAATTGACCGCTACCGTATTCAAATCGGAGAGCGCTTGGATTACCTTGCTCTGCGGGGGTGTTCCCTGCGCGGGTGGTGCCGGCGCTGCTGGTGAGAGTCCAGCCGAAAAACCTGCCGCCGGTGATACCGGTGCAGCACCCCCGTTCTTAACCACGGCTCGAGCGACAAGGACACCTGCCGCTACCAGTACGATAACGCCAATGATCCAGCGATAGCGCGGGGCCGGTCCCGTGGCATGACAACCACAGCTTGGTTCGCAGCATGTTGACGACTCTGACTTCAAGGCCCCCTCATTATCGGCAGGGGCGTTGTCTGCATTGTTGGTGCTCATTAGCGCTCTCTTTTGTTTCCTTGTCGTAGTGGCTTTGTTAATGATCGGCGGCACAGCACTTCCGGATCTTCACGGCATATTTGCCGCAGACGCTTGTCGTCCGCACGGATCGCTGCGGCTTTCGCAAGGGATTGGAAAAGCGGGGCGGCCTCTTCGCCAATAACCGGAAGATCAGACTGGTCAGCCAGCCGGTAATATACCCAGCGCCCCTTTTTTCGGGAATCCACCAGCCCGGCGGCGCGGAGCAGCGAAAGGTGTTTCGACACCGTGGAGGGAGCCAGCTCCATCAACTCGATCAATTGGCAGACACACAACTCGCCATGCCGCAAGGCATAGAGCAAACGCAATCGGCTGCCGTCCGATAGCACGCTGAAAATTTGCAGGGCCATCTTCATCAAAATCTCCGTTTATTCGTCATATAACGAAATATGCACATAATCCGATCGGCCCAAGCAAGATAAAATGCGCAAATAAATTGACCGCGGGGGCAATGGCCGGCGTTACGGTTGAGCATCCTGCCTGCGCAGGATCTCATCCTGGAGAAGTCGAATTTCATTACGGCGCCGTATAAATGAGCCAGATCCCTCCCAGCAGAACCAGCACGCCGCAGATTTTCTTAAGGATAAGCGCGCCCTTGGATGCTTCGTTCCACTTGAGATAGTGCTCGACCAGTTCCGTCGAGGTGCCGGCCAGCACGATCACGCCGCAATGCCCGACGCCATAGACCGCCAGCAACAGGATGCCATACAGTAGATTCGTGGCCGCGACCTTGAACGTCACCGCGAGCATCGGCGCCATATAGGCGAAGGTGCAAGGCCCCAGGGCCACGCCGAAAATCAGACCCATCAGGAACGCCGCCAGGTAACCTTTCCGCTTCATCCCGACCTGGCCCGGCCCTGACCAAGGCATGGGGATCACGCCCAGCAAGTGCAGGCCAACAATAAAGAAGAGCATGGCGACTCCATAGTTCACGTACGGCCCCACATCGCCCATCATGCGCCCGGCCATGGCGGTCAGCGCGCCGATGACCCCAATGGTGATCAGGATGCCAAGGGAGAACAGCAGCGAGATGGTGAACGCCCGGCGGGTCGTAATGTGGCCCTGCTCATCGATGAACCCGACGATCAGCGGGATGCTGGCCAGGTGGCATGGGCTAAGCAGGATGCTCAGGATGCCCCAAGCCAACGCTGCGCCCAGCGCGATCAGCGGCGAGCCCTCGACGGCATGGGTCAGGCTCGTGAACAGTTCCTGCATCATGGCGCAGTTCCTGGCGGCAAAACAACCCCGAACTCCTTCCATTTCACAAGGATATCCTCCTTGGAGAAGAAACCCTCATGGCGGAACAGTTCCTTGCCGTCTGCAGCGTAGAATATCTGGGTTGGAATAACGCGGATGCCATATTGCTCGCCGGCGCTGGGATTCTTCCAGACATCAATGAACTCAACATCCAGTTTGCCGGCCTGGGTTTTCTTCAATTCCTCAAGGATCGGCGCCATCATTTTGCACGGGATACATTTGTCGGCGCCCAAATCCACCAGCCGGGGCAATCCCTGGGTTGGGGCGGCAACGGGCTCTTGCGTGCCCGCGTCTTGCCGGGTTTGCCTGGATTCCTTGATCACAAGGGCCGCGGCAACCGCGGCCGCCAAGGCTACAACCACAAATAATTTATAGTTTTTCATCGGCTAACCAACTTGGACAAGATGCTGCTTCACGTCCTCAACACTCAGCACTTTCCCCGCGCTTTTGACTATGCCATCCACCACCAGCGCGGGCGTGGTCATCACGCCAAACTTCATGATGTCCGCGATCTTCTCCACTTTTTCGATCTGCGCCTCCATGCTCAACGCCTTGACCGCTGTTTCGGTATTGGCCAACAGCGTTTTGCACTTGGGGCACCCGGTGCCCAGGATCTGGATTTTCTTCATGGGTTACTCCTTCCCGTTGGGTTCGTTACACGTGGAATCGTTGCATGCTTCATGTTCCAACTGAAACGTCGCGTGGCGGATGTGATAGGTATCCCGAAGCTGATGCCGCAAGGCTTGCAAGAGCGACGATGTTTCGCTGATGCGCCGGTCGTCGACGAGCAAATGCGCGCTGAGCGCGTGCAGGCGGCTGGATAAGGACCAGATGTGAAGATGATGAACTCCCCGCACGCCCGGTTGGGCGAGCAACATCTTTTCTACGTCGGCAGATTGCACATGGACCGGAGCAAATTCCAGCAGGATGCCCAGCGCCTCGCGGGTGACACGGTACGCACCATGTAAAATCACCGCCGCAATCAGCAGGCTGAGCAGCGGATCGATCCAGTTCCAATTCAACCACCAGACGAACAAACCGCCGGCCAACACGGCCACCGAGGAGAGCAGATCGCCCAGCACATGCAGCAAGGCCCCCCGGATATTCAGGCTTTCGCCGCCGTGCTTGCGCAGCAGAAGAAAGCCCGCCACATTCACCCACAACCCCGCAAAGGCCACGGCCACCATGCCCATGCTCTGGATGGGCTCGGGATGAAAAAGCCGGGGCACGGCCTCGTAAACGATGAAAGCGCAGAGCGCCAGCAGCATCACGCCATTGAACAGGGCGGCGATGATTTCCATGCGTTGCATGCCGAAGGTCCGTTGCGCGTCGGCCGGCGTCTGGGCGATCTTCAACGCCCACAGGCTGACCAGCAGCGCCCCGACATCCGTCAACATGTGGCCGGCGTCCGAAATCAACGCCAGGCTGTTGGTCCACCAACCGCCGACAAACTCGGCCAGCATCATCCCGCCGGTTAAGGCCGCGGCGAGGCCTAGCGCCCGGGCGCTGCCGCCCGCTCCGCGATGGTTGTGGCCGTGGTCCGACATGATGCTTCTGTCCTACCGGCCCATCCAGGCGCCAAACATCATGCCGGACAGGGTGGCCATCACGACCACCAGCATGACGTACGTTAAGGTTTTTTTCGGCCCGAGAATCGAGTTGATGACCAGCATGCTGGGCAGCGACAAGGCGGGACCCGCCAGCAGCAGCGCCAGCGCCGGCCCCTGGCCCATGCCGCTGTCCATGAGGCCCCGCAGAATCGGCACTTCGGTCAGGGTGGCGAAATACATCAGCGCGCCGGTGAGGGCGGCAAAAAAGTTGGTCCATAACGGCCAGAGAAAGTCCAGCCAGGCGGGAATCACCGCCGGATCGCCGCCGGCATAGCTCCAGAAAACAGCCGGCGAGTCGCCCACCAAAGCTTGAATCCACCGGCTCGGTACGATCCCCGCATCCTTGGATTCCGGGCCACCCAGAAAGAAGCCCGCGGCCAGCACGCCGCCCAGCAACAAGGGCGTGATTTGCTTCGCAAATCCCCACGTCTGGTCCCGCCAGTCTTGCATCTCCTGCGTGTTGAAGAACAGCAGCACCGATAGCGCCACGGCACCGGCGGTGAACGGGGCCACTGGGTAGGTGGGAAAGGCCGCCGCGACCAATCCGACAAAAATGGCCGAAGCGATCAAATGCCAAAGCTTCACCCCCATGAACCGCCACAGCGCCAAGGCGGTAAGCAGCCCAAACCCGGCGGTGATCCACCATTTGGCTGCATAGACCGCATGCCAAGCCCCGCTGGATTCCTCCGGCTTGGCCCAGTTGGCAAACACCAGCACCGCCGCCATGCTGAAAAAGTAGAGCGCAGTCTGCCAGAGTGGCCGCGGCGGCTTGTCATCCGCCTCGATGTACACATCCGGCGCCTGCGCCGCCTTGGCGCGTTCCTCTTTCAGGAAGATCAGATGCATGAGCGCCCCGATCGCCACGCTGAACACCACCGCGCCAACCGCGCGGGCAATGCCCAGGGGCGCGCCCAGAACCCGCGCGGTCATTACAATGGCCAACACATTGATCGCCGGGCCGGAATAGAGAAACGCGATCGCCGGCCCCAGGCCGGCCCCGCGCATATAGATGCCGCCGAAAATCGGCAGCACCGTGCAGGAACAAACAGCCAGGATGGTTCCTGATACGGACGCCACCCCGTAGGAAAGCAGCTTGTTGGCCTTGGGGCCAAAGTACTTCATCACGGCATTCTGGCTGATGAACACCCCGATGGCCCCGGCAATGAAAAACGCGGGCACCAGGCACAACAGGACGTGTTCCTGTGCATACCATTTGACCAGGCGCAGGGCTTCCAGCACCGCGCCCTGGAACCGCGAGGAGTCCACGGGCAGAAAATAGGCCACGAGGAATCCGGCCATCAACAAGAGGAATACCTTGGCTTCCTTTTTCACCAGCCGCCTCCCTGGATGGCTTTCTTCTGCCGCGCGCTCACCGAACGCAGCACCTCGACCGAGCATTCAAAAGCCCGCAGGATGCAGGGGCACTCCAGGTGATGAATCACTTTTTGGCCCTGCTTGCGTTCGGTGACGATGCCCGCGCGCTTGAGCTGCGCCAGGTGGCGGGAAATATTGGACTGGTCCACCTCTGCGAGTTTGTTGAGTTCCTGGACACACTGGTCGTCCTTGGCCAAAGCCGCCACCAACATGACCCGAATCGGGTGCGCCAGTGCCTTCAATATGTCGGCCCGGATTTTCGCTTGTTGATAGTTCATATCCCTGAACATATGCGCAAAGGCGCATATAGTCAATAGCCTGTGGCAATATATTTTCGGCGTGGCGGGCACTGCCGAACAGCTCGCTGGCAACAAAGTAATCACCCCGGTTGCAAATCCGCGCCCCCACCGCGCCCGCCGGGCCTGCGCAGCACGCGGCCCCGCTGCTTGCGGATTATCCCATATATTGTGATTTTTGGCGTAACGGCGCACCAGATATGGGGCCTGCGCCGAGGCGGGTTTATTTTCTCATTCACATGCCGATCTTTGGGGTCGCAGTCCGGCGCTTCAAGCCTTAGTAATTCAATCTGTTATGGCTTTTTGCGGCATATTGAGAACTGGGGCGCTGGTCGGGACGTTGCTGGCGTGGTCGTGTCCGGACGGCCGGGCGGAAGCCATGCCGCAATCTGATTGGCAGGAAGTTACCTTCAAAACCAGCGAGCCGGATCGGCGCAATTCACCGACCGCGTATGACCCGCGGTGCGTGGTCAACACCAACGGCATCCTCGTGCTCGACAAGCAGCGCCTGCAGCGCATCGATGTCGTGGACGAGCAACCCGGGGGCGAGGAAAGCCTGTTGGTCATCGGCGGCGCGCATCTCACCAACTCTGCGGCCGGCCTGGTGACGGTGTACAAAAAATATTACGAGAGCATCGTGATCCTGAACGATGATTCCTATACGATCATCGGCAAGGAACGCAAAATCTCCCGCCGGGATCCGTACGGCCTGTGGGTGATCGAGTAGGAGCGCTGACGATGCAGCGGATGTGGGCGCCCTGGCGCATGGCATACATCATGGATTCCAAGCCCGGCCCCGGTTGTTTCCTGTGCGACCTCTTTGCCGCCCACGCTGACCGCGAACACCTGGTCCTGCGGCGCGGGCGCCTGTGCGGCGTGGTCATGAACCGTTACCCGTACAACAACGGCCACCTGATGATCGCGCCCTACCGGCACGTGGCGGACGTGGCCGACCTGACCCGGGAAGAGCGCGCCGAGATGATGGACTGGCTGGCCATCGCGGTGGGCTGCCTGCGCGAGGCCATGCGGCCCGAAGGCTTCAACAGCGGGATCAACCTGGGGGCCGTGGCTGGCGCCGGGCTCAAGGACCACGTCCACATGCACCTGGTGCCGCGCTGGGGCGGCGATACCAACTTCATGGCCGTGGTGGGCGAGGTGAAGGTCATCCCGCAGATGCTGGACGACCTGTGGGTCCAGCTCCAGCCGCTCTTCGCCGCCCGCAGCCTGCCGGCGGCCGACTGAGTTCCGCCGCCGGCGCTACGGCGCGGCCGGCAGCGTGCCCGGCCCCTTGGCGGGCCCCGGTTGCCCCTGCACTTGAAATCCCAGCAGCATGTGCCGGTCGCCGGTGGACAGCAACTCGAGGACCAGGTTGGTCAGGCGCCGGTCGTGCGGCATGGTGATTTCATCGGCTTGCACCAGGCAGTGGGCGATGTGGCGGCCGGGCACCACCAGCGGCGTGTATTGCACCCTGAGGCCGGCGGCCACGGCCAGCGGGGTGCCGGCAGCATCCAGCCAGCGGATGGTGCCATGGGTGAGCGCCAGGCCCATGCTCCGCCACGCGTCCGGTGGTTGGTCCGCGGTGGCCGCGGCCGCGTTGGTCGTGGCGAGCCGGGTTTTATCGGCCGGCGTTTTGTCGGGCGCGGCGGCCGGCGGCTCCACCTCGGGCGCAAACCGGCCCCAGCGCGCCAGGGCCATGGCCAAGGGTGCGGCCTGGCGCGGTTCCCACTCGCCGGCGGCGTTCCGTTGGAGCGTCAGGGTGGCCCCGTCGATCTCCAGGTTCCGCTGGTCCTGGCCGGCCCAGGCGAACTGCAGCCGATCCGCCACCAACCCGCCGGCCTGGTTGGTCGGGCCCAGGCGCACATCGCGCGCGTGCAGGCGGCCGTGGCGGTCCAAGGCCAGGTTCCCGATCCTGACCGGCACGCCCAGGCGCCCGGCCAGGCGCTCGCGCACGATCTCGCGGAACCCGGCGGTGCGCACGATGGCGTGGGCCGCCGCCCACAGGATGGCCAGCGTGGCCAGCAGGACCGCGAGCGTCGTGGCGGCGCGCCGCCAGCCGCCGGCGGGACGCGCGGCGCCATCGTCCCGGGAGGGCTTGCGCCGACCCGCGCGGGTTGTGGCGGTGCGCGCGCGGAGTTTTTTGGATGAGTGGGCGGCCATGCGGATTATTGCTTGCCTCAGGATTTGGCGAGCTCGTGCGCGCGCTGCCGGGCGCGCTCGAACGCTTCCAGGAACGCCTCGTGCACCTGCCGGTCTTGCAGCACGCTGAACGCGGCCTCGGTGGTGCCGCCCTTGGACGTGACCCGCGCGCGGAGATGCTCGGGCGGCAGGCCGGACTCCGCGCAGAGCTGGGCGGAACCGCGGATCGTGGCCACCACCAGGTTGCGCGCCACGTCCATGGCCAGGCCGGCGTGCCGCGCGGCCGTCATCATGGATTCCATCAGGTAAAATACGTAGGCCGGGCCGCTGCCGCTGAGGGCCGTCACCATGTCCATGTCTTTTTCCGGCACGATGGCCGCGATGCCCACGGCTTCCAGCAGTTGCTGCACCACGGCCAGGTCTTCCGGCGTGGCGGCCTGCCCGGCGCACAGGGCCGCGGCGCCCGCGCCGACCAGCGCCGGGGTGTTGGGCATGGTCCGCACCACGCGCGCGCCGGCTGGAAGCCGCGCTTCCAGCCAGTGGGTGGTGATGCCGGCCGCGATGCTGACGACCAGCGGCCGGGCCGGCCGGACCAGGTCGCTGACCTCCGCGATCACCGCGGCGAAATCCTGTGGCTTGACCGCCAGCACCACCACGTCGGCGTCGCGCACGGCCGCGGGGTTGTCCGGCGCCGCGTCCGTGCCGTACTCCTCCTGGAAATGCCGCCGCCGCTCTTCGCGGACATCCGCGACCACGATCCCGGCCGGGGGCATCACCCGGCGGGTGACCAGGCCCTTGACCAGGGCCTCGGCCATGTTGCCCGCGCCCAGGAACGCCAAGCGGGCGGCAGCCAGCTCCAAGCTCATGCGGCCGGCCTTTCGCGCGCGCCAAACAGGTCCGTGCCCACGCGGATGTAGGTGGCGCCTTCCTCGATGGCGATCTCAAAATCGTGCGACATGCCCATGGACAGTTCGGTCAGCGGGAAATCCCACTCGCGGCCGGCGCGGTCGCGCAGCGCGCGCAGCGCGCGGAACCACAGGCGGGCGCGTTCCGGGTCCTCGGCCCATGGCGGCAGGGTCATGAGCCCGAGCACGTCAAGGTTCGGGCACCGGCGCGCGGCATCGAGCGCGGCCGGGAGCTCCGCGGGCCCCATGCCACACTTGGACGCCTCGCCGGCGACGTTGATCTCCAGCAGCACCGGCAGGGTTTTGCCGGCGTCGGCGCAGGCCGCCTGCACCTGGCCGAGCAGCGCCGCGGAGTCCACGGAATGGATCATGTCGAACAGCGTGACGGCCCGGCGAATCTTGTTGCTCTGCAGGTGGCCGACCAGGTGCCATTTCAACCCGCCCGGGCACCGGGGGATCTTGGCTGCGGCTTCCTGCACGCGGCTCTCTCCGAAAACCCGGATGCCGCTTTCGGCTGCGGCGCGAATCGCCTCCGGGGGATGGGTTTTCGAGACCGCCACGAGGGTGACCGCTTCGGCGTGGCGGCCGGCGCGCGCGCAGGCCGCCGCCATGCGCTCGCGGATGAGCGCCAGGCGTTCAGCTATGCCGGAAGGTTCCACGGCGGCGTTCAGTACATCCATTCCGGGCCGCGTCAGGGAGGCGGTTCCGGCGCCGGCGCCTTGAGGTAGAGGTCCACGTAAATGGGGTAGTGGTCGGAGATGGCATAGATCGAGGAGCCCGGATCGGCCCAGGCGTGGCGCACGTCTACCCCTTGCTTGACCCGGTAGGGGCGCACCACCACCCAGGGCTCTTCCTGCAGGCTGGTCGAGCAGAACGCGCGGTCAAACGTGGTGGGCGGGCGGTCGTTGAACTCGTCCCCCTCGCGGCTGGGCATGGTGATCCGCTCGCTCAGCGGGATCCCAGCCCACAGGTCCACGAAATCCGCCAGCGGCCGCAGGGAGTCATCGTCGGCAAAGCGCTTGGCCGTGGGGTCCGTGTTCATGTCGCCCATGATCAAGACCTCGAAATCGATGCCGGCGGCGGCATACTTGGCCGTGATGTTGCGCACATCTTCGCGGATGACGTTGAGCGCCTTCTGGCGCTGCGCCACGTTGCTCCGGCGCGGCCCGACGTTGGATTTCAAATGCACCGCGTAGACGAGCAGGAGATGGCGCGGTTCGAGCACGACGATGAAGCTCAGCACGCCGCGCGGCGGCGCGTCTTGTTCTTCAATGACCTCGAAATCGAACTCGCGCAACGCGGCCAGCGGCACCCGGCTCATCACGGCCACGTTCATGACTTCGCTGTCCTTCCTGCGGGGCGCGAACTTGGTGACGTACACTGCGGGGAACGGCGTCTTGAACGCGCGATTGAGGCGCTCCAGGGACCGCCGGTTTTCAATCTCCTGCATCACGATAATGTCGGGCGCGATGCCGGCGATGATCTCGGCGGCTCCATGGGTCTGGCGCTTCAGGTCCGCCCGGGTCCGGTCGGGGCCATCCCAGCTGCCGTCGGTGAAGTTTTCGAGGTTGTAGCTGGCGATGCGCAGGGGGCTGGTGACCGGCTGCAGGTCTTCCGGCTGGAGATACACCTGTTCCGGGGCGTCCAGGCGGGGCAGGGAGCTGTCCGCGTCGCGGTCGGCTGCCGCCCGGTCGGGGCCGGCACACACGGCCGACCCGGTTGCGGCCAAGGCCACCCCCGCCATGGCTAACGTTCGCAGTTCACGCCATATCATTGGTTTCATAGTGATTACGAAACTATCACGCCAGGTGCGGCAGTTCAAACGCGAAAAAGATTAAACGCATGGCGGCATGTCGGGGTACAAGGCCCGGCCAGGGATCACGCCGCGCACCCCGCCGCGCGGATCCGGCACGTCGCCGGCCCGGCGCGGGATCAGGTGGGCGTGGACATGGGGGATGGTCTGGCCGGCCGCGGCGCCGTCGTTGATCCCGAAGTTGAAGCCCAGGATGGCCGGGTCCTGCGCCTGCGCCGCGCGGGCCAACCGCTGCGCCAGGGCCAGCAAGGCCTGCCATTCGGCCGGCTCCAGGTCCCGGAACGAGGCGACGTGGCGCCGGGGAATCAGCAGCAGGTGGCCCGGCACCACGGGGAATCCGTCCCGGATGGCCACGCAGTTGCCTTCCGCGGCCAGCAGGCGGCCGGGGTCGGGCGCGCAGAACGGACACCGGGTTTCCATGGCCCAACGCTAGCCGCGCCCGCAGTTGACATCAAGGCCAAAAAACCGCATGGTACGCGCGGCCGGACCATGAACGCCGGCCGGTGAGCGACACATGGCAGACGTATATTTCAAGTGCGCGGCGTGCGCGCGCCGCGTGGTGGTTGAAGAAGACGGGGTCGGCCTGATGCTGGACTGCCCCGGGTGTGGCAGCGCGATCGAGGTGCCGCCGCCGGACCTCCGCTTCGCGTGCCCGGCCTGCCGCGCGGACATGACCGCGCCCGCGTCCATGCAGGGGGAAACCGTGGTGTGCCAGGCCTGCCGCGAGGAGAGTTGGGTGCCGCACCTCGACGAGGCCGCGGCTCCCGACGAACTGCCGGCGGCCACCCGTGAACCGGGCCCGGCCGAGGACCCTGCGCCCGCCGAACTCCTGCTGGAACCGATCCCGGCCGCCGCGTACGATCGCGAGCCGATCCTCGAGGAACTGGAGCCGGTTCCGGAGCACGAACTGCCGCCGCTGAACCCGGCGGCCGCTGTCGGGAGCGCGGACCCCGCGGAGGCCGGCACGACGCTGACCCCGGACCTGCGGCCCCACCCCATGCGCCCGGTGGTCGAAGGCACCACCATCCGCCAAAATCTCCACAAGATCCTGCACCGCGATGACGATGCGCCCGGCGGCGGCGCCGGCGCGGCGCGGATGCGCGGCCTCACGTTCCTGGCCCTGGCCGTCATCTTCATCCTGACCGGCGCCGCGGTGACCCGGCAAGCGGGCTGGGGCTTGCTCCCGCTTTTGACCTTTGGGTTTGCCCTGCTGCTGGCGATCCTGGGCTTGGCCGAATTGCTCGCGCGCAAACGGTGACCGGTTACCCGAGTACGGTTCGCTAGCGTGGGAAAGGGAGGTGGATGTGGTGACTGAATCCAGTGTGGAACTTGTGCCGGGCATCGAGCCCATTATCCTGACCGTACGGAGGATCAAGGTGATTTTGGATGCGGACCTTGCCCGCATCTATGGCGTTCCAACCAAGCGATTGAATGAGCAGGTCCGCCGTAATGCGGAACGGTTTCCGCCTGATTTCATGTTTCAACTGACGCCACATGAAGTTGCCGATCTGCGGCAGCAAGTTTCGGCCGCGCATTCGCATCTCACTGCTGGGCAGGGCGCTGACTCCAACCGGTCGCAAATTGCGACCAGTTCGTCAAGGCACCGCGATCCGCGCTATCCTCCTTATGCCTTCACCGAGCACGGCGCGATCATGGCTGCCAACGTCTTGAACAGCTCGCAGGCCGTTCAAATGAGCGTCTTTGTCGTCCGGGCGTTTGTCAGGATGCGCGAGCACCTGCTGAGCCACGCGGAACTGGATAAACGTTTGACGGACATTGAGAAGACGCTGATAGGCCACGACACAGCTTTGCGCGATCTGTACCAGAAAATCCGGCCACTGCTGCTCCCGCCGCCAGCACCGCCGCGCAAGCAGATCGGGTTCCAGGTTAGGGAACCACGTACGGCTTATAGGGTCGGGGAAAAGCTGAGATGAGCAGGCCCCTATGACCACGGCCCAAGACTACCCAATTCAAGCTTGCGAATGGGGCAAATACGTCATCAATGGCCAGGAACACTCCGTTTTTCTGGATGGCAAGAAGGGCGCCGGGAAAAATATCCGCGTTATCGGCACCATGGTAACGGAGTGGCCCTTGCCCAAAGGCCACGACCGCAAGTTGTCCTTGGACCAGATCAGCGGGGTGTTCGACGCCGGCCTTGATGTGCTGGTTGTTGGCACGGGGCACTCCGCCATGCTGGAGTATCAGAAACGCCTGCCGCAGCAGATTCATAAAAAAGGCATCCGGGAAGTCCTGTTCCTGAAAACGCCCGACGCCTGCCGCGAATACAATGCGCGCTTTCAAAAGGGCGAACGCGTGGCCCTGCTGGCCCATGGCACCTGCTGATCCATGACGCACAACGCAGAAACAGAAACTGTCCGGCGCCAGAAGATTTGCGATGTCCATGTGCATGTCGGCTGGTTCTGCGATCGATTCTTTTCTCCTCGGACCGTGGCGACCGACATGCTCGCGCTCGGCTTCCATCGATGGGCATGCTCCTCGACTTCTACCCCCGCCAAGCCGTTTAGAGATGTGCGCATTGAAATGGAGACCCTGCTGGAATTGGCCGGCAACCGGGTTTGGCCATTGCTTTGGGTCACGCCGGAAATGCTCCGCCGCTCGCCCAATCTCAAGCGCTATTGGGTCATGCCCTGGGCCGGCATAAAAATCCATGGGCATAACGGCTGGCGGCCGCGCGGCCGCGGTTTGCAACGCATCTTTTCCCTTGCGCAGGAAAGAGACTGCCCCATCCTGCTGCACACGGGAGAGAAACGCTATTGCGAGGCCGGCAGCTACGACTGGATATGCGCCCGGCATCCCGATGTCCGTGTAATTCTGGCTCATGGCCGCCCCACGGATCAGGCAGCGGCGATGTTGGCGCGCCATCAGAATGTCTGGGTTGATACCGCCTTCATGCCATTGCATGCCATCCGCCGCCTGGCACGCGACTACGGCGCAAACCGACTGTTGTTCGGATCTGATTATCCCATTCCCGCCTTGTTCTACCCCCGGTATTCCCTGCTGACATACATGTTTAAGCGCCTAATGTCGTTGAAACGAGCGCTGGGGCCCGACTTTTCGCAGATTGCGTGTTATACATCCTGCGTCCGATTGTTTGAGCCCAACCATGAGGAATCACTTGCATGCTCGGGAGCGGGAACGCCTTAAAGAACGCAGGCGATAATGAATAGGATTATCGCGCCTATAATGATTAGCGGTGAAAGGATCATGAGGGTCCACTTGAGCACGAAAAGCATCACAGGCGCAGTACGCTTCAATAATAGCAGGAAAAAGAATCCGCCAATAAACAGCATCCAAGTAATGATGACGCTTATTTTATGGATCTGCGCATCGGTCAACATGTATTTCTTCTAAGATCGCCGTGATCTTTAACGACAAAGCAGTCAATGTTCATCAACTTGCGGCATCGCTTGCTTGTTTTTCCCCTTGCTATCCCAATATTCTTCAAAAATGCGATGGTTGGCCTCCGCCACTTTGCAAAAAAGGGGGTTTATGGCCATTGGATCGCCCCCAGCTTCGTTGGCGTTGCGAACGAAACAAATCGCGCAATAGTCACGATCCTTGCAGGTCAAGCAGTCTGGGAAAGATTTGCGCTTTATGCCGCGCAATCGGTTCAGTGCTGGCGAAGACCGCCAAATGTCTGCCAGCAGCTCTGTCCGCAAGTCTCCGATGACCATAGATTGCCACCCCGCACATGGATAGCATGTTCCATTTGCTGCCATGCTCAAACTATGCATACCAACGGAACAAACCACTGCTTCCGGATCTTCGTGTTCCGGCAACCGAACCAGTGGTGGCTTTTCAAGCATATCCCGAATCGTCGGATCTGAATGAATCATGGAGCGAATCAACTCCTCCGTTTCCACTGCGTTTAAACGTTCCTCCAAATTGTCGGTGCTTCCATTGTGACGCGCCATGATGATAAAGTCTGTCTGCGACTTCAACCCTAGCGAACTCGCCCAGCGCGCTACATTCTGATACGATCTGTAATTAGTCCGCATGGTCGGGCATGATATTTGGACTGGAATAGCAGCATCTATAAGGCGCATGATGGATTTCGTGGTTCTTTTGTGCGAGCCAGATACGCCCGTTATATGATCGTGCTCCTCTGGAATTGTGCTGTAAACGCTTGCCGATATATCACTTACATTCACTTCCTTCAAAATGGCCAAGATGTTATCATCAAGCGCCGTGAGATTAGATAAAACGCTAATCATCAAATCTAGCTCGCGGGCACCCAATAAACATTTGGCAAAATCCGGATGCAGCATCGGTTCGCCACCCGAAAAAGCACAGTCCACCCCGCCCATAGCTGCGAATTGCCGAATCACATTAAGCACCATACCGGTATCCGCATGCCGCTGCTGGCGATTCGGTGGCATATAGCAATGCAGGCAGCGTTCATTACAACTCGTCGTCATCTCGATCTGGAAGCTATATAATATAGGGGTCGTTCTATATCTTTGCAAGAAAAATCCGGTGGTATCATTCGTCAGGCCGACACGATCCTGCCCTGGCAGCATAACCGATGAAGATGCCTGTCGATTCTCCTGCTGCGCTCTCAGTGAAGCGGGACGTTCCTTCCAATTAATGGGGCCGCCAGGACCCTGATATTTAAATCTTGGTTCAGATTCATCGAGGTTTGCTGCTGTTTCGCCAAGAACAATGAACAAATCACCCGCTAAATCACTGAGAAAGTCCTGAACATCGGCGGCCACCACATCGCGCTCTGCATCCACGAATGACGCGCAAATACTGTCAATAACATGCTCTACCAATTGCGGACCTCGAGTCAAAGCACGAAGAAAGATATAGCCGGATTCATCATATATCCGGTCATGGCGGGTAAGCTGGTTTACAATGTAACCATGATTTAAGTAGTTACGGACAAATGATGAGGCGCAAAGTCGAGCCAGCATTTCAACGGCAACCCGTCTGGGTGACTGTCAATCGTTGTTCGGCTATCTTAAACACCTCTCCAATCAACCGCATCCGCAACGAATTATCTGTAACGGGTTTGTCCGTGGGTATTTCGCCGATCAACAATCCCTGCAGATCGCTGGGGAAATAATGGGAATCAAGGAAACGTTTGACATTCTCCACCACCGCGAAAACGGGCTTGCACGGCGTGGTTCCCAAGGCCACGCCCAACTCCAAGAGCACATTAGCCGGTATTCCTTCACTCTCCCTTGGGGTAAGGTCGAAAAGCAACACATCAGCATCTCGCAAGCGCTCTGTGATCGAATCCCATATAAAATATCCAACGGAGGCTCGCAACCGTTTGACCGACATGCGATAGATCATAGAATCAGCAAATGCTTTTGGCCACACAGAATCACAAAGCTTCCGAAAATTCTTATTGGAACCAATCGTTGCTTGGTCCGTTCCTTCATCGTCCCACGTCATTCTTGTATTAGCTAATATATATCGCCGGCTGGCAAGATAGTGAATCTGCCAACAAAAATTGCGCATCACCGCCCACCTTTTGTCGCTACGCACATTCCCCTTCGCCCAACCATAGCCAATGGCAATCGTTATATATGGATTGATCTGCTTCATATATATCTTCCTTATCTGTATACAACAAGAACCCCGGCCCACGAGCGCACCGGGGGCTCGTTGTATGGTTATACTTTGCAGCTCTTACTGTCTGATTTCACAGGCTTTTTTGCAACCCGCTCCTGTCCGCGAAGTCGGGCACCCCGCCGCAAATTTACCGGTTGGGCGATTCACTGCCACGACTTTGGGTTTGCTGTACTTCTTCATACCTGTTACTCCTTTGGTTTTGGTATGTTTCTCTATCCACGAGCCACCCTGGCCCGTGGCAAGCTGTTAAAACAGGCGTCTAGCGCGTTGTGTCGTCTGGGTTGCTGTTATTCCCCGATCCTCTATGGCTTGGTGGTTCTTTACGCTTCCAAAACCCACAAAAAGCCAGGGGGGGCGCATAAGGTGGTCGGCTATCCCGTCTTCGTTATTTATCAGCATTCTTTCTCAACATGGTTTTCATAGGACTGCAGGACTCGCCTTCGCCCAATAGAAATGTATGGCTTCGCTGTCATCAGGAGGCGGACGATAGCCCCAGAGGAGTTGGGGAAATGGGTAATGAATGGTCGCCCCTCCCCCGTAGCCGAGGCAACGCCCAAGACATGCGGGAAGCTGGCTTTGTCCGCCAGATTCGGAAAATACCCGGATCGCGGCGTCAGGGCACCTGCTATTTCCGGAAAAACTAAGTCTGAACGTGGGGGGGGGGGGGGGGGGGGGGGGAAAAAAAAAAAAGGAGGGGGAGGAACACGAGGTAAGA